>NZ_JAGRPM010000032.1 GCF_019449565.1 Rhodoblastus sp. | reverse complement strand
CAGCCGCGCGTTCTCTGCCTCAAGCTCCTTCAGCCGCTTGACCTGATCGCCCTTCAGGCCGCCAAATTCCGACCGCCAGCGATAATATGTGACCTCCGTCACGCCTATCGACCGGATCGATTCCGAGACCGATCGGCCCTGCGAAATCAGCACGTCGACTTGACGAAGCTTGGCGACAATCTCTTCCGGTTTGTGTCTCTTCCCTGCCATCCTTCTGTCCTCCGGCCGGTTCGAAAACCATACTTCATGGAGGACCACTTTTCAGGGGGCAGACCAACGCCGCGCTGGACGACCTATGACGCCAAGTTTCTTGGCGTAGCGCTCCCGACCGACGTCCCGTCAAGCATTCAGGAGCGCGCCTATACGTCGCCGATCTGGTACACGCCATGAGAGGATCGGGCGTGCGATTCAGCGCCCTCACCATTGCGGCGGCCCTGGCCGCCGCCTCCACCGCCGCGATGTCATGCGGCTATGACGATCCAGCCGGCGTCAGCACCATTCGCGGTATGTTGAATTTCATCTATCCCAAATCGCTCTATGTCATTCCTGCCGTTTTGCAGGCCCAGGCCAACAACATCATCGCCCGGGACGATCGCCCTGCCGCCGTCAAGGTGCTGCTCGGCTATCAACAGGCGGTCGCCAAACTGGGCTTGTTGCGTGATCGGCTGGCGATCGTTTCCGATGACAGACAGAAACCCGCCTTTGCGATCATTTTAATCGGCCCGGCGCTTTGGACGCGCTTCGAGCCCGATGGCGACGGTCTGGCCATGATGCCCCATGCCGAAGGCCCTGCTCGGGGCGATGTCGTGCTCGTGACGGAGGAGTCTGTTATCTCCGCGCTCGTTGACGGCCGCCTCACCGCGGCGTCGGCGGCCGAACTCGGCCTCATCCGCTATTACGGCGCGGCGGAATCCCTGTCCGCCGCCCAGACGTGGCTTGAACGGGCCACGCAAAAGACGCACGCAAGCGCGACGCGATCATTGGCGCCGACGCCCGCAGAGGTCGTTCCTCAATGATCGGAAAAGTCTCTATCCTCGTCACCGTCGCGGCTCTGCTCTGTCTGGATCCTTGTCTCGCCCTTGCGCATTCCGGTGCGGGAGTCGTCGGGGGCTTTGTCGGCGGCTTCAAACATCCGATCCTCGGGCTCGATCATCTCGTTGCTATGGTGGCGGTCGGGCTATGGGGCGCCTTTCTCGGCATGCCCGCGATCTGGCTGCTGCCGGTTGTTTTTCCGCTCGTCATGGCGATTGGCGGCGCTTTCGGCATTGCCGGGGCGCCGCTGCCATCGGTCGAAACCGTGATCGCAATATCGGCGATCGTACTCGGCCTTTGCGTCGCCTTCGCATTCCGGCCGCCTTTGTGGATCGCCGCCTGCATCGTCGGCGTGTTTGCCTTCTTTCACGGCCACGCTCATGGAACCGAACTTCCCTCGACCGCCAATCCGCTGTCCTTTGCCCTTGGCTTCGTGATCGCAACAGGACTGCTTCACCTGTGCGGCGTCGGCCTGGGTTTGTTGACGCGTTATCAGATCGGCAATTACGTCGTGCGCGCCGGTGGAGCGGCCATCGCGGCCGTGGGGGTCGCCTTTCTGAGCGGCTATGCATGAGGCGCTGCGGGAAATTCGGGTTTGCCATTGCCGGCGGGTTGACCTCCTGGCCGGGATTGGCGGAAGCGCATGCGCCCCTTGCCGGTCTCGGAATTTTTTACGCCCATCTGCTCGACCCTTTCGTCGCGCCATCGCATGGCCTGCTGCTTATCGCCGCCGCGCTGATTTGCGGACAGCAGGGCCGCGACAGCGCGCGGTGGGGCGTCGTGGCGTTCTGCGTCGCTTTTGCGCTTGGATTGATCGCCGCTCAATTGGGCGGCATGGGCGGCGTTCGAGAACCGGTTCTTCTGGCCGCCTCGCTGGCCCTTGGCGCCGCCATCTGCCTCGATCGTCCCGTTGGCCGCGTCGTGACGGTTCTGGCCGCGGCGGGAGCGGGCGCGTTGCTTGGTCTTGAGTCCGAAAACGCGGGTGAGACCTCGCGGGAGACAGCCCTGACCCTCGCCGGTCTGGCGTCGGGCTTCATCTACCTGCTGATTCTGATCGCCGGTTTGACCGTCGGCTTCAAAAAGCATTGGCATCGCGTCGGGGTCAGGATCGCGGGATCGTGGATCGTCGCCGCGTCTGTCCTGGTTCTGGCGCTCTCCCTGGCCGCGCCCGCGAAGCGGAACAAGGTCGCGGCCGCGCCCCTCACACTGCAGCGTCCGCAATGCTGAAGAAGCTGTTCGAAGAACCGCTGCTTCATTTCATCATTCTCGCTTTCGCGATTTTTGGCCTCTATGCGGTCGTGAATAGGTCACCTGCAGGCGGCGGCGATGACCGGATCGTCATTACGGGCGCCAAGGTCGAACAGCTTGCGAACCTGTTCGGCAACACCTGGCAACGGCCGCCGACAGCGATCGAGCTGAAGGGCCTGGTCGAGAATTACATCAAGGAGGAAATCTACAATCGGGAGGCCGTGATGCTCGGCCTCGACAAGAACGACACCAGCATTCGACGCCGCCTGCGCCAGAAATACGAGTTTCTGATCGACGCCGACGCCGAGGGGCAGGCTCCGACCGACGCGCAACTCCAGGCCTATCTGCAGGCGCATGCCGACCGGTTTGAAATCGGCCCCAAACTGGCCTTTCAACAGATTTACCTCAGTCCCGCGAGCCGCGGCGACAGGATCGAACAGGATGCAGCGACGCTGCTCGAAACCTTGCGCAAGGATCCTGCTGAAACGCCGCGCGGCGACGCGACCTTGCTGCCGTCCGAGGTTGCGATGACCCGGTTGACCGCGATCGGCGAAATGTTCGGGGACGATTTCGCCACCGCTTTGAAGAACAAGGCGGAGGCGCGCCTATGGACAGGGCCGATTCGCTCGGCGTTCGGCCTGCATCTCGTGCGCATTCTGGATCGCCAGCCTGTGCGCCTGCCGGCCCTCGACGAGGTCCGCGCCGCCGTCGCGCGCGACTGGTCGAACGAAACCCGCAAGTCTGTGGAAGATGCGCGTTATCGACAGCTACTCGCCCGGTATCATATCGTTGTCGAGACCCAGCCAGAGACGAGCCGATGATCCGGCTGCGGACGCTTCTCCTGGTCGTCGCCCTAGCGTTGGGCGGCGCCCATGCCGCCGCCGACGAATTGCGGCCGGCCTATCTTGACCTGAAGGAGACGGCGCCAGACGAATTTTCCGTGCTCTGGAAGGTCCCTGCGCTCGGCGACCGTCGCCTTGGCATTGACGCGCGTTTGCCGGATTCCTGCAAGAACACGACGGAGCCGGTTTCTGGGCTCGTCGCCGGCGCTTTTTTCGAAAGATGGACAATAACGTGCGCGGGCGGGTTGCGGGGCAAGGACATCGTCATCGACGGCCTGCGCGCGACGGTCACAGACGTCCTCGCGCGAATCCAGTATCGCGACAGCTCGACGCAGATTGCTCGGCTCGGGCCCGAATCTCCGATCCTGCGCGTCACTGGCGCCCAAAGCGCCTGGGATGTGGCGCGAACCTATGGCTTCCTGGGCGTTGAACACATCCTTACCAGTCTGGACCATCTGCTGTTCGTCCTCGCCCTCATCTTTCTGATCCGCGACCGCTGGACGCTCCTGAAGACGATCACGGCGTTTACCGTCGCTCACAGAATAACTCTGGCGGGCGCGACGCTTGGTTATTTTCGGCTGCCGCAGAAACCCGTCGAGGCGGCGATCGCGCTCAGCATCGCCTTCCTCGCCAGCGAACTCGTCAAAATGCGGTCGGGAGAGCGGCGTCTTTCCGAAAGCTATCCCTGGATCGTCGCCGGCGTCTTCGGGCTCTTGCACGGCTTCGGCTTCGCCGGGGCGCTCAAGGACATCGGCCTGCCGCAGGCGGACGTTCCCCTCGCCTTGCTGACGTTCAATCTCGGCGTCGAGGCCGGGCAGATTCTGTTTGTCATCGCGATCGTGGCTGGAGAAAAAGCGCTGAGCGCGCTCTTCGTTACTCCTGGGCGACCTGCGCGGGTGGCTGCCGGCTATCTGATCGGGACGGCCTCGACAGTGTGGCTGTTAGGCCGGCTCAACAGCTTCTGGAGTTGAAGCGTAGGCGCGCTTCGATCGGGACCAGCCCCTGTTTCGAGGCGGGGGTCCGATTCTAGTCGGTCATTGACGCGCCAGGCAAAGCCCGCTGTGGGTAATTATTTCCTGTTCACGCGATGCTTCCGAAGTCCGCGATCTCCAGAATAGCGGTCAACAGCGAGAGATGCGGCGCCATCGTTGGGCGACACCGCACCCGATCCGTCACAATTCTACCTGTTCGGAAATGCTGAGCGCGTCATCCACCTCGATTCCGAGATATCGAACGGTGCTCTCCAGCTTCGTATGCCCCAATAGGAGTTGAACGGCTCTCAGGTTGCCGGTCTTTTTGTAAATCTGCGCAGCCTTCGTTCGCCGCATCGAATGCGTGCCGTACGCCGAGTCGTCCAACCCGGCGCTTCGAACCCAGTCATGGACAATCCGAGCATATTGCCGCGTCGAGATGTGAGGCTGCTGGTGGACGCGGCTTGGAAACAGAAAACGCCCATCGCGGATTTTCAGTGTCGCCAGCCAATCCTCGACTGACGCCCGAGTTTGCTCCGTGATTTCGAATTGGACCGGTCTGCCGGTCTTCCTCTGGACGATCGTTGCGCGGTCGCGCAACCTGCCGCCGACGCACAAATCGTCGATCGTCAAACGGACGAGGTCACATCCCCGCAATTTGCTATCGATCGCGAGATCGAACATTGCGAGGTCGCGCCTTCGCGCCTCGATCTGAAGGCGGGCCCGGATATTCCACACTTCCTTTGGCTTGAGCGGGCGCTTCTGGCCCACGAGCCGTCCCTTGTTCCAGGCCGCTTGCCGATGGTCTCGTTGCTGATTGAGAGTCTTGGACATGGACGTGGCCTCCTTGTCCAACCTCTCCCTCCCCAGCTCCCCGCTCTCAGCGGGCCGGAAATACAACGCTCAAGCAACGTTGAAGCTCCGAGCATAAATAGTGGCCGTTCAAGATGACGTCTGGCCGTCCGCTCGGCGCCAGAAGCGGTAGTTCCGCGTCGGCTGAACGAAGGCGTATTTTTGGCGGATTTCGTTGAAAAAGTCGCCGTGCAAGCGATTGCTCGCCCCGCAACGATCATTTTCTCTGGTGATTGCGGCGTGGATCCCTCGATCCGGCGGCCTGATGGCCGTCCGGGCGCGGCCTATGCCGCGATTGGTTGCGTCCTT
>NZ_JAGRPM010000031.1 GCF_019449565.1 Rhodoblastus sp. | reverse complement strand
TCTTGTTGGGGGCTTGGGCTGGCGGGGTCAACCGGGGGGGGCGCCCCGGGCGAGCGGGGGAATAGCGCGCGGGGCCCGCCGCGATCGCCGGTCTGGTTCGCGCGGGAGATGGGGAACCGCGCTCCGGACCTGACGATGACTGCCTTTCGCGTCAAAGCTTGTCGCGTTTAGGCGTGATGTATTGCGATTACATAATGGTGTGAGACTATGGCCAAAATGGTTCTTGCGGCAAGTGAATTTTTCCGCGATTGGTGCGCGGAACTGGTGGAGCGGTCATGACGGGCAACAAGATCAACGCTCTTCTCGCGTTGCATAGCGGGGGGCGTTTCCTGGTCGGGCACGATCGGATCATGCTGCTCGAAAAGGTCGCGGAGCTGGGCAGCATCGCCAAGGCGGCGAAAACGACGGGCTTCAGCTACAAAACGGCGTGGGATTCGGTCAACGCCGTGAATAACCTGCTGCCGACTCCGGCTTTCATCACCCGTCCGGGCGGGCGGTCCGGCGGCGGCGCGGAGGTGACGGAAGAAGGCCGGCGGCTCCTCGCCACCTTCCATCGGCTGGAAGAAAAGCTGTCGCTGATCTCCAACATCATCGCGGAAGAGGGGCTTGGGGGGCAGGAGGAAGCCTTCCTCTGGGCGCTCGGCGCGCGCATTTCCGCCCGCAACGTCTTCCAGACTGAGGTGGTGCAGGTCAAACGCTGGCCTGTGGATGTGGAAGTCACGCTGAAATTCGCCGACGACCGCAAAATGCTGGCCATCGTCACCAATGAATCCGCCGACGATCTCGATCTGACGCCGGGACGGAAGGTGCTGGCTCTGGTCAAATCCTCCTTCATTCGCCTGTTCTCGCCGGAATACGCGCCGGAGGGCGGCCGCAACGCTTTTGTCGGCGAAGTGGCGGAGCGCATCGACGCCGAGCGCAACAGCGAGATCCGGCTCGACATCGGCCTCGGCAAGACCTTGCACGCCGTGGTTCCGCGGCAGACGGCGGAAGACCTCGGACTTCAGGTCGGCGCCAAGGCCGCCGCGACCTTCGATCCGACCCAGGTCATTCTGGCCGTCAATTGACCCGCCCGGCGGACCAGTCATGAACGGCGCAGCGGATCGCCCTTTGGCGCGGCGCAATCCGCTGCGGCATGGGCTGGCGGCTTGGGGGCCGGGCCTGCTGGTTATGCTCGCCGATACCGACGCAGGCAATGTCGTCGCCGCCGCGCAGGCTGGCGCGCAATGGAATTTCCGCATGCTGCCGTTGGTTCTCGCGCTGATCCCGGCCCTTTATCTCGTGCAGGAGCTCGCCGCGCGGCTTGGCCTGTTCACGGGCGAGGGTTTCGGCGCTTTGGTGCGGGCGCGTTTCGGCAAGAGAGCCGCAGTGCTGGCGCTCGCCGGGCTGGCGCTGGCGACATTCGGAACGCTGGTCACCGAATTCACCGGAGTCGCGGGAATTGGCGAGCTTTACGGGGTATCGCGTGACGTCACGCTGCCTGTCGCGGGCCTCGCTTTGCTGGCGGTCGCGGCGACCGCCGCCTATCGTCGCGCGGAGCAGGCCGCTCTCGCTTTCGGCCTGTTCGAATGCGCTTTCCTCATTGTCGCCTGGAAGGCGCGGCCTCATCCCGCCGCGATGATGCGCGACTTTTTCCACGCGCCGCTGGGCGACCGCGGCTTTCTGTTCCTGGCCGCCGCCATCGTCGGCTCGACCTTCAATCCCTGGATGGTGTTCTATCAGCAGGCGGCGACCGCGCGTCGCGCCATGCAGCCCGACGATCTGCCCGCCATTCGCGCCGATACCGCGATTGGGGCGATCGTGACGCAGGTTCTGACCGGCGCCGTGCTGGTCGCCGCCGCCGCCGCTCTCCATGCCGGCGATCGCGTCCGGGGCCTCGCCAGCATTGGCGAAATCGGCGAGGCGCTGGCCGGGGCTCTGGGGCGCGACAATGCGCTGCTCGTCTTCAGCATCGGCGTGGCGGGGGCCTCCTTTGCGGCGGCCATTGTCGCTTCGCTGGCCTTATCCTGGGGTGTGGCCGAGGTCTTTCCGGCTTCGAGCGGCGCGCGGCGCTTTCTCGTGCTTTACGGCTCCGGCCTCTGCGGGGCGGCGGCGCTGGTGTATTTCGCGCAGGATCTGGTTTGGCTGAATATCGCGGCGCAAGCCGCCAATGCGCTGCTGTTCCCGCTGGTCGTCGGGCTGCTGGTCGCCCTGACAGCCAGGGTTCTGGCGCCGCCAGTGCGCCAGCGCGGAGCGCGACATGCGATCATGATCGTTCTGGCGGCGAGCGTCGGCCTCATCGGCCTGATCGGCTCCGCCGCCGCATTCTTTTGAGGTTGCGATGGTCAAATCCGGCAATCTTTTTGCCAAGCTGCCCACCTCCAGCGCGGAGGAGGAATTCACGAATTTACTGACGCTGCCGGGAGCGCGCGTCGAGCGGATCGTCTCCACGGGGCAGGCCAGTCCGGAGGGCTATTGGTACGATCAGGCCTGGACGGAATGGGTGGTCGTCTTGTCTGGCTCGGCCGCGCTTCTCATGGAAGGCGAGGATAGCCCCCGCATCCTCCGGCTCGGCGACTATGTCGAGATCCCGCCGCATGTCCGGCATCGTGTCGAATGGACGGAGGCGGGCGCGCCGACCGTCTGGCTCGCCCTGCATGGCGCGTGACGCCGTCGATCATGTTTCACGCGGTCTCGGCGCTGGCGTCAACGCGCCGGCCGCGTCGCGGGCGAGCTTGCGGCGCCAGTTGGGGCGTTCGCGGTCGGTTCCGGGAAGATTGACGCCGGTCGTTTCGCCAAGAAGGTCGTCGATCTGAAACAGGACCAGAGCGGCGTCGGCCTTGGCGATAAAAGCGTGGATCGCCGCAATGAGCGCGGGTTCGGAATCGTCCGGCTCGAGACCTTCCGCCGCGAGCGCCTTCCGCAGGCGGGCCTCGTCGTCGCGGCGCCGCATGCGTTCGCTTTCGGCGGCCTCGGGCGAGATGAGGCCGAGCGCGGCTTTCTCCTCGATATCGGCGCCTCGCCGCCAGCCAGCTAGCGTCGGCAGATCGTGGGTCGAGGCGCAGGCCAGCGCCTTGCGGGGATAAGCCGAGGGCGGCGCGAAGTCTTCGCCGTGACACTCGAAAAACAGCACGCGATAGCTCAGCACATTGGCCGCCGCCATTTTCTCGCGAAAGCCATTCGGCACCGTGCCCAGATCCTCGCCAATGACGACGCATCGTGCGCGAAGACTTTCCAGCGCCAGTTCGCCGAGCAGATCGTCGAGCGGGTAAGACAGATAGGCGCCGTCCAGCGCGGGCGCGCCGTCGGGGACGACGAACAGCCGCTCCAGCGCCATGACATGGTCGATGCGCAGCGCGCCGGCATGGCGCATATTGGCGCGCAAGAGGGCGCTGAAGGCTTCATAGCCCGTGCGCGCCAACGCCAGTGGATTGGGCGGCGGCAGGTTCCAGACCTGCCCGCCTTCGGCGAAAGGATCGGGCGGAGCGCCGACCGAGACGCCTTGCATGAACAGGTCGCCTTCCGCCAGAACTTCGCCGCCGTCCGGCGCGGCCCCCACCGCGAGATCGCGAAACAGGCCGAGAGCGAGCCCGGCGGCCTTGCCGCGCGCGGCGGCGCGCGCCAGCTGGCGGTCGCACAGCCATTGCTCGAAACAGATCGCGCGAAGCTCCTTGGCATGGTCGTGGGCGAAGGCTTCAAGTTCGCTCGACCGCTGCCGTGGGACTCCACGCCGGGCCAAGTCTCCACGCCGGGCCATGGCTTCGAAAGCCGCGAACAGACGCAGCCGCGCGTCGCCCTCCGCGATAAATGCCTCGAAATCGCGCGCCGGGGCGAAGCCGGGATCGGCCGCCGCCTTTTGTTCGAAGTCCGAAAAATGCGCGGCGAGCGCGCGGGCCTTCAGCGCCCAGACGGCCGGATAATCCACCGCGCTGGTCTGCGCGAGAGCCTCGGCTTGCGTGCGCGTTTCCACGTCGAGCGGGCAGGGCACGCCGGTTGTCTCCGCGAGCGCGTCGAGGTCGAGACTGATCGGATCGAGGAAATTGCGGTCGCTGGGATGATAGGGGCTGGCGCGCTCGCGATCCTGCGTGAAGAGCGCGTGGAGCGGATTGATTCCGAGCGTCGCGTAACCCGCGCGCCCGGCGGCCTCGGCGAGTTCGGCAAGCGTGGTGAAATCGCCAATGCCCTGATCGCCGTCGCGGCGCAGGCTGTAAAGCTGGGCGCTGATCCCGGCGACGCCGGCGTCGAGCGCTTCGGGCCAGTAACAGGCGCGCGGCGCGACGGTCAGATGGCAAAACGTGGCGGGATCGCCGGCGAGCGAGAGCTTGTAGCGGCCGATGGGGAGCGGCGGCAGGATCGCGATTTGCGCGATGAAAGTTACGCCGTCGCAGGCGCGCTTTTCTTCGCGGCGAAAGCCCTCCGGCGCGACGATCCGCCGCGCGCCGCTCTCGTCCACGATTTCCAGTTCCGCAGGCGCGTCGATGGCGAGAGGCGCCTCGATCTTGTCGCCCTCGCGGACGACGAGCGCATGGAGCAGCACGCGGCGGTCGCGCTCGCTGGCGAGGCGTTTCAGGCTGGCGCGGGCCTCGCGCTGCGTCACCGCGCCGAGGCCCATGGCTTTCAACAAAGCACGCTTGGTCGAATCTGGCACGACATGCCGCGTACCGCCGATATCGTGCCAATTGGGCGCCAATCCCGCCGCCCGCGCGAGCGCATCGAGCGTCTCCCGTTCTGGCGTCTCGTCAAGTCGCGCGGCGTCCTCTTCCGGCGTCTCGACCAGAACCAGCGACGCGCGCGGCGCGACGACCAAGACCTCGCCGCAATCGAAACAGGCGCCGTCCGCCGCGCCGTCCTCGGCTTGCGTATCAAGCGCCCGGCGCCAGAGAAATTTTTCGCGCGCCTGCGGCAGACGGAATTGCGCCACCTCCCGCCCCGCGTTGAATAGCACGCCCGCGCGAGAGCCTTCGGCATGGAAAAACCCCGCCAGAAAACGGCGCTCGCTTTCCTGCCATTGCCCTTCGCGCAAGATCTCACCATCGGAGCCGCGCCATTCGACATCGGCGAGACCGCCGTCCTGCGGCGCGCCAGTCAGGAAGCGATCCTGCGTGAAGGCCGGGGTCGATTTGCGTAAGGCGATCAGGGCGCGCGCGCAGGCGACCAGCCGCGCGTCGGCCTTTGCCCAGTCGAGCCAGGCGGTGGCGTTATCCTGCGCATAGGCGTTGTTGTTGCCGTGCTGGGTCTGGCCAAGCTCCGCGCCCATGGACAGCATGGGCGTCCCACGCGCGAGCAATAGCAGCGTCAGGAGATTGCGCTGGTCGCACCGCCGCGCCGCGCATATGGCTTCATCCGCCGTGTCGCCCTCGGCGCCATTGTTCCAGGAATGGTTGGCGTCGGTCCCGTCGCGATTGTCCTCGCCATTGGCCTCATTGTGCTTGCGCTCGTAGGAGACCAGATCGGCGAGGGTGAAGCCGTCATGGGCGGTGACGAAATTGATTCCGCGCGAGGGCGGTTTTCGGTTCTGGAAAACATCCGCCGAGCCGGCGAGCCGCGTCGCCAACGCGCCAATCATGCCCGCGTCGCCACGCCAGAATTTTCGCGCCGTGTCGCGGAAATTGTCGTTCCATTCGCCCCAGCCCGCCGGGAAGCGCCCGATCTGATAGCCGCCGGGCCCGATGTCCCAGGGTTCGGCGATCAGTTTCAACTCACGCAAAACAGGGTCCTGCGCAATGGCCGCGAGCAAAGGCGCGTGGGGGTCGAACCCCTCCGCGCGGCGGGCGAGCGTCGTGGCGAGGTCGAAACGGAAGCCGTCGACCCCACCGTAAAGCGCCCAGGCGCGCAGCGCGTCCATCGCATAGCGCAGGGTCGCGGGATGATCGAGCCGCAGGATGTTGCCGCAGCCGGCATCGTCGATGTAGCGGGCGCGGTCGGCCGGGTCGAGGCGGTAGGAAACCTCGTTATCCAGCCCGCGCAGGCAGAGCGTCGGGCCGTCCTTGTCGCTCTCGCCGCTATGGTTGAGCACGACGTCGATCAGCACTTCGAGGCCGGCCGCCTGCAGCGCGGCGACGCTCTCGCGGACTTCGCGCCAGGCGCCCGGCGCCAGGCGCGGCTCGGGCGCCATCAGCGCGACTGGATTGTAGCCCCAGTAATTGGTCAGGCCCGCGGCCTGCAAATGACGCTCGTCGATCCATGCCGCGCAGGGCATGATTTCAAGCGTTGTCACGCCGAGCAATTTGAGATGCGCGATCGCCACCGGGTGGGCCAGGCCCGCGAAGGTTCCGCGCACGGCTTCGGGCAGGCTTTCGAGTGTGCGGGTGAAACCGCGCACATGCAGTTCGTAGATAATGGTTTCGGGCCACGGAATTTTGCGCCGCTTCGGCGTGGCCAATTGCGGCGCGGCTGCGACGGCCTTGGGCGCGAAGGGGCCGCTGTCCAAAGGCGAAGATGCGAAAAAGCTTTGGTGCAGCTTGATCGGGCCATCGAGCGCCAACGCATGCGGGTCGAGCAGCAGCTTGTTCGGGTCGAAGCGCAGGCCTTCGCCGGGGCGCCATGGGCCATGCGCGCGAAAGCCGTAACGCGCGCCTTCTCTCAGGCCGGGGACGAAGCCATGAAAGACGGGGCCTGTGCGTTCAGGCAGCGCGAGGCGCGAGATTTCTCGTGCGCCGCTTGCGTCGAAAAGGCAAAGCTCGATCTTCTCCGCCGTCTTGGAATAAACCGCGACATTGGCGCCGCCTTCGGGCAGCGTCAGGCCCAGAGGTTCCGGCGAGCCGGGTAGCATGCGCCAATTCAAGCGCGGGCGTCCTGCGCGATCTCTCGAAAGATATGCGCATAATGACGGGCCGGCTGGGTCCAGCTCACATCGGTCTTCATGCCATTGCTTTGGAGCTTCTTCCAAAGGGCCTTGTCGGCGTGGAGCGCATTGCATTTGCGCAGCGCGCCAGCCAGCGCGTCGGCGGAAACCGGCGAAAATTGCAGGCCGGTGGCGCAATTGGCCAGCACCGCCATTTCATTGGCGTCGATGATCGTGTCGGCGAGGCCGCCAACGCGCGCGACCACCGGCACGGCGCCATAGCGCATGGCGCAAAGCTGGGTCAGGCCACAGGGCTCGAAGCGCGAGGGTACGAGAATGGCGTCGGCGCCGGCCTGGATGAGATGGGCGAGGCGCTCTTCATAGCCGAAATGGACTCCGACCCGCCCCGGATGGTTCTGCGCCGCGTCCTGAAAGGCGGCCTCCAATGCGGGATCGCCGCTTCCGAGCAGCGCGAGCTGGGCGTTGCATTCAGCCAACACGGGCAGGCAGTCGAGCAGCAGGTCCAGGCCTTTCTGCCACGACAGGCGGCTGACGACGCCGACCAGCAGACGGTTCGCCTCATGGGCCAGTCCGAGCCGCGATTGCAGGGCTTTCTTGTTGTCCGCGCGGATGGCGAGCTTTTTCGCCGAATAAAGCGTGGCGATCATCGGGTCGGTTTCCGGGTTCCAGACCTCGGTATCGATGCCGTTGAGAATGCCTGACAACTCGCCGTCGCGCCCGCGCAACAGGCCGTCGAGGCCCATGCCGGACGGACCTTGCTGGATTTCCTCCGCATAGGTCGGCGAGACCGTGGTGATGCGGTCGGCGAGTTGCAGCCCCGCCTTGAGGAAGCCGACGCCGCCGTAATATTCGACCCCTTCGATGGAAAAGGCCTGCGGCGGCAGGCCAAGCGCGGGGAAAATTTCCGCCGGGAATTGTCCCTGGAAGGCGAGATTATGCACGGTCATCACCGTGCCCGGACGCGGCAGGCCGCTGTAATGCAGATAAGCGGCGGTCAGGCCCGCCTGCCAGTCGTGGGAATGGACGACCTGCGGCGCGAAGCCCGCAACGAGTCCCTGGCCAAGAGCCGCGCCAGTCTTGGCGAGCGCGGCGAAGCGAAAGGCGTTGTCGGGGAAATCGCGTCCATCCGGCCCGGCATAGGGGCCGCCGTCGCGGTCATAGAGATGCGGCGCGTCGAGGACGAAAAGATCGAGCGCGCCGACCCGCCCGGCCAGCAGGCGCGCTGGGCCGCCGAACAGGTCCTCGAACTTGGCGACCGTCTCCGCTTTTTTCAGCGCGGCGAGGACGGGGCGATAACCGGGACAGAGCGTGCGCATCGCCACATTCTCCGCCAGAAGCGCGCCGGGCAGCGCGCCCGCGACGTCGGCAAGGCCGCCAGTCTTGACCAGCGGAAAGATTTCGGAGGCGACCGAAAGCGCGGAGATGCTTTTCATGATGGGAGCCGGTCGATCATGGGTTGGGTGACGAGGCACACGCCGGCCTCGGTGCGGCGGAAACGGGCGGCGTCGAGTTCGGGGTCTTCGCCGATCACGAGACCCTCGGGGATGCGCACGCCATGATCGACGACGACCTTGGTGAGCCGGGCCCCTCGTCCGATGTCCACGTCGGGCAGCACCACGGCGCTCTCGACCTGGGCGTAGGAATTGACGCGGACGCGGCTGAACATCAGCGAATTACGCAGGGTCGAGCCGGAAACGATGCAGCCGCCCGAGACCAGCGACGAAACGGCGTGGCCGCGCCGCCCATCAATGTCATGGACGAATTTCGCCGGGGCGGTGAGTTCGGAATAGGTCCAGATTGGCCAGTCGCGGTCGAAAATATCCAGCTCCGGCTCAATCTGCGTCAGGTCGATATTGGCGGACCAATAGGCGTCCACCGTGCCGACATCGCGCCAATAGGGGGCGACTTCCATGGTCGAGCGCACGCAGGACGAGGAGAAATGATGGGCGCAGGCTTTGCCATGCTTGACGATATAGGGGATCAGGTCCTTGCCGAAGTCATGGCTGGAAAGTCCATTGGCGGCGTCCTGGCGCAGGAGATCGAACAGGAATTTCGTCTCGAAGACATAGATGCCCATGCTGGCGAGGCAGCGGTCCGGCTTGCCCGGCATGGCGGGCGGGTCTTTCGGCTTTTCGAGGAAGGAAATGATTTGGTTGTTCTCGTCGATCCCCATCACGCCGAAGCCGGTCGCCTCCTCGCGGGAGACTTCGAGACAGCCCACGGTCACGTCGGCGCATTGGTCGACATGTTGCTGGAGCATCAGCTCATAGTCCATTTTATAGATATGGTCGCCGGCGAGAATGACGATGAAGCGCGGCTCGTAGTCCAGAATGATATCGGCGTTCTGATAGACCGCGTCGGCGGTGCCGACATACCACATGTTTTCGGAAATGCGCTGCGAGGCGGGCAGCAGGTCGAAGCTCTCGTTGCGCTCGGGGCGCAGGAAGGTCCAGGCGCGCTGCAAATGGCGGATCAGGCTGTGCGCCTTGTATTGCGTCGCGACCGCGATGCGGCGGATGCCGGAATTGAGCGCATTGGACAAAGCGAAATCGACGATGCGCGCCTTGCCGCCGAAATAGACGGCGGGCTTGGCGCGGCGGTCTGTCAACTCCATCAGGCGCGAGCCGCGTCCACCCGCGAGCACGAAGGCCAGCGCGTGGCGAGCCAGGGGGGCGTTGGCGGACGGGGGTTTCGATAGCGGAACATTGAAGGATTTCCTCGTCATCGGGCGTGTTCCTCCAGCGCCTTCTTCGCGGCGGGTTCTTCCTTGTAATCCGGGCTTGGCCCGCCCGCGTCAATCTGGATCAAGTCTCAAGCTTAGCATCCGGTTCATAGAGCAGGTAAATCGCGCCAAGCGGCGGCGCCATCACGCGCGCCGACGCCGGTTGGCCGTTGTGCGGTTCGGCCACGGCTTCGACCGCGCCGAGATTGCCCAGTCCGCCGCCGCCATAGATCTGCGCGTCGGTGTTGAGGATTTCGCGCCAGCGGCCCGGCGCGGGCAGGCCGATGCGATAATCCGGGCGCGGTACGGGCGTGAAATTGACCAGGATCGCCACGGCAGGGTCATCGTGACCGCCGCGCCGAAGCCAGGCGAAGACGGAGGCATCGGAATCGTCCACGACCAGCCATTGGAAGCCTTCCGCCTCGCAATCGCGGGCGTGGAGAGCGGCATGCTTGCGATAGAGATGGTTGAGGTCGCGCACCAGCAGGCTCAGTCCGGCATGGGGCGGGTATTGCAGCAGATCCCAGTCAAGCGAACGGTCCTCGCTCCATTCGCGGGTCTGGCCGAAGTCCTGGCCCATGAACAAAAGCTTCTTGCCGGGATGCGCCCACATGAAGGCGAAATAGGCGCGGGCGTTGGCGAATTTCCGCCATTCGTCGCCGGGCATCTTGCCGATCAGCGAGCCTTTGCCATGTACGACTTCATCATGGGAAATCGGCAGCACGAAATTCTCGGCGAAGGCGTAGAGCAGGCCGAAGGTCAGGCGGTCATGGCTCCAGCGGCGGAAAATTGGATCCTGCGCTATATAGCGCAGGGTGTCGTTCATCCAGCCCATGTTCCATTTGAAGCCGAAGCCAAGCCCGCCGGCATGAACCGGCTGGGACACGCCCGGCCAGGAGGTCGATTCCTCCGCGATCATCAAGGTGCCGGGATAGCGCTCATAGACCAGCGTATTGACCTTCTGCAGGAAGGCGATGGCTTCCAGATTTTCCTTTCCGCCATGGACGTTGGGCGACCACTCGCCCTCTTTGCGCGAATAATCGAGGTAGAGCATGGAGGCGACGGCGTCCACGCGCAACCCGTCGATATGAAACTGCTCGAACCAGTAGAGCGCATTGACGGCGAGGAAATTGGCGACCTCGCTGCGGCCGAAATCATAGATCGCCGTGTTCCAGTCCGGCTGGAAACCTCGCTGCGGATCGGCGTGTTCATAGAGCGGCCCGCCGTCGAACCAGGCGAGGCCATGCTCGTCCGTCGGGAAATGCGCCGGCACCCAGTCGAGGATCACGCCGAGCCCTTCGGCATGGGCGCGATCGACGAAACGCTTGAAGCCCTCGGCCTCGCCGAAGCGCGAGGTCGGCGCGAACAGGCCGATCGGCTGATAGCCCCAGGAAGCGTCGAGCGGATGCTCGGAGACGGGCAGCAATTCGAGATGGGTGAAGCCCTGCTCCCGCGCATAGGGGATAAGGCTGTCCGCCAGTTCGTCATAGGTCGGGAAGCGATTGCCCTCGCCTCGGCGCCATGATCCGAGATGAACCTCGTAGATCGACAGGGGCGCGCGGCGCGGATCGCTCTTGCCGCGCGCGGCGAGAAAGGCGGCGTCGGTCCAGCGGAAGGCTTTTGTGCTTGCGACGACGGAGGCGGTGGAAGGGCGCAATTGCGCTTCCTGTCCGAAGGGATCGGCCTTGAGCGGCAAGACCGCGCTGGAGGCGGGCAGGATTTCATATTTGTAGAGCGCGCCTTCGGCGGCGCCGGGCAGGAAGATTTCCCAAAGCCCGCTGTCGATACGCTTGCGCATGGGATGGCGGCGCCCGTCCCATTGGTTGAATTCGCCCACCACCGAGACGCGCTTGGCATGCGGCGCCCAGACCGAGAAATGCACGCCCTCGACGCCTTCATGCGTCATGTGGTGCGCGCCGAGACGCCGGTAAAGCTCCAGATGGGCGCCTTCGACCAGCAGATGGTCATCCATTTCGCCGAGGATCGGGCCGAAGCGGTAGGGGTCGTCCCAGTCCCAGCTCCCGGCCTCGCCTTCCGCAAGGAAACGATAGGCGAAAGGCGGGCGGCGGGCGACAAAGCCCTCGAAAAAGCCCTCTCCGCCGCGCGCTTCCAGCGCCGCCTGCTCGCCGTCCGCGAAAAGGGCGGTCAGACGTCGCGCGCCGGGCGCGAAGGCGCGCAGCGCGGCGCCGCCGGGGCAGGCGTGCGGTCCCAGCACGGAGAAAGGGTTGGGGTGCCGTCCGGCGACGATGGCTTCGACGTCGGCGTCCGGCGCCCAGTTCGGGCGAATGGTCATGTTCGGCGCACCGGAACCTTCCAGATTTCTTCCGCATATTCGGCAATGGCGCGATCCGACGAGAACCAGCCGGTGCGGGCGGTGTTGAGGATGGCCGAGCGCCACCACGTCTTGCGGTCGCGCCAGCGCCGCCCGACCGCCGCCTGGGCGGCGTAATAGGCGTCGAAATCGGCGGTCACGAGGAAATAGTCGTGATAGGTCAGCATATCGACCAGCGCGGCGTAGCGGTTGCGGTCATCCGGCGAGAAGGCGCCGTCGGCGATGGATTCCAGCACCTCGCGCAGCACCGGCGAGGCGGCGATGGTCTCCTGCGCGTCATTGCCCTGAGCGCGCCGGGCGGCTACCTCCTCGGCGGTGAGGCCGAAGATGAAGATATTGTCGTCGCCCACGCGCTCCTTGATCTCGACATTGGCGCCGTCGAGCGTGCCGATGGTCAGGGCGCCGTTGAGCGCCATTTTCATGTTGCCGGTGCCGGAAGCCTCCATGCCCGCCGTTGAAATCTGCTCCGACAGATCGGCGGCCGGAATGATCACCTCGGCCAGGCTGACATTGTAATTGGGCAGGAACACCACCTTCAGCAGATCGCGCACCGTGGGGTCGTTATTGACCACGCGCGCCACGTCATTGGCGAGCTTGATGATCAGCTTGGCCATATGATAGCTCGCGGCGGCCTTGCCCGCGAAGATTTTCACCCTAGGCACAAAGTCGCGCATGGGTTGCGCACGGATCTCGTTATAGAGCGCAATCGTCTCCAGAATATTCAACAATTGCCGCTTGTATTCGTGGATGCGCTTGATCTGAACGTCGAACAGGGCGCTCGGGTCGACCTTGATCAGCATCCGATCGGCGATGAGATTGGCCAGGGCCCCCTTGTTGGCCTGCCGCGCGGAGGAATAGCGCGCCTGGAAATCGAGATCGGAGGCGAGCGGCTCCAGTTTTTCCAGCTCGGACGCATCGTCGTAGAAGCCCTTGCCAATTGTCTCTTCGAGCAGCCGCGTCAGATGCGGATTGGCCTCGAACAGCCAGCGCCGGAAGGTGACGCCATTGGTCTTGTTGACGATGCGGTCGGGGAAAATCTCGTGCAGGTCGCGGAACACCGTTTCCTTGACGAGTTCGGAATGCAGCGCCGAAACGCCATTGACCTTGTGCGAGCCGAGGAATGCGAGATGGCCCATGCGGACATGGCGGCCATTGTGCTCGTCGATCACCGACAAGGCCGAAAGCTTGCCCGGATCGTTCACGCCATCGGCGCGCAGATTGTCGAGATGGCGGGCGTTGATGAGATAGATGATCTGCATGTGGCGCGGCAGCAGCCGCTCCATCAGTGGCGCCGGCCAGGTTTCGAGCGCCTCCGGCAAGAGCGTGTGGTTGGTGTAGGAGAAAGTCGCCTGCGTGATCTCCCAGGCGCGGTCCCATTCCAGCCCGTAAACGTCCACCAGCAGGCGCATCAATTCGGCGACGCCGATGGCCGGATGGGTGTCGTTGAGCTGGATGGCGACCTTGTCGGCGAGGGTGTCGATGTCGCCATTCTGCTTCAGATGACGCCGGATGAGGTCCTGCAGCGAGGCCGAGGCGAAAAAATATTCCTGCCGCAAGCGAAGTTCTTGGCCGGCGGGCGTCGAATCGCTCGGATAAAGGATCTTGGAAATGGATTCCGCGCGTACCTGATCGGCGAGCGCGCCGACATAATCGCCCTGATTGAAGACATCGAGCCGCAGCGGGTCCTGGGCGCGCGCCGACCATAGCCGCAACGTATTGACCTGAACGCCGCGCCAGCCGACCACCGGCGTGTCATAGGCCACGGCGACGACCGTTTCAGACGGCCGCCAGACCTGCGTGGGCGTTCCATGCGGACGCGGCGTGCTGTCCACCACGCCGCCGAAGCCGATATTATAGTTCACCTCGGGACGGGGAAACTCCCACGGATTGCCGAAATCGAGCCAGTCCTCGGGAAATTCATGCTGCCAGCCGTCGCTGATGGTCTGGCGGAACAGGCCATGATCGTAGCGAATGCCATAGCCATGCGCGGCGATGGACAAGGTGGCCATGCTCTCCATGAAACAGGCGGCGAGGCGCCCGAGGCCTCCATTGCCCAGCGCGGCGTCGGGCTCGACATTGCGCAACTTGTCGAGGTCGATGTCGAGCCCTGCGAGGGCCGCGCGCATCGGCTCGACGAGGCCGAGATTGGTGAGCGAATCCATCAGCAGGCGGCCGATGAGGAACTCCAGCGAGAGATAATAGACGCGGCGGCGATTCTCGCGATAGGCCTCGCGCACGGAGCGCATCCAGTCGTTGACGATGCGGTCGCGCGTCGCCAGCGCCACGGCGATGAACCAGTCGCGCTCGCTGGCCGTGTTGCGATCCTTGCCGACGGAATAATTCAGCTTCTCCAACACGGCGTCGCGCAATTGAATGATTTCGGCCGCGCGCCCGTCGGCGGAGGCGTCGATTTCAGGGTCTTGTCCTTGCACGGCGGGAGAGGCGAGTTCGTTCATGGGCGAAAAATTCCAATTGGCGGCGCCGCTAAGGGCGCATTTTTCTGCTGGGTGAGGATTAGACGGCTTTCTTCCCCGAAGATCAAACAGAAGCCAGTCTTGCGCCTCCGTCAAGAATAGGTGGGCGGCAAAAGAAAAGGCGGCTTCGCCTGAGCGAAGCCGCCTGAATTCATATTGAAATTCAGCCGGTTCAGCGGCAGACGCGGACGCCGCCGCGGTAATGGCAGCGCGGCGCCACGACGACAGGCCGGGGGGCGACCACGACAGGGCGGGGCGCCACGACGACGGGGCCGCGGGGAGCGACGACGGCGCCGCGCGGGCCGGCGCAACCGGCGCGATAGACGCCGCGGGCGCAGACGACGGCGTTGGCCGCGGAGACGTCGGCGACGATCATGCCGAGGGCGAAGAGGCCGAGAAGCACTTTTTTCATGGTCGTTTCCTTTATCTTGACGCGCCGTCCTCGGTCGGACGAGCGGGAGCGCAGCGCGAATCTGGCGCGCCAGCTTGCACCATGGGCGCGCCGTGCGACACCAGAATTACGCGCGCGCAAGCATTTATGAGGCTGACGAAAGGTCAATTTACGGCGTCTTGCCCGCCGAGGTCATTTCGTTGCAGGCTGGGCGATTCCGGCCTGTTTCTCGATCAGCGCGGCGAATTTGCCGGTCCAGCCGACCGGCGGAAGGTGGCTCAGGGCCAGATCGCATTTCGCGCGCAAGGCGGGGCCGTCGTAGGAGCGCTGGTCGAAGCCCGGCGCGTGCGGATCGTCGTGGGACCAGAACAGGGTCTGGGCGAGATTGTTCAGCTCCAGGATGACGACCTCGCGGCCGTCTGGCCCCCGCAACTCCAGCACGAAGCCGCAATGGTCGCTCAGATAAGTTTTCAGCGCGCGGCACGGCGCGCCGAGCGCGGCTGCGGCGCTTTGCGCCTTGCGGGCGCCGATCAGCCGCGCCCGCGTGGCGAAGGGCAGATAGGAGCGCCAGAACGCGCGGCGCGCCGCCAGCACGGAGGCGTCGTCCGTGCGCAAGTCGTCAACGATGCGGAAGGAGGTTTCGAGCGTCTCCTCGACCAGCCATTTCTCGGCCTGCGCGAGAGCCGCTTCCGGCACATCGCGCCAGTCGTCCAGCCCCGCGCGCGGATCGCCCGCGATGCGGAAACAGAGTTTGAGCGCGCGGGCGATGGCGTCCACGTCGCCGCGCGCGGCCGCCCAACTGATCAGGCCGGAAATGAAGGCGATTTTCGCCCGCGTTCGCGCCGCCGCCGGACCTCCGGCGGCGAGCAGGCCAGCCGGCTCGAAGAAATCCAGCAACAGCCCGGCGGCGTCCCATTGCGTTTGCGCCCCGCTCTGGGACTCGTGCAGGGCATAGGCTTCCGCAACGGCGACGAGAAAGCCGGAATGTTGCAGGATCGTCCGGGTCTGGGCGTTGCGCGCGGCCTCATGCAGAAAGGCGGGGTCGCCCGAGGCCAACGCCTCTGCGGCGCGAGAAACGGCCTCCGAGCCGCGCCACAGGCTCCAGACGCGCGCGAATTCGCCGAACCTGCCCCATAGCAGGTCCTGACGGCCGGAGAGCCACTCCTGCGTCAGTCCGGCGGCGACATTGTCCGGGTCGAAATGGCGCAATAGCGCGATGCAGACGCGCGTTTCGGCTATGCGCGGCTTCCAATCCGTCTCCGCCCAGCGCAGCCAGTTTTCAATGTCGGAAACGCCCGCGATCCACGGCGCGCGCGGACGCCAGAACAGTTCGAGCGTCGCCTTCTTTTCCGCGAAATCCAGCGTGGCGAGATCGCCCCGGCTCGCGGCCAATTTGCGCGCCGCGCGGTCGATCAGGGAATCCGGCGCGCCGGGCGCGGCGCGTCCCGGGCCGTGGCGCTCTTCGAGTTCGCCAGCGAGGCGCGTCAGCCGCGAGCGCCGGAGCGGAGAAAGAAGCGGCGACGAGTTCTGGCCCTGGCCCTGGCCCGGGCTATTTTCCTCCGGCATCGAGCTTGTCCAGCCGCTGGTTCAGGTCGCGCAGGGCTCGTTCGACCTGATCGCGATTGACCGCCATGATCAGCCTGACTTCGATGCGGCGGTCCGTCTCCATCACCGCCTTGTCATTGCGCTGCTTCTCGCTCAACCCGTCGATCACAGGCCGAGTGTCGGCATAGCCGCTGACGCCCAGCAGGCTCTTGCCTTCCGCGTTTTTCAGATTGGGCACGCGCGGATCTGAATCCCGAGCGATGCGATAGGCCTCGATGGCGCGGGCGGCGGAAAGGTCCCAATTGTCGCGGAAGCGATCGGCCCCGCCGCGCAATGGGGCCGCGTCGGTATGGCCCTCGACATAGACGGCGTTGAGCAGGCTGCCTTGCGACTGCGGCGGGCAGGCGGCGGGCGCGCCGGGCAGGAAGCAGAGCACCACATCGGCCAGCGCCACGCCCAATAGGCGGATGACGTCGCGGCCGTGTGGCGTCGGGTCGGCCTGGGCGGATTCGAACAGGTTTCCCGTCGGCAGACGCAACACGCCGCTGCGGAAATCGGCCTCGACATTGACGCCCTGCGCCGCCAGCCGGTCTTTGAGCATTTGCAGGATTTTGGTGCGCGTGGCGTCGGCTTCGGCGAGACGGTCGAGTAGGGGGACGACGCCTTCCGTCTTGACGAAGGAGACGAATTCGGAAAGTTGCGCGGCGCGCTTTTTGAGGGCGTCGCGTTCGATCTTGACCTGCGCCAGCTCCTGCGCGGTCTGGTCGTAAAGCGGGCGCGGCACCGCGTCTTCCATCATCACCAGCGACAAGGCCAGCACCATGATGATGAAGATGAAGACAACGCCGACCATGAGATCGGCGACGGGCGCGAAGACGTCCTTCTTTTCCTCTTCCTCGATCTTGTGAACGCGGGAGGCGAACATCAGCGCGCCTCCGCCGCCTTTTTGGCCTCGCGATTATCGACGATGTCGCCGATGTCGATCAGCGCGGCTTCGAGGCTGCCGATGGAGCGCGCGATTTCATTGTCATAGGTTTCGATACATTGCGAAATTTCGCGGCCGAGCGACTGTACGCCGCCGGTCAGTTCGTTGAGCGTGCGGGCGACGGCCTGCTCCACATTGCGGAAGTTGTCGGCCTGCGAGCCAAGGCTCTTGTTGGCCTGCAATGCGGCGCGGCGGAAATTATCGACCACCGTGCGACCCGCGTCGGACATGACGCGGATATGCTCGGCCGCGCCGGAGAAATTATCCATGGCGCCATGCAGCGAGGCGGTGGCCGCCGACAGCGGCGCCGCGGCGCTGGCGACGGAGCCGGCGGCCCCGGCCAGCGATTCGGACGCTCCGGAAACGATCGCGCCGGCCTTTTCCAGCCGCGCATTCTGGGCGTCCATGCCCAGGGCGACTTCGGCGAGCTTGAGCGACAGGCCGCGCGCGGAATCGGCGAAACGCTCGACTGTCCTGGTCATCATTTCCGCCGAGTTTTCCGCTGCGCCGGACAGGATTTTTGCGCCCTGCGCCGCGCCGGAGGCAAGCGCGTCCTGGCTGTCGCGCAATTGCGCGCCAGACGCCTCGCTCGCTTGCATCAGCCGCTCTGCAGCCAGCGACAGCGAGCGGGAAATCTCCTCCACCCGCGCGGAGAAAAGATCGGCGCCGCCCCGGCTGGCCTGGGTCGCGGCGGCGGCGACGCTATCCAGCGCGGTCTGGACCTTTTGGCCGATGTCGCGCGAGGATTGCTCCGAGGCGTCGGCGAGAGCATGGGGCATGGCGAGAATCTTGGCCTCGAACGACGCCAAAGTCGCGGCCAGCGATGACTGGCCCTGTTCGAAGCCGGCGCTCATTTTCCGCGCGGCTTCGGTAAGGGCCGCCGCCGAGCGGCCGATTTCGTCGCCGAAGCCGCCTTCGGTCGCCTTGATCTTGTCCGGGAGCGTATCGAAGGCCGCGAGCGAATGGGTCATTTGCGAGCCGAAGGCGGCGATATGGCTGGCGATCTGATCGCCCGAAGCCGAAATCTGCTCGATCCGTCCGGCCGCCTCGCCGAAACGCGCCATGGCGTCGCGGAAGGTTAGGGTGGCGGTGGTCAGCGGCGCGGCGGCGCCTTCCATCGCGCCCGCCGCGAGCGCTAGATTGTTCGAGGCGCCTGAGACGATTTCGCCCGCCTTGTCGAGGCGTTCGTTATGCGCGCCAAGCGCCTGTTCGGTCTGGTCGAGCCGCGTCGAGAGCTTGCCGACGGCGGCGGCGAAAGCCTCGACCATGCGGGTTAGCCGCGCGGCCGATTCCTCGCCAGACGCGTTGACGGCCTGCATGCCCTCGGTCATTTGCGCGCGGGATTCGACGCCCGCCTGGGCCAGCGACGAAGCGGCGGCGGCGAGGGCGGCGGCGACGCTTTCGACGCGCGCGGTGATCTGTTCGCTATTGGTGCGGCTGGCCTCTTCGGTCACCTGCGCGGCGCTGTCGAGAGTCGCAAGCAAGGCGGCGCCGGCTTCGCGGGTGCTTTGCTCGGCGGCCGAAGCGATGGCGGGGGCGATGCCGGCGATCTTGCCTTCGAAAGCGGCGAGGGTTGCGGCGAGGCGATCCTGCGCCTGCTCCATTTGCGTGGCCATCCGGGACGCCGATTGCGACAGTTCGCCGGCGCCGCGTCCGATCTCGTCGCCGAAGCCCGTTTGCGTCGCCTTGACCGTCTCGGAAAGCGTTTCGAATGACGCCAGCGAATGCGACATATGCGCGCCATAGGCCGCGATATGGCTGGCGATCTGGTCGCCCGAGGCGGAAACGACCTCGATGCGGCGCGCCGCTTCGCCCAAGCCGATCATCGCCTCGCGGAAGGTGTGGGTGGCCTCGGTCAGGGGCGCGGCGGCGCCTTCCATCGCGCCGGCGGCGTTAACCAGTTCGCTGGAGGCGCCCGCGACAATCTCGCCGGATTTGTCGAGGCGCTCGTTATGGAGGCCGAGCGCCTGTTCGGTCTGGTCGAGGCGCGTGGCGAGACGGCTGACGGCGGAGGCGAAGGCCTCGACCATGCGGGTCAGCCGTGCGGCGGATTCCTCGCCGGAGGCCGAGACCAGTTTCGCGCCCTCGGCCATTTGCGTGCGGGAATCAGCGCCCGCCTGCGTCAAGGCCGAAGCCGCCGAGGCGAGGGCGGCGGCGACGTTCTCGATGCGCGCCGACATTTTCTCGGCATTGGCGCGGCTGGAGTCTTCCGCCGCCTGATTGGCGTTCTCGAGCGTCTGGCGCAAGGCGGCGCCCAAGTCGCGGGCGCCTTGTTCGGAGGTTGCGGCGAAGGTGGCCGGCAGGCCAGCGATCTTCGTCTCGAAGGCGGCGAGCGTCGCGGCCATGCGGTCCTGGCTCTGCTCCATCAGCGCGGCCATCCGCCCCGCCGACTGGGTCAGCTGGTCGGCGCCGCGTCCGATCTCGCCGCCAAATCCGGTTTCGACCTCGGCGAATTTGCGCGGCATGGAATCGAGCGCGGCTAGCAGCGCGCCCATTTGCGCGCCGAAGGAATCGAGGTGGCGGCCGATGCCGTCCTGCCAGAGATTTCCGAAGGTCGCGCCAGCGCTCTCGGCCACCCCGGCATTGGCCTCGCCGACACGCGCGCTCATGGCGGCGATTTCGTCGCGCAAAGGCGTGAAGGCCGAAGCCGCGCCATCCGCCAAAGTCTCCGACATTTTGGAAAAGGCGGCGTCGAGACGCGCCGACAGATTTTCGGCCAGCGCGCCGAACTGGGCGTTCTGCGCCTCGGCGAGTCGTAACTGCCGGCGCAGAATCATTTCCGGCGCGACATAGGTCGAAAGCGCGCGGATCTCCTGCAGCAGGTCTTCCTCGGCGACCGTCTGGGCGGAGGATTGCTGGCGCGCGACCACGCTCCAGAAAATATAGGCCAGGATGCCGGCGATCGAGGTGATGAACTTCACCGAGCTGACGGCGAGAATGCCTTCGACCGCGCGCTTGAGTTGCTCGGGGGAAAGGGAATCATGCCCCGCGCCGCCGCCGCCAAGTTGCAGCAGGGCCGCTGAAAGGCCGACGAAGGTGAAGAACAGGCCGACGGTCAGGAACACGCCGGCAAGCGTCGAGGACCATTTCGGATAGGAATGGCCGGGCAAATGGACGAGGGCGAAGAAATCCGCCGGGTCGGAATAGCTTACGGCCTTGCCATGCTCGAATTCGACGCTGGAGCGGTAGCGCCGCCAAGCGGGGGCGAGGTCGTCGCCTTCGAACAGAGAGTCGGCCTGGGCGAACAATTCCTCGGGCGCGTGATTCCCGCCGCGCAGGGCGCGCAGGGCGCGGGAAAGGCGGCGGAGGCGTCCGACGAAGCGGCGCTCCGCCGGAACCAGCGCCAGCAGCCAGATCAGCAGCGCCGCGCCGAGGATGCCCAGCGCGATGCCGACCGCGAGCGGGCGCCCCGAGAACAGGGCGATGGGCGTCAAGATGAAGTCGGCGAAACCATCCATTGACTTATCCCGGCCGTCCCAAGCGTCTCAAATCAGGTCCCGCAGCGCTCGAAATCGTGGCGGGAATGGGCCGCCGGCGCAAAAGCCGGCGGCGCAAAGTCCAATCAGCCGACGGACTTGATGGTCTTTTCGATCTGGCCCTTCAGCGGCTCGGCAGCTTCCTTGGAGATCTTCTGCGCCAGAGCGGTGAGGTCCTTGGCCTGCTCCGTCAGGGCCTTGAACTGCTTTTCGGCAAAGGCCGACTGCAGCGGAGCGAGTTCGCCCGGGCTCTTCACGGAGGCGAGCGAGGACAGGAAGTCGAGCGTCGAATAGGTGTTGGCCTGGAGGGCTTCGAAGGCCTTGGCGTTGAACTCGGAGAGGCCCTGGGCGACGACGGAGGCGCTGGCGTTGAGCGTGCCGGCGGCTTCCTTGGCGGAGGCGTTGAGCTTCTCGAAAGCTTCGCGGGTCTGGGTCACGCCCTTTTCGGCGATCTCGCGGACATTGGCGCCGGAAAGATTGAACAGCTCGGCGGGGTTCTTGATCGGGTCGTTCGACATATTTGGGCTCCTCATGGACGATTTGTGCGAAAACGTCCTTAAGCGAGGACGCGATTCATGACTTTCGGCCTCGCGGAGCGCATCCTAAGGGAACGGTCGACGCGCTGCAACAAAATTGTGCAGTGCAGCAAAACAGCTAAGCTGAAGTCCTCGCCAAGTTCTGAGCCCGCCAAGGCTTTCAGCGCGCAAACCAGCGAATGGTTTCAATCACTGCGATCGCGAGGCCAACCGCCAACGCGCCAGCGGCGGCGCGCCAGAGCCAGGTCCGCTGGTTGTCGCTCAGGCGCGGCCCGAGCGCGGCGGGGGCAAGATAGAGCAGCAGCGCCACGAGGGCGAGGGTTTGCATGGTGCGATCCATCGGACTCTCCGGCGCTGCTTTGCCGCAACCTTACGGCAACCCGTTTTCGAGATGCCGCATATCCTCTTCCGCCTCTTCGGCGCTTTCGAAAATATGCGCCTCGACCCCGCGATTTTCTAGCGCTTCGCCGAGCTTCATGCGCAGGAAGCCACTGGTGGTGTAGCGCGAGACGCCGGAATAAAATTGGTCCATCAGGCCGCGCACCATTGCGGAATAGGAATCCAGCAGTTCCGGCACGATGGAGAAATTGTCGTAATTGACGATGGCGTAGACGCGGCGGCCGAGCGGGGCCAACTTCTGCTCAACCATGCGGCGGATGTCGTCAATGTCCTTCTGGCTGCGGAGGGCGTAATGCTCGAGATTGACGAAGAACAGGTCCTGCTCGTCGTCGAAGGTCAGGCGCTGATCGAGCGGCACGTCAAGCAGGTACGAGCGCAGGTCCATCGGCCCTTCCTGGAAGATCCGCGAGTCCATCAGGATCGGATCGCGCGGGATTAGCGGTTTGAAATCCATATGGGCAAGAATGTCGCGTTCAAGATCGACGCCAGGTGCGATTTCGGTCAGCTCCAGCCCGTCGGGTCGCAGGGCGAAGACGCAACGCTCGGTGATATACAGGACGCTTTTGCCCGATTTCGCCGCCTCCGTCCCGCTGAAGGTGACATGCTCCACGGCGTCGACGAACTTGCGCGCGCGCGCTTCAAGAATAATGTGCAGCTTGCCGTCGCGCGCCTCGACCTGCTGCTTGCCGGCGCCGAAGGTGCCGACGAAGATGACGCGCTTGGCGTTCTGGCTGATATTGATGAAGCCGCCGGCGCCGGCGAGCTTCGGCCCGAACTTGCTGACGTTCAGATTGCCATGGCGGTCGACCTGGGCGAGGCCCAGAAACGCCGCGTCGAGACCGCCGCCGTCGTAGAAATCGAACTGGTAGGGCTGGTCGATCACGGCCTGGGTATTGGTGGCGCAGCCGAAATCGATGCCGCTGGCGGGGATGCCGCCGATC
Organism: Rhodoblastus sp.; assembly: GCF_019449565.1. Classification (GTDB taxonomy): domain Bacteria; phylum Pseudomonadota; class Alphaproteobacteria; order Rhizobiales; family Beijerinckiaceae; genus Rhodoblastus. Next base: position 37,143 of record NZ_JAGRPM010000031.1, on the reverse strand, counting down.
ACCCCCGGCTCGGCCGTGAGGGTGATGAGGTCGATGATCTTTTCCTCATTAGCCACGGCGGCGATGCCCTCGGGCATGCCGATGCCGAGATTGACCACGCTATTGGCTTTCAGCTCGAAAGCGGCGCGACGCGCGATGATCTTGCGCTCGCTCATCGCCATCGGGGGCACGGAGCCGGCGCGCGCGCGGATCTCGCTGGCGAAGGCGGGGCTGTATTGGGTGCCGAAGGTCTGCCAATGGTTTTCGGGCCTGGCGACGACGACGCAATCGACCAGCACGCCTGGCACCTTGACCTGGCGCGGATTGAGGCTGCCGCTTTCGGCCACGCGTTCGACTTGCGCGATGACGATGCCGCCCGAATTATGCGCCGCCATGGCGATGGCCAACGCCTCCAGCGTCAGCGCCTCCTTTTCCATGGTGAGGTTGCCGTCGGCGTCGCCGGTGGTGGCGCGGATGATGCCGACATGGATCGGGAAGGTCTTGTAGAGAAGGTAATCCTCGCCGTGGAGGGTGAGGCGCTCGACGATATCCTCCGTGGTGCGGGCGTTGAGCTTGCCGCCGCCATGAATCGGATCGACGAAAGTGCCCATGCCAACGCGGGTGATATGGACCGGGCGATGGGCGGCGATGTCGCGGAACAAATGGGTGATGACGCCCTGCGGAAGGTTATAGGCCTCGATGCGGTTGCCGATGGCCAGCTCCTGCAATTTCGGCGCGAGCCCCCAATGGCCGCCGATGACCCGCTTCAGCAGGCCCTCATGGGCGAAATGATTGAGGCCCTTGCTTTTGCCGTCGCCCTGGCCCGCCGCATAGACGAGCGTCAATTCGCCGAGCCGGCCCTGTGAATAGGGCTGCTCGCTCTCGCAGCTCAGGAAATGTTCCTCCAGCGCGAGGGCGATTTCCTCGGCGAAGCCGATGCCGACGAAGCCTCCGGTCGCGACGGTGTCGCCATGGCGGATGAGGCGCACGGCTTCCTGCGCGCTGACGATCTTCCCCTTCTCCGCGGAGCGGAGATAGGGCAGCGCGGGATGATTTGGCATGGACGTGCTCCCGAATTTTTGTTCTCGGCTCACGATGCGTTCGCCCTTGGGGCGTCGGGCCGGATTGACTTAGCCTAAACCAATTTCGCGCATTCGCCTTCCCGGATTTCGCGATTTGAGAACAAGGCTTTCGTCGCACCCGCAACCTTTGCTATGAGCTTCGGCCATGAATTTTGGCCTTAAGCTTTGGCCATGGAGCATTGCGTCGCGGCGCGCAGCGGTAAGAAACCATGACATTCGAAATCATATCCATCGAGGGGGCGCCGGCCGGTCCGCCGCCGGCGCGGCTTTGGCCCTTCGTCTGGCACTTCGTCCGTCAGATCAAAGGCCTGCTCGCGGTGCTGCTCGTGCTGGAGGCCTGCGTCGCCGCCGGGGCGACCATGATCCCGGTGATGATCAGCTGGCTGGTCAATGACGTCAACGCCTCCGCCGACACGCGCGACGTGCTGAGCCACCCCTGGCTGTGGCGCACCGCGGCCCCGATCCTGATCGGCTGGGGCCTGTGCATGGCGCTGCTTTGGTACATTTATGACCATCATTATACGGCGCGGTTCAACAATCTCATCCGCTACCAGCTCGCCCGCTATACGCTCGGCCACAGCATGGCCTATTTCACCAATGATTTCGCCGGGCGGCTCGCCAACAAGGTGGTGGACGGCGGCGCGGCCCTGCGCGATCCGTTGCGCAGCACGATGAGCGCCATCTGGTATTGCGGCTTCTTTGTCTTTGCTTCCATCTTCGCCATGATGCGCTTCGACGTCTGGCTGGCTGCGCCGACTCTGATCTGGCTGGCGGCTTTCATTGCCTCGCTCGTCTATTTCCTGCCGCGCGTGCGCGCGCTGCAACTCGCTCATGCGCGCCACCACACCGAACTGGTCGGCCATGTGAACGATGTTTTCGTCAATATCGGGCTGGTGAAGCTGTTTGGCCGTGAGCAGGAGGAAACCTCGGCCAATCTCGTCGAACTCGGCCGCCACAGCGACAGTTTCCGCGCCGCCCTGCACAAGATCTGGCAGATGGGCGCCACCCATACGGCGCTGAACGTCGCGCTGTTGATGGCCTCTCCGGCTCTGGCGCTGTCGCAATGGCAGGAAGGGCGCATCACCTCCGGCGTGGCGGTGATGATCGTCCCGATGGCCTGGCAGATGGTGAATATGTCGGGCTGGATCCGCAACGAAGTCACCAATGTGTCCGAGACGCTGGCGCGCGTCGAGGAATGCATGGAGACGATCGCGCTGCCCTATTCGGTGGTGGACGCGCCCGCCGCCCACCCGCTCAAGGTGGCGCGCGACGGCGGCAAGGTCGAATTCCGTGAGGTTGAATTTCATTACGGCCGCCAGCGCGAAGCGGGCGAGGGCGGCGTGATCGAGAAGCTCAGTCTGACCATTCCGGCGGGGCAAAAGGTTGGCCTGATCGGCCGCAGCGGCGCTGGCAAGAGCACTTTGGTCAATCTACTGCTACGCTTCTATGATCTTGAATCGGGTAGCATCCTGATCGACGGGCAGGATATTTCTCGCGTCACGCAACAGAGCCTGCGCCGCCACATCGCAGTGGTCACGCAGGATAATACGCTGCTGCACCGGACCATCGCCGAGAATATCCGCTACGGCCGGCCGGAGGCGAGCGACGATCTGATGGTCGCCGCCGCGCGGCGCGCCCATGCGGAGGATTTCATCCTCGCCTTGCGCGACAAGGATGGCGGCGCGGGCTTTGGCGCGCAGGTCGGCGAAAGAGGCGTCAAGCTGTCGGGCGGCCAGCGCCAGCGCATCGCCATTGCGCGGGTGATTCTCGAAGACGCCCCGATTCTGGTGCTGGACGAGGCGACCAGCGCGCTCGACAGCGAGGTCGAGGCTGCGATCCAGCAGGAAATGACACAGCTGATGGAGGGCCGAACGACCATCGCCATCGCCCATCGCCTCTCGACCATCGCCCATATGGACCGGCTGATCGTGCTCGACCGGGGCAGGATCGTTGAAGACGGCGGCCACGACGAGCTGCTGGCGCGTAACGGACTCTACGCCCAATTATGGCGCAGGCAGAGCGGCGGCTTTTTGGGGACAGATTCGTCGGATGCCTAAAAGCGCATTTAATCAGCATATTGCGCCTCAAATATCATGAAAGAAATGAGAGGAGACGGTTTTCCGTCGCGCGGGCCGGGGCGTTCGGGAACGATTTGTAAAGGCTGTTATTTTTCCACGCCAACGCCCGGCGCGCCTTTTTCTGACGACTCTTGCCAAGCGCCGCGCCTCTTGGCATAACGGGGTCGCGCGCGGGTGTAGCTCAATGGTAGAGCAGCAGCCTTCCAAGCTGAATACGAGGGTTCGATTCCCTCCACCCGCTCCAAAATCATCTAATTGATTTTGCTTGAGTTTGTGGCGACGGCGCGGCTTCCGCTATCTCGGTTCAAATGCGCGGTGTCGCCACCATGTCGCCACGCACTGCGAATCCTGCTTTACGCAGGCGTGCTGTCTTGCCGGTCGCCCTTGGCTACGATCTTCAGTTTTCCGGCTGCCAATGGTCTTTGTAGTTCCATCGCCACCTGCGCCGGGGCGCTGAGCCAGACGTCGACCTCGTTTTCGTCTGTCAGAATAACTGGCATGGCCTTTGGGTGGATTGGCGCTACTTCCGCATTCGCCTCGGTCGTCAGGAACGCGAAGATATCGCAGGTGACTTCGCCCTCCTTGGCTTTGCGGACTGAGGTCCAGTTGGTCCAAATCCCGGCGAAGCCGGCGAGAGGGCGATCTTCGCCGAGCGCGAACCAGACCGGGACCTTTTTGCCGTCTGGCCCGGTTTCATATTCCGAGAATGATGTGAACGGCACGATGCAGCGATTTGCAGGGCCGAGCCAGCGGCGCCAGTGGGGTGACGACGTGTTGCGGACATTGGTCACGCCGGGGTCTGTTGTGCGGCCCTTGAGGGCGAAGGCCGGCGAGGGCATGCCCCACCGCGCCGTGGCAAGCTCGCGCTCGCCCTCCGCCATGCGGACGATCGGCGCGGCGTAATCCGGGAAAATGCCGGGCATGGGCGGTAGGTTGCCCGTCAGGTCGCGCTTGACGCGGAACAGGGCCCGCATGGCGTCCTGGGTCTTTGTCATTGAGTAGAGATTACACATTGGCCGATTATGCTCGCCGCAACCCGTCACGCCAACACCATCTGATTGACCCTCGGCGGCCACGATGTTCCACTTACATTCTCACCGTAGGACAGGGCAGGAATCATGGCAGATGGGGTTCAACGTGTCGCCCTCGATGCGACGGACGAGGAAATCGATGCCCTGATGGAAGAGTTCGGCGGCGATCCGCGTGAGGCGATTCGGGCTCTCCTTCACGACCTTGCCGAGCTTGCCATCGGTTCCGAAGCGGCCGTCTCGCGCGGCTATGTCCGAGGCGCGCTTCTTCCGTCCCAATTGCGGCCGTCGACGGGTGAAAAGCCATGAATAGGCGAACAACCCGGTCGGACTCGCTGGTCGACCGCCCTGCATTGCTGGCGGCCCTCGGAACGTGCCGGGGCGCCGTCATTGGGGAGATGACGAGGATGAAAGTCGCCGGGCCACTCTATTATTCTGGCTCGACCGTTGTGGCGGCGATCGACGCCCTCGCCCTGATGCTGACCGGCGAGCGCGATTACTTTTCGCTCAGGGCGCATAGCATCGGCGGGTCGAAGCCGGGATAGGCAATTTACGGCTGTCGGCTCATAGCCGCCATCTGATCAGGGCGCGCTAACAAGAACTTCCAGAACCGACTTTCGCGGCAAAGAACCGACTGATTTCATAAATCAGAAACGCGTCAGTGAAATTCTTGAATTCCTCACTAGCTTTCCATGTACGAAAAGCAGGAGCATTCACGAAGCATTGGGCTCTGGTGGGCCAGGCGTTCCCGCGATTGCGGTCGCGAAAGCCAAAATGGCGTTGGCGACGTCCTTCCATAGCGGCTCCAGCATCATATCATGCGCCATGCCGGGAAAAATTTGCGCGGTCGTTCCATAAACACGGGCAGTCGCTTCGATCTCTGATGGAAGAATTGTGGCATCCTTGCGGGCACCTAGCACCAGCATTGGAGATTTAACCCGCGTAGGCCTGGGCCGGCCGATGCACATGCTGAGAAAGGCGAGAAAAGATTCGTTCTGAAGCTGTCGCCAATAGGCTTCCACCAACTCGTTACTTATGCCAGATGAAAAGAAAGCTTCGCGCGCCAGTTCGGGTGTGGCCACGAAATGATAGAGATCTTGCGTCAATTGTGTCTTTAAGAAAATCCATGGATGGCGCAGCGCCGCCCTCAGCAGGGGACGCAACACCCCGGTGGGAGGAATCGCAGCCACCAAAATGCCTGCTGGCACCGCATGGGTCTCCAAATAGACTTGAACGACGAAGCCACCCAATGAATGGCCAATCACGATCGGCGGGCGCGCCATTTGCCTTGCGACTTCTGCGACATCCTCGACATAACTGCCTATCCCCGTCCAGCGCAATTTGTCGCGGCCTTCGCTTTGGCCGTGCCCACGCAAGCTAAGCGCATGAGCTTCGAAACCGTTGTCAGAGAAAAAATCGAGGAAATGGACGTCCCAACACCAAGCGCCATGCCAGGCCGCATGAACAAACAGTAGCGGCGGCACCGGGCTTTGGCAGGCGGGATATTTTGAAATAAGCTCGAGCCTCAATGGACGCTCCTTTGGAATTGGACTCCAAATTAATAGCCAATACGCGACCGCGGCAATGACGCAAAAAGGCAGCGAAAAAGGTTGCGGCAATTTGCGATGCGTCAGATATTAAACTCCTTCCGTGCGCTACGCCGCTGCGGCAAGGTGACGTTATCGAGGGCTCCGCCGAGAATAGACGGCGAAGCAAAGAAACTAGAAATTTCCGCAATCACCGACAGAAAATGATCGCTACGGAGCATGCAATCGCTCACTCGACGACTTTTTCAACGAAATCCGCCGATAGCGGTAGTTTGACCGACACCGGCCCACCGTGATCGATCGAAAACGCTTTCGTCGCGCGATAACGAAAATCCCCGCAACCGGCTTTCACCGTGCGGGGCCTGCTGCTGGTCCGGAGACAGAAACAAAAACGCCCGCCAGTACATCCGTGGCGGGCGTTTCCGTTTCCCTCAGCCGGGAAGGTGGCTGAATTGATTTCAGGATGGGCGCGGTCGGGGACGATTTCAAGACCGCCTTTTAGAGATAGAAAACACCTTCTTCCGGCTCCCGCTCGTCGTCATCTTCGCGATCGTCAGCTTCGCCCTGAGCCCATAGCCGTTGATCACAACCCGCCGTAGTCTGTCGATTATGGCGCTCAGGTGCGCCGAGGGCGGGCTCACAGTCGGCGCCATCTTCGTCGTCCGATCCATCCTCAAGATCGTCGTCGCCGTCGATCTCGTCCAGGAGCAGGATCAGACTCTCGATGGCGTCCTCGATGAGGCGGCGCATTCCGGGCCGGAACTCGATGAACGTGCGGGGCTCGCTCATTTCCTCGGCTCTTCTTGCCAGTCGCAGCCGACAGCCGCCAATACGGTCGCTGCTCGCGTTGGCGCCGGAGTAGCCGAGCGATCGCCCGAAAAGGCGTCATGATATTTCGCGGCCGGATTGGCGAGATAGACAAAATCGCCCTGCCTGCTGCGGCCGTAGGGTGAAAGCTCGTCGGACATGGCCTGATATTCGAAAAACAACCACGTATGATAGTTTTCGAGCAATTCGCGCGGCAGGTCGGGCTTGCTCTCGACAGGTGGCCAATTATCCGCATAGAGGGACGCCAGCCGCTTGGAAACGACAATATCGGCCCCCGAACTGGAAGCCAGAGCGAGCGCCGCGTTGACCAGCGCGGGCGCGATTTTCTCATCCGTCTCATATTGCGCCATATACTCGGCGCAGAATTGAACGAGCGCCAAGCCGCCCGCTGGCGTCGTCGGCTTGGTTGCAAGGACAGCCATTTCGGCTTCGTTGAAAGCTTTCCACGCCTCCTCATCGAGCCTGTCGGCCTCCATGATGCCAGCCTCAGCCCGCGCTTCGTCGCGCACCTTGGCGGCCTCATCAAACGCTGCGATGGATTCGGCGCGGGCTGACGCCCATGCGTCGATGATTTCCGGCGCCGTACCCTGATAAGCCGGCAGCGTCACGCCATAGCGTTGCTCCGCAATCTTGCCGATCTCGCGAATTCCGGCGTCACCCCGATGCGGTGCGATCTGTTCAAAGAATTCCTCCAATTCGCTGAGGCTGTGAACCGTCGCGGACTTGCCGTCGTACGATGCGCGGAAGGTGACGCGAAGGCCCAAGTGCATGTTGTCGTCGTATATTTTCTTGCTGGCTTTGTTCGCCGCCTCGTAGGCGGTTTTCGTGCGCTCGCATTCGTCGAGGGCTTTGAAAATCGGGTCGGAAGAAGGCAAGCCGGTAGCGCTCGCCGAAATGGTGTTTTTCGACATGGATATCTCCGATGGGGTTGCTATCAACAGTTTATGTTGATACGCTTCGGTTTAATCGCAGTCAACAGAAAATGTTGAAATGAAACCCGCACAGTGTCGCGCCGCGAGGGCGCTTATCGATTGGACGCAGCCAAAACTTGCGGATTCTGCGGGGTTAGGGCTTTCGACAGTTGTCGACTTCGAACGATCACGGCGCCCCGTATCAGAAGGCGCTCTGGCAGCGATCCGCTCCGCGCTCGAAGCCGCTGGCGTCGAGTTCATCCCCGAAAATGGCAGTGGCGCGGGCGTGAGACTCAAGAAATCTATCGTGATGTAGAGGGCGATGCGCCGCATTCAGACCGCCGCCTCAGACGCACTCCTGGGGCCACATCTCGCACTGCGTAAAATGTCGCTATTCGCGGCGAATTGCCCGGCTCAAGCTTGATCTTGCTCACCCAGCTTTCTGTCGACGCGCGAATACACCTTTAAGGCACTACGCCTTCGTTTCGCCGGTCATCTTTAAGGCGCTACGTCTTTTTTCGACTGGCCTCGATTGAGTGGCAAGTGCAGTTTCATCGTGCGCGCTCGTCCTAGCCTCCTCTAGGACGAATGGCGCGGGCGGCCCCGGACTAATATTATGCGCGCGCTTCCGGGGCCCGCCTCACGCGCTCCACGCCTTTATCAAGCGATATTCCGGCGATGTCATTCAGGTCATCGCCGAGGGCTTCTCCACGGGCGGCGGCCATACGGATGGCGCGGTCGGTCTTGCCTGTCGCGTCAGCCGTGGCATCGGCAAAAGTTCGAGTGGAAAACTTTTCCACTTGATCGCTCTTGCTGTCGCCGCCGTGCTTCAATGTTTAATCTCGCATCGCGACCAATTCGGGCGCAAATGGGTTCGGTGATTTTATTTGGCGCTCAAGCTCGGCGGTCAGTGTTTTTGGCCGGTCAGCTTGTGGTGAAGCCTTAGAACGTTATCGATCCTGTTAGGTGTAGTCAGTGTGCTCGCGACCGCATCGGCAGCGTCAGACATGAGTGAGTCCAGCACGTCAAAACCGCTGTCAACTCTGGAAAATCGAGCCGCGACGACAAAATCGGGGTCGTGATCATCATCGGAAGCCAACTGAAAAAACAATTCGCGGACACGTTTGCTCATTGTGTCGAGCTGGGCCCGCATTGTTTCCAACTCGGCAAGGTGGTCGGATGTCAGCTTCAGCATGAGCGTGGCCTATCGATTTTGCGAAAAGGCATTCTGACCATCCCGAAAGCCGCCTGCGCTGCTCGCCGCACGATCCTCGATAACGCTAACGTGAAGTTCAATTTATTGCGATGACACTTTCGCGGTAGCCGGGGTAGTCAAACTGAGCCGGCAGGTCGTCGCCAAGGGCTTCGCCACGGGCGGCGGGCACCCCGTTCCAAAATGAAACAGCACGGATGGCCGCTTTTTTGCTGCTTTTGGTCGTGTGCGGCGGCGGGGAAGGACTCGCGGGGATATCTTTTCGCAAAGTTTTTTTGTGGGGTAACCTAGCCGGCATCAAGCTTGGCCCGCACACACCAGAACATGCCACGTCAACATTGGCATCGTGCCATACGCGAGCAATCCAGTGGGGACGCTGTGCCATGCACCCCTCGGAGCCGCTGTTGGGCCCGATTGAAGACCTTCACGAGGCCGGCAGCTTCGATGCGCTGTTCTGCCACGATGATGACGAGGAATGGCTTATTGACCAACAGAGCGGCGACGGCAGCGCGACGATGCTCGATCGATGAAAATCCCGCTTGACGACCTGAACGCGTCGAATGACGAGTGAACCACTGGCGTCGATGAAACGAACGACAAGTTTTCGAATATTTAGAACCGCTTGAAAAATGGAGAGGGCGAAGAAAGCTTATAAGATTCAAATAGTTTTCGTAGCCGTGCGGTTCGGTATCCACTCGAGGTGATTAACGATGTTTGCATCCTAGAAATTGCTAAATTTGTCTAAATTGCGATAGAAAAATCGACTTATGAAATATGATTTTTAAAGAAAGGCAAACAAGTGCCTGAGAATTACGGTCAGCCCACCGAGGGGTATGCGCGCGAACTCCTCACGATTTTGGCGGAGGAATGCTGCGAGGTCGCGGTGCGTGTCAGCAAAGCGCTACGTTTCGGCCTGAAGGAAGTTCAGCCGGGCCAAGAACTTACCAACGCGCAGAGGCTCGCTCGCGAGGTCGGCGAAGTCCAGGAAGTCGTGCGGCGCCTGATCATATACACCGGCACGCTCAGCGAGGACGAGATCAACGAGGGCATGATCCACAAGGCCGACAAGCTCGCCAAATTCATGCAAACGAAGCTTGCCTCATGATCGGACTCCGGGCTTGTCGAGCGATGTGCCGGCGATGTCGTTCAGGTCGTCGCCGAGGGCTTCACCAAGTGCGGCGGCGCGGCGCACGTCACGATCCGTGCGGCCAGTTGCATCAGCAGTTGCAGACGTGAACGTCTCTTCCGCCGTTCGGACAAATTGTCCGTTCGGTCCAAAATTGCCGCCCCGCTTCGTCTCCGGGTGCAATTCCTCATAGATCGCTTTGCGCCGGGAAATCGCGCCCGCTTCCTGTGCTGGCGTCAGGTTGCAGCGGATGAGGTTCTCGTCGATCTGCCACGTGCGTGACAAGGATCGGCCGCGTCTGGTCGTCCTGCCGTGCTTTCCGCGATCATTCCGCCAAAGACCTTTGCAGCTATAGCGCGAGCGGAGACTATCATTCATCCGAAACACCCCAAGGCTTGCCGTGACTGACTGAGGGAACGCGCAAGGGAATAGCCTGGGGCGTCGGTTTGATCTTTATCAATGTCGTGGCGAGGCCCGGGATCTATACTAAAAAATGGTATAGAGGAGCGAGAACGATGCGCACGCTAATCTCGATTATCGCGACGCTGTTGTTTACCGCGCCTCCTGCGATGGCCCAGAGCAAATGGCTAGAAAGCATGCGGCTCGAACCATCGAAGGTCAGCGCTCTCTGCGAACGAGCGGGTGACGTCCGATCGTTGGCGCGCGGGCAGATGACGGCGGCCGGCGACAAGCATTGGCGGCAGTTGTCGCGGCGGGAACTCGTTATGGAAGCGTTCATGATGGGCACGCCTCCCTTGGATCCGGGGCGGTGTTATGTCGTGGCGCGAGCCGGACTTGCCGAGGAGACCGAGCGTCGCGTCTTCGAGGTCCGCGACTTCGCTGTCAGCGCCGAGGATACGACCGTCTTCGTGGTCGGCCGCAACTTTGCGCTGCCACCAAAAAGTGGGGAGCCGACGCGCTGATCTGCGGGACGATCTGCGGCTAGGCCTTCCTCAAAGCCGCGAGGTCTGCAAATCATTTCGCGGCGCCCTGCAACAGGCTGGCGAGGTCATTCCTCATATACTGGCAACGGGCGCCCGTACCTCCGGGGCGGCCGTTCTGCTTTTTGGAAGACTGAAATGTGAGAGCCTGGCCGCCTTGACCCGCTTCCGCATTCAAGCGGCGGAGGGGAGCCGGGAGGCGGCCTTCCCGTTATTGGGCTGCTCTCGTCGCCCTCGAAAGGAACTCCCCTTCCGCCATCTCGATGTTCTGCCGCCAGCCGCCTTTACGCGCCGGCGTTGCGGTAGGAGCCGCGCCAGTCGATGCCGCCGAAGCCGAAGTCTTCCGCGACCTTGAGCGACAGGCCATCCATGCGGAATGGCTGGTCAATGGCGAAGCGCGGGCCTTCGAAGCCGGAGACGTAGCCCCAGACGAAGGCTGGCGCCAATGCCGGGTCGGCGAACAGATACCAGGCGTTGTCGGTGATATAGGCGTCGATCTCCGGACGGAGATTGGTCATGCCGCCGCCGTTGAACGGGTTGATGTTGCTGATCTGGGTCGCCAGCAGCGAGGTCGAGAGCAGCGTCTCGATTTCGGTCTGCTTGGCGGGACCAGCGACGATGATCGACGGATTGACGTTCAGCGGAATGCCGTCGAGCGACTTCTGCTGACGCATGGCGAGACGGCCGGCCGAGATGGCCGCGACGGTGACGGCGGTGGCCGCGCCGGCGAGGTTGGCGTGGCCGCCGGCGGTCGTCACAGCCGTCGAGTTCCAGAGGTTGCCGCCGTCCGAGAGAGTCGGGCCGCCCTTGGTGTTCGACAGGATGACGCCCCACGCGATGGAGTTCTCGAAATCCGCCACGCGGCGCCCGGCCATGCCGGTCAGATCGGCGAAGGCCGAGAGGTCGTCATTGACGAACATCTGGCGCGACAGGCCGACGATCTTGCCGTAGGTCAGCGCGTAGACCTGCTCGCGGTTTTCCGAGATGGCGCCGCTGCGGAATTCGCCGCCTTCCGACAGCTGTTCCAGGATCGGAAAATCGCCGGCGCGCAGGAAATTGTGCGCCTTGAAGTCTTGGAAGGTCTTTTTCGCCGAGAAGCTGCGGTAGGACGGCGCCTGATATTGATATTGCGCCAGCAGGAACTTGTTGGCGGCGGCCGACAGAAGCAGCGGATAATCCGACGAGCCGAGCATGGAGCGCTGCGCCAGCTCATCATAGAGCCGAATGCGAGACATGCGGTGCGAATTGGGCACGCCAGCCAGCTCCGCGCCCATTTCCAACAGGCCCATGTTGGCGAATTCGCGCGAGCTCTGCTCATTGGCGATCTTAGGCGTCCCGTTCTTGCCGTTCGGCGCGTAACCGAGCGCGCGCATCACGATGCCGTCGACCATGGCCTCGCGCAGTTCGGGCGACGATCTGCCGGAATTGATGGCGCTGTTCGAGTAAGTCATTTGCGTTCCTTTTCGATGAGAAGTTGAGACGCGGGGCAGATCATGCCGCGCTGATCGATGAGTCGGTGCCGGCAGCTGCGGAATCGTCCGCCGTCGTCGCCGAGGTTGAAGCAATCGGGATGAACTCGGCCTCAGGCACGCGCGAGACGGTGGGAACAACGGTCAGTTTCTGCCCCGTTCCGCGAGTGAGCAGTTCCGTCCTGACGTTGGGGGCGTAGATGGTCGGCTCTGAGCCAAAAAAGCCCGGCAGAATCAAAGATGCGTCGAGCCGTGGCGGCGCCCACCCGCTTTGCGCCGGCAAGAATTCGACACGGCGGAACGGGCGCAGGTCGACGTCTTCCGCAAAGTCGCGCGAAACCCTGAGCTTGCCCTTTTTGGGATCGTCGGGGGAAGGAATAACCTTCTCCTGATTAAAGGGCGCCACCGGCTCACCCGTGCGATCGGCCCAAAGCTCAACAGTTGTTTCGAACAGAATTTTCTTGGTCGGCCCTGGATCGCGCCGCGCGATGGTCTCAGCGTCGCCGATAGGCGGCTGGTCCGGATACTTTTGATCGAAGGCCGCGACGGCGGCGTCATGCGACACGTCGGCAGCCTTCGCGGGCGATATCATCCGACATGCGTTGGATGTGCTCGACCACGTCATCGGCGATGAGCACGACGGGCTCTCCCGGCAGGAGGCATTCGTTCATCGCAGAAAACTCCATCCGGTTGGTTGTCGCGCTACATTCGCGCCTCTTCCCTTTTGCGGTCCGGGCCGGAGAAATGTTCCGGCGTCGGCGCGTCGATCAGCGTTCGCCGCCCGGTCCGCCACCGCCACCCGGACCGCCGCCACCTGGACTGCCACCGCCCGGAGCGCCGCCTCGCATGGGACTGCCACCGCCGGGACCGCCGCCTCCGGGCGCGCGGCCTTGGCCAGCACCCGGCCCCATTCCAGAACGCCCCCCTGTCGGGCCGCTGCCGGTGCCTGCATCATGTCCCGCTCCGGGTCCTGTCCCTGGCCTCGCTCCAGGTCCGGCGCCAACACCGCCTCGCGGAGCGCCAGGCGCAACAAATCCGGGCGCGGGGCCTCGGCGCACGTCGGCGCCCGGCCGGTGACCGGGAGAGCCCCAGCCCTGCCAGCCATAACCGCCGCCCCAACCTATGCCGTGCCGCCTCGCATAACCGCACCAGTACCAGCCGGGTCCTTGCCATCCATAGGCGTACCAGCAGTACCGACGGCCGCCGAAGCGTTAATGGATGTTTTCGATGTCGCTCGCCGGGACTGGGTCGCGCAGCCCATTGAAAAAAGGCGCGGCTTCCGCAGAATTGGCATAGAGATTGGCACAGCCAGTCAGCGAGATCGCCGCCGCCGCAAGAAAGAAGGTTCGCATGAGCTTCCGTCTCCTTCATCACGTGGCGGAGCCGAGTTAAGGCGGCGCGCTCCGTGCAATGAGGCGCTAGCTTTGCTCCAGTTCACATATGGCAGCAGACTCGGAAAATACTCATGCCGGCCGTAGTCGATCGTTATGAGCTTGGTTGGGTACGGAAGCAGACCAACGATCTCGTTGGCTCGCCGACCTTGCCGAGACGAAGAGACCGGCCAGGACGTCGACTGTGCGATAGGAACGTGATTGGCGACGAAGGAGAGAGGCGTGACGGAGATCAACATCAGTAAGGAGGACGATGGTCATAGCGGTCGCTATGTCGCTCGTGTCTCAGGAAATAAAGCCGAGGCCGAATTGACCTTCACACATTCCGGTCCCGGCCTTATCAGCGCGGACCATACTGTCGCCCCCGCAAGCTTAAAGGGAACGGGCGCGGCGGCGGCGCTGGTTGACTATCTGATCGCCGACGCGCGAACCGTGGGTTTCCGGATCATCCCGCACTGCTCCTACGTTCGTTCGCGGTATGAGAAATCTCCAGAATGGCAAGATGTGATGACCGTTGCGCCCGGCGAAACGCCAGCCGAACCGATTGAGTAGTTTCCGAAACTGTTTGACAGGATCGTTGCTCGATACCCTGACCTCAAATGCGCCGCCCGTACGTGAGGCGGCTGTGATGGAAACGGCGGAAATTCTGACGGATCTATGATTCGAAATGCTGTCGTCGCTTTCGAAGTTTCATGGCGTGCGGCGTCCAATAAACGACCTCCTTTGCCGTCGCAGCCGGGTCCGACGTCAATCGACAGGCCGATCGAAATTGTCACCCGAAAATTGTGGTTTTGGTCCTCGACGAGATTTTCTTAGCTTCCAGCCGGCGCGCCTCCCATCCCCAAGATCAAAACCATGAATCGCGGCAACATCTACGTTCTTATCATCGGCGGCCTCGTCATCATCGCCAGCATACTCGGCTATCAGCTCTACCAGGCCCGCAAGCAGCCGCAGGGCGTGCAAATTCTCGTCGGCCCCAATGGGGTTTCAATTAAAAATGAATAGCGTCAACGCCCGGTGCGTGGGCGCCCAGCGTGGTCGCGCTGATCCTTTCGATCAGGGACAGAACCCTTCCCTCGGCGATCGGTGACGAAAAAATGCCCCGGGAAAAGCTCCCCAGGGCCTGTTTCGTGCGTCGCTACCGACATGGGTTGGGCTTCAGTAATCCATTCCCATGCCGCCGCCGGGCGGCATTGCCGGCGCGTCCTTCTTGGGTGCATCGGTGATCGTCGCCTCGGTGGTTACAATCAGGCCGGAGATCGAAGCGGCGTCCTGAATCGCGGTGCGCACGACCTTGGTCGGGTCGATAATGCCGAGCTTGACCAGATCGCCATATTCGCCAGTCTGGGCGTTGTAGCCGAAGGCGTAGTCCTGCGATTCGAGCAGCTTGCCGACCACGACCGCGCCGTCGTCGCCGGCGTTGTCGACGATCTGACGGGCCGGAGCCTGGATCGCCTTGCGGACGATGTCCACACCGGTTTTCTGATCCGGGTTTTGGACCTTTACGTCTGCGAGCGCGGGGATGGCGCGAAGCAAAGCGACGCCCCCGCCGGGCGACACGCCTTCTTCAACCGCGGCGCGGGTGGCGTTGAGGGCATCGTCGACGCGGTCCTTCTTTTCCTTGACCTCGGTTTCGGTCGAGCCGCCTACGCGAATAATCGCGACGCCGCCAGCCAGCTTGGCAAGACGCTCCTGCAGTTTTTCGCGATCGTAATCGGACGTGGTTTCTTCCATCTGCGCCTTGATCTGGGCGATCCGGCCTTCAATGTCCTTTTTGTCGCCGGCGCCGTCGACAATGGTCGTGCTTTCCTTGTCGATGCGGATTTTCTTGGCGCGGCCGAGCATCGCCAGAGTCACGTTCTCAAGCTTGATGCCGATATCCTCGGAAATGACCTGGCCATCGGTCAGGATGGCGATGTCCTCAAGCATAGCCTTGCGGCGGTCGCCGAAGCCGGGCGCCTTGACGGCCGCGATCTTGAGGCCGCCACGCAGCTTGTTGACGACGAGCGTGGCCAAAATCTCACCCTCGACATCCTCTGAGACGATCACCAGCGGCTTGCCCGTCTGGACGACTGCTTCGAGCAGCGGCAAGATCGCCTGCAGCGAAGACAGCTTTTTTTCGTGAATCAGGATGTAGGGCTCGTCGAACTCGGCGATCATCTTCTCGGCGTTGGTGATGAAGTAAGGCGAGAGATAGCCGCGGTCGAACTGCATGCCCTCGACGACGTCGAGTTCGGTCTCCAAGCTCTTGGCCTCTTCGACCGTGATCACGCCTTCATTGCCCACTTTCTGCATCGCCTTGGCGATCATGTCGCCGATCGACTTGTCGCCGTTCGCCGAAATGGCGCCAACCTGGGCGATCTCGTCGTTGGAGGTGACCTTTTTCGAATTCTTCTTGAGATCGACGACAATGGCTTCGACGGCAAGATCAATGCCGCGCTTCAAATCCATCGGGTTGAGGCCGGCTGCGACCGCCTTGGCGCCTTCGCGCGCTATTGCCGCGGCGAGGACGGTCGCCGTGGTGGTTCCGTCGCCGGCGGCGTCATGCTGCTTGTTCGCGACTTCGCGCACGAGTTGGGCGCCAAGGTTTTCGAACTTGTCGGCAAGCTCGATCTCCTTGGCGACAGTGACGCCGTCCTTGGTGATGCGCGGCGCGCCATATGATTTTTCGATGACGACGTTGCGGCCCTTCGGGCCAAGAGTGACTTTCACCGCATTGTTCAGGATTTCGACGCCGCGCAGGATGCGGTCGCGCGCGTCAGTGGAGAAACGGATGTCCTTGGCGGCCATGATGGTTCAACTCCGAAAGAAAAGATTCTTGGGTATGCGGAAAGCGGGGAGGTTCAGCCGACGATTCCCAAAATGTCGCTTTCCTTCATGATCAACAGCTCCTGGCCGTCGATTTTGACTTCGGTGCCGGACCATTTGCCGAACAGGACACGATCGCCGGCTTTCACATCCAGCGGGACGAGCTTGCCGGCTTCATCGCGCGCGCCGGGGCCGACGGCGACGACTTCGCCTTCCTGTGGCTTTTCCTTGGCTGTATCGGGGATGATGATGCCACCCTTGGTCTTCTCTTCGCCCTCAAGGCGTCTGAGCACAACCCGGTCATGAAGGGGACGGAACGCCATATTGTTTTCCTTGATTGGAGCCAGAGC
Organism: Rhodoblastus sp.; assembly: GCF_019449565.1. Classification (GTDB taxonomy): domain Bacteria; phylum Pseudomonadota; class Alphaproteobacteria; order Rhizobiales; family Beijerinckiaceae; genus Rhodoblastus. Next base: position 20,392 of record NZ_JAGRPM010000031.1, on the reverse strand, counting down.
ACGCTTTGAGCAGGAAGGTGCGCCGCTGGGCGAAAGTTTCCGCCGCTTGGCACTCATCAATGGTGAGTGCTAAAGGACTAAAGCCACATGGGCATGCCTTCGCTGTGAATCAAGATGTGTTCCAGCCGATGTCCGCGGTTTGCGGCATCACTACGCAGGCTCAACCGCAACACGCACTCGTTTTGCCTGGGGCCCCCTAACGGCAGAAGGCCTCAGAGTGGGAGTCCGTGAATGACAAAAGCAGAAGATACGCGGAAGGCAGAAATATCACCGGCGGCTCTGCGCTAGCTTCGGGAGGACTATCCGGTGAATTTCGGGATCATTTCGAGTAGGCCGAAAGCCAAGCCTCGGCCTCGACCAACGAAAAGGAATACTCGTGGTCGGCGACGCCAGAACGCATCCTCGAACCTTCGGCTACGTTCATGAGGTAGAAGCGGCCATGGGCCTTTCCGTGTCCCGCTTTCTCCAGATGAAAACCCTTGCGCTCAGCTAAGTGATTGACACGCTTCTCGTCTGCGTTGCTCACGGTACTGCTCCTGTTGAGCCGCCGGAACCCCGATCAGGTCGTCGCCGCCGTCAAGGTGGCGCCATATGGCTAACGAGATAGAATATACCTGATTTTCTGCGGGCGAAACTCGTCCGGAGCCTAAGCGGCGTAGGTCGGTCCAGTTCGAACTCACTGAGCAGGCGAGGGCTTCGATCGAAGTGGCCATGCTCAACGTCGGCGAAGGGCGGTTTCTTCCCACGCCGTGTCCATGAGCTGCCCCATATTTCGACGCGCCAAGACGCACGGATTGTCCAAGGCTCGGCGCGGCTAGCGAGCCACGCCGGGATTCACGGGTTCCCTGCGCACCCCGGTTGGGCTACCGTGGTGCGCCCAGGGGTCAAAAAGCTATGAGGGGGAATCCCATGCCGGCCATTCGCATCCTGGCTGCCGCCTTTGGGGCCGCCCTGCAACTGGCCGCCGCCCAGTCCGCCAGCGCCGCTGAAACGCCGCTGGAAACGGCCGTGGCCAAGGGGGCCCATCTGTTCGCCACCGCGACCTTCGGCGGCAACGGACGAACCTGTGAGAGCTGCCACGAGGGAGGCGGCAAGGCGCCGGGCCAGGTCGGAGACCGCAAATTGCCCAGCTTACTCAACGCGGCCGCAATTTACCCCCGTTTTAGCCGTGGCGCCGGTCAGGTGATCACCCTGGAGGGCCAGGTGCAGTCCTGCATCAAGGGCGGGCTGGCCGGGACGCCGCCGGAGCTTGGCAGTTCTGATCTGGTGGCGATCACAGCGTATTTGGGGTCGATCGCCAAGGGCCAGCAGGTGGAAATCGGCGGCGCCCCGAAGTGAGAGTCCGACTTGCTGTAAGGAGACGGGGCTGACATGTCGCCTTGGGACTACCGGCGTCATGGGCGGGGCGCTTCGCCGAGCAAGGCTCTGGCGGCGCGAAGGTCCGCCGTGTCCTCGCTCGCTGCGAAACGGTCGACCACGCCGCCGAGCAATTCGTCGGCCTGACTTTTCCGGCCTTCATCCCGCCACAGCGCGGCGAGACTTGTCGCCGCCCGCAGCTCCCATGACAGCGCCTTGTGGGTCCGGCTCAGTTCGATTGCGCGAAGGAACAGGCTTTCTGCCTCGGGCCTGGCCGCGAGGGGCGCGACGGAGAGCAGATTTTCGCCCTGCGCGCGCAGGATTTCCGGCGTGGACCAGTTGGTCCGTCCGGCCATCGCGTCCTGCACGCATTCCGGGCGCAGCAGGCGCCAATCGAAAGTGGAGAGTCGTTCAGCCTGAGACGCGGTCAAGGGCGCCCCTGCAAGGGCGAGGCGCGTCGCTTCGGCCCTGGCGGGATCGGTCAGATAAACCAGCATCTGCCGATAAAGCTCGCCGCATTTCCGCCAGACGGTCAGGGGAATGCCGATCGACTCGTCGAAGAGCAGCGCGACATAATGGCGGAAGGCGTCTATCCGCCCGCTCCAAATCGCGATGGGGCAGGCCCCGAAATTAAGGAAATAGCCGAGCGCAAAGGGTTGATTGACGGCGAGCGTGCGCGTGATTGCTTCGTCGATGACCTCGGCGGCGGCGTTGGACCGCCCCAGCGCCCACAGAATACGGCAATAATGAGATGTTGTCGTGAGCGTATGATCGAACATCACGCCGCCGTCCCCGATGCGGACAGCCGGGTGGGCGAGGGCCGCCTCGGCATGACGCAAGGCCAGTTCGTTGCGGCCCATCAAATGATCGCTCCAGGCCGACATCCGCTCATGCGTGACGTGAATGAGAGCTCCGCCATCGACCCGTTCGAGGTGGTCGAACCGCTCGACCGCGCTTGTCATGGCGGCGTAATCGCCATGGACGGAGGAGCAGCCGAACATGGCCCACAGGATATGCGCCAGCGACGCGGTGTCCCCGAGCCGTTCGGCGATGGTCGCGGCGGCCTCCAGTGCTGCGCGCACTTCCGTCGCATGACCGAGCGTATGGAAGACCGCGTGAGCGTGCGCGACATGCATCCGCATGATGAGGCGCGGTTCGATATCGGGACGCTGCGCGGCCAGCGCGAGCGCGCGCTCAAGGTAGCGGCGCAATTCGGGGATCATCAGCATCTTGAACCAGATCGGGGCGGAGGCCGTGACCAGCGCGATCGCCAGCGCCGGGTCTCCTGTCGACCCGAGCGCCCAGTCCAGCGCGGCGCGAATGTCGGCGATGTTGCCCCCATTGGCCAGAAGCCAGTCCTGCGTCGGTAATTCCGTCCAGCCGTCGCCGCCTTGAATCGAGCGCGCGAGCCAATATTCGGCGTGCCGCCGCCGGGCGCATTCGAGTTCACCGCTCAGGACCAGCTTGTCGAAGGCGTAAAGCCGCAGGGATTCGAGCAGGCGGTAGCGCCTTTCGCCGCCGCGGGCGTCGATCGCGACGAGCGATTTCTCCACAAGGCTGCCGAGAATTTCTACGATGCTGAAATCGTCCTGCCCATTGCGCCCGAGCCTCTCGGCGGCCTCCAGGGTGAAGGCGTCGCGCATGACGCCGAGCCGACGCCACAATTTTCTTTCGTCGTCGCCCAGAGTTTCAAAACTCCAGTCGATGGTTGCGGTCAAAGTGCGATGGCGCGGCGCCGCCGAACGCGGGCCTTTGGTCAGGATGGCGAAGCGGTCGTCAAGCCGCTCGCGCAGGCCGCGCAGGCCGAACAGGGAGGCGCGGGCTGCGGCGAGTTCGATCGCCAGCGGCACGCCGTCGAGCTTGCGGCAGATGTCGGAAACGAGTTGCGCGTCTTCGTCTCGGGGCTCGATCGAGCCGTCGCAGGCCGCCCAGCGTTCAAGGAACAGGGCGCAGGCCGGAAAGCGACACAGCGCGGCGATGGTCAGATCCATGTCTGCTGGCGGCAGCGGGAGCGCCTCCAGACGCTGCGTCCATTCGCCCCGCGCCCGCAGCGGCTCGCGGCTCGTCGCCACGATATGGGTCTCTGGCGCCGCGCCCAGGATCGCTTCGGCGATCGCGCTCGCCGCCTCGACGACATGTTCGCAATTGTCCAGGACGATCAACAGATTGCGGCAGCCCAATTGCGCCGTGAGGGCGAGCAGCGGCTCCGTGTTCGGCGCGGAAATGCGCAACAGCGACGCGACATGGGGGGCGACCTCGTCGGGATAGGCCAGCGGCGCCAGGTCGATCACCCGGACGCCGTCGCGGTAATGCGCGGCGACCTCATTGGCGACCGCGAGCGCGACCGCCGTCTTGCCGATTCCGCCCGGGCCCGTGAGGGTGACGCAGCGCTTGAGCGGCAGCCGCCGGGCGATGGTCCGCACGATGTCGTCACGGCCGAAAATCGTTTCGAGCGCGGCCGGCCTGCCGCCAGCGGGCGGATTGGCCGCATCGCTCTCGGTCGCGCCGGCGCCGTCTTCGTCGCGGAGCGGGGCGACGAAGCTGTAGCCGCGTCCCGGAACGCTGGCGATGATATGTCCGCCGCTCGCGCTGTCGCCAAGCGCACGGCGCAGCGCCGCGACATGAACCCGCAAGCTGCTTTCGTCAACGAAGACGCCCGGCCAGACGCGGTCGAACAGCTCCGCCTTGGCGACGACTTCGCCGGCGTGTTCGATCAGGATGAGCAAGATGTCAAAGGCGCGCGCGCCGAGCCTGACCGGCGCGCCATTGCGCAGGAGGGACCGCGCGCCCGGCGAAAAACGGAAATCGGCAAAGACGAAGACGCGATTACTCTCCGCCCGCGCAGATCTTGGCTGCCGCAGGGCGTTGATATCGTCCATCGCACGCACCCCTGAATTCGCCGCCGCGGAATGCTTGCATATCCGCGCTTAGCGCCGGGTATGACGCTATACGAAAGTCGCAATTCGCGCAATTTCACGACTTTTCCCGAGACTGAACTCGTCTCGCAGCTGTTGGCGTGAAAACCTCCCGGCGTTCGAAAGGTTCCGGCGCGCCGGCAAGGCGCGCCCGGGTGTTCCGTTGCGTCCGCGACTCCTGCGCGCGGACAGCCAACCAAACGAGGCAATCATGACGATGATCACCACGACGGATGGAACGAAGATCTATTACCGGGACTGGGGCTCAGGCCAGCCAATCGTGTTCAGCCATGGCTGGCCCTTGTCCGGCGACGCCTTCGAGGACCAGATGTTCTTCCTGGCCGGCCAGGGCTATCGCGTCATCGCCCATGACCGGCGTGGCCACGGACGTTCGGACCAGCCCTGGCGGGGCAATGACATGGACACTTATGCCGATGATCTTGCCGAACTGGTCCGGCAGCTCGACCTGCGCGATGCAATCCATGTCGGCCATTCCACGGGCGGCGGCGAAGTGGTCCGCTATATCGGCCGCCACGGGACGTCCCGGGTCGCCAAGGCCGTGCTGATCGGCGCCGTTCCTCCGGTCATGGTCAAGGGGCCGAACAATCCCGCAGGAACGCCGATCGAGGCCTTCAATCAGATCCGCGCCAATGTTCTCGCGGACCGCTCCCAGTTCTTCATGGATCTGACCATGCCGTTCTACGGTTACAACCGGGCAGGAGCAAAGGTTTCCGAGGGCGTGCGCCAGTCGTTCTGGCTGCAGGGCATGATGGCCGGCATGCCGGCGTCCTATTTCTGCGTCAAGGCCTTCTCCGAGACCGACATGACGGAAGATCTGAAGAAGGTCGACGTGCCGATGCTGATCCTGCATGGCGACGACGATCAGATCGTGCCGATCGCGGCCTCCGCGCTTCTCTCGGCGAAGCTCGTCCCCCATGCAGAACTCAAGATTTACCCTGGCGCGCCACATGGCATGTGCACGACGGAAAAAGACAAGGTCAACGCCGACCTGCTCGCCTTCGCGCGCGCCCAGGGCCGGACGCGGCTCAGCGGCGCCGCCTGAACGCCGCCGGATTTCGAGAGGAACGCGACATGAGACCGAATGAACGTAAACCCCAACAAACCGGAGCGGCGGAAACGCGCGCCGGATTTTCCCCGAGCGCCGTGCAGGAAATCTCTGCGGCCATGAACGAGGCCCTGGCGGATATTTTCGCCCTCTATCTGAAGACCAAGAACTTCCATTGGCATATGTCCGGGCCGCATTTCCGCGACTATCATCTGCTGCTCGACGAGCAGGCGGACCAGATCTACGCCATCTCCGACGACATCGCGGAGCGCGTGCGCAAGATCGGCGGCCTGACATTGCGTTCGATCGGACACATCGCCCGTTTGCAGCGCATCGAGGACAATGACGCGCAATCCGTCGCGCCATTCGACATGCTTGCCGAGCTGCGCGACGACAACAACCAGCTCGCTGCGTCCTTCCGCGAAGCCCATGCGATCTGCGACGGCCACGGCGACGTCGCGAGCGCGAGCCTGCTGGAGGTGTGGATCGACGAGGCGGAACGCCGCGCCTGGTTCCTGCACGAGGCGACCCGCGGCGCCGAGGCCCCGCTCCAGCATTGATGAGAAGCGGCAGGCGGTCCGCCATACGCCTGCCCATGCGACGCCGGGCCGCCAAGCCCGGCGCGCTTTCGCGTTCAAGCCATACCAACAGGAATTTTCAAAATGAAAAACCGCAAGCTCGCCCATCTCGGCGCAGCCGCCTCCCTTCTTGCCCTGATCTCTGGCCCTGCGGCCCAGGCGTCTCCGACGGGACCAAGCCAGGTGGAACTCGACCAATCGGCCGCCGCCGTCGATAGCTGGCTGATGACCAACAAGAGTTATGACGGCTGGCGTCACGCGAAGCTCGACCAGATCAACGCCGCCAATGTCGCCAGTCTCAAGCAGGTCTGCACATTCGACAGCGGCCTGCCGGCTCAGGCGCAATCCACGCCGCTGCTTTATGACGGCCGCATCTACCTCACCGCCGCGCAGACGACGATCGCCATCGACGCCCAGAGCTGCAAGGAAATCTGGCGGCATGAATGGAAGCCCAAGGGAAAGGCGCTTTCGACCGTCAATCGCGGCCCGGCGATCAAGGAAGGCCGTCTCGTGCGCGGCACGGCGGACGGGCATCTTATCGCTTTGTCGATGGCGGACGGCAGTCTGCTCTGGGACCGACAGATCACCAGCGCCGAGGAGAGCCATTATCTTTCCATGCCGCCGATGATTGTCGACGACAGGATCATTTACGGTACGGCCGGCGCCGATTGGGGTGGGCAGGGCTGGATCGGCGCCTTCAGCCTCAAGGACGGCGTCGAACTATGGCGTTATGGCGTTCTGCCCGCGCCGGACGCGGCGGGCGCGAAAAGCTGGGGCTCGGCGGAAGCCATCGCCCATGGCGGCGGCAGTTTCTGGACGCCGGTTGCGGTGGATCGTGAAAAAGGCGTGTTGTTCGTCCCCGTCGGCAATCCCGCGCCGGACTTCTATGGCGAATCCCGCCCCGGCGACAATGAAGGCACCAACACCGCCGCCGCCATTGACCTGAAAACCGGCACGCTGATCTGGGCCCGGCAATTCGTGCCCCATGACACGCATGACTGGGATCTGTCGCAAACCAGCCCGCTGCTGACCGCGACGGTCGAAGGCAAGACGCGCAATCTCCTGATCGTCAGCGGCAAGGACGGGCGCCTGCGCGGCGTCGATCGCGAAACGTCCGAAGTGCTTTACGACCTCGTGATTTCGAAACAGGAAAACGCTGACAAGCCCGCGACGGAAACGCCGACGCACATCTGCCCCGGACTGCTGGGCGGGCAGGAATGGAGCAGCACCGCCTATGACCCGGCCCGAGGGCTGGCGTTCTCGCCGATGGTGGATTGGTGCGGGATGGTTTCGCACGAGGCTGCGGCGCCGATCCATCAGGTGGGCGTGCATTTCTACGGAGGCGGCATCGTGCAGGACCCGATCGACCAGTCGCGCGGCGTGCTCGCGGCGGTGGATGTCGCGGCTGGCAAGCTGCGCTGGAAATTCGAGTCGCCGGCGCCCATGCTCGCCAATGTGACCTCGACCTCGGGCGGAATCGTCTTCGCCGGCGACCTCAAGGGCAATCTCTATTCGCTGGACGCGGACAGCGGAAAGGTCCTGTGGCGCCAGCAACTGCCGGCTTCCGCAGGCGGCGGTCTCTTCACCTATGCGCTGGACGGCAGGCAATATGTCGCGGTCCTGTCCGGCTCCGTCTCCGCCTTTTTCGGGGGCGGCAAGGAAACGACAAAGCTGACCGTGCTGACCCTGCCGTAAGCACTCGCGACCATGCAAATAAGAAATCCCGGCCCGAGCCGGGATTTCACGATGCGCAGCCGCTCGGGCGGATATGGACCGGATTAGAGGAAACAAGCCGAGCCATTTTTGACGCTCGCGGGAGATTTGACATGGACGATCGCCAAATTCGCGCGGCTTTGGATCGCCACTGGTCCGCCTCCGATGCGAACGACTTCGAAGGGGAGCACCGGATTTACCGTGACGACGCGGTGCTCGAATATCCTCAATCGGGCGAGCGCATCCGTGGGCGGCGGAAGATTGAAGCGTCTCGCGCCGCGCAGCCGAACCGGAAACGCTTCACAGTGCGGCGGATTATTGGCGCGGGCGACCTCTGGGTCACTGAATATGTCCTCACCTATGACGGGCGCCCGTCTTACACAGTGAGCATCATGGAGTTTCTCGATGGGAAGGTCGCCCGCGAGACCCAGTATTTCGGCGATCCGTTCGCGCCGGGCCCTTCGCGGGCGCAATGGGTCGAGCGGACAACATGAAACCGGGTCGCCGTCAGGACGGCCATTTGCCGCTCGCTCGCTCAGAGCTGCCGATTGATACGGTTGCTTTGGCCCGCTATCTCATTGGCAAATTATTGGTGCGGGAGGCGCCAGAAGGCTTCGTCAGCGGTCGTATTGTTGAGACCGAGGCCTATGTCGTCGGCGACGCCGCGGGGCACGCCTACAGGGGGATGACGCAGCGTAATCATTCGCTGTTTCTTGAGCGTGGGCACGCCTATGTCTATCTCGCCTATGGCGTCTCGTACATGTTGAATGTCTCGAGCGAGACGCCCGGGACCGGAGCCGGCGTCCTGATCAGGGCGCTCGAGCCGCTCGATGGCGTTTCGATCATGCAACTCAATCGCGGCGTCGCGCGCTTGCGCGATTTGGCGCGAGGACCTGGAAGGCTCACGGCGGCGTTGCGGGTCGATCGTTCGCTCGACGGGATCGATCTTTGCCGAGAAGGCCCTCTATGGCTCGGATGGTGTGACCGCGAACCCGGCGAAATCGGGCAGAGCGTTAGAATCGGCATTTCGCGGGATGCGAACCGCCTCTTGCGTTTTTATCTTCGGAACAGTCCTTTCGTCAGCGGACCAAAATCCCTCGCGGAACAAGATCCCTCACTGAATAAGTGACCATCGGAAGAACCGGCAATTTTGCTTGAGTGCAACTTTTCCTCGGTTCGTCAGTTTAAAACGTGGCGCGCGATAGGTAATTGCAACGTTTGCGCTTTCTGTACGACATGTTGTGATTTGCATAAGAGCACAATTAAAAAGAACTGAAGCTCAACAGTAAATGCCGGAGCCGTATGAACAAATGGCAGGGACGTTACCTGCCATTCGTCGGGGAGGGTTGGGCATGATCAGACTTGCGCCTTCGCAGATAACGATCATTTTACCATTGTTCGCCGTCATGGACGGCAGCGCCATTTCCGCGCAAGACAAATACACTCTCCGAGTGCCGAATGGGCTCGCATTCTCGGATTTCAGGGGATACGAAGACTGGCGGGTCGTCAGCGTCAGTCAGACCGAGGACGCGATCGCCGTGATCCTCGCCAATCCCGTGATGATCGAGGCCTATCGGGCCGGGGGTTATGGCGCGGACAAGCCTTTTCCCGACGGCGCAAAAATGGCGAAAATCCATTGGACGCCAACAAAGAGCGCTGACGCTCCTGCGCCGACGACAATTTCGGGCGCCTTACACGACGTTGATTTCATGATCAGGGATAGCAAGAGATTTCCCGACACCGGCGGATGGGGATATGCCGAATTCGACTATGACGCCCCGTCGGACGGGTTCAAGCCCAATGGGAGCGGCGCGGACTGCGGCTACGCGTGCCATACGATCGTGAAGGCAAAGGATTATGTTTTCACTGCCTACCCGAAGAGGTGAGCGAGCTGCGCGGCGCGAGGACGGCAAAGGCGGCCTGAACGACAGGGCAAGAATCCAGTATAGGAGATTTGGCTGTGCTTACGCCAGAATCATCCTCAGAGATCGATCGCGATCGCCGCCGGTTTGTTGGCGCGGCCGCCTTATCTTTCGCCGCCGCCCAAATCGGCATGTCGGATTCAACGACTGCGCAGGAAATAACGTCCAGTTCGCCGGCGTCGAAGCCGGCGACCAACACATCATTCGCCCCGCTGAGCCGGATCGACGCTGGCGTATTGAATGTCGGCTACGCGGAAGCGGGTCCGGGCGACGGTCCCCCGGTCGTTCTTCTGCATGGGTGGCCCTATGACATTTACAGCTACGTCGACGTAACGCCACTTCTGGCGCAGGCCGGATATCGCGTGATCGTTCCTTATCTGCGCGGTTATGGCGCGACCCGATTTCTTTCAGACGACACGGTGCGCAATGGCGAGCAGGCGGCGCTTGCCGTCGATGTGATTGCGCTGATGGACGCTCTCAAAATCGAAAAGGCGACGATCGGCGGTTTTGACTGGGGCGCTCGAACGGCGAACATTATCGCGGCGCTGTGGCCGGAACGCTGCAAAGCCATGGTCTCCGTCAGCGGTTATTTGATCGGTTCCCAGAAAGCCGGCAAGGCGCCGCTGCCGCCGGAGGCCGAGCTTCAATGGTGGTATCAGTATTATTTTGCGACCGAACGCGGGCGAGTCGGTTACGAAAAATACCGGCGCGATTTTTCGCGGCTCATTTGGCGCCTCGCTTCCCCGAAATGGGAATTCGATGACGCCACATTCGAGCGCACCGCCGCTTCCTTCGATAATCCTGACCATGTCGCCATTGTCATCCACAACTATCGTTGGCGACTCGGCCTGGCTGACGGCGAAACGAAGTACGACGATTTGGAAAAACGACTTGCCGATGGCCCAATCATTTCGGCGCCGACTATCACCATGGAAGGCGACGCCAACGGCGCCCCACACCCGGACGCTGCTGCTTACGCAAAGATGTTTTCGGGTCGCTATGAGCACCGGCTGATCAAGGGCGGGGTAGGGCACAATCTGCCGCAGGAAGCTCCGAAGGCCTTCGCCGAAGCCGTCATCGAGGTCGGAAGAGCTTGATCTGTTCAAGGAGGGCGTGATGACTTTCGCGATCCGAGTCAACGGGGGGACCCACACCGTCGATGTGGACGACGACACGCCGCTGCTCTGGGTTTTGCGCGATGTTCTCGGCATGACGGGCACGAAGTTTGGTTGCGGCAAGGCGCTGTGCGGCGCCTGCACAGTCCATATGGATGGCGCGCCTGTCCGCTCCTGCATCACTCCCGTCGACAGCGTCGGCTCATCCGAAATCACCACGATTGAGGCGATTGGCGGGACCCCAGCGGGCGCGAAGATACAGAAGGCCTGGCTCGACGACGTGGTCCCGCAATGCGGCTATTGCCAGTCGGGCCAGATCATGTCCGCCGCCGCGCTGCTCGCGAGGAACCCGCATCCGACAGACGCCGACATCGACGACGCGATGTCGGGCAACATTTGTCGCTGCGGAACCTATTCGCGAATTCGCGAAGCGATCAAGTTGGCGGCGCAATCGAGCAAGCAGGGACGCACGCCATGAGTCTCGACAACCAACCATCCCGCCCGACCTTGCCTGAACAATCTGGATCGTCGAGCGCATTTTCCCGGCGAGAATTCTTCCGGGTCGGAGCGGCCGCAGGAGGCGGGCTGATGGTGAGCCTGAGCTTGCCGTATGGACGTTGCGAAGCGGAAACGGCGGGGACAATCGCATTCGCGCCGAACGCCTTCATCCGCATAGGCGGCGACGGGGAAATTGTCCTGACCATGCCCTATGTCGAGATGGGTCAAGGCACGTACACGTCGATCCCGATGCTCATTGCCGAAGAGCTGGAGGTGGACCTGAAACAGGTTCGGCTTGAGTCCGCTCCTCCCAATGAAAAGCTTTACGCCAACCCTTTGCTCGGCATCCAGGCGACCGGCAACTCGAACGCGATACGCGGAGCGTGGAAGCCGCTGCGTGAAGCTGGCGCGACGGCGCGGACGATGTTGGTGCTGGCGGCGGCGAAGCGCTGGAACGTCGATCCTGTGTCCTGCCGGGCGCAAAGCGGCGCAGTGCTTCACACGCCGACGTGGCGCAGCCTCAAATACGGCGAACTCGCCGCCGCCGCCGCCCAAATCCCGGTCCCGGCAAATGTGGCGCTCAAGCGTCCCGAAGATTTTACGCTTATCGGGACGCCAGCCAAGCGTCTTGACACGCCGGCCAAGGTCAATGGCGCCGCGATTTATGGAATCGACGTCCGGCTACCGGGAATGAAGATTGCGACGCTGGCGCAGTCGCCTGTTTTCGGCGGTCACGTGAAAAGCGTCGATGACCGCGCGGCGAAAGCCGTCAAGGGCGTAAGTCAGATCGTGCGGCTCGATGATGCCGTCGCTGTTGTCGCTGATCACATGGGCGCGGCGAAGAAGGGGTTGGAAGCCTTGGTGATCGAATGGGACGGCGGGCCGCACGCCAGCCTCACCACCGAAGAAATATTTGCGGAACTCGAGAAGGCGACGCTCAGTTCAGGTGCGGTCGCACAGAATATTGGCGATGTCGAGAAGGCGGAAGCGAGCGCGGCCTCAAAGGTCGAGGCGATCTATCAGGTTCCGTTTCTTGCCCACGCCCCGATGGAGCCTGTGAACTGCACGGTCCACGTCAAGGAGGGCGGCTGCGAGATCTGGGTTGGCACGCAGGCGATCGCGCGGGCGCAAGCGGCGGCCGCGAATGCCGCCGGCATTCCGCCGGAGAAGGTTGCGGTCCATAACCATTACCTCGGCGGAGGGTTCGGCCGTCGGCTCGAGTCCGACTACGTCGCCCGCGCCGTGCAGATCGCCCAGCACGTCAACGGCCCCGTCAAGGTGGTGTGGACGCGCGAGGAAGATATCCAGCACGACATGTATCGGCCCGCCTTCCTCGACCGGTTGTCCGCCGGCCTCGACGAAAAGGGAATGCCGATATTCTGGAGGCATCGTTTCGCAGGCTCCTCGATTATCGCGAGATATCTCCCTCCGGCGTTCAAGGACGGCCTCGACCCGGACACCACCGAAGGCGCGATTGATCTGACATACGCGCTCCCGAACCTTCACGTCGAATATCTGCGGGTGGAGCCGCCGGGCGTTCCGACGGCTTTCTGGCGCAGCGTGGGGCCATCGCATAATGTTTTCGTTACCGAAAGCTTCATGGATGAATTGGCCGCTGCCGCGAAGCAGGATCCCGTCGTCTACAGGCGCGCGTTGCTCGGCAATTCCCCCCGCGCCAAAGCCGTCCTCGAACTCGCTGCGGAAAAAGCCGGATGGGGCGACCCATTGCCCGAAAGAGTCGGTCGCGGCGTCTCTCTCCAGTTCGTCTTCGCAAGCTATATGGCGCATGTGGCCGAGGTCGAAGTGTCGAAGGAAGGTGTAGTTCGGGTCAGGCGGGTCGTCTGCGCGGTCGATTGCGGGACCGTCGTCAATCCAGATACCGTACGCGCGCAAATACAGAGCGCGGTCATCTTCGGCATCACGGCGGCGCTCTATGGCAATATTACGTTGAAGAACGGCCGCGTCGAACAAAACAACTTCGATGACTACAAAATGGTTCGGATGAACGAGGCGCCTGCCATAGAAGTCCACATCGTCAAAAACTCCGAGCCGCCAGGCGGCATGGGCGAAGCCGGAACGTCAGCCATCGCGCCGGCGGTCACAAACGCGATATTCGCGGCGACAGGCAAGCGTCTCAGAAAGCTGCCCGTGGACACGATCGCGCTCAAGCAGGCGACTTGACAGAAGGCTCGCCGCTTAGGACGACACAGGCTTTGGCGCGATCGGGCGGAATCCTGATGATCCGGCACCGCCGATCCGAGCGAATGCGGCTGGCAAGCCGCAAGCATCAAATTCTCCCGCCATGCCCTCGCCACAAGCCTTTGCTTAGCTGCGGGAAGTTGCGACAGTCCGTAGGCGTTGGGGGCCTCAATGACGCTACCCGAAGACCATCCTCGCCTATTCAAACGCGGCTATAGTCATGCCGAGCTGATCGCCGACGCCTTTGTCCATGCCGTCGCCATTGTCGCGGGGTTGATCGCCTTTGCCGTGCTGATCGGGAGCGTCGTCCGGCAGGGCGAACTTTCCGACGCCCTCGCCATGGGCGTCTATGCGGCCGGCTTTTTCCTGCTGTTCGGTTTTTCCCTGGCCTACAACATGACTCCGCCATCGCATCTGAAATGGCAGCTTCGGCGGTTCGACCACGCTTCGATTTATTTGATGATTGCCGGCACCTATACGGCGCTGCTGTCGCAATTGCCGAACGGCGCCCTCGCCTGGACGCTGGCGGCGATCGTGTGGATCGTTTCGCTCGGTGGCGCGGCGGTGAAAATCCTGCTGCCGGGCCGGTTCGACCGCGCCTCGATCGTCGTCTATCTGGCGCTCGGCTGGGTGGCTATTTTCGCGGGAAAACAATTGGTCGCCATCCTACCCGCGCCGACGATGATCCTGCTCATCGTCGGCGGGTTGTTCTATTCGGTCGGCGTGCTGTTTTATAAATGGAACAGTCTGAAATATCAGAACGCCATCTGGCATTGCTTCGTCGCCATCGCCGCCGGCTGCCAATATGCCGGAATTGCCCACGCGATCGGGCGCAGCGCTTAGAACATATTTCAAGAATTTCAGACTTTCGTGGGTGAGACTGCCAGTCGAAAGCGGGGCGGCTATGGCGACGGCGCCTGCGCTGCGCTCGTCAGTTCCGGCGCTTCGGCCAATGTCTCGTGAGACCATCTTTTGGCCAGAACGGCGCAAACCATCAACTGCATCTGATGAAAGAGCATGGTCGGAAGGATGATCATGCCGAGATCCGGACCGGGGAAAAGCACGCCGGCCATCGGCACGCCCGCGGCGAGGCTTTTCTTCGATCCACAGAAAACGATGGCGATCCTGTCGGCGCGATTGAAACCGAGTCGCTCGGCGGCGAAATGCGTGCCCAGCAGCGCGGCGGCCAGAACAAGCGCTTCAAGCGCGAGCATTGCGACCAAACCGCCCGGCGGCAATGCGCTCCAAAGGCCTGCCCGCACCGCATGGCCGAAAGCGGAATAGACCACCAGAAGGATCGACCCGCGATCGGTCGCGCCAAGCAGCGCTCTGTGCCGCGCCACGAAGCCGCCGATCCAGGGCCGCAGCAATTGCCCGGCGAGGAAGGGCACGACCAGGAGAAAGACAATCTCGCGTATGGCGGCGCCCGCCGGCGCTGCGCCATGGGCCGAAGCGAGGACTGCGACAAGGATCGGCGTCAGCACCGTGCCGACAAGGCTCGACAATGTCGCCGCACACATGGCGGCGGGGACATTCCCGCCCGCGATCGAGGTGAAGGCGAGCGACGACTGAATGGTCGAGGGCAACAGGCACAGATAGAGCATTCCCAACGCCAACGGCGCCGGCATGACCTGCTGTGGCAGGCGCCCCAGGACAATTCCGACCAAGGGGAACATCACGAAAGTCGAGGCGAGCACAACCAAATGCAGCCGCCAATGCCCGATCCCGGCGACGACATTCGCCGTGGCGAGGCGGGCGCCGTAAAGGAAAAACATCAAGGCGATCGCGACGGACGTCGCGATCTTCACCGGCGTCTCGAAAGCCTCCGAGGGCGGCGCAACGCTCGCCAGCGCAACGGTGCCGATGAGCAGAAGCGTGAAGCGATCGGGCGATACGCGAAGCAGGAACTGGCGCATGGGTCTGACGGGTCCTGTGACGGGAGAGCCCGACAATGCCCCAGTTTTTGCTCATTCTGAATGGCTCTATTGAAGGTATCAGTTATCGTGTATCATGATAGCCATGCTTTACGATCCGAACCTGCTCGTCTCCTTCCTCGCTGTCACGGAAGCCGGCTCCTTTTCCGAGGCGGCGCGCCGCCGGGGCTTGCGGCAATCGACCGTCAGCCAGCATGTGCGCCGGCTCGAACAGGCGACGCGACGGCGTCTGTTCGACCGCGACACGCATAGCGTCGCCCTGACCGTCGACGGACAGGCGCTGACCCTGCTGGCGTCAGATATTCTCGTCGCCCATTCGCGCGCCGAACGTTATTTCTCCCATGCCGAACTGCGCGGCCGCGTGCGTTTCGGCGCGTCGGAGGATTTCGCGCTTTCGCCTTTGCTGCCCGAGGTTCTTCGCGCCTTTGCGTCGAGACATCCCGCAGTCGATCTGGAAATGACCGTCGGGCTGGCGGCCGATCTTTACGAGCGGATGGATCAGGGATCGCTCGACCTCATTTTCGCCAAGCGCAGGGCTGGCGAAGAACGCGGGCGCAGTGTGTGGCGTGAAGACATGGTCTGGGTGGCTGCGAAGGACTGGCGTCGCGATCCGGATCGGCCTTTGCCGATCGTCGTCTATCCGCCGCGCAGCATCACCCGCGAGGCTGTCCTGATCGCCCTCGAAGGCGCCGACATTCCCTGGCGCATCGCCTGCTCATGCGGTTCGCTCTCCGGTCTGGTGGGCGCCGTCGCCGGGGGCCTCGGCGTTGGCGCGCAATCGGCTTGCCTGAAGGCCGATGGCGTCGTTGCGCTGGGACCGGAGGCCGGTCTTCCCGCCCTTGGCGCGACAGAATTCGTGGTCGTTCCGGCCGTGCGCCGGCCCAGCGCTCCCGTCGAGGCGTTGGCCGGCACAATTCTAGACTTGGGCAGGGCCTACCACTCCGCATTCCAGAGCGATTGCCGGATCTAGTCGCGAATTGGGGGCAGGAGGGAGCAATGCAGCCCCAACGCAAAGACCGTGCGGCCTGAACCTATAGTTCTTGGTCGCCATGCTGCGATGGGCGCGGCGTCATGCGCGCAGCAAACAGACCCTCAAGCGCAGCCGCAAGCGCAAGCTGAATTGACGATTCGATGAGAGATCGAACCTTCGGTCCGCCCGGCGCATGCCCCATGACGCCCTCCAGCCCTTTCTCGATTTCATCGGACAGCATTGCCGCGCCTGTCGCGACCTGCGTCCGCGCGACGTCGAGAAATTCCTTCCGTTTGAGCTCCGCTCGCTCCCGAAACGCCTGGCTCGCAGTTTCGAAAAGTGAATCGGACGATTCGCGCAAGCTTGTCGTCAGGGCTGCGACATTTCCACGCGTCGCCCGCTTTCGAATCGCCGACATCGTCAGTAGCGCAAGACCCAATCCGATGACGGCGGTTGGAATCGGATGCCGCTTGCTCGCATAATCGAACGCGCCTGCCCAGGACATATCGGCGACCCCAGCGCGCGCCGCCGCCTCCGACATCAGGTTCGAAGGCGTAAGGCTGGTGCGCAAGGCGCCGATGGTCGCGCCGATTTCCGACCTCAAGCGATTGGCTTCCGCTTCATATTCGCTCGAAGTCGCGAAGTTCACGCCCACGCTAAAGCCCTCCAAACAAGGATGAGATTTGCGAGATGCTTTTGGTTGGGACGAAGCGCGACAGCTTCAATCTCGCGACGCCCGAGCGGAGCAGGATCAGGCTCATGACGATCGCAACCACCGCGACGATCAGAAACGCCAGATCGAGCGGAAGTCCGTAACGAAAAAGAAACAGGCTGGCGGCGACCAGAACCATACCTATGCCGACGGGGAGAAGAACGACTCCAATCCCCACCGCGGCCAGACTGGACGGAATCCCGCTGGTGCGCTCGCCCATCTCGGCGCGGAACAAGGCGAGCTCCACGCGCACCAAATCCTGAACCTGATTGATGACGTCATGGGACAGTTCGAGTGTCGAGCGCATGGGCTAGCTCATCTTTCCGATCAGAAGTCCAACCAGGCCGGCGACGGCCACCGCGCCCCAGGGATTTCCCTTGATCCGCGATTCGACATCCTTCTCGATTGCTATGAACCGATCCTGCGCAACGGTGGCGGACTCCGACAGATTGTCGCGCGCCGCTCCCATCGCCCCGACCACCTGGTCGCGGCTCGTGGAGAGCTGGTTTTGTGCGAGATCCGAGACCTGCTGGGTCAGCTTGCTGATCTCATCGCGCATGCCGGAAAAGTCGAGTGCGGAAATAGCGCTCACGGTCCCGCTGACCGCATCCTGCGCACTCCCAAACGCTGACTGCGCCTTGCCGGCCGCATCGTCGTAACGGCCCTGAGCCGTCGTCGCCCTATCGCCGATCGCCTGGCCCACGAATTTTTCACCCTGGCCCACCGCCGAGCGCACAGCGCCTTCCAGATTGTCTTTGTTCATTGGAACGTCTCCCGATCCGAAATTGAACCTATTTAGCGAACAGCCGTCGATGAAGATTGTTCCTTCCGGCTGAAATGAATCCCGCCGCGCCATCCTCGCTTTCGAGCTTTAGCCATCGCTCAAGACGGCGGCGGCATGTATTTAACGCTTCATGTTGTTATTTGTTTCGGAATAAGAAAAGTTCAAGCACGAAATAAGCAAACAATTTTTGGAACAGACTAGCTCAATAGCAGTTTTATAACGATAAACAGCGCGCGTCCGGCCGTTTAGCGAGAGTCTAGAACGCAACCATTCATCGGCTTCAGCTAAATATTTCTGTACGCGTGTGCGACCCAGTATGGAGGGGATCACATGCCTTACAAAACAGTAGCGGTACTTGTCGGCGGGCTCATGGCCAGCTCATGTGCGAGCGCTCTCGCACGGCCGGCGTTCGCGACCTTTAACGCAAATCTGCGGAGCGGTCCCGGGGTCGGAAGCGCTATTGTCGGCATCGTTCCCGACCAAGCGCAGATCGAGGTCGGCTCATGCTCAGGCTCGTGGTGTCGAGTGAATTGGGAAGGGGCCGAAGGCTATCTTTCCTCGACGCTCATTGCGTTCGGGCCGCGACGGGCGATCGTCGCGCCCGCGCCGATAACTCCGACCGTGGTTTATAGAGACCGCACGGAGTTTTCATCGGGCGCCGCATGCGATCCCTCATTCGACGCAGGATGCTCGGGCTATGGCGGCCGTTACGTCTATTATAACGGCGATAATGCCGCCTTCGCTGGCGACGATTATGGCTACTATAATTCCAGCTATCCTTTCGACAGCTTCGGCTTTGGAATTTTCGGCGGCAATCGGGGGAGCGAATATTATGGCCGTCGCGTTGGCGGACAACGTTGGGGAGCAGTCGGTGGGGCAGCGGACATGGCTCGTCCTGGCTCTTTCCGGGGGCCGGTCGCCAACAGGAACATGCCCGCGCGTTCAGGCGGCGGTTTTTCAGCCGGAGGGCGCATTGCCCCGAACCACGTCAACGCGGGACGAATGAGCGGGGCTGCACGCATGAGCGCCGCCAGGGGCGATATGCGGGTGCGTTGAGTCCAATTCGCGTGGGATGCTGACGGGAAAGCGGCGCGTTTGCGCCGCTTTCTTGTTTCCGGCATCGGCGGACGAAGATGCGCTATTCGGCGGCCTCGAGCTTCTTGGCGACCGGGAGTGTTTTCGCTTCGACTTTCGCCTGTTCCGCGCCCGCGGTCACTGAGGCGATCGTGTCGCGGGAAAGCTCGCCGAGCAGCACGCGGATCTTGTTCGACCGTGCGAGCGTGGCCTCGAACGCCGCCTGAGCATAGTCGGTCTGGATTTGAATCAGATCGCCGGGGCTCTTGGCGCTCGCTAATTTGGTCAGAAAGTGAGCACCTCCCCGAAAATCGGACACTGACGGAAGCTACAATCTGATGTCTGCTGGTCTCCAACAGAGAGGAGATCAGGCATGTCGAAGCGGAGAAATCATGACGGCGCGTTCAAGGCGCGCGTCGCGCTGGAAGCCCTGAAGGGCGAGAAGACCGCTGCCGAGCTGGCGACAGCTTATGGCGTGCATCCCACCATGATCCACCAATGGAAAAAGGCGCTGCTCGAAGGAGCGACCGACATCTTCGAACGTGGAGCCAAGAAGAAGGCCGAGATCGACGAGGGCGCTGTCCGCGACTTGCACGCGAAGATCGGGGAGTTGGCGGTAGCCAACGATTTTTTGTCCAGAAAGCTCAAGCCCTGGACCGGGAAGTGAGGCGCGGCATGATCGAGCCTCACCACCCAGCGCTATCGATCGGCATGCAGTGTCGCTTGCTGTCGATCTCGCGGTCATCGTTCTATTACGAGCCGCAGGGCGAGACAGAGCTGAACCTCGCGCTGATGCTGCTGATCGATAAGCAGTTTTTGGAGACGCCGTTTTACGGCGTCCAGCAGATGACCTGGCATTTGCAGAATGAAGGCCATCCGGTGAACGTGAAGCGCATCCGGCGGCTCATGCGCCTGATGGGCCTGATGCCGATCTACCAGAAGCCCAACACCAGCAAGCCGGCGAAGGGACACAAGACCTATCCCTACCTGTTGCGGGGGCTGCGGGTCGACCGCCCCAATCAGGTCTGGTGCGCTGACATCACCTATCTGCCGATGAAACGCGGCTTCCTGTATCTGATCGCCATCATGGACTGGTGCACCCGCAAGGTGCTGGCCTGGCGGGTATCAAATACCTATGAGGCCGAGTTCTGCGTCGAGGCCCTGAACGAGGCGATCCATCGCTTCGGGGCGCCCGAGATCGTGAATACCGACCAGGGCAGCCAGTTCACGTCCTTCGCCTGGACCGACCGACTGAAGCGCGTCGGCGCCAATATCTCGATGGACGGAAAAGGCCGTTGCATCGACAACATCTTTATCGAACGGCTCTGGCGATCGTTGAAATACGAGTGCGTTTACCTGCATGCTTGGGAGACGGGCTCGCAGGCGAAGGCCGGGATCGGACGCTGGATGACCTTCTACAACTGCGCAATAGAACACCCATCTGTCTATGTGGTTGAAGGGAATAGATTTTGCTGCGCTGGATCCGATCCTGCGGGGTATTTGGGGTTCAGGCGCGCGCGTTCGGTGATTGATCGGGCTGTTGGCGCAGCCAAGGC
>NZ_JAGRPM010000030.1 GCF_019449565.1 Rhodoblastus sp. | reverse complement strand
GCACGCGCGAAGTCGTCGCCGCGGCGCTCGAACAAGCGGGCGTGCATGCGGGCGAAGCCATCGAGATCGGAAGCACCGAAGCGATCAAGCAGCTTGTCGCCTCAGGCTTCGGCGTCGCCATTGTCTCCGTCGCGGCGGCGAAGGATCAGATCGCCCTGGGCGTTTTGAAACCGGTGGAGATGGCTGGACTGGCGATCAGCCGCCCCCTCTATCGGCTTCGCGTGACAGGGCGTTCGCTGCCGCCCGCAGCTGCCGAATTCGAGCGCATGCTTTTCGGTGAATTGGCGCTCCCAAGGGGAAGGCGAACCGTCCGATGAGAAGGGAGCTTGCGGCGTCCGCGCGTGGCGTTCTCCGTGCTGGCCGCCGACGAGCCGCCGGAGCGCCGCGACGTGTGGCCAAGCCTGTGCAATATCGCCGCACCCTCTCAAAATCCTGTTATCGAGGTGGTAATTTTTTGAAGCCCTTTCTATTTCTAATGTCGTGTCGAGACGGTCGTCTTTTGATTCTCGACCGCCTCTTCCCCCATCGGTGCGCGAAAAGCAGCGCAGGCTCAGGAGAGCCGACATGAACAATATCCTCACGTCATCAATCGTGGTTGTTTGCCTCGCGGCGAGCGCCCCGGCAAAATCGCAAGAATTTTTCGCGAGCGCTTACGCCCGTCCCGCGGAAATGGTCGACGGACTCGATGTCGGAACGCGCATCGATGGCGCCGACATATTTGCTCCGGCGCGAGTGACTGTGGCGCAAAATTGTCACGCGGGAACCGCGTGTGGGCGGCGCGTGGTCGCACACTAGGGATTGAGCCGGGGGGTCTTCGGGTCCGATCGAACAGCCCTTGTTTAACGCGTTCGGGCTCGCTGCGAACGAGGTTGATTCGTACCTTCGCATACCCGGGCCAAACGCCCAGTCTACGCTTGCCAAAAGTAGAATTAGGAATAGCCTTTCAGCCCCGCGGCGACTGCCAATATGGCCAGCTCAACTGCCCGTACGAAGACACCGTATTTTGCGGATGGCTCCTGGGTTCACATGACGGCGAGCCGATGGTGGAGGCGGACATTGACGTCGGCGCCGATCGAGCGCTGACGTCGCATGGAAACTCGTCAAACAAATGGGCCGATGGCAGATTGCAACCGGCTTCAGCGCGAGGCCGAAGCGCCTGGCAGGAAGAAGAAGCTGATGGCCATGACCAGATAAATCGTCAGCAATTGCGCGCCCCGAAGCCAGTCCGAGCGCCCGTCGCCAGCGACCTGACCGGTGATGAGCGTCGACAGCAGGATGAGCAGGACCAGCGAGCCCGGAAAGGCCAGGTCCATCGGCGCCGGTCCGAAAAATCGGCTTGCGAGGACCAGGATCGGCGCGACGAAGAG
The DNA here is from genome assembly GCF_019449565.1 of Rhodoblastus sp. Taxonomy (GTDB): domain Bacteria; phylum Pseudomonadota; class Alphaproteobacteria; order Rhizobiales; family Beijerinckiaceae; genus Rhodoblastus. The sequence continues at coordinate 126,552 of NZ_JAGRPM010000030.1, read as the reverse complement.
CGCGACCTGGACGCTCGAACCGATGGCGATGGACAGCGACAGATCCATGCGATTGCGCAGGGCGGCCTGGATGGCGGTGTGTTTGATCCCAGATTTTGATGGTGCAATCTTATCTCCTGAATGGAGGGATGCGCTATGGGGCAAATTCTTCACGGCAGCGCCACAACGACAGAGGCAAAGCCTTCCAGCGTCTTGATGTAGGTGATGTCGGTCACCCAGGCGACATCCGGCGTCTCGACATCGAATTGCCGATCGAGCGTATTGTCGACGACGACCGATGGTCGGCCGCCACAAATGCCGGGGCGGCGCTTGTAGCCGATCTCGGCCCGAATGCCGGCCAGACGGGCCAGGCGCGCGACAAGGTTCGGGCAACAGGTCTCGCCTTGATAGACGAGATCGTCGTGGAGTTTGCGGTAGCCGTAGACCTTGCCGCTGTCCTTCCAGGCATCGCGGAGCAGGTCGGTCTGGCGTGCGTCCTCATTGGCTCGCTCGCTCATGGGAGCCTTGAGCCAGGCGTAGAAGCCGCTCGGATGGATGCGCAGGCAGCGGCACATCGCCCGCACCGAAAACAGCGGGCGATGCTCGGCCACGAACGCGTAATTCGCGCCTTCGCGCGGCCCTTCGGGCCACTTTGCATCCTTGGCGAAGTACGCGGCCGCTTTTTTTAGGTTGTCGCGCTCCTCGGTAACCCGCACCAGTTCGCGCTTCAGCCGGCGGACCTCAGCGGCTTGCTCGGCTTCGCTGGCGCCAGGCGGCTTGCCCAACAGCTTCTTCCCCACATAAAGCGAAGGCTGGCTGACGCCGAGCCGCTGCGAAACTTCCGCCACCCGATAACCCCGTTCGGTAATCTGACGTACCGCATCACGCTTGAAATCGTCGCTGAAATTGCCTTTGCCCATTCCGGCCGCCTTGCCTCAATTTTAGGAAAGAAGGCGTCCACGAAACTAGGGGTGATTCATAACGATATTTCAATAAGATAAGTGTTCGCAGTTTTATCCTTAGTGGCGCGCCACCGTTCCAATTTGTCTGCGAATACCTCCGCCGCTTCTAAGCGTGCAACGGACGAATTTTGCGCGCTGACCATCGGGCGCAGTTGCCCATCAGGGCCGTTGCGTCATTAGATGTTCTTCTTATGTTCTTATCTTGGGCGACGTTCGGTGATAAGCTTCTCTCTCATTTTTTGCCGAAAGCATGGAGAGGGCGGGTGAAAAGCAGGGCGGCGGTCGAACGATTTGAACGGCGGCTCTGGCGTCGGCCTTTGTCTCCCAACATTGAAATCAACGAGGACGGCCTCGTTCTCGGCGCCGGAACCATTCTTGCGCGGATGATCCGCGATCCTTTCAACCGGGCAGGCTCTTCTGCTCGACGGCGACCAGCTTCGTCTTCTCGCCCTTCTTGCCGCCGCTTATGGTCGATCGCCGCCCTCGGATCTGCTTGTTCATCTGGAAAGCGCCGCGCGTTTTTGGAAGCAAGGCGACAAAGCGCTGGCGAACATAAGATTGGCCTTTGCGCGCCTGCCAAGGCTCGATGATCGAGCAGATACCTATCGGTTGTTCTTGGCGGAAAGTCTTCTCGATGAGGGTATGGCGCCGGACGCCGTGATGAAGTTGCTCGATGTCGCGGCTCCGCAAGTGACATTGACGAAATATGATCCCTATCAACCGCGCGTTCCTGCCGGGAATGGCCGCAACAGCGGGCAATGGACATCGGGAGACACGGCGGCAGAGCCAGTGCAGCCGAAAGCTCGCGCGACCACGGCGGTAGCCGGAGTCGCCATACCCGCCGCAGGAACTCTGGCGGAAGGTTTGTTCAGTTCCGTGGAAACCAGTTCGTTTCTCGCGGGACTTGGAGCCCTTGCGGCGACGATCGGGACTGGCGCCGTTCTTGGCGCGGCGATTGTCTGGCCTGGAAAAAGCGTGGTTTCGGAGGGAGCGGTTCCTGGCGATCCCGACCTGCGCTATTCCCTCAACAATGACGAGGGCTCTCTGCGCTTGCTGCGGCAAAGCGAAGACGGTTCGGAGACGATTGCTATCGCGCATCAGGGGCGCGACGGGATTTTTTCGAGCTTGAGACGGGGACGCCCGTCGCGCGCGCGATCGGCGGCGGTCTTGTTTTCGACGGCGCAGCGCTCGCGGATGTCGCGGACGAATCGCCGGCGCGATCAGGCGCGGCGATCGATGCCGGCGCGCAAAGCCAGACCGATCAGCCGCAGCTTTGTCCTGATCCGAGCCCGATGTGCCGCATGGCGCTTCGGACCGCGCCATCGCCTATCAGGAGCAGATCAGCGCTCTGAACAATCCCCAACGGCCCTTGCCGCCGGGGCTCGCCGCCAGCCTTATCAATCCGGAAACCGGGAAATCCGTGGTTTTCGACGATTGCCGCGAGAGCGACGGAACAATGATCGAGGCTAAGGGGCCGGGCTATGCGGAAATGATGGAAAAGGCCTCTTTCTACAGAGATGTATTTTCCGCGGATTGGCGGAAGCAGGCTAGCAGTCAAATAGCGGCGAGCGGCGGCCGCGACATCGAATGGTTTTTCGCGGAGCCGGAAGCTGCCGACTTCGCGCGCGACATCTTTCGCGATTCGCTGAATGAAAGAATCAGGATTTTCCATGTTCCCGCCAGAGCGCCATGACACAGCGGAGCCAATCAAAATGCGCGAAGTCATCACCACCAGGATCAACGGTTATTTCATCACTGCCTCGTGGGGGCCCCGAGCGGAAACGCCTCAGGATATTGCAGCGCGATTTTTTCGAATGATCGACGGTTTCAAGTCAATCAATCCCATTTTTCGTCAGTGGACCTATGACCGCAACAACGATCTGCAGGCGCATCGTGGAGATTTTGCCGACTACATCGCCAGCAAGATCGAACGTGACGATTTCGGCGATATCAATCCAAATTCGGGCTATTGGTTCGGCGTGCGGTCGCCCGACGATCTCGCGTCTGACCGACGCTTTTCCATACAATGCCATGCTGGAAAGAGCATCGGCGTCAATTTCGCAAATGACGTCATTTTTAGACAAGATACATGGGTTCAGCCGACGGCGGAATTCAACAGCTACAGCATTTTCCGCTCAGCATTGCTCGCCATCGTCGATGCCTGGATCCCCGAAACCGTCGAGGCCAATTGCCACTGGCTGGTCCAACGCAAGACATACGATTCCCATTTTCGCCCGGCATGGATGCGTTATCTCTGCCCGGCGCTGGCGCAGCAGGCCAAGCCGCCCGCGTCCGCAATCGTTGAATATTTGCCCAATGGCGGAATTTTGCTATCCGCGACGGAGCAAACATTCGATGTCGACAATCCACAACATGTCGCCGCCGCCGAAGAGATTGCCGCCGCCCTCGAATCGCTTCGTCCGGGGTAGATTTCAATACCCACGTACGGACATGCGGACTTGAACCAGAACCGCGCAAGGCCATGTCAGAACTTACAAGGGAATTTCAATGACATAGGTGTTCGCAGTTTTATCCTGAGTGGAGCGCCAATAAAATCAATCAATTGGCGTAAGTCGCTCAGCTTGTGTCCAATAATCGTCCAATATCGAAGGGCGGATAAAGGCGGATTTTCGCAAACTGTCGCGGACGACCTGGCAAGCTATCCGGCAAGGCGGAAGCGGTCTTGGCGCTTTGGGCCTTCCCGACGCCCCCCTTTCCCGGGCATGCCCGACGCTGGCGCTACGGCGTCCTTTTCTCCGCGCGCTTCTTGCCGCCAGCAAGGCTCATTTCCCGCGCCCTCGGCTCAGCCGCCGTGGCGTGGCAGGGCCAGTCCCCAGCGGATTGCCGCGCCCCGGAGCGCAAAGCCGGCGGCGGCGGCCGTGAGCGACGCCGTTGGCGCCGAGACGCCCAAGGCGTCAAGGCCGACGAAAAGCGCGGCGGCGAGCAGGGCCGCCGTCACATAGAGTTCGTTGCGTAAAAGGATCGAGGGCAGGCCCGCCACGACGTCGCGAATCACGCCGCCCATGCAGGCGGTGACAATTCCCATGGCGGCGGCCGGCAGAGGCGCAATCCCGACGCTCAAGGCCTTTCCTGCGCCAAAGACGGAATAGGCGGAGAGGCCGGCGGCGTCGAACCAGTCGAGCGCCCGAACAGGCCACCAGCGCAGCGGGACCAGCCAGACTGCGACCGCGACCGACAGACATATCACCAAGGGCGCCGGGTCGCGCATCCAGAAGACGGGCGCGCCGATGAGAATGTCGCGCATTGTCCCGCCGCCGATGGCGGCGACAATGGCGAAAAAGCAAGCGGCAATAATATCGAGCCGTTGGCGCGCCGCGACTAAAGCGCCCGAGACGGCAAAAACGGAAAGTCCGGCGAGATTCAGCCAGCGCAACACGGGTTCGATTGTGGCGAGGGTGATTTGGGCGTCCATGCCGACGGTATAGCACGGCCTGGCGCTCGTCGCTGATCGGGCAAACAAAAATGCCCGCCAGCACGTCCATGGCGGGCGGTTTTCAGCCCGCACGACGTCGATCCTCGAAATCGTGACTGAACCTTCAGGGCGAGCAATCGTTCTTGCGGATAGGGCGGACGTCCCCGCCCGAACGTCAAACAAGGAGTGAGGATCGCCATGCAGGAAGTCGAAATCCATGAATACGCGCGGCGTCTGTTCAATGCCCATGGGGCGAAGGCCGCTGCGGAGGCCGCTCAGAAGGCACGTTCCTGTGAGGAAAGCGGCAAAGGCGAGGACGCAAAGACCTGGCGGCATGTGGAGGCGGCGATCAAGCAGATGCTGGGCCCGCACCAAAGCTAAGGGGCAGAGCTGCTCCCGGTTCGCGAGGCGAGTTCCGCCAAGGAAGGGCTATTGAGCGGGCGCCGGACGCCGGGGGCGCCCAGCCCAGTTGATCGATCTCCCTCAATCAAATGCATCGAATTCGAGGCGAATCGAGTTGGAATGTGGATTGGCGGAATAGAGTAGCTACCATGCCTCACCTGTCGGGAGGCTTCCGGGCGTCGCCCGACTTCAGCAATATCCCGACGCCGCTGCACGGCGGCGCCATAGCGCCTTTGAGTAGTTTCCGAGTCTGGCGGCTATTTTATCGACGATTAGGATTCGCAAATCGCATTCAAACCACGAAGGATCTCGAATTATGGCCAACCCGACCGTGGAGCAGACCTCCAAAGCAACCGCCGACGCCCTGTCCAAGAGCACGGACGCCGCGCAAAAGATGATGAAAGACAGTTCCAATACTCTGGCAGAAAGCGGAAAAGGCTCTGCCGCCGCCGTTCAGGAACTGACCAAAGCCTATCAGGAATTGGCGGAGCGGAATGTCAAGAACCTCACCGCCGCCATGGAAGCCCTTAGCGCGGTGAAAAGCCCGGCGGAGTTTATGGAATTGCAGCAAAAGCTGATCAAAGATGGCCTTGCAAAGGCCGCCGATGATAGCCGTCGCATCGCCGAACTGACGAATGCCGTGTTCACTGCCGCTTTCGAGCCCGTAAAAAAGCAGATCGAAGCGGCGCAGAAAACCCCTCGGACATAGGACTGGATTTCTCGTCGATCCATTTGCACGACAAGCAAAAGTCCCGATCTCAAATAAGTGAAGCGAAATCATCGGGTCGTTCGAGGGGCGGCCCGAGCCGCATGAAGGCGTCGGCGAGGCCGGACGTCACCATGGGGCGATCTCCGGGGAGCCGCGCCCAGTCAGCGGCGCGCTTCGCCGACGGGCGCACGCATGACGGTCTTATGGAGCGTTAAACAGTGACGCACGAGATTCGGTCGCTCTGCAACAAATTGCTTGAGCGGCGTCTCGATGTCGTAAAAATGAATATTGGCGATAAAGCCATAGACGGCCGCGTCGACGCTGGTCGGCTTTGCGCCATGGATGAACGCGCCCTCGGGAATGAGGTCGGCGAGGACGCCAAGATCGGCAAGGCCGCGCTGGTAGGCCGCCTCCGGCGCGTATCGGCCTATGCCCTGGAAATGGTAGCGCTGGAAATTGAATTCGCGGGCCTTGGCCAATCCCTCCTCGGTCAGGCTGGGGTGCTCCCTCAGCAGCGCCGCGCGGAAGGCCGGCCAGTAGCGTTCGTCCTTCCAGCGCGAAAAAGACATCACCCAATAGAGGTCGTCGAGCAGGCGGGTCACGAGCAGGCTCAGGTCTCGCTCGCGCGCGCCCAATGCGGCGTCGATCGTCAGGCTATATTTGCGGATCAGATAAGCGATGATGGTTTCGCTGTCGCCGATGGTTTCGCCATCGTCGACGATAAAGGGCAGCTGTCCGCGCGGCGCGGACGAGGCGTCGAACAGATGCTCATACGCGAAGGGCAGGCCCACGAGGCGCAAAAAGGCGAACACCTTCAAGCCATAGCCATTATTGTCGGCCACGCCGAAAAGCGAGGGATAGGAAAAAAGCGTGATCATGGCGGAAGTTCCTGGCGCGAGGCCGCGAGCGCATCAGGTCGCATATTGCGCGAGGCCGTTGCCGAACGACCAGTTTTCCTTTTTCACCTCAACAAGGCTGATGAAGACGTCTTCGGTGCGCATATGCGCCCGGTCGCGGAGGCCATCGGCGACGGCCTTGTAAAAGGCCCGCTTCAAATCGACGGAACGGCCTTCGTTCAGCGTGATCTGAATGATGATCGCGTCCGGCGAACGCTGGATCCCGAGATAGGTCGGGTCAATCAGCAATTCGCCGCTTTGGTGTTCGGAGATGATCTGAAAGCGGTCGTTCTGCGGAACATTGAGCGTGGAGATCATCGCGTCATAGATGACGTCGGCGATGATCCGGCGCTGTTCCGGCGTTCTGCCCTTCAACATGTCGATGCGAACCAGAGGCATGATATTTCTCCCGCAGCCCATTCGGAAGCGAACTGGCCGCTTGCGATCATATGCGATCGGGGGAGATTTGAGAAAGCCGAGTTCGGCTCGCTCGTCAGGCCTGCGGGCGCGGCGCCTTGGCCGGACCGAGGTCCACCTGAATTTCCTCGCCCTCGACGCGCAGTTCATAGGGATGCAGCACGTTGCGGACGAGGTGGGTCACGCATTTGCCGCTGGCGCTGTCGAAGCCCCATTGATGATGCGGGCAGGTGACGACCTTCCCATTGAAGGTGGCGTCGGTCAGAGGCACATCCGCATGCGGACAGCGCCCGCGATAGGCCTTGAGCTCGCCGCCGGTCGGCCAGACCAGCAGCACGCTCTTGCGGCCGGCTTGAAAGATGCCCATGCCGCCTTCCTTGACGGCGTTTGTGTCACAGACGAAGGTGAAAGCCATCGGGATCTACTTCTAAAAATGAAGGTCTGGCCGAAACAGGCAAGTTGCGGGCCAGCAAAAAACCTGCCGGGCCGCGCGGCAAGGGAGGGGATTGTCGCGAAAGTGACGTCCCGCCCAATCCGTTTTGCGCCATCCGGAGGCGGACGGATTTGATCGCGCGCCGCGATAATGGAACCCACGGACGCCGCAAGATGCGCAACGGATGGTTCGCTTCCTTCCTCGCCCGGCTCCGCGATCCGCGCAGTCGCTGGCTCAGAATTCCCATCGGGCTGGCGCTGCTGTTCGGCGGCTTGTTCGGCTTTTTGCCGATTTTGGGATTCTGGATGGCGCCGCTCGGACTTTCCTTGCTGGCGATCGACTTTCTCTGGGCCGAGCGGATGTTGCGGCGCCTGAAAGGCGCCGCGCGCCGTCTCCGTTTGCACGTCGGGAAAATGCGCCGAAGCCTTTCCGGCGGAAAGGCGAAACGGGATTAGGGAATTTGACCGAGCGGGCCGCTGCTTCAGCTCGGGCTGCGCGGCGGCAGCATCCGCGTCAGAACGTCGTCTTTGCCGATAAAATGATGATAGAGCGCCGCGAGCACATGGGCGGCTGCCAGCCCTATCAGGGCGAAGGACGCCAGTTCATGGAGTTCGGTCAGGGGCCGGTAGATGTCGGGCGTCCGCTCGAATGGCGACGCGATCTGGAACAGGCCGAAATCCAGCCCGCGACCTCGGTAAAGCAAGGTTGGAATGCCGATCAAGGGAATCGCGATCATCAGCAGGTAAAGCGCGATATGGGCGGCATGCGCCGCCAGGCGGGCGATGGGAGTCATGGATTGCGGAAGCGGGGGCGCCGGATGGGTCGCCCGCCAGTAGAGACGCGCGAGCGACAAGACCAGAACGGTCAGGCCGATCAGGGAGTGCAAGTTGATGACCGCGCCCTTGATTTCCTTGGGGAAATTGTCGACCGTCAGGCCCAGACCGAAAGCGATGACAATGAGGATCGCGATGGACCAATGGAGCGCGATCGCAACCGCGCTATATCGTTGAGCAAAAGCCATCATGGCCTCCATTTTGAAATTATGAGCATAGGGCGGTTGCGTCACCGCGCATTGACACGTCGCAATGCCAATCGACGAGGTCAAACCCGTGTCGTTTCATCAATATGAATATAGCACCGGCACCTTGGCGTCGGTCAGCATCAGGCTCGTCGTTCCGCCGATGACATGCTGGAGCAAGGCCGCGTGGGCGAAAGCGCCCATGACGAACAGGCTGGGACGCATCGCGCAGAGATGATCCATCAGGGTTCGACCGGCATCGGCGTTTCTGAGCGGCAGATCCGTGACGCTCACCTTCGCGTCGTGACGGCTCAAATGGCGGGCAAGCTCGGCGCCGAGGACTTCGCCACTATGATCCGGCGTCACGCAGACCACTTCGACCCGCCCGGCCTTTTCCAGCAGCGGCATGGCGTCGCCAACCGCGCGGGCCGCCCTTGCGCCGCCATCCCACGCGACAACGACATGATCGAGCAGGGGGCCAGCCTCCCATTCGGGCGGAACGATAAGAACCGGACGGCCGGCACCGAACAGAACCGCTTCGATCAGGCTTTCCTCTGCGGACAGGACGCCTTTCGACTTCGGCGCGATCACCAGGTCGCAGACACGCGAAGCCGCGATGGCGGCCTTTCTCGCGGCCGCCGGCGCCAGTTGCGCGACAGACCAATCCGCTGTGATTGCGGCCAGGCGCGCGGAGACTTCGAAATGGTCGCCAAGGCTGGTCGCCTTGGTAAGGCGCTCGTCATTGATCTGGTCGATAATTGCGTCGGCAAGGGGTAACAGCCGGCCAATCGGAAAGTCGACCAGTTGCGGAATTCCGAGCGCAGACAAATGCGCGCCTTCCCGGCGAGCGAATTCAATGGCAAATTCGACCACCGCGTTCGGTTTGGCGTCTTCGTTGACGTTTACGAGGAGCTGAATGGTCTTGTACGCCATGATTCGTTATCCGGGTTTCAGGCATTATGCAGGCGACGAGATTGGGAGCCTAGCAGGGCCGCCGCGTTGCGTTGAATCAATTCGCGCCGCGACCAAATCGGCCTAGAGATCGAAGAGGATTGGCAGGTGGCACAGGAAAGCGAAGAGCTGGACGTCCCCGGCGCGCCCTCGCGGGAGCTTGGCGAGCCGCCTGCGTTCATGTCCCCCGACGAGGCGAAGCGTTGCCTGGACAGCCGTCTCGGCCGCCTTCACGCCCGCCAGCGCATCGGAATCGAGAAGGACCACGAAGCGCAGGTTTTCGGTCAGGGGCTGACCTTCCTGCATATCGAGAATCTTCCCTGGTCGCATGCTCTGATCGAAATGGTCCTGCGCTTGACGGGGACCTATTGGCGCGGCCACGCGAACGCCGCCAGGGTTGAGTTGCGCGAAAATATCGTCGCCTCGCACAAGATCCCGCCCGCATTCGACGGTTTTGCAATTCTGCATCTTTCCGACCTGCACGTCGACCTGAGCGAACGGGCGATGCGGCGGGTGACGGAGATACTCTCCGATCTTCCCTATGACCTGTGCGTGATGACGGGCGATTATCGGGGCAAGACCTTCGGCTCTGCCGACGCCTGCCTGCGCGGCCTTTATCGCCTTCGCCAGGCGTTGCGCGGCGACACCTTCGCCGTGCTTGGCAATCACGACACCATTCTCCTCGTCCCGGACCTGGAGCGCATGGGCGTTCGGATGCTGTTGAATGAACATGTCGCCATCGAGCGCGGCGGCGCCCGGATCTATCTCGCCGGCGTCGATGACGCGCATTTTTTTCGCGTAGACAATCTCGAAGCCGCCGCAGACGAAATCCCGCCGGAATCCTATTCGATCCTGCTGTCCCACACGCCCGAAATCTATCGGCAGGCCGCTCACGCGGGCTTTGACCTCATGTTGGCGGGCCATACCCATGGCGGCCAGATCTGCCTTCCCGGCGGCGCGCCGATCACCATCGACGCGCATATGCCGCGTCGGCTGGCGCGCGGCGCATGGCGCTATGGCGAGATGGACGGCTATACGTCGGTCGGCGCCGGCGCCAGTATCGTGCCGGTCCGTTTCAACTGCCCGCCGGAAGTCACGTTGCATCGGCTCAAGAGCCTTGGCTGAGCAAGAGCCTTGGCTGAGGGGCGTCAATAGGGCTCGTCGCGAAGGCCCATCGCATGGGCGCCGCGTGAAACGATCACCTGGCCGCAAAAGAAGACCAGCGTGACAATGACGATTTCGGCGACGCCAATCGGTATCGCAGCCCGGGCGGCGAGGACGCCAAACAGGGCTTCGGGAATTTGATCGAGGCCTCGCGCCATGCTGCTTGACCGCATCCTAAGCCGCCGTTTGATGAAGCTCGACGTCAGATCGCCGGCCATGGAGCCGGCCGCCGTCAAGGCGCCGATCCGCCAGTCGAGGCCGATTGGCGGCGCCGCAACCGCGCCGCAGAAGATCGCGCCCGCGACGCCCCGTAGCGTCTTGGATTTGCCGAGCAGGGGCTCGCCGTCTCGGAGCCGGCAATCGAAATCGAGCGGCCATGCGAAAGCGCCGCCGAAAATTCTCTTGATCACGACGGGTGCGCTATTGGCCACGGTCAGCAAGACAAGGAGCTGCAAGATCAGAGCAAGGTTCATTGCGCTCGCGCCTTTCCGAAGCAATGCGCGTTTCGCGCATGGTGGCGTAGTCCTCAACGCCCGACAAGCGAGCTTGACGTTGACGGCGCCCTTGAACCGCGCCCATTGCGGCCGAGCCTGGATCGCATCATTCTTGCGTTCACGAAAAAACGGCGGAATTGTTCATAATTATTGCAAGCGGGGAACGGGGAACTATTGCGCAAGGCAAGCGCTCCGGTATCATGAAAATGCAGAAAATTTCCGTCATTGATTGCAGCGGCTTTCGTCGGGTCGCCATCTGGGGTTATCCGCGAATTCCTATCGGAACAAGGAGTTGACATGTCCTTGGGCAGTTTCGGCAAGGCGTTCAGCGTCAGGGCGCTGGCGATCGCCATTTTTCTCGCTCCGATGGCTGTGATCAGCATTCCGGCGCCGTCGGCGGAAGCGCAATTCTATTTCCGTATTCCTTTCGGCCTCCGCTTTCACGGCGGCGGCCGTCACCATCACTATTCTCATAGCGCGCGCGCTGGCCGCCATCACAGCCATCATGCGCGCGCCCCGAGCCGCAGCCATCGCTCGACCGCGTCGTCTGGTGGCGGTGGCGGCAAGAGCGGCAGGGGTCTCATGGGGACGACCGACTGAGGGGCGCAGCGAAGGACGCCCGCGTCAGCGCCGGCGCTTTGCGTTCAATTCATTCAGGGCGTCCTGTGCTTTGGCCGCGAGTTGCGGGTCGGCGGCTTTTGCCGCTTCCCCGTACCAGCGCCGCGCCAGTTCCACATCTCGCGGCACGCCCGAGCCCGTTTCATAGAGCCAGGCCAGATTGAACTGCGCGGGCGCATAGTTCATGTAAGCGGCCTTGGAAAACCAGTCGGCGGCCATGCGCGGGTCCAGCGGCACGCCATTGCCCTTCGAATAGAGAACGCCGAGATTGTAGCAGGCTCTCGCCTGGCCCGCTTCCGCGGCCTTGCGATACCATTCGGCGGCGGCGCCAGCATTCTGGGCCCCGCCAAATCCGCCTTCGAACATTCGCCCGAGATAGAACTGGCAATCGGCGTCGCCGTCTTTCGCGCAGGTTTCGGCGCGTTCGCGCGCCGAAGCGAAGTCTTTTGTTTCATAAGCCGCGACGACTTCTTTCGACGTGTATTTGCGTTCCTTCGGAACTGGCGTCGATGGGGGCTCGACTTTTACCGGCGGCGTAACCGTCACCTGCGCGGGGGCGCCGGAGCCGGCGCTGTCGGCGGGCCGTTTGACTTCCGCCGCCGCCTGCGCCGCTCCGCCGCCGCCATTCGGCTCGGCGGCGACGTCAAAAGGGGGCCGGCTCCCTCCCGAGCCCAATTTGGTCGCGCCGCTGGAATTGGGAGCCGACGTCGGCTTGTTTTCGGCTGCAGGAAGGAAATAGGGATTCTGGCTTTGCCGCGCGACCTGAGGCGCGACGACGCCGACGGCCTTGGTCGACCCCAGATCCGCAGTCTTCGTACCCGTGTCGCGGGCGCTCGGCCAGAAGATGATCGCAGCCGCGAACAGGAGCGCGGCGGCGACGCCGACCGCAACGCCGCTCAAGGCGAAGGGGAGATCGCTCTTGCGCACCGACTGCGAGACGCGCGACGCAGCCGAAATAAGGGGCTGCGAATGCGCCGTCATGGATGAGCCGATGAGCCGCGTGACGCCATGCACGATATTCACGGCCTCGGTGCGCGACGCTGGCGCTCCCAGCGCCTGCTTGAATTCCGTGATCGTGGCAAATCGATCCTCGCGCCGTTTGGCCAGCGCCTTCATCAGGGCGCTTTCCACATGCGGCGGTATCCCCGGCGCGCGCCGCGACGGCAGGACGGGGGCATTGTTGATATGGGCCTGCATCAGGTCGTAATCGCTCGACGCTGAAAATGGCACATCCTTGGTCAGCATCTCGTACAGCACGATTGCGAGGCTGTAGAGATCGCTCCGTCCGTCGGCTTCCTGGCCACGGCACTGTTCCGGCGACATATAGGCGAGCGTCCCGACCACGCTGCCGTCGCGCGTCATCCGCTGCGATCCCTGCAGGCGGGCGATGCCGAAATCCATGATCTTGAGCAGGCCGCCGCCCGTCAGGATCAGGTTGGCGGGTTTGATGTCGCGATGAACGATGCCCATTTCATGCGCGTAGGCCAGACCGTCCGCCGCTTGTGCGACAATCGCGAGCGCCTCCTCTGTCGTGAAGGGCGTTGCGCGGTCCTGCAGAATGGCTTCGAGCGTGCGGCCGCGCACAAGCTCCATGATCATGTAGAGATGACCGGCTTCCTCGTGGAGCGTGTAAAGCGTCGTGATATTGGGATGATTGAGCCGCGCGAGGCTCTTCGCCTCCATGCGGAACCGGTCGACGAAGGAGCTGTCATTGACCAGCTCCGGCCGCAGCGATTTGATCGCGACCTGCCGATCCAGAATCGTGTCATTCCCAATATAGACGCGGCCGATTCCTCCTTCGCCCAATTGGTCGGTGATCTCGAATTGTCCAATGCGGCGTGTCTGGCTCATGGCTGCCTCGCAAAAGCCGGCAAGCGGCGGGTCGCGCGGCTGACGTCGTCGGTATCGCCGGTTGGGGCGTCAAAGGCCTTGATTTGGCGAGTTTCCGTCGATGTGCGGTCGCGGGGAGTTTCGCCGGTCGAAGACAGGCGGAACACCCCAACGGAGACATTGTCATGCCCGCCCGCGTCCAGCGCCTTTTGGATCAAGGCCGCGCAGGCGTCGCCCGGCGCAAGGCGCCCCGCGATTTCGGCGATGACCTCATCCGAAACCAGCCCATGCAGGCCGTCCGTGCACAGGATGATGGCGTCGCCCGGCGCGATGGCGAGACCCTCCGTCCAGATTTCCGGCTCGACGTCAGGCTTGGTTCCCAGCGCCTGCAGGATGATGTTGCTGTGGATGCTGATCCGGGCCTCTTCGGCCGTCATGTCGCCGTCGCGCACCATTTTCGCGACCAGCGTCTGATCCTGGCTGAGCTGGGTCAGCGCCCCGTCGCGCAGCAAATAGGCGCGACTGTCGCCGACATGGGCCAGCCAGACCCGGCCGCCGCGAACCGCGAGCGCGGTGCAGGTGGTCCCCAGGCCGGCGCTCTCGGGATGTTGCTGGCCGTAATCGAGGATCGCCTCATTGGCCGCGTCGAAGGCGTTGCGAAGCAGGTCCGGCGCCTCGCCCGTCAAGGAAAAGAACACGCGGCGCACGACTTCGGACGCCAGCGCGCTGGCGACTTCGCCGGCCGCATGCCCGCCCATGCCGTCGGCGACGAGCAACAGGCTGTCCTTGTCGTCCGTCGTGGCGTCGCCGGCCGGCATGACAAAGGCGACGGCGTCCTCGTTCAGGGTGCGAACGCGGCCCACATCAGACAACATCGCCCCCGCAATCCGAAGCCTTGCCGATTGCGGAGAACCCGCCGCGTTCGTCATGCCTACTGCGCCCTTTGAGGGTTGAGGAGATAGCGCCCATGCTTGATCGGCACGGCGTAGCTGACACAGGCGTCGCCGAGAATACACCCGCCATAGGTGAACAAGCCGACGACCTTACCGGAGGAATTGAACACCGGCCCGCCGCTATTGCCGCCGCCCGTGGTGTTGATGCCGAGCTGGAAGGCGTCGCCCAAGGTTCCGCGCACCACCGTGTTTCCGGACTGGGTCGTTTCCACGCCAAGCTTGGAGACGATGCCTTCCGTGACCGTAGGCTCGGGGATCACTTCCACGCGCGACCGCCGCTGGCCACGCTCTGAAGAACTTTGCTCCATCAGCGTCGAAGTCGAAATTGCGGGATAGCCGAGAACGATCATCCGCTCTCCCACCTTGACACTGTCATCGGTGGCAAGCTCGACCGGCGTCAGCGCCTGGGGGCTGTCGATCTTGATGAGTGCGGCGTCCGCGAGCGTGGATTCCCGCACGTTCGTCGCATTGATGCTCAGGCCGCTGCCTGGGAAGCGCACTTCCAGGAATTCATTCTTCCCGAACAAGCTGGCGTTGTTCGAGGGCGTCGCCATATCCGTGCCCCGCAAGCTGCCTGACAAGACATTCGCAGTTCTTGAATTGAACAGCACGCCGCCGTCTTCCGCCGGAATCCAGCGCCTGATTTCGCCCGGCAAGCTCTTCAGCGACACGACCTCGATCAGCGGCTTTTTCTTCTCGAGCGGCGTGATGATGAAGGCGTTCTGGATGCCATAATTTCCAAGATAGCGCTCGGGTTCCGTCTGAACCATCCATCCCGCCGCGACATGCTTGTTGGTCAGGATGAAGCCCTGCTCGTTGACGACAAAGCCACTGCCCGCCGCAACATGCTTGACTTCATAATTATGGTGCTCTTCGTCCTCGGTCGTGAACCAGGGATAGATCTTGCCGCCGATTTTGAGATAGGCGGGAAGAGTCGTTCGCTGCTGTCCATCGCCAAAGGTAAAGGCCTTGTGGAAAATCGGCCGCCCGGTTTCCTTGTCGAACAGCCGCCAGCTGAAGGTGATCCAGACTGTCGAATTGCCATATTTGTTGACGATATCGCCCGCGCTGGTTCCAAGCTGCTGGAGCACTGGATGAAGCTGCTGCGACGCTGACGCGGACGCCTCCGCCGCGACTTTCGCGGCCTGGGCTTCGGAGTCCTTTTGCAGGCGCCAGTAAAGGGCGCCGCCGCCGACCACCACGAAGGCGATGATCGCTGCGACAGCTTTCTTCCAGACTTCGCTGGTCTTTTTTCTTTCGTCCGAAAGCATCGTCAGGACGGTATTCTTGCCGATCGCGGCTTTGGCGGGCGCCTCCGTCTGTGAGGTCGGGCTTTCCGTGGAGGCAGTCGCCGCCGCCCGCGTCACCTTCGCGTCCACGGCCCTTGTGGCGGTGGCGTCGACCGCGCTCATCACCCGCGTGCGCGCGGCCATGTTGTCGGGGCGCGGCTGCACGTCGAAGGAGAATTTGGGACCGCCCTTGCCGAATTCGACTGTGTCTTCCGGCAGCAATTCCGTTTCGCCATGGACCTGCTGGCCATTGACGAAGGTTCCGTTGCTGCTGTTGAGATCTTCAATCGCAAAGGACAATGGATCCTTGTTCTTGACACGCAGGATCGCATGTTTGCGGCTCACGACATCGTCTTTCGGGTCGTCAAACCTGACAGAGGAGCCGGCCTCGCGGCCAAATGTTATTTCCGTGGTGTCGGCGAGCGCGAATGGGTCAATCTGATTGATCTTGGCGCCCGAAATAAAGCGAAGAATGATTTGAGTATTAGACTTTTCCGACATTGCATCCCCCACGAACGCCGCTCATGGCCCCGCCCCGAACCATCAATGCCTTTTTCTATGTATTTCCGATGACCGCGAAGGGCTCTCTGGCGAAATTTGCAACGCGCGGCGGTCCAGCATCCAATGGCAAAGCTTTTGCCAAAACGCATCGAACCGCGAGAAGTTCCGCGCTTTTTAAAGGAAATTGTTTTGTTTCAATTCGATCGCCGGACTTCGTCGAATGTCCGGATTTTGATCCGCGTCCGCGGCAACGCCGATTAGCCGCAGTGAGCATGAGGCGGTTCATGGCGAGGCTGATTTAGGCGAGAGTTCGCTAGACGACCGATGCAGCCTTGCGCGTCAATTTTGCTTCTTCGCTCTCGGCTTCGACCGGTTCAAACCGCCGTCGGTCAGCGCAGAAGTTCCTCATAAGCGGCGATCATGTCGTCGTATCGAAGCGAGTCCGCCAGCGCCTTGGACTTCGCGCACCATTGCCGATAGGCGTCAGGATCATCGAGAGTCCGGCTGATCGCCTCAGCGAGGCCGCGATCGTCCGCCGGATCGACCAGCATGCCGCAAATCGCGCCATCGGCCATCGTGATGGCCTCGACCTGCTCGGGCACATTGGACACGATCAAAGGCAGATGCAGCTTGGCGGCCTCAACCAGAGCGAGGCTGTGGCCCTCGAACAGGCTCGGCTGGGCGAAGATGCCGCCATTCGCCAGCAAGGCGAGCGCTTCCT
Organism: Rhodoblastus sp.; assembly: GCF_019449565.1. Lineage (GTDB taxonomy): Bacteria > Pseudomonadota > Alphaproteobacteria > Rhizobiales > Beijerinckiaceae > Rhodoblastus. The sequence continues at coordinate 109,782 of NZ_JAGRPM010000030.1, read as the reverse complement.
CGCGCGGCTTGTGACCCAGAAACTCGACTTTGTCCTCGACCTTCAATTCCTGTGCGAGGGCCTTAAGCGATTGCATATCCGCGCCGCCGCCGACGATCAGGATCTTGACGTCGCGCAGATGCGTCGCCGCACGCAGCAGGACGGGATAGTTCTTCTGGCGCGAAAGGCGTCCCGTCGCGATCACGGTTCTTGGAATGGACGTCCGTTCGCCCCGCTTTTCGACCAGTTCGGCCAGCGCCTTTTCAATGCGCGGCGGCAGGGCGTTGCGGATCGTCCGGCATTTGGCGCGATAGGCGGCGGGCTTTTCCTTGAGAGACTCCCCCACGGCGTCCGACACTGAAACGATGGCGGAAACATTGCGCCATGCGCCAAGCCAGCTGTCGATCGTGGTGAAGACCTTGTTGTGGGTCTGGATCGGCGAATGATGCGTGATGATCACGCGCGCCTTGGGCGCGGCGAGCGCAGCCCCGAATATGGCGGCGATATTGGCGGCGGGCAGGGCGCTGATCACGGCGTCAGGCGAGCTTTCGCGCAATTTGCGCAGAAGGGTCCAGGCCAGGCGCAGCAAGCCGAAAACGGATTTCGGCTTGGTCTGGACGACGCAGGACCAGTCGTCTTCGCCGGGCTTGGGCGGATCGGCGAGCGGATAGAGCGCGAGCAATTTGACTCCCGCGTTTTTCACGGCAAGGCCGTGGCCGATATCGGCCATGATTTCCTGCGCGCCTCCGGCGGGATAATGCGAGACCATCATCACGATTTGACGCGGCTTCGTCGCCGGAGCGCTCGAAAGCCGCTCGCTTGAATGGGCGTGAGAGTCCGCCACCAGCGCTTCAGTCACATTTGCCTCCAGCGGTTGAGCATTTCCTTCGGCCTCGGCAGGGCCCCGCTCGTGCTTATTCATAGCTTGTCGAAAGCTTCTTGATGGCAAGGGTTCCGGCACCGCGGCGGACTTCCACGCCAAGGCCCATGCCATTGAAATATTCGCGGCCGGTCAGCACCTGCGCGGCGACCAGCTGATCGAGGATCGCCTTGATGTCGATGGTGTGCGAGAGCAGATCCGCGCCGCCCTCCGGGATAATCAGGATGTCATGGCCATTGGCTGCGCGCTTGTCGACGCTGACCGTCCATTCGATCCCTGACGCCTTGATCTTGCCGACCTGTGTGGAGCTGCGCGCGTAATCATGCGAATAGCCCGGCGTATGGAAGAATATCTCGACTTCAAACAGCTTGTTGTCGAACTTTCCCGGTTCGCGCGTCAAAAAGAAATCATTGATGACGTCGAATCCGTCCAGGTCGCCGCTGATCGCGAGGTCGAAGCTTTGCGTCAACGTCTTGATGTCGCCGACCGCTTTGGGCGGAACCGGCTGCGGAACGACCGTGTCATAGTAATTGCCGAAATTCACCGCGAGGAAATTATAGACGCCGCGCGAGGGCGGCGGCCGGTCGGGCCAGGACCAGGCGATGGTCTGGCCATGGGGATAGGTCTCGCGGTTGTAGGCGAGACATTCCCAATAACCCTGTCCCTCGACCAGCGCGCCCTTATTCCAGGGCGCGAGATAGGACATGTAATGGCCCTGCGCATGGGGCTGCTTGTCGCGGATAAAATCCTGTGAGCCCGCGCATTTGTCCTGGACTTGCGCGAATGCGGCTTGGGGGGCGGCAAAGAAGGCGGCGCAAAGGAAAAGCGGCGCCAGATTTGTCAAACTCAGCTTTGCGGACATGAGGTTGCGGCCTTTCACGGGGTGGCGCGGCTCTCGACCGCGGGGAGCGCGACGGCGCGGTTCAGGTCTGGAGAAAAAGCCGCGAGTTGCGACCTGATGCGCGCAGCAAGATAATCCGATCCGCGATCGCTCAGATGATCGGTGTCGAATTGCAGCGGAGCGCCGTCGGCCCGTGTTGTGCAAACGCCGTCCGGGCACAGGGCGTTCCGAAGCGAAACATAGGACACGCCCTGTTCGCGAGCGAAAGCCTCCATGATCTCATCCAGGCGCAAGCTCGATGCGGTGAGTGAGGCGGCGGGCGTCGCCTTTCCCCCTGTCTGCATTTCGCGCGCGATCAGGCGCGGCAATTCGGTCGAATATTCGGGCATTGGGCCGATCAGGACGACAGGCAGGCCGCGCGCGCGCAAATTCGCGATGGTGTCGCGCAGATCGTCGAGCCATTCGACTCTCCAGCCCGGAGCGGCGCCGACCCGGCCGAGGTTCCAGCGCCCGACCAGCCACACGGCCGAAAGCTTACGCTCGTCCGGCAGGGAGCGGAAGGCGAGATCCAGCAGCTTCGCGCAATAGGCGGGGGAATCAGGCTGCGTGACGACCAGCGGCGGGCAGCCGACGCCGGAAATCTGGAGAATATTGGCGCCGCTGAAGACATCGCGCAGGCCATGCGCCAAAGCAGCCGCATGGCTGTCGCCGACGACCAGAATATTCGGCTTGCCGGGGAGGGCCGGTAGGCATGACCTGGCGTCAAAATCGGCGAAACCATGCTCCCGGGTCAGGAAGCAGGTTCCGACGCGGAATTGCGGAACCTGATCGTAATCGAGATATCGCGTGACGGCCAGAACGTCGGGCGCATAGCGGTTCGGCAAGCCGGCGGTCGCGGTGAGGACCAGCCCGCCCAGGCAGAGCGCGCCAGCGCCGGCGACGACGCTTCGAACCAGCAGGCGCGGGGGAACGAACGAGCGGTTGCGGGTGGGCTGTTCGATGAAACGCCAGGACAGGGCGGCGGCGACGAAGGACAGGACGATGACGCCGCCACGAGCCACGACCTTGGATTCGGAGCCGGGAATGAAAGGCGCGATCTTCTGGATCACGAGAATGGGCCAATGCCACAGATAGAGCGAATAGGAGATTTTGCCGACAAAGCGCATGGGCGCCACGGACAGCATCCGCGAGACGGGCGTCGTCTGGACGCTGCCTGAATAGAGCACGGCGCCCGCGCCCAAGCAGGGCAGGGCCGCCGCCAGACCGGGGAAGGGCATGGTGGAATCGTAGAAATAGATCGCATAGGCCATGGCCAGCAGGCCGGCGCCGCCGATGGCTGACACGAGCGCGCCCGAGGGGCGGAAAGAATGGCTGTCGCGCCAGCGATATTCGAGCGCCAGCAAGGAGCCGAGAAGCAATTCCCATGCGCGCGTCGGCAGGGAATAGAATGTCCCGATCGGCCAGATATGCACAAGCACGGCGCTGGACGCGAGTGACGCGACGAAAAGCGACGTCAGGGCGATCAGCGTGGTCCGTCGCCCGCGCTTCAGCGTAAATTGCAGGAGCAGGGGGAAGAAGAAATAGAACTGCTCTTCGACCGAGAGAGACCAGGTGTGCAGCAGAGGCAGCTCCTCGGCCGCCACGGAGAAATAATTGGTCGTCATCCAGAAATAGATATTGCTGACCGAAAAGATCGCGGCGATCAGCGCCGCGCCGAAATTGCTGGTTTCGGCGGGAAATGCGACGGCGACCACGACGCATGTGACGATGACGAGAAGGACGAGATAGGCCGGCGCGATGCGGCGGGCGCGGTTGGTGTAGAACCGGCCGAGCGTGAAGGTCCCGTTCGCTACGCCATCCACGATCCCGAGGCTGATCAGATAGCCCGAGATGACGAAAAACACGTCGACGCCGACAAATCCGCCCCTGAGCACGGATTGCGCGACGTGAAAGATCACGACCGCCACAACAGCGATGGCGCGCAGGCCGTCAATGTCTGAGCGATATTTCAGCTGCAATAGGCGACATCCCAGGTGTTCGATACAATCCGGCCCCAGTCCAGCTCCTGCTCCGCCAATTGGCGGGCGCCTTGGGAGAGCCTGCGCCGTAGATCGCTATCGCTTGCGACGCGGCGGATCGCTTCGGCGAGCGCCTCGGAATCGCCGGGCGGCACCAGCAGGCCATTGCGATCCTGCGCGACAATATCGCGCAAGCCGCCGACATCGCTGACGATGGCGAAACGGCCATTGCCAAGCGCCGCCGCCAGCACGCCGCTTTGCGTCGCGTTGAGATAGGGCAGCACCACGCAGGTCGCGGCCTGGATTTCCTCGATCAGGCGGGAGGCGGGAACGAATTCGTTCTCGATGTACACATTGGGATGCGTCGCCAGTTGCGGCGACAACAGATCGAGATCCGGCCCTTTGCCGACGATGCGGAAGCGGAGCGACGCGCTCAAATCCGACAGTTTGGCGATGGCGGCGTTCAGCACGCTCAGGCCCTTGTAATGCTCCATGCGCCCGAAACAGAGGATGACCATCTGGCCATTTTCGGCCGGAGCGTCCGGCGGCCCATCGCGCAGGATGACGCCATGCGTGGTCGACATGACCGACTGGCCGGGATGATCATGCAGGCTGAGATAATCCTTGTGGCAACTCTCGCCGTGGACGAGCACGACATGCGCCCAACGGCGGATGATGTTGCGAAACACCGCCAGCCGCTTGACGATGGCGGCGTCACGGCCGGAATGGGGCTTGGGGTCGTGGACTGTCAGCACAACCCTGCAGAACGGCCGGAAACAGACGACGACGCAGGCGCAGATCAGGGCGCGGATGAAACCGGACGGCTCCTGAATATGGATGACATCGGGCCTGAAGCGCGCCAGTGCGGCGAGGATTGGCGGGATTTCCCACACGGAGCGCAGAGGCGTGTCGCGCAATTCGAGCGTTGGCGCGACAGGCGTGGTCCGGTCGGCATATTCGCTGGCGAGACGCGTCCGGTCGATCAGCAGCAAAACCTTCGCGCGACCGGCGACAGCATTGGCCAGGTTCAAGGAGTATTCCTGAAAATGCGGCGCAATGACTGCGATTTTCTTCAAAACAAACGCTCCTCGAAAGGGTTGGAACCGCAAGTTCGCCGGCGGGGTTTCGCCTCTTCCGATGTCGTGAAGACCAGCTGGAAATCGATCGGCGCGGCCGCTCAACGGGCCGGTTGCATTGTCTCGCGCAGGAAGGAGACAAGTTGCCCGCGCTCGGCCGATTCTTCATTCGTCGGGCGGCGCAAGGTATGCGCCTGCCGCAGGGCGGTGCCGAGGCTCGCGGCGTTGTTTGCGATGTAAATGCCCGGCCGTCCGAAGAGCAGGGAGGCGGTCGCCAATTGATGGTCGTTGCGATGCTCTCCCAGCGTGGCGGCGCGGGGGAACACGACGATGGGTTTCCGAAAGCGCTTCGCGGTCAGAACCGAACCGATGCCGGCATGGGAGACGATGACGGAGGCTTCCGCCGCGCGCTTGTCGAATTCGACGGCGGTGAGCGACGAGGTCCAATGCATGTTCTTTGGCTGATATTTGCCGAATCCGATCTGGCCGACGACTTCCTCGTCCAATTCGGGAACGAGATCGTCGACCAGCTTGATGAGCCGGTCGAAGGGCAACTGCGTGCCTACAGTCAGAAAAATCATAGCACCGACCCATGATATTCGGGCCCCTTGGCGACAGCCAGATGCGGCCATTGCGTGAGCCAGACGTTCACGAAGAAGCCCGCAAGGCGCCCGGACAGCGACAGGCGTTCCGCATTTGCGACGCTGTCGACCCAGATCGTCTTGGCGCCGAACAGGGAGGCGAGAAAGAGGACGATCAGGCCGGGCGCCGCCCCGGTCGACACGACGACGCGCGGACGGATGCGGCGGACAAGCTTGAATGCGGCGACAATCGCGCGAGCGAGGTTCAGCGGCTCCCGCGCATTGCAATCGGGGATTACGAGGCCATCGAGCTTATGTTTTGTCAGGAAGCTCTCTTTAGTCGTGATGAAAAAGACGTCCTGATCGGAGAAAGCGGGATAGAGCTCCATCATCTGTAGCCAATGGCCGCCACCAGAAGCCACTGCAATGATACATCCTCGCTTCTCCATTCCATAACCCCAGCTTTGCGGCCGCTTACGTCGAAAAATCCAGGGTATTTAAAGAAAACTTTATTGAATACCCTAATTATTATTCTGCCATGCACCCACATCTCTGCACAAGCTTAAACTTTCGTTTCGACAAAATTGTGTCGGGAGTTGCGGATTTCACATGACGATGCACTGCATTTGCTGCGCGCATATTATGCTGGCCTAGCTACATTTGTCGTCAATCTGATGAAATTTAGTTCGTTATTTCATGCAGACCTAGCCGCGCCGCTTGGTTTCGCGGCGTCGCCTGTGCGTTCGGTCTCTGATGCGCGCGTGCGCGGCCGAATAAAATCGGGCGCGAGGGGCGCCTTGGCGTATTGCTTCGGCGCCAAGCGAACCGAACGTCAGGCAGGCAAAACGACGTCCTTGAAACGGCCGGAGACGCCTAATGCTCGGTGTAATACCGGTTCGTGTTGACGCCGTAATGGGATTCGATCTCGCTGAGATATTTTGGATCGATGCCGTTCAGGATGGAGCCAATGATCTTCGGTTCGACATTCTCGGTCCGGATCGCTTCATTGACCATCCGGCGATCGGTTTCGCGCCATTTCACGACGAACACGAAACCATCGACATTCGGCGCCAAGGCGCGCGCGTCGACAACGGGCACGACCGGCGCGACGTCGAGGACGATATATTGATAGGATTCCCGCAGCCTGGCGAGCAGATTGGCCATGCCTTGCGACGAGATCGCCTCGCTGACGCCCGCGTCGAATTGGCGGACCGCGCAGGGCAGCAAATCCAGTCCTGTCGCGGGGTCCCGCAAAATGATTTCGCCGAGACGGTCGGGGGACTGGATCGCCTCCAGCAGTCCGGCGTTGACTCTGGTCGCCAGCCGCGAGGTGAGGGCGCAGGTGCGCAGATCGCAGTCCACGACCAACGTGGATTTTCCCGATCGAGCCAGTATCTGTGCGAGGTTGAGCGCCACGAGCGTCTTGCCTTCAGCCGGCGCCGAAGAGATCACGCCAATAATTTTGCCGCCGGGGAGTGTTCGGCAGGCTTCGTCGAGCACGATTTTCACATTGCGCAAGGTTTCGGCAAAGCGAGAGAATGGCGATTCAATCGCGTAACGATCGGCTCCATTGGCGACAATCGACGCGCCGGCCGCCTTGCCGGCGTTGGCGTCCGCGGCGCCCGGCTTGACTTGAGGCAGATTGCCCAGGAACCGGAGCCCCGTAAAATCGCGCAATTCGCGCCCGCTGACGAAGCTGAGGTCCAGCAATTCGCGCCCGACCACGATCGCCGCGCCCAGGAGCAGGCCCGCCAGAACGCCGGCAGGGAGGATCATGACCGGCTTGGGGCTGTTCGGCTTCAGGGGAGGCACGGCTCGCGTGACGATACGCGCGTCGGAGACCGGAAAGGTTTCAAGCTGCGACGCATCCTGGATCTTCTGAAGATATCCGGTCAGCAAGGCGCGCGAGGTTTCGGCGCTGCTCTCCAGATCCCGAAGCTGAACCTGAGCGATGCTGGTGGGGCTGCTGTCCGTGATGACCTTGTCGATGCTTGCCTCCAGCGATTGCTGACGGCTCAACTGCACCTTGTAGTCGTTTTCATAGGAATCGATCAGGCGGGCGGTCTCCGAGCGTATGGCGTTCAAAAGCTCGGCCATCTGGCGTTCGTTCGACTTCACTGCGCCATGCTGCGCGCCGTAGCGCGAGGCGATGTCGCCCGATTTCGCCATGAGGTCCAGATATTGCGCCCGCAGCCGGGCGATGACCGGGTTGTTCATGGCGTCGGACACCGTATGCGCCCCGGCCGGGTCCTCGGACGCCTGACGCGCGCTGTCCAGCTTCGCCTTGGTTTCGGCGACGCCGGCCTTGGCGAGCACCAGTTGCGAATTGAGGTCGGCGACCTGCTGATCGCTGACGAGGCCGCGGCTGGTGTCGACGATGTGGTTTTTCGCCTTGAATTCCTGCACGGCATGATCGGCTGCGAGCGCGCGCTTGCGGATTTCAGTGAGTTGGCCTTGCAGCCAGGCGCTGGTGCGGCTGGCCGCAAGATATTTCCCTTCCAGCGAATGCTTCTGATAGCCCTCTGCGACGGCATTGGCGATATTCGCCGCTTTCTGGGGATCGACGGACTGGAAGTTGATGTCGATGAGATAGGTCAGCGCCGCGCGTTTGATCTTGAGCCGCTTGGAGAAGACGGCGAGCGCGCGCTGAACGGGATCGTCCTCGACATCCGCCTTGCCCAGCAAGCTCTTCGCCGACGAAACAGCGCCGGCCACATAGGACAGCATTTTGGGAAAGAATCGCTGCGGACGGCCGACGAATTCCGGGTCGTTCTGCAGGCCGAGCGCTCGGATCACTTCTTCGCCGAAGCCGTCGGAACTCAGGACTTCCACCTCGGAATCGACCAGATTATTGTCGATCGCTTCCGCCGCGATTTCCGCTCCGCCGCCGACGCCTTTCGACTGCATCGCGCGGCTGGTGCTCGTGTCGATGATGATCTGGGCGTCGCCTTCATAGAGCGGGGTTTCGACGAACAGATAGCCAATGGCCAGGAGCGTCGTGATCAAGGCGGCCGTGAAAATCAGCCGCCGGCCACGGACCAAGGTCGACCAGAGGTCCAGCACGTCGCGCGGACCCGTGAATGCGGCGGGCGCGGAGCTCCTGGATCTCATGGAGGCGGTCTGGTTCGCGCTGGTCATTCAATGGCACTCCTCGATGAATGCAGTGAGGATCAGAAATCGGGTCAACGGGAGGGCAGCGACGAAGCCGAAGGCAGGTCCAATGCTTGATTGAGACCGCCATTCAACAGGAAGCCGGCAGGCAGTTTCGACCGTTGCGACGACGCGCGTCCGGTGGGCGGCGACTGACTGGCGTCGGCGGGATTGGGAGGCGTGTTTTCCTCGCGGAAATAGGCGCTGATCAGGACCTTGTCTCCCGACCGCCGAACCTTTTCCATGATTTCCCTTTGCAAGGCGACGGAGGTCCCGCCGCAAAGATTCGCAAAGCGCCTCATGCCGCCTCCGATGGCCTCTTTCTGCTCCCGAGAGGCCGCTGGGGCCGCTGCGATGATCTCGCCGACGAATTGCCGGTCAAATGCGATTTGCGCCGCCACCGCTTCCTCCATCGCGACCTTGCCGCGGGGGAAGTCTTTCAGGATGAGCTCCGGATGCTCCTTGTAACGCGCCTGGTTCACCCGGTCGCTTAGGCTCGCGCCTATCTGGCAGCCGGCTGCGGCAAGGTTCGAGAAAAGCGTGATCCCCGCAAAGAAAACGACGAAGCCTGTAGATGCATTTCTTCGCATTTGATCTGCGCCGGTTGCTCAAGAGTTTTTATATTGATCCCATGTAATTGCTGGTAAAATATTGTCAACCCTGTAATCAAGATTACACAGGGCTGTTGCCTGCATAGCACAGGCGTTGTTGAAGGTGCTTAGAGTTTTATCGAATTTTGTTCGCTTGTCTGAAAACAGCTTGAAAACCAGCGGCTTTGACGATTAAGGCGCCGGCGCCATATTTATGGCGTGTGTTTTTTCAAAGCAACTTCCATGCCTTTCTCGTTCGTGCGGCCGACGCCGGCCGCGACGCCATTCAAGGATTCAGGCCGCCGACAGGTCGGCGTCGCGGTTTTGCGTCGAACTCGGTCCGCGAGGACGCCGGACCGTTTGAAAACGCGGTTGGCCGTGGATCTAACGCGGGGCGCCCGCGAGTTCAGTCGCCCCCAAACAGATCGCGCGTGTAGACCTTCTCCGCCACATCGGAGAGGACGTCAGATGCGCGGTTGCACAAAATAACGTCGGCCTCGCGCTTGAAGGCGTCGAGATCGGCGACGACGCGCGAGCGGAAAAACTCCTTTTGCGGAAGGCTCGGCTCGTAAACGATGACTTCGATACCCTTGGCCTTGATCCGCTTCATGATCCCCTGGATGCTCGACGAGCGGAAATTGTCCGAGCCCGCCTTCATGACCAGCCGATAGATGCCGACGACCTTGGGATTGCGCTGGATGACGGCGTCCGCGATGAAATCCTTGCGGGTCGAGTTGGACGCGACAATCGCCTGGATGAGGTTTTGCGGGATTTCGCGGTAATTGGCGAGCAGCTGCTTGGTGTCCTTGGGCAGGCAATAGCCGCCATAGCCGAACGATGGATTATTGTAATAATCGCCGATTCGCGGATCGAGGCAGACGCCGTCGATGATCTGGCGCGTGTCGAGATCATGGGCCATGGCGTAGCTGTCGAGTTCGTTGAAGAAGGACACGCGCATCGCCAGGAAGGTATTGGCGAAGAGTTTGATCGCCTCCGCCTCGTTGGAATTGGTGAGGAGGGTGTGCACGTCGGCCTTGACCGCGCCCTCCTTGAGCAGGTTCAGGAAAATCTCGGCGCGTTCCGACTTTTCGCCGACGACGATCCGCGAGGGATGGAGATTGTCATAGAGCGCGCGGCCTTCGCGCAGGAATTCCGGAGAAAAGATAATCTGGCTGTTGCCCAGCGTCTCGCGCAAATGCTTCGTATAGCCCACCGGCACGGTTGATTTGATGACAATCGTGGCGGTTGGATTGATCGCCGTGACCTCCGCGATCGCGGATTCCACGGACGAGGTGTCGAACACATTCGTCTTTGGATCGTAATCGGTCGGCGTGGCGATGACGACATATTCGGCGCCTTCATAGGCCGCGCGCGCGTCGAGCGTCGCCGTCAGGTCGAGAGGGGCGGTCGCGAGCGATTCCTCCAGCTCGCGATCGACGAATGGCGCCTCCTTGCGGAGCAGTTTCGCCACTTTTTCCGACGAAATATCCCGCACCACGACCTTGTGTCTTTTGGCCAGCAACACTGCGATGGACAGCCCGACGTAACCCATGCCGGCGACGGCGATTCTCATGCGGAATTCTCCAGAAGAGCAGTTGAACGGGGGTGCGCGCGCCAGAGATCGGGCGCTGACCGGATCGGTCCTCTTCATATCACAGGATCGGGAGAAATTGTCTCGGCAAGATGACGACTTGCCTTGTTCTGGCCCCGAGAAGCCCTTGAGAAATCAACATTAATCGATGCGCGCTCCACCAGCGGCCGGAGTTGAAAGGCCCGGTTTTCGGCGGTTTCAGCCGTTTCCGGGGTCGATCGGACGGAGGTCGGCGGAAAGCGAAAAAAAAAGTTCACGCCGGGCCGAAATTTGCGCCCAAATGCTGCACTGCGGTAACGGATTACCGTTTAGGGCCGTTGAACTTATATATTTGATTTTAACTGATAAAATTAGATTTAAATTTCGTGTCTTGAGGCCGGGCATTGCGATTATGTTGCGGCGCCGTTATAGAAAAGGAGGCGCCCGTCGCGGCATTTGGGAGCACGATCCAGCAATGTCCTTGCTTCAAACGGAATCCCCTCTGGAAGTCCATTCGACGACGACGCTGACGGCGCCATCACGAAAAGGCGGCATGCCAAAACCGCAGGGACTTCTGCCTTGACTGATAGCAGTTTCACAGCCGTGAAAGCCAAGGGCGTAGAAAAAGAACGCTACCTGTCCATTCAGGTTTTGCGCGGCATTTCGGCCGTGGCCGTCGCCATCTATCATACCCACCTCATTCTGGCGCAGCCGGAAAACGGCAGTCTCGACGTCTTCAGCGAGGTGGCCTCTAAAGGATGGTTGGGCGTCAACTTCTTCTTCGTGCTGAGCGGCTTCATCATCATGAACGCGCACGCCGATGATATTTCCCGGCCGGACCGGCTCGGGCGCTACCTTTGGAAACGTTTCGCGCGCGTCTACCCGATCTATTGGATCGCTCTGACGCTGTTCCTGCTCGGGGCCGCCGCGGGCTTGGGCAAAGCCCAGTTTCAATGGAGCGCTTTAAATTTGGGTTCGGCCTATCTGTTGACCGCCTTGACGGACAATCTGACGTTGCCATTACAAGTCGCGTGGACCCTGTTCTATGAGGTTCGATTCTACTTTGCTTTTGCTGTCCTTATTCTCAATTTGCGCCTGGGGCTGTGTCTCCTGGCTATCTGGTTCGCCGCGATTCTTGTCGCAAATATAGCGGGCTCGCCAGTTGGGTCCGGCGCCCTGCATGTCTGGAACCTGTATTTTGCTGTTGGCGCCGCATTTTTCTGGGCTTTCAAACACCTCAATCCACGCCTCGGTCCCTACATCCTGGCGGTCGGCGTTCCTTTTGCGCTGATCATGGCCGCGCTCTACGGCGGGCATCGGGTCAACGATGTCCAATGGAATCCACTGGTCCTCTTCGCCTTGTCGATTCCCTTTGGCGTCGTTCTGCTCGGCACCACTTTAAGCGAACGCTATTCAAAGCGGTTTGTCCCGCCCAAGTTTTTCGTTTTTCTCGGTGAAGCGTCCTATTCGATCTATTTGGTCCATTCGGCGACGATATCCGTCCTTGCTGTAATAAATGCCAAACTCATGACGCGTGGTTTCACTGCGCCTCAAGAAGTCGTGTTCGTTGTCATAGCTATATTTTCGATCCTGGCTGGCTCCCTGTTCCATCTCGGGGTTGAACGCCCGGTAATTGCAATCTTCGACAGAAATTTGCGTAGTGGGGTCTTCAAGTTCGCTTCAAGGTCACGAACCAGACTTGCGGAAATATTTCGATGAAACCTGCGAACGCCAATATCGCCATACCTTGGCGTCGTTATAGAAAAAGCGATGCTCTTCGCCGCATTGGGAGTACGATCCAGCAATGACCTTGCTCCAAACGGAATCGCCGCTTCGAATCGATTCAACGACGACGCAAACAACGCCCGAGAAATGGGCGACGATCTCCCTTTACGCCTTTCTTATCTCCATGGTTGCGGCGCCGTTCATGTCCGTGGGGGAGCGCGTCGCCAGCACGGGGGAAGGCAATGCGCTCCGCCAGTTGATGTTCCTGGTTGTGTTTATGCTCGCGATTTTCGCGACGCGCTGTGTCCGGCCGCATTTCAAAATAATTGCCCTGCCTTTCTCCTTGTCGGTGACGCTGCTTTATTGTCTCGTCAGTCTCAAATGGTCGGAAGCGGCCAGCATCGGAATCCGTCGCCTGTTTCTCACGGCGCTGGTGATGATGATCATTTTCATGAATGCGCAGATCCTGAGTTTCAAACAGACGTCGGGCATCATCCGTCGCGTTCTCGTCGGCGTTCTGTTCGCGAATTTCTTCGTGGTCGCATTCGCGCCAGGCACCGGCATTCACGGGGCGTCTGAGGTTTCGGGCTTCGGCATGGATCCAGAACTGATCGGTTCGTGGAAAGGCGTCCTGGCGCACAAGAATTTCGCCGGTTCGTTCTGCGCGATGACGATCCTGTTCCTGGTGATCGAGGCGGAGGAATGGAGCGTGGCTCTGCGCGCCTTTCTCGTCTTTCTGACGGCGATATTTCTCTGGAAATCGGCGTCCAAGACATCGGCCGGACTGGTGGTTGTGGCGCTGTTCATTTCCTATTTCTACGGCAAGTACAATCACTACTACCGAAAAATTGTCGTTCCGACGCTCGCATTGCTGATCGCCGGCATGACCGCCGCGATCTGGGTCAATTGGGACGCGATTTCCAAACCATTCAACCGGCCCGACGCTTTCACCGGCCGCGTGGCGATCTGGCGCGTGCTCTATCGCTATTGGCAAGACCATCCCTTTGGCGCGGGCTATGGCTCGTTTTTCAACATTGGCGACAACAAGCCGATCGCGCATTACACCAAAGGCCCGAAGGACTGGGTCAGCCTCGTACCCGAGGCGCATAGCGGTTACATGGACCTGCTGATTTCGATTGGCACGTTCGGCACGATCCTCGCCATCTTCGCCCTGCTCATTTTGCCGGTTTCGAAACTGATGCTCTGGCGGCCGGAGACGAAGGCGCAGGGCATGCTCGCGCTCGCCATGCTGATATTCTGCGCCGGTCACAATTTCACGGAGGCCTCGTTCCTCGATCGCGACTCCATCGTCGAAGTCTTCCTGCTTTTCGCCATCGCCTTCGTGGAAAAGACGACTCGGGCAGATCGTTTGCAAGACTGGCAATTCGCGGCGAATCGGCATGGTTGAAGCGGCGCGCTCAGGCAAGATCCAGCGTCTCGCGACAAATGTGTTGCCCTATGCGCTGGCGACTTTGGGGCCAGTCAGCACGGCCGTGACGCAGTTCCTGCTGTCGCTCAAAATGCTTCATATGCTGGATGCGCAGGCTTTCGGCAATTTTTCCTTCCTCCTCGTGACATCGGTGCTCAGCTGCGGAATCTGGAGCGCGCTCTTTTGCGCGCCGCTTCCCGTCGTCCTGACTCATTACGTGGCCAGCGAGAAACAATCCGCTCTCCGCGCGCTGTTTACCGCGAGCGCCGTCGGCGCAGTCGTGGCGGGCGTCCTGTTCTTCGGCCTTGGCGAATTCCTGCATTTGTCTCACCGCGAGGCCGGGATCTTTGCGGTCTATGCCGCTTTCGCTCTGGTCCGCTGGTTCGCCCGGCAATATGCCTATGGAAACCGGCGCGTCATGCGGGCCGGCGCGTCCGATATCGCCTATAGCGTCACGATTGTCGCGGGGCTGCTCCTTGCGCCCGCCAACGCGCCATTCGAAATCCTTCTCGCCGCCGCCATTGTCAGCCTGGCGCCCTTCGGAAAATTCTATTTCTCGGCGCAGTTCAAGAATTTCAGCCTCCGCGCGCTGCCGCATTATTTCCCAATCTGGCGGCGCTATTCGGGCTGGTCGCTGCTGGGCGTCGTCACGACGGAAGCGACCGCGAATTCGCACGCCTATCTGGTGACCAGCTTCCTCGGCGCGGCGGCCTTCGCGCCCTTGTCGGCGAGCGCGCTGCTGATCCGTCCCATCGGCGTGGTCATGAACGCGCTCACTGATTTCGAACGGCCGCGCTTCGCCCACCAGATCCATGCTGGCGATATTCCGGCGGCGAAAAGCTCGCTCCTGCTTTTCCGCCTTGTGCTCATCGCCTCATGGGTCGGGACCGCACTGGCGGGGTGGGCGCTGATGACCTTTGCGCCCCGAGTGGTTTTTCCCCCGCACTATTCGACGCGGGAACTTTCGATTGGCGCGGCGATCTGGATGGCCATCGCCGCCGTGCGTTTGATGCGTACGCCGGAAAGCGCGCTCTTGCAGGCGGCGGGCGTGTTTCGTCCCCTCGCAATGGCGAGCGTGGTTTCGTCCGGCGTCTCGCTGGTTTCGGTCGGCGCGCTGCTGGCGACCTATGGCGCCCTGCCGTCGCTCGCCGGCATTTTCATTGGCGAAGGCGTCTACGCGCTGTGGATCCATCGACAGACGCGGCGATGGTTCAGGACCGTCGGCGTCCAGGTGAAGGGCGGGGCGGGGGACGAGTCCATGGACGATTCCGCCAGCGCGCGGAATGCGCCTGCGGACACGGCGATCAAGGCGTAGGAGCGGCGGAAAGCCCATGATGGTCACGGTTGGAATCAAGGCGCTCAATGAAGAAAGCCACATCGAGGCCTGCCTCGTCAGCGCATTGGCTGCGGTCGCTCCGTTCCAGGGCGAAGTCATCCTGGCCGATTGCGGATCGACGGACCACACGATTGAGATTGCGAAGCGTTTTCCGGTGAAGATTTTCCAGCTCGCCGACCTGTCGCAACGTTCCTGCGGGACTGGCGCACAGCTCGCGTTTCAGCATGCCCAGGGCGAATATTTTTACATGCTGGATGGCGACATGGTTCTGTCGCCCGAATTTCTTGCGACTGGAATCGACTATTTGAAAAAACATCCCGATGTCGCGGGCGTCGGCGGGCGGGTGAGCCAGAAAAACACGGAAAATGTCGAATATCGCATCCGCGCGGAGACGAGCGAGGCCGATTCCCAACCGGGCGCCGGTACGGTCGATCGGCTCGACTGCGGCGGATTGTACCGCGCCGACGCGTTGCATTCAGTCGGCTATTTCGCCGACCGCAATCTTCACGCCTTCGAAGAATTTGAATTGGGCGCCCGTTTGCAGGCGGCGGGCTGGAAACTGGCGCGCATCGACGCTCCCGCCGTCGATCACTATGGCCATACGGGCGCAGGGTTTCTCCTGCTCTTGAAGTGGATTCGAACGGGCTACGCCGGGGCTGCGGGCGAGGTTTTACGCGGCGCCATCGGCCGTCCGCACCTGCCCATCGTTGTCAGGCAACTCGGACATGTCCGCAACGCCGTGGTCGTGATTGTCTGGTGGATGTGCGTCTTGTATTTCGCGTTGAACTTCTGGCCTCTCAGTCTCGCGATGGTGATTTTTCCCATCCTGTTCCTGGCGTTTCGGCGGAAATCCTTCTCACTTGCGCTTTATTCCTTCGCAATGTGGAATGTATATGCTTACGGCCTGATCGCGGGACTGTTCCGCAAGCGGGTTCCGCCGACGGAGAAAATCGACGATGTCCAGCTTTCGTCGCTTTAATTCCGGAGCGAGAATAAAAGTCAGTTTTTCCTGAAACCTGACCGCCTAAGCAAGCATTTTGCTGATATTTTAAGCATAAATGCGCACTTTGCGCCATGAATACCAATTTTGGGGCCAGTCGCCGCGAATCGGAGTTTCGCGATAATGGATTCGCGCAGGCTTTGCCCGGAATCTTAGCTTGGCTGTACGCTTTTTTTAACGAAAAATTTAGTTTAACTTCGTGCCAAATGGGTTCGTGAAGGCGCTTTTTGACGGACGTCCGTCCCCGCCTCATCGGACAGAACCAGGAGGCCAATATGTGGTTCGGCTTTTACGCTGCTGGCGCTGCCGCTATTCCCGGAGCCAGACAGGCTCCGCTGATTGATTTTGGTCGCTTCAAGTTCAGTCTTGAGCCGAAAAGAACTGAAAAGCCCGTCGCGCAGGGGAATATCGCGACCATTCAGGTGATGCGCGGCTTCGCGGCGATGGCGGTGGCGCTATATCACACGCATGTTATTCTTTCGATGAAAGAATATGGCGGCTACGAAATTTATGGAAATGTCGCCAGTCTCGGCTGGATTGGGGTGAATTTCTTTTTTGTTCTGAGCGGTTTCATCATCCTGTTCGCGCACGGAAAAGATATCGGGGACAGTGCGTCTCTCGGCCGGTATTTCTGGCGTCGGTGCTCCCGCGTTTATCCGATATACTGGATATTCCTGACCCTCTTCATTGTCATGGCGATGAGAGGCATGGGCACGCATGGCGTCGATTTGAGCCCGCGCGCTCTGTTCTCGGCCTATTCCCTGTTTCAGATCATGGATGCGCCCCCTCTGCCGCTGAAGGTGGCCTGGACGCTGCTGCTCGAAATGAAATTCTATCTTGTTTTCGCGACGCTGATCCTGTGGCGGCGCGCAGGACTGGTTATTATGGCGCTTTGGGCCTTGGCCATTCTCTTGCGCAACACCGTAGAGCCCTTCCCGGATTTCGCCGCGCTGGGGCCTGACTGGGGCTTGCTGAGCATTTGGAATATCTATTTCCTGTTCGGCATGGCCGCTTGCTGGACGGCGACTCGCCTGACCAATGCGAGCGGTCCGCTTTTCCTTGTCGCGGGGCTGGCGATGCTCGTCTATACGATGAGCGGCGCGCCGGGACAGGAATTCGCGATGCGGATGCCGCCGCTGCTGACCCAATTGGCCATCTGCTTCGCGGCCATCATCACCGGCGCCGTCATGTGCGAGCGTCGCTATGGCTGGAAGCTCCCGAAATGGAGCCTGTTGCTCGGCAATGCCTCCTATTCGATCTATCTCGTCCATTCGGCGGCGATTTCCGCCGTCGCGGGGATCAACATGAAGTTCGGTCACGGGCAGGTTCCGTCGGCCGTTCTGTTCATTGGCGTGTTCGCGATCGCCGTGACGGCGGGCGTTTTTGTTCACTTGTTCCTCGAAAAGCCCATTCTCAATCTGCTGCGCGAGAAGCCCAGAGCGCGTATTCGCGAGGCCGTCCCGACCGTGGCGGCGACAGAGTCGCCGAGACTGGTTTTTCCGGTTCTGGCGCCTCGGCACGGTTGAATTTTGGGCTTTGCGCGCAGGCGCCAAGTCCAAGCCCAAAGTTATGTGCAGTCGAGGCTTATTCGCGGGTCAGGGGCGAGTTTCCCGGCCCGCCGCCTGTGCGCCGCGCGGCGTTCACTCGAAGCGTCTGGACCGGAATAGAGGAAGCGCCGGCTGGTCCCTTCAAGCACCAGGCAGGTCAAGCGGTGGGTCGCATAGGCGCCGGTGTCGATATTGATCCGGTTCGAGCGGACGTCCGGCTCCACGACTGGCGTGTGGCCGTGAATGACGAATTTCTCGAACTGCCCATCGTGGCGAAGGAATTCCTGGCGAATGCCGATCAGATCCGCTTCGCTCTGGTCGCGCAAGGCGATTCCCGGCCGCAGCCCGGCGTGCACGAAAAGATAATCGCCGCAAAGATGATAGGAGGGCAGATTTTTCAGGAAGTCGATATGTTCGGGCGGAATGACCTGCCCCAGTTCGGCCGCCAGCGCCGCGTGCTGGCTTGGGCCGGGCGCCGAGGCGGTGTCGACGCCATAGGACAGCAGGGTCGCGGCGGCGCCCCATGGCTCCCACGCCGAAAACAATTCGGGCCTTTCGATAAAATCGCTCAGCCAGACGTCGTGATTTCCCTTGAGCGCGATCAGCCCGTGGGTTGAGGTCAGGCTGATCAGGCGGTCGACAACCTGTTTCGATGACGGCCCGCGATCCAGATAATCCCCCAGCGTAACGATTTGCCAATGATCGACGGGGCTTTTTTTCACGTCGTCCTCAATCTTCGCGAGAAGATCGTTGAAGGCGTCCAGGCATCCGTGAATGTCGCCGATGGCAAAAATTCTCAGGCCCTCGGGAAGGGCGGAGGGAGTCGCCGCAGCCGGGGCCGCGGGCGTCTCTTGAGCGCGGGCTCGTGCATTCCTCCACCGGCGAAAACGTGAATACAAAGACGGTATTCCCATTTGGTTTCGGCGTCAGCCGGCAATCGCGCGTTGGGCGAATGCATTAATGCGAGAGAGCCTGTCTTGCCACCAGAAAGAAAAAGGTCACGATGTCAATCGAGTAGCGTCGCCAAAGCCGCCGCGGCTCCGACAGGAGGCGGAACAGCCATTCCGAACGCAGCATGCGAAATGCGACGGGCGCGCGCTTCTTGTGAGCCACGAAAAAATCCATCCAGGCGCCGACGCCCAGTCCGATCGAAGTGGTAAGGCGCGGCCAGTTTTCGCTGAGCCATAGCTCCTGCTTGGGATTGCCGAGCGCCACGAGCAATATGTCCGCCTTGCTTTCCTCGATCTTTTTTACCAGCGCTTCCTGGTCGAGCATTCTATCATAGCCGTCGGCATAGCCGCATGCGGTGAGGCCGAAACGCGTCTCTATGGCTTTCGCCGTTTCGGCGACGACTTCGGGTAAGGCGCCATAGAGGAAGACGCGGGCGCCACGCGGCGCCGACTCGAGAAGTTTGGTCACGAAATCCGTGCCATTGAGATTCTCGGGGAAAGCCTCGCGGTACAAGATGTGGCTCGCGGCGTCCAACGCGACTCCATCGTTCAGGATGAGGAAGTCGCGCAGGCTTTCCTCGGCGATCTCGTGGCGACGGGCCTGGATCAGCAAATTGGAGTTCGCGAAGGCGACCTTCGTCCGCAAGCCCTTGCGGCTGCGACGAAAAATGTACTCGACTATCTCGTTAGACTTACCGACGGCAATATCTAAGTTAATAATCCGTCTCGTTGGAAATGGAATTTGAATGTTTCTGACGTTCAAATCCATTTTCACTCCCTCTGCACGCCAACGTCGAAGCCCTGATCACACTGTGGCTGTACTCCCATATCACGGAATCACTGTAATGTAAGCTTTGAAGTTAGCCTCTATTAAGGTCAAAATATTACAAATTTGACTAAATATACGACATGTTGAGACGAAGCTGTTCATAGCCTTTGCTTTTATCCCGCGCCGCTCCCAGCAGGCGTTATCGCCGTCTCTTCACGTCCAGAGCGCGACTTCCAAATCTCCGCCATTTGTCGGGGAATCGAATTCCCGGGCGGCCGGCGGCGACGGCGCGCCTGATTATCTTCCAGTCCTGCCAGGCAAATTTTTCGTGACGGAAAAAAGACCACGCGCTGGCGATGTTCGTCGTGGGCGAAGGCCTTTTCATCCGTCACAGGCGCGGCGCAACTGAAAAAGGGGGGGGGCGTCATCCAGATTGGCGGCCTCCACTCGGGCTCTTTTTTCGTCCGGCGGCTCCTTTGGCGGGCGCCGCATGTTTCGGCGCCCGGGCAAGGGGCTGCTCCCCAAGGACGCAATATCCTCGACGCTGTTAATTTCGGCGTTTCGCCCGCCTTAACGGCACTGAGGTGCTGCATTGCAACCAAGAATAGGCAAATCACATCTAGGTAGTTGAGTATAATTAAATTTAAATTGCGCGTGTATAAATGTTGAATTACGGCTTATGGCGAGTTAAGGTGGCGCATAATAAGGAATTCAGCGAAATGCCACCAATGGTTGATTTTGCATTGCGGGACAGGCGCGCCGCCAGCGGTGTCGCGACGTCGCCGATGGTCTCGCCCCGAGGGAATCGCATCTCGGCGGAGGCTCTGGTTCTCGCCTTCCTCGCCATCGATTTCGTGATTTTCATCACATGCGGCTTTTTGCCGTCGATTCTCGCCATGGCGATGGGCGCCGAGTACAGCCCTATGGCGGATGAGCAGGCTGTCGTCGTCGCTCTCGCGGCGGCGCTCTATCTATTGTTGACCTATGTCGTAGGCGGCTGCAACGCGCGTCGAATTCTGGAGCCAGGCTTCACATTGCGGCGGCTGGCGGCGGCGCTCGCAGCGACCTTCGTCATCCTGATCGCGATTGGCGCCGCGACGAAGACCACGCAGAGTTTTTCGCGCGTCTGGTTCTTCTCCTGGGTGGTCCTGAGTTGCGCGATCATGCCCGCTTTCCGGCTCGCTCTGCTGGCCAATCTGCGGCGGCGGTTTGCGAAAGGGGATTATGTCTTCCGGGCTCTGTCGGTCGGCGTTTTCTCCAAGCCCTTGACCCGTTCGGAGCTGCGCAAAGCCAGCGGAGGCATGACGCAGGTCGCTCATAGCCTGCAACTCGCGCGTCTGGAGGAGCTTGACGCGATCTCGGAATCGATTGCGCGCGAGGAGATCGACCAGATCTATATCGTGACACCCTGGGTCGATGCGCCGGTCATCCTGCAGAAACTTTTGCAGCTGCGCCAGTTCTCGACGGAAATTTTCATTCTGCCCGGCGACGGCCGCATTCGCGCCCACCAGCTCGGCGTGGGCGTCATTGGCGATCGCGTCGCTCTGCGCGCCGGCGACCGGCCGATCAATGGCTGGAGCCTGCTCTTGAAGCGTGCGCAGGACATATTCGCGGCGTCCGCGATCCTGCTGTTCATTGCCCCTGTGTTCGCGCTGGTGGCCATGGCGGTCAAGTTTGAGAGTGAAGGGCCGGCGCTGTTTCGGCAAAAGCGGGTCGGGTTCAACGGCAAGCAATTCGAACTGCTGAAATTCCGCTCGATGTACACTCATGCGTCCGACGCCCATGCGAGCCGTCAAACGGCGCGCAACGACGATCGCGTGACGCGCGTGGGCCGTTTCATCCGGCGCACCAGTCTCGACGAGTTGCCGCAATTCCTGAACGTCCTGCGCGGCGACATGTCGGTCGTCGGTCCCCGTCCGCACGCTTTGCTGACCAGAACTGAAGGGCGTGACCTGTGGGATATCGCCGATGGCTACGCCGCGCGACATCGTGTCAAGCCGGGCCTCACCGGGCTCGCCCAGGTGAGTGGCTGCCGTGGCGAACTCGACACTGTGGAAAAGGTCCAGAAGCGGGTCGAGTATGACATCGATTATATCGACAACTGGTCGACCTGGCTCGACATCAAGATCATTCTGCGTACGGCGCTGTTGCTGGTTTATGATCCGGCGGCTTACTGATCTGGCGGCAGTTCGTCGTCCATGACATGGCGTTCTACCGGATGATGTCGGTTAATCGAGCCGCGTAAGTCCAGAAGGCGACGCTCAGTGCGATGACGATGATCCAGGCCGCGAGAACATGCCAGCGAATCCGGCCCCGCCTTCGGCTTCGTCCTGAAGGTTCGGTTTTCGACAGTCTGGCTTCGTGCGTAACGCTTCCCATGGTTATCCCGCTCTTTCAATGCCGGGGTCGCAATCCGGAAGGGACGGCATGGCGCTGATCTGTCGCCGCAATGCCCAACGCTTCGTTCGCGCGATCAAAATATTCGACCAGACTTTCGCGAAGCTGGCGCAATGCGGCCTTCTCCGGTCGTAGCCAGCCAGGATTTCGTCATGGCTTTGTCGGCTGCTCGTAGGGGCCAAGAAAATATGGCGATCCTGCCCTATTTTGGCCCAGTTTGGCGAGCGATCACTTTGGCCTATTCCCGGCGGGCGAGGGCATGGCCCGGCCGCGGCTGCTGGGCGCTTCTTGTCGCGGAAATCAGCGCAGGCGATCAAGTTTTGGCTATTGGCGCCAATCGTGACCCTATCGGGTTGGTCCCAGAATAAACCTGGCTTGAAACGTGGAGGCAATGGCAATGCTTTCACTAAAAAAAACTCAATTAGGTTTAAAGGTGTTCATCGTTCCTCGATGAAATAACTGCTCAATTTTTAGTTCATGTATCGACGTTAAAAAGATGAATAGCCGTTAGGCTCATATTGAAATGGGAATGAGGAGCTTTCAATGGCGACGTCGACACTTTATGATAATAACTCCTATAATTCAGGTTCTTATACAGTTAATATCTCGGCGTTCAACGTAGGCTCGTTCGTTTACGGAACAGATTATACTGAATCAATGCAGTTTCAGTCCGGATCTCTGCTCTCCAGCGTGACTGCAAATTGGAGGTTTCCAACAGCAAGTGTCCAGAAAATCAAATCATTCATGGCTATCGATTACGGCAACTACTATAATACGTCAACGGCGAAATTTGTTCCTTCCAGTCGCATCAGCGATCTTACGACATTGGTTGAGGGTATCAACTTCACCATGTCAGGCGATCTGCAAGGATTTAACGTTATTACCGACATATTTCTGACGAGCGTTGCGGGCAACAACTCGACGAACGCAGCGGAAGTCGAAATATTCTTTTATTCTCCGTCCGATTCGCAAGCGTGGGTTTCTTCGCTGAAAGCTTTGGGCACAATCACGATTTACGGCATCACCTGGAAGGTCGCCCAAGGGACGGACAGCGCCGGATTGCCCGATTATATTTTCATGCCCGCGAATGGCGCGGACGTCACATCCGGCGCGATCAACGTCAAAACCATGCTGCAATATCTGGTGGATAACGCTGGCCTGAGCAGTTCCCTCTATTTCAATGGCCTGGCGACAGGGGTGGAAACGAGCAGCGGCAGCGGTTCGTGGACTATGACCAATTTCGGGGTGACCTATGCGACCACGGCTCCGGTCCCGGGCGTAACGGTCGCGCTGGCTAACCAGACCGGGCAAACGGTCAATGGTCTGGCCTATACTTATAACCCGAACCTGACGGGCAAGGCGGACGCAAACTCCGCCGTGACCCTTTATGACGGCGCCGCGGTGGTGGCGACGGTTACGGCTGACGCCAATGGCGTGTGGACCTTTGACGGCTCGTCGCTCGCGAATGGCTATCACAACATCAAGGCGGCGGAGACCAATTCCTATGGCAATAGCGGTTCCGCCTCCGTCGCGTTTCAGCTCTGGAAAACGCAAAACTCGATCAATGAAATGATTCAATATATGGCGGGGCAGGGAACCAATGGCGTCTACTCGGTCGCGCCGGATATCATCGGATGGACCAGCCCAAATACGGCCGTCCAGATCTATGACGGCTCCAATGCGATCGGCGCCGTGACGTCCAATTCGTCAGGCTATTATTCCTATCAGACTTCAAATTTGACGGACGGCGTCCACAATATTGGCGTTACGGCGACCAATCTCTATGGCAGCACGGCGCACGCGTCGTTGCAGTTTTCCTTCGTCTGAACTTTTCCTGATGAAGTGGGGCGCCTTCGCGCCGCCACCGGGTTGAGCAGGCTGGTCGGAAGATGGCGTTCACGCCGTCTTTCGGTCCGGCCGTTGGCGTCGTGGCGAAACGCATCGCGCCGGCCGCAGGACCGAATTGCCGCTGCGAACAATAGCAATTGCAGCCTCTGTCGCGCCGCATGAGAGCAAATTGAACAATGAAGCTGCAGTGACAGCGCCAAAATGGCGCGGATTCAAGAATAACGCCTTATCAAGAGCAGGTGTTCGATTAGATTTTAATCGATTTTGAACGGCGTTGCAGAATCAACACAGTCAGAGAATTATTGATTCTGAGCTGTGGAGTTGTTGACTCAGGGGCGCTCTTTTATTAACGATCTATTAAATCTGAGCTATCTGCGATCTTTGGGAACGGCGTTCGCTGGAGCATGAACTTGCAGAGTAAATCTATGCGTAAATTGGCGCTGGCCGCCATGGTTTCGGCTTCCCTTGCGGGGTGTGGCGCAATCCCCAAAGACGGCCCTCGGGCTGGCGCGGTCACGGGCGGGGCTACGGCCCTGGTCGCCGACCCTTCGGAAAAGATCGATTATGTGCAGGTCGACCTGAACGCGGAAACGGTGAAGGCGGCGAACAAGTTCTCTTACGATTCGGTGCGCCGCTTTTCCGGGCTGGGCAAGGTCGCGGCGGATCGAGACGTCAGCATTGGCTATGGCGACGTCGTCTCCGTCACGGTGTTCGAGGCGGAGTCGGGCGGGCCGTTCCTGCCCAAGGACAGCCCGACCCGTTCGAACAATTACGTGCAGATTCCCAATCAGCAGGTCGATCGGGACGGCAATATCAACGTCCCCTATGTGCAGGGCGCCGTTCGCGTCGTCGGCCGCACGCCCAAGGCGGTGGCCGCTGAGATCACCAGCAAGCTCAAACAGCGCGCGATCGACCCGCAGGTTGTCGTGACCGTGGTTGAACATCGCGGCAACGCCATCAGCGTTCTCGGCGATGTCGGCTCGGCGACGCGGTTCTCGATGGACCCGGGCGGCATTCGTCTCAGCGGCGCGATCGCCAGGGCGGGAGGTCCAAAGAGCCCGGGTTACGAAACCGTCGTGAACCTGCAGCGCAATGGCGTCGCTCACATGGCGGATTTCCAGGCGGTGGTGCGGGATCCCGGGCAGGACGTGCCGCTCGCGCCGGGCGACGTCGTGTATCTTTCGCATGTGCCGAAATTCTATATGGTTCTGGGCTCCACAAGCCCGGGCGTCGTCGGCGGCGTCAACAACCGCCGGTTCACCTTCGAACTTGAAAATATGTCGATGACCGAGGCCCTTGCGAAGGCGGGCTGGCTCGACACGACGCGCGCCAATGCGGGCGAGGTTTTCCTGTTCCGCTTCGAAAAGCCTGCCTTGCTCAGTTCTCTGGGCGTCGATGTGAGCAGGTTCAAATCGGATCTCATCCCGACTGTTTACCGCGTCGATTTCTCGTCCGCCGAAGGGTTCTATCTCGCGAATCTTTACAACATGCGGAATCGCGACGTCATCTTCGTCTCCGAATCGATCCATTCGGATATCCAGAAGGTGCTGTCGATCGTGGCCCTTTCAAGCTATTCCGTCTTGAACGCCAGCGAGGCCGCGAACTACCTCCGCTGACCAGCGGGCGCCTCTCGCGGTCCCGGTAAATTTCATGAGCCAATGGCGGCGCCGGAGATTTCGGCGTCGCCATTGCTTTTTAGGGCGGCGCTTGTTTCGCCCTCGCTACGATGTGCGAGCGGCTATTCGCTGATGTCAGCGGCGCGCCGTGACGCCGATCGAATTTGATCCGCCTTATTGCCGGTGTCGCCCAAACATGCTGGGATCCCGGCGCGCGGCGTGCGGCGCATGAAGGCCTTGCGTGGTATGGACCGGGCCGAAGGTCGCTCGCCAACTTTCTTGCGCGGCGATGGCGCAGGCATGGCGGAGTCATAATGATGCGGAAACCGACCGGAAACGCTGACAGGAGCGCACCGAAAAGCACGGCGCGGACAACACGGCGGCAGCCTACTGTGACCAAGACCCCGCCGAAGGCGTCCGCGCCAGAAAGCGCAATTGCGGAGGCGATCCAGCCAGGCGCGCCTGAGAAGGCTGCCGTCGGCGGCGCGCTCGCACCCATCCGGCGATCGCCTCCCGTCGCCGGGTCCCTCGCCATTCCTGCGACCAATGTGGCCGTCAAATCGCTGGAGCGGAGCGTCCCGCCGCCCGCCGCCGGAACGGAAGCTGCCGACCCCCCGGCCGCGCTCGATCGCCTTCTTCACGCGGGCCTCGCGCGCTATACGATGGGGCTGTCTCCGGCGTCACTGTGGCTCGCCTATGCCGACTGGGCGTTGCATCTTCTGGCGTCGCCGGCCAAGCAGCAGCAGTTGGCGCAAAAAGGGCTTCGCAAGGCCATCCGGTTCGCCAACCATGTCGTGAGCCATGTTGTGAGCGCCGGCGGCAACGCCGCTGGCGAACCCTGCATCGAGCCCTTGCCGCAGGATTCGCGGTTCAAGAGCGAGGCTTGGAACAAGCCGCCGTTCTGCTTCTTCCAGCAATGGTTTTTGCTCAACCAGCAATGGTGGCACAACGCGACGACCGGCATCGGCGGCGTCTCGCCGCATCACGAGCAGGTCGTCAATTTCATGGGGCGGCAGGCGCTCGACACGGTCTCGCCGGTCAATTTCATTGGCGCCAATCCCGACGTTCTTCAGGCCACGCTCGCGGAGGGCGGGCAGAACCTCATTCGCGGCGCGATGAATTTCTGGGCGGACTGGGAGCGGGAGTCGGGCGGCAAGCCGCCGATTGGCGCCGAGAAATTCCGCCCCGGGGAAGCGGTCGCCGTGACGCCTGGCGTGGTGGTCTATCGCAATCGGCTGATCGAACTCATTCAGTATAAGCCGACGACAGCGGAGGTTCAGGCCGAGCCGGTGCTGTTCGTCCCGGCCTGGATCATGAAATATTACATTCTCGATCTTTCGCCGGGGAATTCTCTGGTCAAATATCTGGTCGACCGCGGCCATACGGTCTTCATGATTTCCTGGCGCAATCCGGACGCCGAGGACCGCGATCTCGGCTTCGACGATTATCTGCGCCTCGGCGTGCTGGAGGCTCTCAAGGCCATCCAGGCCATCGTCCCGGGCGAACAGGTCGATGCAGTCGGCTATTGCCTCGGCGGAACGCTGTTGTCGATCGCAGCCGCCTGGCTCGCCGAGCAGGGCAGCGAGGCGCTCAATTCCGTGACTCTCTTCGCGGCGCAGACGGATTTCACCGAAGCCGGCGAGTTGACCCTGTTCATCGACGACAGCCAGTTGAGCTTCCTCGAAGACGTCATGTGGGAGCAGGGCTATCTCGATTCCAAACAGATGGCCGGAACCTTCCAGCTGTTGCGGTCGAACGACTTGATCGGATCGCGTATCGTGCAGGAATATTTGTTGGGCCGCCGGGCGCCGATGAACGATCTCATGGCGTGGAACGCCGACGGAACCCGCTTGCCCTATCGCATGCACAGCGAATATCTGCGCCGGCTGTTCCTCAACAACGACCTGTTCGAGGGGCGCTACAGGGTCGAGGGCGGCGAACCCATCTCTCTCGGCGACATTCGCGCGCCGCTGTTCGTGGTCGCGACGGAAAAGGACCATGTCGCGCCATGGCGCTCGGTCTACAAGATCAACCTGCTGGAGGACGTCGACACGACCTTCGTGCTGACCAGCGGCGGGCACAACGCGGGGATCGTCAGCGAGCCGGGCCATCAAGGCCGCAGCTATCGCATATCGCACCGCCCTGCGGGCGCGCAATATGCCAGTCCCGATAGCTGGCGCGACGCCGCCAAGGTCGAGCAGGGCTCATGGTGGCCGGAATGGGCGGGCTGGTTGGCGCGGCAATCGCGCGGCCGCGCCGCGCCGCCTCCACTGGGCGCGAAGGACAAGGGCTATCCGGTTCTTGAGGCGGCGCCGGGGAGTTATGTGCTGCAGTCCTGAGGCAGGACGGGGCGCTTCACCGCCGAGGCTCCGTGAGACGCGCCAAGGAAACCCGAAAGCGCCGGTTGTTTGACAGCGCGCAAAGTCGAGGCGCGCGTGCAGGTCTAGCAAAGGGAGCGCAAAGCAGGGAACCCTCATGTCCGAAGTCAGAAGCCGCCGTCTCTATGTTGGTCCCGCCTTGTTCAGTTACGGCTTCCGGCCGTTCTTTCTTGCCGGCGCATTATGGGCGGTCGTCGCGGTCATGGTCTGGCTGCCGCAATATTTCGGCGAATTGACCCTCGCCAACGCCTTCCAGCCCATGGATTGGCATGCGCATGAGGCGGTGTTCGGCTTTGGCGCCGCCGTCGTGGCGGGCTTCCTGCTGACCGCCGTGCCGAACTGGACCGGGCGCCTGCCGTTGCAGGGGCGTCCGCTTCTGCTGCTCTTTTCGGTTTGGCTCGCCGGGCGTGTGGCCGTCGTTCTATCGGGCCAGATCGGCTGGGCGTTGGCGGCGCTGGTCGATTGCGCCTTTCTCGCGCTGCTTTGCGCGGCCATGGCGCGCGAAATCCTCGCGGGCAAAAACAAGCGCAATCTGCGGGTGCTGATCGTCGTCACGCTGCTGCTCGTCGCAAATGCTGTCTTTCATATCGAGGCCCATCTGACCGGCGACGCCGCCCATGGCCGGCGCTTTGCGCTCGCCGTCATCGTCGCGCTCATCATGCTGATCGGCGGCCGCATCGTGCCGAGCTTCACCCACACATTTCTGCAACGCCGCGGAGAAGGGCGCCTGCCGCAGACCTTCGCGCGCTTCGACGGAATTTGCATTGCGCTTTCGGTGGCCGCGCTGGTTGGCTGGGTCTTGGCGCCGGAAAGCAGGGCGGTTGGACTGGCCCTGATCGCCGCTGGCCTGCTGAATGTCGCGCGGCTCGCGCGCTGGGCGGGCGAGCGCGCTTCGGGCGAGCCTTTGGTGGCGATCCTCCACCTCGCATTTCTTTTCGTGCCAATCGGCTTTGTCCTGAGCGGACTGGCCGCCTTTGTTCCGGCGGTGGCGCCGAGCGCCGGAATCCACGCTTGGGGTGTGGGCGCCATCGGCGGCATGACGCTCGCCGTGATGACCCGCGCCAGCCTTGGCCATACCGGGCGCCCGCTTCATGCGGGATGGGGAACGAAATTCGTTTATGCCGCCGTGCTGCTCGCCGCAGCGACTCGGATTGGCGCGGCCCTGGCGCCGCAGGCCAGTTTCGTCCTGCTCCATGTCGCCGCCTTCGCCTGGGTGGCGGCCTTTCTGGGGTTCGCCCTCGCCTATGGCCCGGCTTTGCTGCGGCCCCGCCTTGACTGACCGCCCTCGTTTGCTGAAGAGGATCAAATGAAACTGCCCCAATTGCTCCAATTGCCTCAATTACCTTTGGGCGTCCGCGTCATGGACGAGGACCATTACGCCCTTGAGCAAATGTTCGTGCGAACGGCGGAGATCCCGGACGACGGCCTGACGGCGCATCTCGACGCCATTATCGCGGAACTCGCGGCGCATTTCGCGCGCGAGGAGGCGGAGATGGAGCGGGTCGGCGTCCCGGTCCTGCCCTGTCATCGCGGGCAACACGCCGCCTTGCTCGCCGAAGCGGAAATCCTGCGCGAATCCTTCGCGCTGGCCGAGCCGCGAATGCGCCGCCATCTGATCGGCTTCACGCTGGCGCAGAAAATGGCGAACCATATCGCCAGCGTCGATCAGATCTCATCGAGCTTTTTCGACGAAAAGCTCGATTATTCGAAAATGGAGTCCTGCGGCGCCGCTTGAGACGGCGTGAGAACAGGCGCTATTTTCCCGAAGTCGGACAAAACGTTACGAATGGAGCTCGTGCGGCGCTTCATCCGACAGTTCAGCCAATGTCTGCACAATTTCGCGGCAGTCGCGATCGGCCTTCTCGGCGTCGAGCGACGCCCGGACCTGATCGGCGAGGGGGGCGCCGTTTCGCTTCAGCCACTCGACGCGAGCGGCGTGATGGCTGGATATTTCAGCATATTTATCGGCCTTGCGGCGGAGATAGCTGCTTCTTTTGGCCTGGAACTGGATAATCTCACACATGGCTCGCCTCTCTCATTCCATGTGTGCAGTGCAGCAAAATCGGCGCCACTTTTCTCAGAAAATTCTTATTTTCATTCCTTGCCGCTTGTTTGGGCGTCTCGACTGGCCGGCGACTGCCAGGCGCCGCTCGCCTGTTCGGCCAGCCGCGCCACGACGGAGTTGGTCAAGGCGGGATAATCGGTCTTGCCCGAGCCGAGCAGCGGCAGCTTATCCATCATCAGCACCTGCGCCGGAAACATCAGCTCCGACGCGCCTTGCGCTTTCGCCGCGCTCATGAAATCGGCGCGGCTGGCGCCCGGATGATCCGTGCAAAGGATGATCCTTTCGCCCTTGCGTGGATCTGGCAGGGCGACCGTGGCGACCTTGGCGTCGGGCCAGCACGCGGCCGCGATATTCTCGACAGCCGCAAGCGAGATCATCTCGCCGCCGACCTTGGCGAAGCGCTTGGCGCGGCCCTTGATGGCGACAAAGCCGTGCGCGTCAATGGCCACGATGTCGCCGGTGTCGTGCCAGCCTTCCGGCGGCGGCTCCAGCACGCCGGGACGCTCGGCGCGCAGATAGCCGAGCATGATATTGGGGCCGCGTACATGCAGGCGCGCGCCGTCGTCGATGCCCGTGATTTTCTCCAGTTTCGGCTCCACGCCCGGACATAGCCGGCCGACCGTGCCGAAGCGGTTGAACATCGGCGTGTTGAGCGCGAGGATAGGCGAGGTCTCGGTCACGCCATAGCCTTCGAGCAGGCGCAGGCCGAACTTCTCCGCATAAAGCCGGCGGGTGGATTCCTTCACCGCCTCGGCGCCCGCGATGATGTAGCGCAGCGAGCGCAGGTCATAGGGATGGGCGGAGCGGGCATAGCCGTTGAGCAGCGTGTCGGTGCCGAACAGGATGGTGGCGTTGGTCGCGTAGATCAGTTCCGGAATCACGCGGTAATGCAGCGGCGAAGGATAGAGATAGATCGGCACGCCCGAAACCAGCGGCAGGACGAGGCCGCCTGTCAGGCCGAAGGAATGGAAGATCGGCAATACGTTGAACAGACGGTCGTCGCGGCCGAAATCGATCCGCGAGGCGGCCTGCGCCACATTGGACAAAAGGTTCCTGTGCGACAGCACGACGCCCTTTGGCGCCCCCTCGGACCCCGAGGTGAACAGGATGACCGCGCGATCCTGGGGTTTGGCCGGAACGATCGGCGCGCCGTAGCGGAAGAAAGCGCGCAGCTTGTCGAAGCTAGAGATCTTGTCGCGCAGGTCTTCCAGATAAAGGAAGTCGATTTTTTCGCCGACGCGCTCGACCAGATTTTGCAGCTTGGCCTTTTCGATGAAGGCATAGGACGTGACGATGGTCTTCACTTCCGCCGCCGCGCAGGCGGAGATGACATTGGCCGGACCGGCGCTGAAATTGATCATCGCGGGCGGGCGATTGGCGGAGACGAGGCCCAGAAAGGCCGCGCCGGCGCCATTTGCGTTGGGCAGCATCAGGCCGATGGACTGGCCCGCCGGGGCGAGCGGCGCGAATTTCTCGCCGAGCAGGCGCGCCCCGATCAGCAGCTTGCGATAGGACAGGGCGGGGGAGGTCGGGTCCTCCAGCGCGATCCGGCCCATGCCATGCTTGCGCGCCGCCGCCGCGACGGCCGTGAAGATCGTCTCGTCGAGATCGGCGGTGCGGAAGAAGAGATCGGACATGATCTCATAGAGCGCGGCGCCCGCCGCCTGACGCCGCGCCTTGCCGCGCAGATTTTCGTCCACTTTGAGTTCGACCGGCTCCAGAAAGGTCAAAGTGACCTTGTGCAGCAGGCGGCGTGGCGCCTGCTCGCGCGACAGACGCGAAAAGATCGAGGATTCCAGCCCTTCGATCCGCGCGGGCACAACCTTGCGGCCTGATTTTTCCGCGATCAGCCCGGCGCCGTCATAGACCTTCATCAGGGTGCCGGTGACGGTGAGGCGGCCCTCCGGAAAGATGATGAGGGTCTCGCCATTGCGCACGGCGTGGATCAGGCTGCGCGTCGCCATTGGCTTGGTCGGGTCGAGCGGCATGGCGCGCACGAAACGCAGGAAGGGCTTCACCCACCAGCGTTGCGCGATGCTGGAATCGATGGCGAAGACAGGATCGTGGTCGAGCACCGAGAGCGCCAGCGCCGCGTCGAGAAAGCTGACATGGTTGAGCGCGATGATCGCATTGGGACCGGCCTTGGCGATATTGTCGCGGCCCTTCACCTCAAGGCGGTAAAAGGCGACGAACAGGATCGAGAGGAAATCGCGCATTGGATTGGTCGGCAGAAACGCGAACATCCAGACTGCGCTGAGCGCCGCGACGACGGCCATCAGGCCGAACACCCCGTCGAGGCCGAGGCCCTCGGCCTGGAGCAGAGCGACGGCGAACGCGCCAACGACCATGAAGGCGGCGTTGAGAATATTGATGGCGGCGACGACGCGGGCGCGCTTTTCAATCGGCGCCCAGGCCTGCGCGGCGGAAAAGCTTGGCACGGCCAGCACGCCGCCCGCCAAAGCCATGCCGGCGAGGTCGAAGCCCACGCGCCAGGCGGCGGGGCTCTGGAAAAAGGCGCCGACGCTCAATTGCGCGGCTGCGGGCGGCATGAAGTGCAGGGCGAGGGCGAGTTCGCCGGAGAAAAAGCCCAGCGCCAGCGTGGCGATGGGCGCCGGCAACAACACGATGCGGCCGCTGCACAGGAAGGAGCCGAGCCCCGAGCCCAGCGCGACCGAAATGGCGAAGACGCCGAGATAAATGCTGACGACCATTTCCTCGCCGCCCATGCGCAATTTGATCATCGGCGGCAGGACCGAAAGCGCGATGGCGCCGAACATCCAGAACAGGCTGACCATCACGCCAGCGCGCCACAGTCGCTTGTCGGCCCACAGATCGCGCAGCAAGTCCCGTGTGGAGCGGAAGATATTGGCGTCGATGCGCAGGTCCGGGGCTTCGTTACCGGTGGGCGGAATGAACCGGCTGGCGACATAGCAGGCGAGCGCGACCAGCAGCATGGCCGCTGCTATATGGGTTGGGTCGCCGCCGTCGCGCGAGGCGAGCGCGGCCACGATGGTGCCGAGCAAAATGGCGATGAAGGTCGCGCCCTCGATCAGGGCGTTGCCTGCGGGCAGTTCAGATTTTTCGAGATGGTCGGGCAGGATGCCATATTTGATGGGGCCGAACAGTGTTGAGATGATCCCGAACAGGGCCAGCGCGCCAAAGAGCAGCGGCACGGATTGCTCGACGAATCCCGCCACCGCGACCAAAGCTGCAACGCATTCGGCCAGCTTGAGCCTTTGCGCGATCATCGCCTTGTCATATCGGTCGGCCAGCTGGCCGCCGAGGCCGGACAGGATGAAAAAGGGCAGGATGAACACCGCGCCCGCCAAAGTGATCAGGGATTCCGCATGTGGCCCCGACAATTTGTACATGATCAGAAAGATCAGCGCGTTCTTGAGGAAATTGTCGTTGAAGGCGGAAAAGAATTGCGTCCAGAACAGCGGCGCGAAACGTTTTTGGGCCAGAAGCGCGAACATCAGATTCTCCGAAAATAGAGCGTGATTAGGCCCTTGAGACGTTAAAAAAACAATCGCTCTGTCCGTGCCGACGGATCGGCGCCTATCATCGGGCGCCGCTCATGGAAGAGACGATGGCGGCCTAACTGGCGCTTTTTATCGACAGACGGCATAGATTTGGCATTCCGGTTGGCCGTAGGCCCTCCGCGTCCTTCCCAAACAGCGGTTCTGGGTCTTTCTTCACACTTTGACGGTGTGACCAAGGATCGCGCATGTCCACGGAACTCGAAAACTCGTCTGCCGCCAAAGTCAGGAGCGCGCCACGAGCCGTTGCCGGGGGCGCGCTTATCGGAATTCTGGGCGGACTGATCGGCCTTGGCGGGGCGGAGTTCCGCCTGCCCCTCCTGATCGGCATGTTCGGCTTCGGCGCGTTGGAGGCGGTGATCGTCAATAAAGCGATGAGTCTGCTTGTCGTCGCGACCGCTCTGCCGTTTCGCGCCCGCGCTGTTCCATTCGCCGAGATCGCCAGTCAATGGCCCATTATTCTCAATCTTCTCGCCGGAAGCCTCATCGGCGCATGGTTCGGGGCGGGGTGGGCGACACAATTGGCTTCTCGAACTTTGTTCCGCACCATCGCCGTCATGTTGGCGATGATTGCTGCGGTCTTGCTTGTCGGTCATGATGTTGTCTCAGCCAATGCGCTCCTGACCGGACCGGCCCAGACGGTGACGGGCGTCATCGCGGGGTTCGGCATAGGCGTCGTGGCCGCTCTGATGGGGGTAGCCGGTGGAGAACTGCTGATACCGACGCTGATCCTTCTATTCGGCGCCGATATTAAATTAGCGGGAAGCCTTTCACTGGCTGTCAGCTTGCCGACGATGTTGGTCGGGTTCGCCCGCTACAGTCAGGACCAAGCGTTTTCTGTACTCCGTCACAACGGGCGTTTCGTCCTGCTGATGGCCCTTGGTTCCGTCATCGGTAGTTTCGTCGGCGGCCAACTTTTAGGAGTCGTCTCGACGCGGGTGCTGCTACCCATTTTGGCCATGATACTAGCCATCTCCGCCCTCAAGGTCTGGCGTCATGAGTGAACATAATTTTTTGTTGCCCACACTCAAAACGAAACGAGCGAATACATTCGCCTGAGTCGCTTGGCCGCCGCGCAGCCAACGGCTATAGCTTCTCGGCGGGCTCAGCGTGGTCGGGCCGTCAGGCGGCGAGGGTGAAGTGACTGACTCGGCGCATTTGCCATGGGCGTGACGCTGCTCGCCTCGCTTGCGGGGATCGCCGCGCCGGTCATGCTCGTCACGGGCGCCGGCTATGTCTGGCGCTGGCGCGGCCTGCCGTTCGATCATGACTTCGTCACACGCATCGTCACGCGGCTAGGCGCGCCGGCGCTGGTCTTCGTGACGCTGTCGAAGACGCAATTCGCTCTATCGGATCTCGGGCGCATGGGTGGCGCGAGCCTCGCCTGCTTGATCCTCTTCGCCCTCATAGCTGCGCCCTGCCTGCGCCTCGCTGGTCTGTCGCAGCGGGTCTATCTGCCGTCGCTGGTCTTTCCCAACATCGGCAATATGGGCCTGCCGATCTGCCTGTTCGCCTTTGGCCAGCGCGGCCTTGCGTTGGCGATGATCTATTTCACGGTCACCACCATCGGCCAGTTCAGCTTCGGGCCGGCCATCGCGCGCGGCAAGGTCACGCTCGGCGGACTGTTTCGCGCGCCTTTCCTCTATGCCGCAATTGTCGCCGTGATCTGCGCCCAGATCGGTTTCGTCGGGCCGAAATGGCTGACCGATACGCTGACCATGGTCGGCAATGTCACCATCCCGCTGATGCTGCTGGGCCTTGGCGCCGCGCTGGCCGAATTCCGGGCCACCAACAAGGCGCGGCAGACGGTTCTGGCCCTGTCGCGGATCGGCATGGGCGTCGCGGGCGGCGCTTTCATCGCGTGGCTGTTCGGCATGAGTGGAATCGAACGCGGCGTGCTGATCGTGCAAAGCTCCATGCCGGTTGCGGTGTTCAACTATCTTTTTGCGCGCATGTATGGCGCCGATCCGGACGAGGTCGCCGGCCTCGTGCTGCTCTCGACGCTCGCCTCTTATGTCACGCTGCCGCTGATCGTCGCTTTCGCCATGAGCTGACCGGCGCGCTCCAGTTCTGCGAGCTTTTTCCGCAGCGCGCGGCTTCGCCGCAAGTCGCGAGCAAGGCTTGGGCGAGCAGGGAAGGGGCGAGCTGTTCGAGACTCATGGCGCGCACTATTGTTCGAGACACTCGGCGCTGGGCGAAGGCCTCGCCTGGGGGTACAGTCCCTGCGCGACCTGAAAGTTGCGCATCCGCAAAAAGCGCGGGTCTTCGGATGCCGCGGCGAAAGGCGAGCGATGCGGCGCAAATTCGCGAAATTCTTCCCGCGTGACGCCCCGTCAAGACTATTTGCCCTCGTCAACGACATCGAATCCTATCCCGCTTTCATTCCCCATTGCCAGCGCGCGCGCATCATTTCGCGCGATGGCGGGGTGCGGCGGGTGGAGAATGTGTTCGGGCTCTGGCCGTTGCGACTATCCTTCATCAGCGAGGCGCATGAGAATCCGCCGCGCGAAGTGGTCGTCGAATCGCGGGACGGGGCGCTGCGCGATTTCCGCCTGCGCTGGCTGTTCGAACCCAAGGGCGAGGGCTGCCTGTTGTCCTGCGACCTCGATCTCGAATTTTCTTCCCCTGTCCTGAACGCGCTGGCGCCGCTGGCCGCCAGCGCGTTCGAGCGCAAGGCGATGGCGGCCTTCGAGCGCCGCGCCGCCGCAATGCGCCCGCAAAAGGAAAAGACATGAGCGTGAGCCAAAACCCCGACCTTCCGTTCCGCCTCGGCGTCTGGATCGTCGCCGCGCGCCCGCGCACGCTGTCCATGGCGCTTGCGCCGGTTTTCGTCGGCGCCTGTTTCGCTCACGCCTTTGCGGGCCGGGTGAATCTTGCAGCGATGTTTGTCGCTGCGCTTTCCGCCATCTGCATTCAGATTGCGACCAATCTGTTCAATGACGCCGGAGATTTCGAGCGCGGCGGTGACGGGCCGGACCGGCTCGGGCCGAAACGCGCAGCCGCCAGCGGTCTGCTCGCGCCGCGCGAGATCAAGCGCGCGGCTTTCGGCTGTTTCGCATTGGCCGCGCTCGGCGGGCTCTATCTGGCCATCGTCGGCGGATGGCCGATCGTAACGCTTGGCGCGCTTTCGCTCCTCTCCGGCTGGGCCTATGCCTGCGGTCCGGCGCCGATCTCCTACACGCCACTGGGCGAATTGTTTGTCATCGCTTTTTTCGGCCTCGGCGCGGTTGGCGGGACATACTGGCTCGCCGCCGGCGCGCTGGCGCCCGAGCCGATGCTGGCGGGCCTTTCGCTCGGG
The DNA here is from genome assembly GCF_019449565.1 of Rhodoblastus sp. GTDB lineage: Bacteria > Pseudomonadota > Alphaproteobacteria > Rhizobiales > Beijerinckiaceae > Rhodoblastus. The sequence goes on along the minus strand of NZ_JAGRPM010000030.1, from coordinate 73,200 downwards.
CTGTTCGCGGCGGCCGTGCTGATGGTCAATAATTTCCGGGACGCCGCCGCCGACGCCCGCGTCGGGCGCCGGACGCTAGCCATTGTCGCCGGTCCGGCCGCCGCCCGCTCCCTGTTCGCCGCCATGATGGCAGGTCCCTTCATCTTGCTTGGCGCGCTGATTGCCCTTGCGCCGCAGCGCGCGCTCTGGCTGGGCTTCGGTGCACTGCCTATGGCCTTGGCGCAGGTGAAAAGGCTCTACGCCATGCCCCCGGGGCCGGCACTCAACGCTGTTCTGGCGCGTACGGCCCAGACTCAGGCGCTTTTTGCATTTCTGCTCGGTCTCGGCGCGCTCGCCTGACCGATTGGCGCCGCCGGAGATTAGTTGGAATCCACCGCGGCGATTTCGCTCCACAGGCTGAAGGCTTCGAGCAGATCGTCCGCCACAGGCTGGAAAGCGGCGGCGAAACTGCGGCCTTCACTCATCCGTTCCGCCACGTCATTGACCAGAGGCGCGCTCAGGGACAGGCGCAAGGCCTTCATGGCGCCGATGCGCAAGGGCGCACCGACGTGCACCGGCCGCCCACGCGCCGCCCAGCCGCCGCGACGGACGCCGGGTTCCGCGAGGGCGCGGCGCAAGGGCTCGGTCTTGAGGGGCCGGCCCCGCTCGTCGAAGGTCAGGATGGGGAAGATCGCGCGCGATTCCTCAGCGCCCCAGCCATCGTCGATCAGCTTTAGCGCCGGCGTCCCGGCAAGGTGGCGACGGATTTCACGCGCGAAGGCGGCGGCGATTTCCGCGCGTAGCTCAGGCGCGACAACGAAAAACGCTTCCAGTTCCGCCAGCGCGCATTCCCAGCGCAACCCGAGGCCGAGATCGGCGAGCGCGGAAAATTCCCCGCGCAGGCGGTCGCGCAGATGTGGCGGCCAGTCCATCGCGGCGGAGCGTGCGGCTACGGGGTCCGGAAGCGCGAAAGACTCGATCCGCTCGGCGAATCCGGGCGGAAGCAGCAGTGCGGCGGCTCCCCAAGGCCCGCCCGCGAAGGTCGAGCCCGACAGCAGCACGGCGAAGCCCGCGTCAAGATCCGCGGCGACATGTTGAGGCGCGCAGCGCATCTGCCGTGAGTCGATCAGGACCATGACCCGACCGGGAAAGGACGCGGCAATGGCCTCGGCGGCAGCGCGCGTCGGTCCAGCCAGCCCGCTTTCCGAACAATCGGCCAGATGAAGAGCGACGTCGCGACCTTGCCCGATCGCGTCGGCGGCGAGTCGCGCCGCCTCGGCGTTGATCGCGTCGGCTTCGCGGGGCAGGCCGTAGCGGTCGCGCAGCGCGAAGGTCGGGGCGTCCGGGCCGGAGTCTCCCGCGCGTTCGGGCGAGGCCGCCGCGATGCGGACGACCGGCCGCCCGAGCGCCGCATGGGCCAAGGCGTCGAAAATATCTTCGGCCTCAAGCTCGGATCGCGCCAAAACCACTTCGCAGCCGGGCGCGCCAAACATAGCCGCCAAACGACCGCGCAGATCTTCGAACCATTGGGGCAGGGGACGTGCGGCGCCCGACGTCAGGCCTGCGAAAGCGGATTCCGCCGCCGCATGGCCCCGGGCCGACAGAGCGACCCCCTCGCAGCCGGAAAGCCAGATGTCTCCAGCGGAGCCGAGTCTTTCGTGGGGGGCGAACAGGAAATGGTCCAGCGCCGCGCGCGAACTGGCGGGGGGCGAATCCGCCCTGCGTTCCGGCGCGCGCGTTGAAAAAACAGGATGTTGCAAAGCTTGGGTTCGGCTTTTCACGGAATTCCAGCCAGACGCCGCCAAGTGGCGCGATCCTTCTTGTAGGCCGCCGGCGCCTTCGGATTGGTTAAGATTTTCCGCCGCCGCAAGCGTTGCGTATGGAAGGCCCAATCTTTCCGCGCGCTTTCGCTTGATTTCGCGAGTTTATTACGCAACTCTCCCGCGCCCATGCTTACCACCACAATCGTCCGAATCGTTGAATTTTGCGTTCGCCATGCGCGCGGCGTGACACTGGCGTTTTTATTGCTCGGACTGGGCGCCGGCTTCTATACGGCGGCTCATTTCAAGATCAATTCAGACGTCAACGACCTCCTTTCGAATGATCTAGCCTGGCGCAAGCGCGAAAAGGCCTTCGAGAGCGCCTTCCACCGCCTGAAAATGCTTTACGCGGTGGTCGAGGCGCCAACGCCGGAGCTGACGACGCAGGCCGCGACGGCTCTGGCGGATCGGCTCGCGGAGGATAAAGCCCATTTCTCTGAGGTCGCGTTTATCGCTGGCCTGCCCTTTTTCGCTCAGAACGGCCTGTTGTTCCTGCCAACCGACGCTTTGCGCGAGACTCTGGACGGGTTGCAGCAGGGCGCGCCGCTTATTCAGGATCTCGCCTCCGACATGAGCCTGGTTGGCTTGGTCGCCGGGTTGGAGGACGGCCTGCTCGGCGTCACGTCCAACCGGGTCAAGCTCGATCAGATGACGGGGCTGATGGAGGCCGCCGCGACGACTGTCGAGGCCGTCAATGCCCGCCGTCCCGCGAGTTTTTCCTGGCGCGTCGCCACCGAGGGGCGCCCGGCTACGCCGGGGGAATTGCGCGGCGTGATCCAGATGCGCCCGGTGATGGATTATTCCTCCGTGCAACCCGGCCTTGCCGCCAGCACGAAATTGCGCGAGGCCGCCGCCGAAATTCTCCCGGCCTATGGTGCGCACGTGCGTCTGACCGGCCCGGTCGCCATGGCCGACGAGGAATTCGGCACCATCAAGGAGCACGCCGCGCGCGACGGAACCATCACGGCGGCGATCGTCCTGTTCATCCTCTGGCGCGCGCTGCGCTCGGGCCGCCTCATTCTCGCAGTCGGAATCAATCTTCTCGTCGGCCTCGCCGTCACGGCCGCGCTCGGGCTGGCGATGGTTGGTTCCTTCAACCTGATTTCGGTCTATTTCGCGGTGCTGTTTGTCGGTATCGGCGTGGACTTCGGCATTCAGTTCAGCGTCCGCTACCGGGCCGAGCGCCACGAGATCGACAATCTCAACACCGCGATTTCCCGCGCCGCGCTCTATTTCGGCGCGCCCCTGACGCTCGCCGGACTAGCGACGGCTGCGGGCTTCATGTCCTTCCTGCCGACGGATTACAAGGGCGTGTCGGAGCTTGGCCAGATCGCGGGCGTCGGCATGCTGGTCGCCTTCGCGGTGAGCGTCACCTTCCTGCCGGCGCTGATCGCCTTGTTCAACCCTCCGGGCGAACCGGAGCCGATGGGCTACGCGCAGCTCGCGCCGGTCGACCGTTTCATGTCACGGCATCGCGTCGGCATCATCGCCGGCACGGCTCTCGTCGTCGTTGCGGGCCTGCCTCTGCTCTATTGGCTGCGTTTCGACTTCAATCCGATCAATCTGCGCGATCCGCACACGGAATCGGTCGCCACTTACCTCGAGCTGGCGCGCGATCCGGACAATGGCGTCTATGCCGTCCAGGCCATCGCGCCGACGCTCGAACAGGCCGACAAGATCGCCGCTGAGCTGGCTGCGCTGCCGGATGTCGCCGAGGCGCGCACGCTTTCGAGCTTCATCCCCAGCGATCAGGAGCAGAAGCTCGCCCTGATCGCGAAGGCGGCGGCCAAGCTGCTGCCGGCGCTTGAGCCCAAGACGCCGCAGGCAGTTACGGCCGATTCGGACAATATCGACGCCCTGAAAGAGGCGGCGGAACGGTTAGTCGAAGCGGCTGACGCCCCCCAGAACGCCGCGCAGAAAAACGGCGGCGCGGCGGCGCGGCGGCTCGCCGCCGCATTGCAGGCCCTCGCCGCCGGCGCGCCGGACAGGCGCGAGGCGGCCCGGGCGGCGCTGGTCGATCCGCTGGCCTTCGACTTCGCCAATCTTCGCAAGGCCTTGCGTCCGCAGGGGGTGACCCGGGCGAGCCTGCCCGAAGTCCTCGTCCGCGACTGGATGGCGCCGGGGGGCGGCGCCCGCATCTCGGCGACGCCCAAGGACAATTCAGGCGATCCGAACAATCTGCGCTCCTTCGCCCGCGCGGTGTTGAAGGTCGAGCCCGAGGCCATTCTGGGGCCGGTTTCCATTCTCGAAGCGGGCGACACCGTAGTTCGCGCTTTTGTCGAGGCGGGGGCGCTGGCGCTCGTCTCGATCGCGGTCATTCTCATGCTGGTGCTCAAGAAGCCGCGAGACGTGGCGCTGACGCTCATCCCGCTGGCGCTTGCGGGCGTCGTGACCATGGAGATCATGGTCCTGATCGGCATGCCGCTGAATTTCGCCAATATCATCGCCTTGCCGCTGCTGCTCGGCGTCGGCGTCGCCTTCAAGATCTATTACATCATGGCGTGGCGTCAGGGGCAGACGGACCTGCTCCAGACCAGTCTGACGCGCGCGGTGATCTTTTCGGCGGCCACTACCGCCACCGCCTTCGGCAGCCTGTGGTTTTCCAGTCATCCCGGCACGTCCAGCATGGGAAAATTGCTGGCCTTGTCGCTGGCCTGCACCCTGGCCGCCGCCGTTTTGTTCCAGCCCATCCTGATGGGCAAGCCCCCGAAAGCCGAGCGCCCAGAGAATGTCTGAATTCGGCTTTAAACGTGCGAGAACTGGAGTGAGATTCATGAAAATTCGGGTTGTGGCGTTTTCAATCGCGTTGTTTAGCCTTTCCGGCGCCTCCGCCCTCGCCGGGGGCACGCAGGAGCAAGACGCCGCCTGCCGTCCGGACGTCCGCAAATACTGTCACAAAATTCCGCCGGACGCCGGCGACGGCGCCTTTCTCTCCTGCCTGCAGGCGAACCGGGCCAAATTGTCCAAACCTTGCCGCGAGATGCTCGAGAGCAATGGCGTCTGATTTTTTCGTCCCTGTCTGAATTTTTCCACGGATCGCTGGCAGGATCGCGCATCCTGCGCGTCACGCCGAATCTCAGGAGAGCGCTCATGCGCCCAACATTAGACACCAAACAGAAAGCGCGGTTTCCGCGCGCCCTTTCCGGTCTCGGCGTGTCGCTCGGCCTGTCTCTCGGCGTTTCGCTCGGAGCAGCCGCGCTGATGGCGACGACGGGCTTTTCGGCCTTCGCGGAGACGCCCAAACCGGCGCCAGCCACGGCCGCCGCCCATGTGGAAGGCCCGCTCCTCACCGGCTTCTGGCAGGCCTATAATGACGACGGGCGCCCAGGCGGCGTGTTCTATTTCTACGAAAAGAACGGGCTCTACGAGGGCCGACTCGTGAAGGCGGTGACCTATCCGGAAGAGCCGCCCGACGATCCATTGTGCAAGGCTTGCACCGGCGAAAAGAAAAATCAGCCGATGATGGGCCTCGTGATCGTCTATGGCATGAAGCGCCATGGCGCCGCGAAATATGAGGACGGGCATATCCTCGATCCGCGCGATGGCAAGATCTGGAGCGCCGAGCTCGACGTCACGCCGGATAACAAGAAGCTCAACCTGCGCGGCTATATCGGGACGCCGCTGCTCGGCCAGACCCGCGTCTGGACGCGCCTGCCTGACGATACGATGGCGGCGGCGGACATTCCGGGCGAGCCGATCGCGGCGCTTGCCGGCGTCCAGGGCAAGAAACCCGCTAGCGCCGCAGCGCCTGCGGCGGCCAAACCGGCGGCGCCCAAGGCGCAATAACGGTTTGCATTCGCATTCCGGCGCCGGGCTCAATCCGGCGCCGGAATAAAGCGTGCTTCAGCTCTTGCCCTTGAATTCCTTCATCATCGCGACAACCTCGGCGTCGTCGAGCTGGTGGAATTCGCGGTAAAACTGGCCGACGCCATAGAAATCCGCCGGCGCCGCGAGGCAGATAACCTCATCGACGAGGCCGCCAAGCCGCTCCAGCGAGTCGGGCGGCGCAACGGGAACAGCCAGGATCAGTTTTTGCGGACTGCGGCGCCTGAGCGCGTGGATCGCGGCCTCCATGCTCGCGCCCGTCGCGATCCCGTCATCGACCAATATCGCGGTCCGCCCGCGCGCCGGGATGGGCGGCAATCCGCCGAGATAGACGGCACGGCGGCGTTCGATCTCCTCAAATTCCGGCGCTGCGAGATGGCGGATTTCGGCTTCGTCGATCCCGAGCGCGTGCGCGATTTCCTGATTGATGACGATTTCCGGCTTGTCGCCGTTTACGGCGGCGCCGAGAGCAAGCTCGCGGTTTTGCGGCGACCCGATCTTGCGCACCAGGATCAGGTCAAGCGGCGCATCGAGGGCGCGGGCGACCTCGGCGGCGACCGGAACGCCCCCGCGCGGCAGGGCGTAAACGACAGGACGGGAAGGAGCCCGCCGGACGAGGGCGTCGGCGAGAACGCGGCCCGCCGCAACGCGGTCGCGAAACAGGATCGGGCGCGGGCGCAGATAGCGGTCGAACCATTCCGTTGCGGCCGTCAGAACCTGACCGAGCGCGCCCGGCTCCTCGAACAAATGGGTGGCGCCGGGAACCAGCTTTAATTCCGTGGGCGCGAGGCAAAGTCTTTGCGCCGCGCGATTGAGTTCCAGAACCTCGCGGTCCTCCGCGCCGACGATGAAGAGCGTGGGCGCGGTCATCGACCCAAGCCAGCGCTCTGCAAGGTCCGGCCTCCCCCCGCGCGAGACCAGCGCCGAGACTTCGCCTTCGCGGGCTGCGGCGGCATGGATCGCAGCCGCTGCGCCGGTGCTGGCGCCAAACAGGCCGATGGGGGCGGCGAAGAATCTTTCGTCGTTGCGCGCCCAGTCGATCGCATCCGCCATGCGCGCGCCGAGCAGCGGAATATCGAAGACGTTACGCCGGTCGAGCGCCTCGTCCTCCGTGAGGAGATCAAACAACAAAGTGGCGTAGCCGGCGGCGTTGAGGGCCTCGGCGACCTGTCGATTGCGTGGGCTGAAGCGGCTGGACCCGGAGCCATGGGCGAAAATGACAAGGCCGCGCGGATTTGGCGGCAGGGCGAGGTCGCCGGGCAGCGATTCGCGCCCGAGAAGGATTTCGACATGGTGCAGCGTCACGGCGGCCCTCCGGCGAAAGCGAAGCGACAGAACCACAAGCGCGCTGGCCCAGCCGAGGTTCCGATTTTTCCTCGCTTGCGGCCCGCGCCTTCAATCGGGCGCGGGCAGGGGCGTCGCGGTCTGCATCAGCTTGCGCGCCAGCGGCGGCGCGGGGTTTCGGTCGGCGACGACAAGCCCGACCATGCGCCGCGCTTCCGGCTCGACCAGCGGCAGCGCCTTCACGCCCTGCGGCGGTCCAAACAATTCCAGCACCTGGGTCGAGGCGATGCTGTTGACGCCGGGCAAGGCGGCGTGGGTGCAGAGATTGAAGATGGAGTTGGTTTCCATCGCCGGCCTGAGCGTCTTGCCGATCGAGCGGAAAATCCCGTCGATAATGCGGCGGTTCTGCATGTCGCCGGTGAGCAGGCAGAGCTTCAGTTCGGCCGCCTCTGCCCAGGTGATCGAGACGCGGTCGCCCAGGGGCCCGTCGGCGCGGGTCAGCAGGCAATAGGTTTCCGCGTAGATCGGTTTGGCCACGACGCCGGGCAGGGGCTCGTTGTCGAGATAGGTCATGCCGGCGTCGAGTTCGAAATTCGCGAGCCGTTCCAGGATTTGCGCCGAGGTCAGCGACAGCACTTCGAGCGTCACGGTGGGGCAGGCGGCGCAGAAGGGCGCCGTGACATGGACCGCGAGCGGCAAGGCGGTGGGAATGACGCCGAATCGCAGCTTGCCCGTCAGCCCGTCGCGCGCCTCCGCCACTTCGGCGCGCATCATTTCGATTTCGACGAGCACGCGCCGCACCCGGGAGAGGACGATCTCGCCTTCCGCCGTCAGGCCTTGAAAGCGCGGGTCCCGCTCGATGAGGAGCACACCGAGTTCGTCCTCCAGTTGCGCGACGGCGGAGGAGAGGGTCGGCTGCGAGACATGGCAAAGCTCGGCCGCGCGGCGGAAATGCCTTTCGCGTGCGAGGGCGTCCAGATATTCGAATTGCCGAATGAACATGGCGAGCCCCCGTGAAGCACCTTAGTTTTGTGGCGGTGGCGTTGTCGTAGGCGTCGGCGTGAGCGCAGGCTTGGGCAGTAGCGGCGCCGCGGCGTCCGAGCGTCGGATCAGGCCGAGAGCGTCTGGGGTCAGCGCCGCGTCGTCCCAGCCGCCGGAGAGAGCGAAGCCGATCTGCAGCGGCTTGCCCTCGGGCGCGGCGGCCGGCGCGCGGGTGGCGATGGCGTGCAGATCGACGGTGCGATCAGGGATCTGCGCCCGCGCCGAGAAGGCGACGCTGGTGTGATCGTCGCGCGCCAGACCGTCCTCGACCTCCGCCTGTCCCTGGACGATATTGAATTTCGCGGACAGGTGGTCGAACGAGGTGCGCCCGGAGCGCAATTCGACGCCGGCGGAGAGCGGCTGCCGCTCCAGGCGGCGGAAGGCGAGGCCGAGGTCGATGCCGTAGATCTCGCCCGACTCCACCGTGAAATCGCCGCGCGCGTCAAGCCGGCTGGCGAGGTTGTAGAAGGAATCGCCGCCGGTCTCGAAACTGACATTGGCGCGCGCGGAGCCGGAAAGCGATTGGCGCCGGAATACATCCCAGAACAGGGCCGCGACGTCGATCTTCTCTGCCGAGGCGGAGCCGCGAACATCGAGTCCATCCGGGCTTTCGGCAATGATCGCGCGGGCGTGGGCGAGGCCCGAATAGGCCGAGGCCTCGGCGAGCGAAAGATCGAGCCTGCCATTTTTCAGGATCGCCGAAACCGCGACATTATCCGCCTGGAAATCGCCCAGGCGCGCATGGCTCGCGGAAAGGCGCAAATCGAGGTCCGCCGCGCCGAGATGGGAAGGCATGAAATTGTCGCGGCTCCATTGGCCGCCGGAAATCGGGGCGGGAACATTCTCGAACATCGGCCCGAGGTTGACGTCCGATCCGGCCAAGGTCGCGGCGATCACCGGCCTCTGCCCGTCGAGCCGGACAGAGGCGGCGCCGTCGAGCGAATTGCCGTCGACGGTAATGGCGACCGGCGCGATGGAAAACAGGCTTTGATCGAGCGTGGCGTCGCCCTTGATCGAGAAATTGCGATAATGGCCCGGCAGCGGCAGGGTGAGGCCGAACCATTGCGTGACCTGGCGCAGCGATGGCGCGACGCCCGCGATCCTGCCACGGAAATGCGGCTTGGGCGCGAGAGCAAAGGCGCCGTTCATGCTGAGCTGCAAGGCCTCGCCATCGGCGCGGAGCGTGATGGGGCTTTCCTCGCCGCGCGGGAGGTTGGCGGGCTTGGCGGCCCAGAGGGCGAAGCGGATCGGCGCGCGGTCGTCGCCGAGCATCGGCAATACGCAATGGCCCGTGAGAGAAACCGGCGCGCTGGCGCGGCTGAATTCGAGCCGCGCTTCGCAAAGCTCGGCGATCAGGTCGGGGCTTTCGCCAGCGCCGCGGCGAAGCAGCGCCCGGCCATTGGTCACTTCTATATCGCCCGGCGCGGTCCGCAATAGGCCCGGAACGCCGGCGCCAAGCGTTAGGCGGGAGGGATCGAGGGTCACGACGGCGTCGGCGAGGGTCACGCGGGCGAGGTCGAGCCGGCGCGTGAAAAGGCCGGTCAGTCCGAGGTCGACGCGCAGGCTGGACGCGGCGACCGCCGCCAGGCCGTCGTCGAAATCGAGACTGACGTCATAAATGCGGATATGGGGGCGCGGCAGCATCGCGAAAACGGAGCGTCCGTGTGAGACCAGCCGCGCATTGGACGCGGATTTGATCGCCCTTTCGATGGCGTCGATTTGAGCGCTTTGCGAGACGGTCCACGGCGCGGCGGCGAGCGCAACCAGAGCGGCGACGACGGCGGCCAGAACCCATCTGATATTGAATTTCATGGCGACAAGATAATCATCCGCGCCGCCGCGGCAATCGGCAAATGCGATTTTACAGTGCGGGCTTCAGGAATGGGGCCGCGCGGGCGAGTTCCTCGTCCACGATTCCCTTGAACGCCGTGCGAAAAGCCTCGGCGGAGAAGCGTTCGGCGTTGGCGCGGCAGTTTTCGGGCGTGAAGCGGCCGGCGGCGGTCTCGAAGCGTCCCACGGCCTCCACGATGGCCTCTTCGCTCTGGCTATCGAAGAAAAGGCCCGTGGCGCGGTCGCCGTCCAGCCCGGTCACGGTCTCCAGCGCGCCGCCGCGTCCAAAGGCGATTACCGGGGCGCCGCAGGCCTGCGCCTCGACGGGCATGATGCCGAAATCCTCTTCCGCCGCGAAGACGAAGGCCTTGGCGCGCCGCATGTGGTCGCGCAGCGCCTCGTCGCCGAGATAGCCGAGCACTGTGATGTTCGAAGTCGCGAGGCGGCGCACCAGCGGAAGTTCCGGCCCGTCGCCGATGACGATCAGCTTCTTGTCCGGCATGCGGGCGAAGGCACTGACGATCAGGGCCATGCGCTTGTAGGGCGCCATGCGCGAAGCCGCGAGGTAGAAGTCCTCGCGCTGCGCCGAGAACGGCATGGCGGCGATATCCACCGGCGGATAAACGACATCGGCCTTGCGGCGATAGACCTTGGCGATGCGCCGCGCGATATAGGCCGAATTGGCGATCATGCGCTCGGGGCCATTGGCCGTGCGCAGGTCCCAGATTCGCAAGTAATGCAGCAGCGCCCGCGCCAGCGCAGAGCGAAAGCCGCGCGTGAGACCGGATTCCGCCAGATAAGTGTGCTGCAAGTCCCAGGCGTAGCGCATGGGCGAATGGATATAGGAGATGTGGACCTGGTTCGGCCCGGTGATCACGCCCTTGGCGACGGCGTGGGACGAGGAAATGACCAGGTCATAGCCGGAAAGGTCGAACTGCTCGATTGCCAGCGGCATCAGCGGCATGAACGAGCGGTGGCGGGTTTTGGCGCCCCAGAGGTTCTGCAGGAAGGAGGTCGTGACCTTGCGGCCGCGCAGCATGTCGTCTTGGCCGGGCGGCAAGGCGCAGATCAAGGTGAAAAGATCGGCCTCCGGATAGAGCTGGAGGATTTCCTCCACGACTTTTTCGGAGCCCGCGCGCGTCACCAGCCATTCATGAACAATCGCGACTTTCATCCCGGACCCGTGGGTGGAGTGGCTGGGACGATAGCGCCTCGCCGTTAATTAACGGTAGCGCCGCGAAAGCCCTGTCATTCCAGCGAAAAACGCCAGGAGCCAGCCGAGGATGAGGGTCATTCCGCCGGTCGGCGCGGCCATGGGGAAGAGGCGCGCGCCGCGAAGCGTCAGCAAGGCGACGTCGGACGAAAACAGCACGGCCCCCACGGCAAGCGCGACTGCCGAGGCGAGCCAGAGCCGGGCGCCCGGTTCGCCCGGCCGCGTGCGGGGCGTCAGGGCGAGCAGCGCCGCCGCATGGGCCAGCAGGATCAGGGCGACGGCGTTGAGGCGCTCTCCGCCCGGCACATGCGCCGCTGCGGCCGCCGCCGCCACGCCGCAAGCACCGAACAGGCCTGCGCAGGCATTCAGGACGCCGAGGGCTTTGTTCATGTCCGTTTAGCCTTCCAAAAAATGCTTGTCAGCGATAGTCCAAGCGCCAACGCCGCGCGGCGGGAGCATTGCGAGGCCTTGGCCTTGCGCCGCTTTGCTAGCGGCTTTCTTCGTCCAGCCGAAGACCCTCATGCAGCCAGCGTTGTCGCGCGGCCTCGATGCCCCAGACGGCGCCGAGCGAGACATAAAACATGCGCCAATGGTCAATGTCGATCTGAAGGCCCTGAACGAAAAAGACGAAAGTTGCGGCGAACAGCACCTGCGCGGGACGCATCCATGGATGCCGCGTCAGGCATTGCCGGAAGCCAATGAAAAAGGTCGAGAGCATCAAGGCGATGAAGGCGAAACCGCCCAGCCAGCCGTTCGAGGCGAAGGCGTTGATGTAGGAATTGTGAGGCTCCAGCCCGAAAGTCAGGCGGAAGCGGAGCGGGCCGAAGCCGTTGGGCAGGTCGAACAGCATGGGGATCGACCGGGCCTGATTGCCGAAACGTCCATTCGGACCCTCGTCATAGTCCTGCGTCACCGATGCGCGCTGGAAGAAGAATTCACGCACGCTTTCAACGCTCAACGCTCCGGTCACCGCGATGACGAGGAGGAACAGGCCGCCCGCCGCGCCGGCGAGGATCCTCGCGCGCAAGGCGAGGGAATCCGTCGTCTTGAACAGAAAGCCGACGACCATCGTCATCGAGAGGATCGCGGCGGCCCAGGAGCCGCGCGAAAAGGAGAGAAACAAAGCGGCGAGGATCAGCGCGAGGCTCGGCAGCGCCAGCCAGACGTAGCGCGTGCGTCCCAGCAGCAGGCGCTGGGCGAGATAGATGACGCCGGTCACCATATAGGAGCCCAGCACGTTCGGATCCTTGAACGGCGCCATCGCGCGGCCGTCCTTGATCCAGTCGCCATCGGCGCCGAAGTCGCCGAGCCAAGTGACGACCGCGATCGTCGCCGCCAGGACGCAGGAGGCGGCATAGCCAGAGAGCAGCAGTTCGGCGCGCCTTGAAGTCTGCTGCGACAGGAACAACGCGAAGAAAATACCGGTCGAGCTGATGAACAAGGTGTGGAACATGAAGCTGACTGGGTCTTCCTCATGCCAGTAAGGGATAAGGGAGACAAAACCGCCGAAGGTCCAGAGCGACAGAAACAGCACCAGGGGCAGGATCGCGCGATGCACGGTGAACCCGCCGAACGCCCAGAGCGCGATGGTGATCAGAATCAGGATGTCGTAGGGCGAGGGTTCGATGAAGACCACCGAGCCGCTGAACATGGTCAGCCAGAAGCAGGCGTTGACAAGCTTGCGGTAATCGAAGCTCCAGCGCAGGGCGGCGCGGGGCGGGGCCAATTCGGCCCCGGTGAAGTCGGTTCCGGTCATGGCCGCCCCTCCGCGAGCGCGGCGCCATCCCGGCGCGCCAGCGCCAGCTCATAGGCGGCGAGGATGCAATCCGCCATGACCTCGACGCTGAAATGGCTCGCCACATGGCGCGACAGAATGGCGCGCTCGGCTGCCGCCTCAGCCTCGTCCTGCCCCAGGGCGGCGAGCATCGCGCGGGCCAGTGTCTCTGGCTGGTCGCGCGGTACCAGCTTTTCGCGCAAGGGTCCGAAAATCTCGCCGACGCCGCCGACATCAGTGGCGATGACGGTCTTGTCGGCGGCGATCGCCTCCATCACGATATAGGGCAGCGATTCGGCGCGGCTTGGCGCCACCACGATCCGGCCGAGCGCGAAGGCGTCGCGCGCCGGCAGCACGCCGTAAAAACCGACATGGGCGTTCAGGCCCAGTTGTTCGACGAGGGCGGCGAGCTTTCCGGATTCGCAGCCCGAACCGACGACAACCAGCCGAGGCGCCGCCTGGCCGCCGGCATGGATCGCGGCGAGCGCCTGGATCAGCACGTCGACGCCCTTGAAGCTCGAAAGCTCGCCGACATATACGAATTCCGCGCCGTCCGGCCCCGCTGGGGCCGGCGCGAATTCCTCCAGCCGCAAGCCGTTCTTGGCGACGCATTGGAGCGCCCGCGTGGGGCCGACGGTCGCCGCATAGCGCGCGGCGATGTAATCGCTCTCGAAGAGCAGAAGGTCTGTCCGGCGCGCCGCCAGCCGCTCGACCGCGAGATAGAGGTCGTGGCCGCGCCGGGGATGGAAGCTGCCGCCATGCGGCGTATAGACCCGCAGCGGTCGGCCGGGGCAGGGCAGGAAGCCCGTCGCCCTCGTATAGAGGCCGCCTTTCGAGCCATGGCCGTGAATGACATCGGGTTTCAGCCGGGCGATTTCGCGCCAGACGCGCAGGATCGCGGCGAGATCGCCGGGATGCGGCTCCCGCCGCATCGGGATGCGCGTGGCGCCGAGCCGGAGCGCGGGAGCAAGCCGGGCGAGCTGGTTTCGGGCCTGCTCGCCGCCCGTGGTCGAGTCCATGATCAGGCCGACGTCATGGCCGCGCTGCGACTGCTCCAACGCGAGGTCCAGCACGTGCCGAAACAGGCCGCCAACAGGCGCCCGCAACACATGCAGGATGCGTAAGCTCCGCTCGCGAGAATTCATGAGGCCCGGAATCCACAATCCGGCTTCTTGTAGCCGACGAATGTTAAAAAAGAGGCCCGGCGCCTCGGCGGCGGGAAGGGGGTTTCCGCAAGGCTCTCATCAATGATGAAGATTTATATGTAAATAACTGAAATTCATTATAAATAATGGTTATCAGAAAAACCGTTCCTGAATGTAGATGGTGTCGCCGGGGCGAATGGGCATGTTCATGGGCGCCTGAGCGGTGACGGTGCGGCCGTCCTGGGTGCGGGTGATCTGGGCCATGTCCTTGCGGGCGCGGGGGGTATAGCCGCCGGCGATCGCCACGGCGGTTTCGGCGCTCATGCCGTTGACGAAAGGATATTGGCCCGAGGTCGTCACTTCGCCGAGAATGAAGAAAGGCCGGTAGGCCTCGACCTCGACGGAAACGCGCGGCTCGCGCACATAGCCATTGCGCAGGCGCGCCTCTATTTCACGGGCGAGCTGAGCGGGCGTGCGGCCAGACGCGGGCACGACGCCGATCAGGGGCATGGCGATCTGGCCGGAGCTGTCAACCGCGAAGGAATTGCTGAGCGAATCCTGACCGAACACGATCACGCGCAGCCGGTCTCCGGGTCCGAGCGTATAAGGCCTGTCCGCATAGCTTTGAAAGTCCGCGGGAAGGCGGCGCCCATCGGCGCAGCCCTGGAGCGCGGCCGACAAGGCAAGGCAGACAATGAGCAGGGATCGACGCATTTTTTCGACCTGAAACGGCGCCGCATCGCCGCGGCCACGTCGAGAACCTATCCTTTCATGGTTAACAAAGCTTTGCCTTTAACGTTTTGAACAGCTTTCCCTTCCCGGAGGGTGCGCGGCTAACTATCGGAAACAAAATGGAAAGTTGCGGCTTTCAGTTCGTGTGCAGCGCAAAAAACGCGCCGATAGGCGCAATCCGAACCTTTTGGTTAACCTCACCTCAACCATGAGCCCCTAGATTTCGCATGGTTAATGGAGTCTTCGATGGGCGCGCGGGAATTCGATTCTGAGGCAGTCGGCGGACGTGGGGAAATCGACCTCAACGGCGTTACGGCGGCGCTCGGCCGCAACAAGCGGCTCATTGCTCAGGCGACGCTCGGCGCCGCCGCGGCGGCTCTCGTGTTTTGCCTCATGGTCAGCCCGCGCTATATGGCGGAAGCGCGTATCCTGGTCGAAAATCAGGAAAGCTATTTCACCAGCGCGGCGCCGGAGGGCGCGCGGGACGCCAGCGCGCCGCAGGATTTCGACGCCGAGGCGATCAACAGCCAGATCCAGCTGCTCACGTCGCGCGATCTGGCCCGCAAGGCCGTGCAGAAACTTGGCCTCAAGGGCAATCCGGAATTCGACCCCGACGCATCCTTTCTGTCCTCCCTGATGCGCCCGCTGGCCTTGTTCGGGCTGGGCGGGAGGTCGCTCGACCAGCAGCCCGACGACCGGCTTCTGACCAATTTCATCGACCATCTGACGGTAATGTCGCCGTCCAAGACGCGCGTGCTCCAGGTCGAGTTCACCTCGCGCGATCCGGACCTCGCCGCGCGCGGCGCCAATGTCGTCGCGGAGCTTTATATCGACCTGAAATCGCAGGCGAAGCGCGAGGGCGCCCATCAGGCCGCGCAGGCGCTCCGCCCGCTGATGGGGTCGCTGGAGACGCGTGTCGCAGAGGCCGACGCCAAGATGGAGGCGTTCCGCGCCCGCACCGGCCTTTATGAGAGCAGCGAAAACACCTCGGTGCCGACGCAGCAACTGGGCGAGATCGCGACCAAGCTCGCGGAAGCCCGGGCCGCGCAATCCGAAGCCGAGGCCAAGGCGCGCGGCCTGCGCGACCTGCTGAAACAGGGCCGCCTTGGCGACGCCGGAGAAATTTCCAGCAATGACCTCGTGCGGCGAATCGCAGAGCAGCGCGTCGCGGTGCGTTCGCAGCTCGCGCTGGAATCGCGGACGCTGCTGCCCGCCCATCCGCTCATCAAGGGGCTTGAGGCGCAATTGTCGGATATCGAGACCCAGCTGCGCGCGGCGGTCGAGAAGGCCGCGCGCGGGCAGGACAATGACGCTCGCGTCGCCGCGACCCGGGTGGCCAATCTCACCGCCTTGCTTGAGGAGCAGAAGGGCGCCGTGGGCGCCTCGAACGCTGACGCTGCGCAATTGCGGGAGCTGCAGCGCGACGCCAAGATCCTGAAGGATCAGCTCGCCAGCGTCGCCGCCAAATATCAGGCCGCCCTGTCGCGGGACGTCGCCGATTCGGCGCCCCCGGACGCGCGCATCATTTCCCGCGCTTTGGCGCCGAGCCAGCCGGTCTTCCCGAAGAAGCTGCCGATCACGATTTTCGCTGCGATCGCGGGCCTGTTCTTCTCCTCGGCCTATGTCGTGGCGCGGGAGCTGTCGGGCGAGCGGGCGCGGACGGAACCGAAACGCGAGCGCGCCACGATCGATGCGGAGAGCGAAATGGCGCCTGCCCGGGGCGCGATCAAGCCGGCGATTGCCGAGCGCGAGATCGCCGCTCCCGCCGCCCCTCCGGCTGCCGTTGCGGACGTTTCTTCCGCGCGCGAAACCGCTGGCGATTCCACAATTGCAGGCTTGAAGAAAGCGGTTTTCGGCTTCGGGATGGATCGTGCAGCCGCCGAAAAGGCAAAGCCTGAGAGCTTGCTCAGCCGGGTCAAACAGGCGGTGGCCGAATATGCGGCGCCAGCGGAAGCTCTCGCGCCCGCTTCCAGCGAGCCGGCGTCTCCGCCCAAGCAACGGGAAGCGACCACGGCGGCCCGGATCGAGTCCCAGGCCGAGCCCGTCGCCCTTCTCGCGCCGCAGGCCAAGCCTCAAACCGATGCGCGGGATGCGGCTCCCGCTGTGGCTGAGCCCGAGCCCAAGGCGACGTCGGACGTCATGGTCAAAATGGCGCCGCGTCCGCGCAATGCGGCCTCGCGCGCCCTTGTCGAGCGGATCGCGGCCGCCCGTTCCGGCGGCGGCGCCAAGGTTCTGGTCGCCAGCGCCGCCGAATCGGCCTCCGCTTGCGCCAGCCTCGCGCTCGCCCGCGCCATGGCGCGGGAGGGCCGCGCGATTCTGGTCCAGATCGACCACGATGACGCATCCCTGGCCGACGCTCTCGCTTTGGCGGACGGCCGCGACGAATTCGAGGAGGCCCAACCCGGCCTCGCGCAGCTGCTGCATGGCGAAGCCTCATTCGCCGAGGCGATCTATCGCGACGGCGCCTCGCGCCTGCACATCATCCAGTCAGGCGGCGCGGTCAGCGACGAATCCGGCGATCTCGATCTGATTCTCGACGCGCTGCAATCCACCTATGATTTCGTTCTGGTCGCCACGGGCTGGAATTCGGAAGCGGCGCGCATTTCCGCCGACGCCGATCTGACCGTGATTTTCGCCGAGGACGGCACCGCGCGCGATTTCCTGCACGACGATTTCGCCGCCGCGGGCGCCCGGGCGATTCTGCTCGCTGGCGTCGATTCCCTTGGCGAAATCGTCGAAATGGCGGCATGATCTGCGGCAGGAAATATTGCCCTGCCGGGAGAGCGCGTAATGACTGAAATCGCCGATATCGAAGTCCGGACCATCGACGGCGAAAACAAGAAAATGGCGGATTACGACGGCAGGGTTCTGCTGATCGTCAATGTCGCCAGCAAATGCGGCTTCACCCCGCAATATGCCGGGCTGGAGGCGCTGCAGCAGCGCTTTTTCACGCGCGGCTTCGATGTGCTGGGCTTTCCCTGCGACCAGTTCGGCCATCAGGAGCCGGGCGATGAGGCGGAAATCAAGAATTTTTGCGAGCTGAACTATGACGTCAGCTTTCCCCTTTTCGCCAAGATCGAAGTGAACGGCGCCAACGCCCATCCTCTCTATCGCCATCTCAAGAAGGCGGCGCCGGGTCTGCTCGGCACCGAGGCGATCAAGTGGAATTTCACCAAATTCCTGGTCGGGCGCGACGGCAAGGTGCTGAAACGCTATGCGCCGAATGACAAGCCCGAGGACATCGCCGGCGATGTCGAGAAGGCGCTTTAATTATTTCTCCTTGACCGCGACTCATCGCGGTCAAGGAATCCCTCGCATAGGCTCGGCGGCGCATTCGCGCCTAATCAAGCCTCACAGGTGATCACCTGTGAGGCTTGATATTAGTTATCCTTCTTGGACGTCAGCTCGCGGTAATAATTGGAGATCGCCTCGAACCAGACGTGGCGCGATTCGAGATAATCGGCGCCCTCGGCGCGGGAGGGCAGGCGGAGGTCGTTGACCAGCGTCGCGATCTCGCGCCGCGCCGATTGCTGCGACGGGGTGAGATTGTGGTTGGCCTCTTCGATGGCGTCCATCGCCGTGAGGCCAAGCGGGAATAATTCGCGGAAAATGACGCGGTCGTGGAGGCCTTCGGCGACGCGGAACTGCAATTCCACCGCGAGCTTGCGCAGGGCGTTGTCGACCTGGCGGGCGTTGTTGGTCTGCAAGGTGGCGATGCGATTACGCACCAGCACCCAGTCGATCAGGCCGTTATCCACGAGGCGGCGCTTACGCCGCGCCTCTATGACGATTTCCGCATATTGCGCGACCAGTCCGCGCTGCCCGCGGTCGTGATGGACGCGGGTCAGCACATCCATGTCGATGAAACTGTCGTTCATCGGGGAGATCAGGGTGTCGGCCAGCGAATGGGCCAGCCGCATCAGGTAGGAATCGCTCGCCGGGGTGTCGATCACCACGAATTCATAATCATGCTCAACTTCGCCGATGGCCTCGGCGAAAGTGGCGAATTCGGCGGATTCATTCTCCTGCGCATTGGACGATTCGCCGCGCTCGGGGGCGAAATGCTTCGGCAGCTCGACATTCCACGGCGCATTTCGGGCCCAGGAGGCGCGGTTCTGGAAAAAGCGCGTCAGGGTCTGCTGACGGGTGTCGAGATCGATGGTCGCGACGCGATAGCCGGCCTTGAGCAGCGCCACCGTCAGATGGATCGACATGGTGGACTTGCCCGAGCCGCCTTTTTCATTGGCGACGACGATCACATGGGCGGCGCGCAGCTCCGGCGCTTCGGCAGAGTCAGTGTTCATGTGGCTCTCTCGCGTCACGCGCGGGTCCTTATAGCGTATTCGCTCTCAGGCCGCGTAAATCCAGTTCTGCCGGGCGCGCAGCCGGCCGGGGCTCGCGACGCGCAGCACGACATCGCGCGCGAAAGCCTTGAATCCGGACAAGTGATAGATTTCGCCCTGTGCGCGCGCGGCTTGCTGGATGCGCCGGACTCGGTCGGCGCGCGACGCCGAATAGGCCAGCAAGGCGGCGGTCGGGTCGCCGGGATTGGCCGTGACCGAGGCCGCCAGCGCAACGGAATCCTCGATCGCCTGGGCCGCGCCCTGGGCCAGATAGGGCAGCATGGGATGGGCGGCGTCGCCGAGCAGGGCGACTCTGCCGCGCGACCACGAATCGATCGGGGGCCGGTCGAACAGGGGCCAGCGCATCCAGGCGTCGGCGGTGGCGATCAGATCCTGAGCTTCCTTGCACCAAGTCTTGAAGCGATTGATCAGGAATTTGCGGTCGCCGACATTGTCCCATATATCGGGATCGGCGCTTTCGCTCTCGCCGCGCCAGGCATCCTCGACCAGCGCCACGACATTGACGAAGGCGCCGCCGCGCAGCGGATAATGGACGAGATGCGCCCTCTCGCCGAACCAGAGATTGGCGACATTGCGCCGGAAGGGCTCGGGCAGGCTGGCCGAAGGCAATACGGCGCGCCAGGCGGTGTGGCCGGTATAGGCGGGCTTGTCGGCGTCGCCGCCGATGAGGCGCCCGCGCACCATGGAGCGCACGCCGTCGGCGCCGATCAGCGCGGCGCCCGAGGCGCGGCGAAATTCGCCGTCGAATCGATAGGTCGCGGCGACGCCCTTTTCGTCCTGAATATAGCCGGTCAGGGTCGAATCATTGCTGATCTCGATCAGCGGCTCCAGCCGCGCCTTCGCCACCAAGGCGGCAAGGAGATCGGCGCGGTGGACGGCGATATAGGGCGCGCCCCAACGCTTTTCGGCGTCTCCCAGCGGGATTCGGGTCAGGTCGGCGCCGTCGGAGCCGCGCCGCAGCCGGATGTAATCGGTGACGACCGCGTTTGTCATCAGCGAGTCGAGCACGCCGAGTTCGCGCAGGATGCGGCTGGCGTTGGGGGAGAGTTGCAAGCCGGCGCCGACTTCGCGGAAAGCCGTGGCGCGCTCAAGCAGCAGCGAGGGCTGGCCGGCCTTGGCAAGCGCCAGCGCGGCGGTAAGGCCGCCGACGCCGCCGCCCGCGATCACGAAAACTTGTTGCGAAGTCACTTGCGCACTCCCACGGCGCGAAAATTCCCGCGCGCCGCCTCAGGCTGCTTCTCAGGCCGCTCTTCAGGCTGCCTGGGCCGGGGCTTCGCATTCCGCGGGATCGGCATGGCCGTGAAGCGCGGCGTCATAAACATAAAGCGTCGAGCAATAAGGGCAGACCGCCTCCGAATCCGAGCCGATGTCGATGTAGACATGGGGATGGTCGAAAGGCGGCAGCGCGCCGATACACATAAATTCCTTGGCGCCGACGCGAATTTTCGAAAGTCCGGGCTGGTTGTGGAAATGCGGAATGGCGTGGTCCGACATGGGTCTCGATCCGATAGGAGGCGGCGCTGGCGCTCAATGCGCCGCACCATAATCAATGCCGCCGGCTTTGTGTAGGGGGCGCCAGCCTCGGTCAGCTATCGCCTTTGGGCAAGGAGCGTCCGAAGGCGCGTCCGATCAGCGCATCGAGCGAGATCGCGCCCGGCCCATGGGCGAGGATGGCAAGGGCGGTCGCGGCCCAGATCAGGTGAAAATTGGCCCAGCCCTCGGGCGCCGTAAGCTGGATGATCGCGGTCATGCCGAACAGGCCGAGCGCGGCCAGCCGCGTTCCGAAACCCAGAATCAGCAGGATCGGCAGTAGAATTTCCATGCAGCCCGAGGCGAAGGCCATCGCGTGCGGGGCCGGGAAGGCATATTCGCCACCGAACAAATGCAGCTTGAATTCGTCGGAAAACAAAGCGTCGGCGCTGTCGCTGAGGTTCAGGAAGCCGTCCCATTTCGTCAGGCCCGAGCGATAGAACGGCACGGCTAGCGCCACGCGCAGGGCAAGTTGCGCGATATTGACGAGACCGGGCTTCACAACTCGCCAAAAAGGCAGTTCAAGCGGATAACGGGCGGTCAGCGCGCTCATGGAATTCTCCCCTTAGATTTGAGTGTCAAAAATGAAATCGACGAAGGCCCCGGCGTGGGTCAATGCAACGAGGGTCGCGCCGAAATCGAAATTGTCTTCTGCTCGCGCGCCAGCCTCGGCGGCCTCGGCCAGTGTCGCACCTTTGGCGCAGGCATGGAGGAGGGCTGCGGCGCCGGGCGAAATCGCGATCAGCCGGGCTTCGGCCTGAGGCCGCAGCACGAGGATCGTTTCGGCGCGCCAGTCGTCGATCGCCCGCGCCTCCGGGTCGCGCAGGGCCAGCAGCGGCCAGTCCGACGCAACGACCGCCAGCGCGGGATGGGTTCTGGCGCGGGCCACGCCGATTCGAGCCGGATCGAGCGACGCGAGCCGCGCCACATCGCAAGGCTCCGCTTCTTCAGCCCGCTGGGCGCGCAGGCAGGCCCAATCGAGCCGCGCGACATCGGGCAAATATGGCGTTTCCTCGGCCTCCTGTTCAGACAGGAATTCCGCTGCGAATTCGGGAAACTCCGCGCCATAATCGCCGAGAATGGGCGAGCGCGGCGGTATTTTGCGCGCGAAGGCGCGGGCGAGGCCGGAAAAGGCGTTATCGCCCACCAGTTGCAGCACCGTCGGAAACTGCTCCTTGAGCGCGCCGATCTCCGCGACGGCGGTATTGTTGCGATAGACCGCGAAACGCGCCTCCGCGTCGCAGGGAGCGAACAGCGCCGGAACGGGCGCGTCCGGGTCGCGCAAGGCCGTCGCGAAGTCGTCTTGCCAAAATTCGTTGGCGGGCGCGGCCTTGCCTTTCGCCGCGACCCTCGTCTTGTGACTGGCGGGCGTGCGGCTGGCGTCCAACGCCCTGCGCGCTTTCAGCGTCTCGCCGAGCAGAACGGGCCAGTCCGGGATATTATTGTCCCATTCGATCAGCGTCGGACGCGGGCCGGCGCGCGAGATCACATGGCGATAGAGCGCCCAGACCTCCTCAGCGACGGGGCCGCCGTGATCGTCGATCAGGAAGGCGCCTTGGGAGTCGCGGGTTTCGGCATGGCCGGCCAGATGGATTTCGCCGACCCGCTCCAGCGGAAAAGCGTCGAGATATTCTTCGGCGTCGAAGCCATGGTTGATCGCGCTGACATGGACGTTGTTGACGTCGAGCAGCAGGCCGCAGCCGGCGATCGCGCAGAGTTCGGCGAGAAATTGCGGCTCGGACAGGGCATCGCCTCTGAAGCGCAGATAGGTCGCAGGGTTTTCGATCAGGATTTCGCGGCCCAAAGCCTGCTGCACGGCGTCGATCTTGTCCGCGACGCGGCGCAGCGCCGAGTCGTCATAGGGCAGGGGCAGCAGGTCGGGAAAGACGCGGCCGGAAAAATCGCACCACGCCAAGTGCTCCGAAACAAGCGCGGGCTCGGCGCCCTCCACGACCTGTTTCAGCCGCGCCAGATGGTCGCGGTCGAGCTTTTCGGTGGAACCGAGCGACAGGCCGACGCCATGGACTGAAATCGCGTGACGTTCGCGGATTGCGGCAAGCCAGCGATGGTTCGGCCCGCCGGCGTTCATGTAATTCTCGGCGTGGATCTCGAAGAAGCCGATATCGGGCCGCGTCGCCAGAATTTCCGCGAAATGCGCCGGCTTCAGCCCGGCGCCCACGCTGTTTTGCGCGAGGACGGCGGCGTTGCTGTGCGGTTGCGGGCGAATATTCATGGCGACGCGGCTCCTGAAATCACGATTTGGAATGATCGCGGTCGAGCGGGGTCAGCGAGCCTGTGCGGCCGCCCGGCAGCTTCATGGCTTCGCAGGTTCCCTTGGGCACGAATTTCCAGCTATTGCCCTGATAATCGATCGCGGAGGTTCCGGCGCAGGTCGTGCCCGCGCCCGCCGCGCAATCATTGGCGCCCTTGAGGGCCACGCCGAAACATTTTTCCTGCTTGCTTTCGGCGCGCGCCGGGACGGCGGCGAGGGCCGTCATCAGCGAGGCGGCGAGCGAGGCTGAAACGACGAGATCGCGGGTCATGCTGGATTTGCTCATCAAGAAATCTCCTTTGCTGGGGCAGGCTTGTTCGCCTGTCCAACCATACGCGGGGCGGGCCGCGCCGTTACGCCGGATCGCAAAAAAAGTCGCGCCGCGAGAAAAAATCGCGCTGGCGTGCAATTGCGACGTTTCCGTTGTAACAATCCGCCGCCCTCGCGCGAAGATGAGTATTGGATGCCGGATTTGCTGGCGCAGGATCGGGAATGGAGCGCAGCCATGCGCGCCGCTTTGGCGGGCGATGGCGCCGCCTACCAGCGCCTTCTCGCCGCCCTTGCGCCTTATCTGCGCAACCTGTGCCGAAGGGCCTGCGCGCGCGCCGGTCTTTCGGCGAGCGAGGCGGAGGACGCGGTGCAGGAAACCCTGTTGGCCATTCATCTCAAGCGCCACACCTGGGATTCCAGCCAGCCGCTGACGCCCTGGCTCTCGGCCATCGCGCGCAACAAGGTCATCGATATGATGCGCCGTCGCGGCCGCCGCGCGGAGACGGATATCGCGGATTTCGAGAATGTCCTCGCCGCCCCGCCCGAGGCTGAGAATGTCGAGCGGGAATTGGAGCGGCAGGACGCCCTGCGCCTGCTCGATCAATTGAGCGGGAAGCAGCGGGAGGCGATCGAGGCCGTGTCGATCCGGGGCGAGAGCCTGCGCGACGCGGCGATAAACCTGGGGGTCAGCGAAGGGGCCCTGCGCGTGTCCGTGCATCGCGGGCTCAAGGCTCTGGCGGAGCTTTATCGAAGAATGAGCGATTGACGAAGATGAAGACCGAGGACCTCATCGCCGCGCTGGCGGCGGACAATGACACGAAAGCCGCGCCGCTGTCGCGCGCCTTCGCGCTCGACCTCGCTTTGGGCTTTCTCGTCTCCGCCATCGGCTTCTTTCTTTTTCTTGGCCTGCGCGACACGTTTTTCGCCTCGCTCGACCACCCGCGTTTCCTGTTCAAATTCGTCTTTACGCTGACCATGGCCTGCACCGGGCTGGTCCTGACCTGGCGGCTATCGCGTCCGGGCGTCGCGGCCGGGCTGGCGCGGCGCGCGGTCCTGCTCGCGCCGGCGCTGGTTCTGGCCGCCTGCCTGGCCGAGATGGCCAGCGTCCCGGCGGACCAATGGGGCGCGCGCCTGATCGGCCATAACGCCGTTCATTGCCTGACGCTCATCCCTTTGATGGCGCTCGCGCCGCTGGCCGGCCTGTTCCTGGCGCTCAAGCATGGCGCCCCGAGCGATCCGCAACGGGCGGGCGCGGCCGCGGCCTTCGCGGCCTCGGGCCTCGCGGCGACGCTCTACGCCATGAACTGCCCGGACGACTCGCCCTTCTTCGTCGCTGTCTGGTATATGATCGCGACATCGGTCGTCGTCGCCCTCGGCTGGGTTGCGGGCGGGCGTCTGCTGCGCTGGTAGGCGCGGCGCGCACAGGATTGGTCCATGCAGGAATTTTCGTCGAACGGGGTGCGCCTCGCCTTTCTCGATTTCGCCCCGACGACGGCGGACAAGGGCGAGCCCATCCTCCTCATCCACGGCTTCGCCTCGAACCACGGCGTCAACTGGCTCTTTCCCCAGTGGGTCAAGACACTGACCCACGCCGGACGGCGCGTGATCGTGTTCGACAATCGCGGCCACGGGCGCAGCGAAAAGCTGCATGATCCCGCCCTGTACTCGCCCTGGATCATGGCCGCCGACGCTGTCAACTTGCTCGATCATCTGGGCATCGCCCGCGCCGATGTGATGGGCTATTCGATGGGCGCGCGCATCGCCGCCCATATGGCCGCCGCCTCGCCGGAAAGGGTCCGGGGGCTTGTGCTCGCGGGTCTTGGAATCCATCTGGTGGATGGAGAAGGGCTTCCTGCCGGCATAGCCGACGCCATGGAGGCGCCGTCGGCGGAGGGCCTGACCGATCCGATGCAGCGCATGTTCCGCGTTTTCGCCGAAGCGACCAAGAGCGATCTTCACGCTCTTGCCGCTTGCATGCGCGGGTCGCGACATGCGCTGAGCGCGGACGTGGTGGGGACCATCAAGACGCCGACGCTGATCTGCGTCGGCTCGGAGGATGACGTCGCCGGCGACCCGGAGCCGCTGGCGCAGATGATGCAGAACGCTCGGGCCCTGGTCATTCCGGGGCGGGACCACAACCGCGCGGTCGGCGACAAGGTTTACAAGGAAGGCGTGCTGGCCTTTCTGGAAGGGATTTCCAAGGCCTGACAAGGGCTGAGGGGGCGGCGACAGCGCCGTCGCGGCGTGGTAAATTGGGCTTTGGGAATATTCCGCACGTGCGGAAGGGAGAATGTCATGACGACGACCGGCAATGTGCGGACGCTGCACAAGACCGAATCCGATCCGGTCTTTGCGCAGATCCGGCGCGAGGCCGAGGAGGCGCTGCGGCGCGAGCCGGAACTCGGCTCCTTCCTCGCGGCGTCGATCCTCAATCATGCGACGCTGGAGCAGGCGGTCGGCCATCGCCTCGCCTCGCGCCTGTCGCATCCCGATTTCCCCGGCGATCTGATCCGCCAGAATTTTCTCGATCTCGCCGCGCGCGACCCGTCGCTGGGCGTGGCCATCCGTGCCGACATCCTGGCCGTCGCCGACCGCGATCCGGCCTGCCAGCGCGTGATCGAGCCGGTGCTCTATTTCAAGGGCTTCCATGCGCTCCAGTGCCATCGGCTCGCCCATTGGCTATGGAACACGGGGCGCAAGGATTTCGCGCTTTATCTGCAAAGCCGTTCTTCGTCGGCCTTTCAGACCGACATCAATCCGGCGGCGCGCATTGGCAAGGGCGTTTTCCTCGATCACGCCACCGGCCTCGTGGTCGGCGCGACGGCCCTGATCGAGGACGACGTGTCGATCCTGCACAGCGTAACTCTGGGCGGCACTGGCCATGAGCGCGGCGACCGTCATCCCAAGATCCGGCACGGCGTGCTGATCGGAGCCGGCGCCAAGATCATCGGCAATATCGAGATCGGCCATTGCTCGCGCATCGCGGCGGGTTCGGTGGTGCTGAAGCCGGTGCCTCCGAACGTCACGGTCGCGGGCGTGCCGGCCCGCATTGTCGGCGCCTCGGGCTGCGCGGAGCCTGCGCGCGAAATGGACCAGATCCTCGCCGCGAAAGCGGAAGAGGATTGAATCGGCGCTTATACCGGTAATATCTTCTCGCCCCTTGCGCGGCGCGCGGCTTTTTGGCAAGCCTCGCGTTGAAACCGCGGACGGAGACGGGTCTTGGACAAGAGCGAATTGCGCAAATTGCAGGAATTCCTGCGGAACGCCTTCGGCGCGACGGGAATCAAGGTCGGGCTTGACCCCAAGGACACCGAACAGGCTGTCGTGACGTTTGGCGAACGCCAGATCGGCCAGATCATCGTGGATGACGAGGACGGCGACCGTTCCTTCTCGTTCTCGATGAAGATCCCGGTCGAGCGTCCCGTGTTGCAGGAATATCTGCGCAGGCTGTTCGACAATGAAGATCTCAAGATCGTCGCGCGCATGAAGAAGAACGATTCAGTCGAGCTCAACCGGGGCGACGATTTCCTCGGCGTGATTTCCGCCGACGATCCCAAGGGCAAGTCCTATACCTTGCAAATGGCGATCCTCGATTTCGATCTCGAAGATTTGTGAGAAAGCCGTGAGGGGCGCGGCGTTCCGGCTGTTCGTTCTGGCTGCGGCGCTCGCCTCAACAGGGCCAGCCACCACCGGGCCAGCCTTGGCCGAAGCGGCTTGCCCGGTCAGTGACGAGGCGGCCGCCAAAGCGAGCAGCTATGTGGCCGCGGTCGAGCAGGCCATCGCCGCCGCGCCGGATTGCCTGACGGCCTATCGGCGGCTCCAGCTCTGCCAGCTCGGCTCATCGGCCGACAACGCCCTGAGCGACATGGTGCGCGGCAAATGCGAGGCTCTGTTCCTGCCGAAGGCCCGGCCGCCCCTCAAGAAAGCCTATGGTGCAGCGCTCAAGCGCTGCGACAGGATAGCGGAAGGCAATTCCGGCTCGATGTATCAATCTTTCGCGGCGCTGTGCCAGGCTCGCACGGCGCACGACTTTGCGCGCAAGGCGGGCGCCAAATTGGCGAAATGAATTAAGGCGCTTTGGCCGAATGCGCCAATTGCAGAGCGTTGGCGCGCAGATGCTGCCAATCGGCCAGCCAGACCGGGTCGAAGCGCATCTGGATCATGAGGCCGTCGGCGCCAAATTCGCTGAGGCAGGCGTCGGGCAGACCGTCGGAGGGAATGCGCGGGCGCTGGCAGCGGGCGAAAAAAACCTCGCCATCCGGCGGCGACAGATAAAGTTCTTCGCCGGCATAGGGCGAATTGTCCTCGAAGCGACGGCGCAGCAGGCCACCTTCTGTCACCTGCGCCTCGGGGGCGAGAAAAGGCGCATAGCGTTCGGCGGGCGGGGCGTTCCGGTCGAGTTTCGGGGCGGGGGTCAGGGTGAGGAAAATCTGCGTGCGGCCCTTGTCGTCGACTTCGCCGGCGGCGGGCAGGCGGGCAGGAGTCGCGGCGGCGGGCGCGAAATCCGGCGCCCGCACCACCAGATCGACGCGGTCCGGCTCGATGGTTTCCGGCAGGCGGACATAGGGCGAGGCGAAGCGCAGGCGCTGGCCGCCGATGTCGAAGGTCAGCGTCTCGGAGGGCGGCGGCGCAGGCCAGAAGCGCCAGACCGCGAGGCCGACGATCATCAGGACGCTGGGCGCGAGCCCGAGAATGAGAAGAGTTTTGCGCAAGCGGATCGTGCGGTAGGGGCAGCCCAAAGGCGGAAGAAAAAGCGCGGGCTTTTTGGATTTAGCCCTTTATCTTGGAGCCGATTATCTTGCGCTTGGCAAGGGAGTCTTGATCGATGAGTCTTTATTCGCTCGACGGCGTTTCGCCGGAACTGCCGCCCGAAGGCCGCTATTTCGTCGCGCCAGACGCCAATCTGATCGGCCGGGTGCGCCTGCATGAGGACGCCAATGTCTGGTTCGGCGCGACCCTGCGCGGCGATAATGAATGGATCGACGTCGGCGCGCGGAGCAATGTCCAGGATCTGTCGGTGCTGCACACGGACATGGGCTGCCCGCTGACGATCGGCCCGGACGTCACCATCGGCCATGCGGTCATCCTGCATGGCTGCGCGATCGGGGAGGGCAGCCTGATCGGCATGGGCGCGACCATCATGAACAACGCCAAGATCGGCAAGTTCTGCATCGTCGGGGCCAATGCGCTGGTCCCGGAGGGCAAGGAGTTTCCCGATTATTCATTGATCGTCGGCGCGCCGGCAAAGGTCGTGAAGCAGATCGACCCTTCCGCGACGGAGCGGCTGCTGAAGAGCGCGCGGCATTATGTCGAGAATGGCCGCCGCTATGCCGCGGGGCTCGTGAAGATCGACTAAGTCGGCGAAGGCGCGGGCGTTCGCGCGCTCACAGCATAGGCGCGGGCGAAGTCCCGCACCGTTTTGTCACAAAATGACGTTTTCGTCGAACTGGTCGAACGACAGCGGGAGCGCGAATTCCAGCGCCATGCCGTGATCAAACACGCGCACAATCCGGGCGCGACGGCGGCCGATCTGGATCATGGCGCCCATGCGGCCCTGTTTGGCGCAGGTGACGGCCGCGCCCGAAACGGAAATATCGACGATTTTCGCGGGGAAGGAGGTCTTGTCGCCGAGGCGGATAACCGTATTGACTTCCTTGGGCACGATGCGCTCGTGGCGGCGGTCCTCGGGCAGGCCAAGCGTCTTGCGGTTGATCAGCCAGGTCAGCTGGTTGACCAGCTTCTCGCGCTTGGCGGACGGAAGCAGCGCCGTCATGGCGAAGCCATGTTCGAACTGGCGGACGATCACGCCTTCGATGCGGCCGAGGGCGTCGAAATAGGCCACGACCCGTTCGCCCACGGCGCCGGCGACGGGCGCAGTGAGGGCCAGGCCGCCAACGGAAATATCAATGGTCTGGCAGGGAAACTCGCGGCGGTCCTCGAGCATGTAGCGTCCGAGCAGCGCAAGTTTCACCCGCGCATGTCGGCGGCGCTCCTGCGGCTTGGCGCTCAATTTCCGCTGTAATTGCATAGGGCTGACCGGACTGTCGCTAATGTTGCCGGTAACTATAGGATCCAGCCTGTTAATTCATTGTTACTGCCGAGCTTTCGGAATTAATCCTCGGCTCGGCGCCAAGCTTCGCGCAAGCTTCAATCCTCGCGTCCGCCGGGGATGAGAAAGAAGGAATGGCGCCGCGCCTTGGGGCGGCGGGCGAGATCGCTTGGCCGAAATTCGTCGCCGCCCTCGCGTTTCGCGAGCATGGTCGGCATGGCGGCCTGCTCATCGCCGACGAAGCGCATGGCCGAGAGTCCGAGACAGTTGACTCGGCGCAGGCCGAACCAGGCGGGGAGAGCGGTTGGAGTCAGCATGCCCAGCACGCGGGCGTGCGTTTTGCCGTGGTGGCGGAGCGGCAGCAGCAAGAGTTCGAGATGGATGGCGCGCGCGTCATCGGGCTCTGCGGTGAGGCCTGCGACGACAGGACGCACCCCGTCGATGACCGCGGAAATCATCTCCCGCGCCGCCAGCCTGTCTCCGGGCGCAAACAAATCGACAAACGAGCGACCCTTCTGTTCGTCGAGAAACAACGCATTGAGCCGCGTGCCGGAGATGCGGACCGGGAACTGGCGCGCGTCGTCCACTTCGAGGATCATGGTGTCGGCGAGGATATGCCGGATGGCCGAGGGGTCGATTTCCTCGCGCTCCGGCGACAGGCGCGCGCCGCGCAGCCGGTTCCAGTAGCTATAGAGCTCTTGCGTGGCCGCCTGTCTCATTTTTTCGCCCTTGTTCTTTTTTGGGTCGATTGTGATCGATTGCTGGCCGGAATCCCGGTTACGACCGTTGTCTTTCCCGACAGTGCGAAGTTCGGGCCGGGGCCGCGCTTTCCCCGGCCGCCGTTAAGCTTAATGAATTGCTCATGTTGCAAAGACGTTAGGACTTTGGCAATATATTCTCATGCGAACGACGCGGCGGCGGATAAGCGACCCGGGTGACGCGACGTTCGAGCTAAACGCCTACGCTTGGTTTCTGGCCAATTTCGACGCCGCCGCGCTCTTGCTCGGGAGAGGCGGAAGTCGAAGCGCCGGGATCGCGGACGAGACCGCAAGCACGCCGCACAAGCATGACGGTTAACGCCGTCGCAGAAGGGGAGAGCTCGCTCCAGCTCTCCCCTTTCTGTTTGCCGCGAGAAGGGAACCATTCCGAGATGCGCGAACGCGCCCGCGAGCCGATCTTCAATATTCCCTTCGTCGTCGTCATTCTTCTCGCTGTCCTGATCCTGATCCACATCGCCCGCGCGCTGCTGTCGCCGGAAGCCGATGTCGGGATCGTGGCGACCTATGGCTTCGTGCCGGCGCGGTTCGGCTTTCTTATCGATCAGCGCGCCGTGCTGGATCACCTCACCCAGCTTGCCCGCGAGTCCGAGCTCGACGCCCAGATCGGCCAGTTCTTCCTGACCTACGCCCCCCCGAACCAGGTCTGGATGACGCCGCTGTCCTACGCCTTCCTGCATGGCGACAAGACTCATCTGATTTTCAATTGCGTCTGGCTGGCCGCCTTCGGCTCGCCGGTGGCCCGGCGCTTCGGTTCGGCCAATTTCCTGCTGCTGGGCGTGGCCGGCGCCGTCGCAGGGGCGGGCGTCTATCTCGCTTTGCATCTGACCGAAGCGACGCCGATGGTGGGCGCCTCCGCCGCGATCTCGGCCTATATGGGCGCGGCGGCGCGCTTCGTGTTCCAACCCGGAGGCTTCGCCCGCCCGGATACCGATGCGCCGCCGGAGCCGCCGCCGCTCGCTTCCTTCCGCGCCATGCTGGCGAACCGGCAGGCGCTGGCTTTCGTGGTGTTCTGGTTTGTCTCCAACCTCCTGGTCGGCCTTGGCGCGCAGAGCTTCGGAGTCTCGCAGGCGCCGATCGCCTGGGAAGCCCATATCGGCGGCTTCCTCGCCGGCGTGCTGCTCGCGCCGCTGTTCGACCAAAGGCGCAAGAGCTGAGCGCCCAGCCTTCGCTTGCGCTTGACGGCGAACCGGAGCATCCTTGCGGGAAAGACGGGAATAAACCCGCACCATTCCGGAGGATATCCATGAGCGTCGCAATCATTCTCGCCAGCAAGGGTCACGACGTGACCACAATTCAGCCGCATCGGACGATGCAGGAAGCCGCCGCCATTCTTGCCGAAAAAGGCATCGGCGCGGTGATTGTCACCGGCGGCGACGGCGAAGTGCTTGGTATCTTGTCAGAGCGCGACATCGTTCGCGCGGTCGGCCGCCATGGCGTCGCCGTCCTGCAGGACTCCGTGTCCAAATTCATGACCAGCAAGGTGGTCACCGCCCGCATGGACGAGGCGATCGACTCGGTCATGGAGCAGATGACCGCAGGCCGCTTCCGCCATCTGCCGGTGATTCACAATGGCCGGCTCGCGGGGGTCGTCTCGATCGGCGACGTCGTCAAACATCGGCTGGACGCGATCGAATCCGAACATCGCGCCATGCGTGAATATATCGCGACCGCCTGATCGCGACGCCGCCTCGCGAGAGGCGGGCGGCGCTCAGGGCGTTGTTTTGGCGGGTTCGCGGCTCTGGTGCTCCAGCGCCGCGACGTCCTCGATGTCGTTCAGGGCTCGCCGCGCCGCTTCGCGTCCCAACGTGATCAATTCGTCG
Organism: Rhodoblastus sp.; assembly: GCF_019449565.1. Classification (GTDB taxonomy): domain Bacteria; phylum Pseudomonadota; class Alphaproteobacteria; order Rhizobiales; family Beijerinckiaceae; genus Rhodoblastus. The sequence goes on along the minus strand of NZ_JAGRPM010000030.1, from coordinate 41,473 downwards.
GCGCGGTGAAAGTCGAAAAATCCGATCTTCGACAGGCGCGCGCTGATCAGCACGTCCGGCGGGTCGCCCGCGAGCCGCGACCGCGCGATCCTGTCCTGCGTGATGTTGAAGGCGTCCAGCATGGCGGCGGCCATGCCCGGCGCGCCATTGGCGCGGCGCCCGAACTGACGGTGCAATTGCCGCGCTTCCGATGCATGTTTGGGCAGGGGGGCAGGCTCGGCGCTTTCCTTGTGTTCCGGGGTCATGCCGGCGGCGTCCGCGATCAGGGAGCCGCGATAGGCGGAATCGCCGACCAGATTCACGGCGATCACCAGTTCCGCGCCAAGCGCCCGGCACAGGGTCACCGGCACCGGATTGACCAGCGCCCCGTCGAACAGCCAGCGATTGTCGATGCAAAGCGGCTCGAACACGCCGGGCATGGCGTAGGAGGCGCGGATGGCCGAGACAAGGTCGCCCCGGCGCAGCCAGACCTCGTGGCCGGCTCCGATTTCCGTGGCGACGGCGCCGAAGACAATCGGCAGGTTCTCGATCCGCCGGCCTTCCAACTCGCGCGAAAGCTCGTCGCGCAGCTTGCCGCCTGAAATCATGCCCACGCCGGAAAAGGACAGGTCCATCAAGGAGAACACCCGGCGCTTGGTCAGCGAGCGGGCGAAAGCTTCGAGCGCGGAGAGGCGGCCCGCCGAAAAGCAGCCGCCGACCACCGCGCCGATGGAGGCCCCGGCGATGACGTCTATGGGGACGCCGCGCGCCTCAAGCTCCTGCAAAACGCCGATATGGGACCAGCCGCGCGCCGCGCCGGAGCCGAGCGCCAGGCCTATGCGCGGGCGTCTTCGCGTCGTCGCTGCTCCGCCGCCGCTGGCCGCCGAGAAGCTTTCGCCGGATTTTTCGAACGTCTTCCAATTAAAACCGAACATGGGCCGGTCCTCAATTGAAACATTCCGCCTGGATTGGCGCTTGCCCCGCAAAAATTGCGCCGCCGAGCCGGGATGTTCTTTTTTTGTGGCCCTACGGTAAACGACGAGGCTGCGCCCGACACATTTCGGAAAGCTTAATGCGCCGTTTTCCCTAATATGGGGGCCTTTTAATAAATGTCAGCGGACGGCAAAGGTTCCGCTGAAATGAGCGGGATTCTTTGACGCGCGCCACGAATTGCGTTAGCCCCGCCTCGAATGTCGTTTCCGAGGCCGCCCGATGAATGTTTACGCCGAATTCCATGACCGCATCGCCGCCATTCTCGGACGGTTCGGCAAGGAGGGCCGCCTTCCGGAGAACCTCGATCCGGCGCGTTTTGTCGTCGAGCCGCCGCGCGACGCGAGCATGGGCGATCTGGCCTGCAACGCCGCCATGGTGTTCGCCAAGGAGGCCAAGGCTTTTTACCCGAACCCGCGCCAGCTCGCGGCTGAACTGGCCTATGAGCTGACACAGGAGCCGGACGTCGATCAGGCCGAGGTGGCAGGGCCGGGCTTTCTCAATATCCGTCTCAAGACGCGGGTCTTCGCGGACATCCTGCGCGAGATCATCGTCGATGGCTGCGATTTCGGGCGTGGCGCTTCAGGTCGGGTCGCCGCGAAAAAGGTCAATGTGGAATATGTCTCCGCCAATCCGACCGGGCCGATGCATGTCGGCCATGGCCGCGGCGCGGTGTTCGGCGACGCGCTCGCCAGCCTGATCGAGTTCTCCGGCTCGGAGGTCACGCGCGAATATTACATCAATGACGCCGGCGCCCAGGTCGATGTGCTCGCGCGCTCGGCCTTCATGCGCTATCGCGAGGCGCTCGGCGAGGACGTGACCATTTCGGACGGGCTCTATCCGGGCGATTATCTCAAGCCGGTCGGCGCCGCTCTGGCGCAGAAATTCGGCGATTCCCTGCGCGACAAGCCCGAAGGCGAATGGCTGGAGCCGGTGCGCGAGGCGGCTATTGCCGCGATGATGGAGATGATCCGCGACGATCTCGCCGCGCTCAATATCACGCATGAGGTGTTCTTCTCCGAGCGCAGCCTGCACGACAGCTCCAAAGGCCCGTCCGATGTTGAAGCAGCGCTTGAGGATTTAGGCGCCAAGGATTTGATTTATGAAGGACGTTTGCCTCCGCCCAAGGGGCAGCTTCCCGATGATTGGGAAGATCGGGAGCAGACCCTGTTCCGCTCCACCTCCTTTGGCGACGACGTCGATCGCCCCTTGAAAAAGTCCGACGGCGCCTTCACCTATTTCGCATCGGACATCGCCTATCACCGCAAGAAAATCGAGGGCGGCTATGACGTCCTGGTGGACGTCTGGGGCGCCGACCATGGCGGCTATGTCAAGCGCATGAGCGCGGCGGTTCAGGCGCTGTCCGAGGGCCGGGTCTCGCTCGACGTCAAGCTGTGCCAGATGGTCAAGCTGATGCGCGACGGCGAGCCAGTGAAGATGTCCAAGCGCTCGGGCGATTTCGTCACCCTGCGCGAGGTGGTGGACGAAGTCGGCGTGGACGCCGTGCGCTTCATGATGCTCTATCGCAAGAATGACGCGCCGCTGGAGTTCGACCTAGCCAAGGTGATCGAGCAATCCAAGGACAATCCGGTCTTTTATGTACAGTACGCCCATGCGCGCGCCTGTTCCGTTCTGCGACAGGCCCTGGCCGCTTTCCCCGATCTCGACCTGACGCCGCAGCGCCTCGCGGCGGCCGACCTCGCCTTGCTGGACGATGAGCACGAATTGGCGCTGATCAAATTATTGGCGCAATATCCGCGCCTTATAGAGAGCGCGGCCGCTGCGCATGAGCCGCATAGGCTGGCTTTTTACCTGCATGACGTTGCGAGTTTTTTTCATTCGCACTGGAATCGCGGCAAAGATCAGCCGCAATTACGCTTTGTTAATCAAGATCGTAGAGATTTGACCTGCGCCAGGCTCGGTCTCGTGACAGGGTTAATCAATATACTGGCGTCAGGATTGTCTGTTCTTGGTGTTAAAGCGCCGGACGAGATGCGCTAGTTGCGCGTAAGCCCTTCTGGAGATGGGCGCTCCCTCCGCGTCGCTTTGTGTTAATCGCGAGGGTTGGCTATGGGTGAGTTTGCCGCCAAGTTTCGTCCGGAGGTCGATCTGGACGAGTTCGAACGTCGCCTGCGCGCCGCCGCGCCCGCGTCTCAATCCCGTCCGGAGGGTGGCGATCCCCTGGCGGAGCTCGCGCGCCTCGTGGGCGGCGAGAGCATGGCCAAGAAGGAAGATCCCTTCGAGGCGCTTTTCCGCGCTCAGACGGCGATAGCCGAAATCCATAACGCTCGCCGCGAGCAGTCGCATCCGGCTCCCGCGACCGAGGGCGATTTTGGCCATTATTCCCTGCGCGAACCTTATTTCGAGGATCAGCAGCAAGCGCCGCAGCCCCAGCACGCGCCGCAGCCCCAGCAAGCGCCCCAGCCGCAGCAGGCCTATGGCCATCCGGCCGAGGCCTATGCGGCCGAGCCGCTACCCTATCAGGAATCCGAGCCAGCCTGGGCGCCTGAGCCGCAGGCCCAGCCCTCGGGGCAGCAGGACTGGCCCGCCGCTTTCGAAGAGCAGGCCTCCGCGCCGCCCCCGCCCGACTTCCGGCGCAAGGTGATGCTCGGCATGGGCGCCGTGCTCGGCCTCGGCGTTCTCACTATTGGCGGAACGCTGGCGTTGCGCGGAAAATCCGCCAATCAGGACGTGGTCACGATCCAGGCCGACAGCGACCCCGCCAAGGTCAAGCCGGCCGCGTCCGACAACGCCGCTGCGCCCGCTGGCCAGGCCCTGTTCGACCGCAAGAGCAACGGCAATGTCTCCAAGGTCGCCGGCAGTTCCGAGCAGCCCGCCGATCTCGGCGTGACGGTGAAGAACGCCCGCGTCGTCGGCGGCGCGGCCGGCGTGGATACGCCCGCGCCGCCTTCGCCCACCGGCGCTCCGGCCCAGCCGCAGCACGCCGACGCGATTTTCCCGACGGCCAAGAAGGTCAAGACCGTTTCGGTGCGCGCCGATGGCACAGTCATCGACAACGCCGCCGCCCCGGCGCCGGTCGCCCGCACATTGCCGTCGCTTGCCGCCGGCGCCCCGCCGTCGAGCGCTGCCGCCGCGCCTTCGACCCGGACGCCCGCTCCGAAAACGACCGAGCGCGCCACGTCCACCACGGAGGCGGCCCTGAAGGCGCCGGCGCATCCGCAGGCCGCCAAACCTGACGCCGCCAAACCGCAGCAGCCCGTGAAGGTCGCCGCGAACGCGCCGGGCGAAGCCGGCGGCTTCGCCGTCCAGCTCGCCGGAACGCCGAGCGAAGCCGAGGCCCGCGCGGCGGTGAACTCGCTTTCGGCCAAATATTCCAGCGCGCTGCAGGGCCATCGCCCGAGCTTCGTGCAGGCCAAGATCGGCGACAAGACTGTCTATCGCGTCCGCGTCGGCCGTCTGACCGAGGAAAGCGCCAAGTCCATGTGTACGGCTATCAAGGCCCAGGGCGGGAATTGCTTTGTGGCGAAAAACTGACGCCTCATGACCTTTCACGCCTTTATCGCCGGCTGCGCCGGATTTGAGCTCAGCCCCGACGAATGCGCTTTCTTCAAGGAGGCGCGGCCGTGGGGGCTGATTCTGTTCCGGCGCAATATCGATAGCCCCGCGCAGGTTCGGGCCTTGACGGACTCCTTCCGCGACTTGCTCGGCGCAGATGCCGCCGTGCTGGTGGATCAGGAAGGCGGGCGCGTGCAGCGCCTGACCGCGCCGCATTGGCCGGTCTATCCGGCCGCCGCCGCTTTCGGGCGGGTTCCCGGCGACGACGCCCGCCTTGCAACGCTTGGCGCGCGTCTGATCGCGGAAGATCTTCGCGCTGTGGGCATAGATGTTGACTGCCTGCCGGTGCTCGACACGCCGGCGCCGGGATCGCATCGCGTGATCGGCGATCGCGCCTATGCCGACAATCCGGCCGATGTCGCGCGGCTTGGCCGCGCCGCAGCGCAGGGTTTGATGGCCGGCGGCGTCATGCCGGTGATGAAACATGTCCCCGGCCACGGCCGCGCGACGGCGGACAGCCATCTCGAGCTGCCGCGCGTGCATGTCTCGCGCGCCGAACTGGAGACGGATTTCGCGCCATTCCGCGCCAATGCCGAACTTCCGGCGGCCATGACAGCCCATGTGATCTATGAGGCGCTCGATCCGGCGCATCCGGCGACGCATTCGCGCATGGTGATCGAGGAGGTCGTACGCGGCGAGATCGGCTTCGATGGCCTGCTGATGACTGACGATCTTTCCATGCAGGCGCTCGACGGGCGCTTTTTCGAGCGCGCCGCGCGGGCCTTCGCGGCTGGTGTCGATCTTGCTTTGCATTGCAATGGCGACTTGACCGAAGCGGGCGCCGTGGCCCAGGCCTCGCCCGTCCTCGCGGGCAAGGCGCTGCACCGCGTCGAGCGGGCGCGGGCGCAGGTTTCCGCCGCTTTTGCGGGCGCCGAGGGGTTCGATCCTGTGGAAGCGCGGGCGGAACTGCTTTCGGCGCTTGCGGCTCTGGCCTGATTCGCCCACGCTGAAAGCCTGATTCGCATCGCAAGCGGAGTGGAGCAGACAGCGATATATGGAGCGGGTGAACGACAACGTCCCCGGCCGCGTCGCCTCCGGCGGCCTTGACAGGGCCGAGGCGGAATTCGAGACGGCGGGCGACGAACGCGCGGAAGGCGAAGCGGATTTCCGGGTCGATGTGGACGGCTATGAAGGCCCTCTCGACCTGCTGCTTGAGCTTGCGCGTCGCCAGAAGGTTGACCTGAGCCGTATTTCCGTCCTTGCGCTGGCCGAGCAATATCTCGAATTCATCGAGGCCGCGCGCCGCGTCCGGCTTGAGTTGGCAGCCGATTATCTCGTCATGGCGGCGTGGCTGGCCTATCTCAAATCGCGCCTGCTGCTGCCGGCGCCGCCCAAGGCGGAGGAGCCGGACCCACGGGAGCTGGCGGCGAGCCTCGCCCGGCGCCTGAAGCGGCTGCAGGCGATCCGCGCGGCGGCGGAGCGTCTGACCGAGCGCCCGCGTCTTGGCCGCGACCTTTTTCTGCGCGGCGCCCCGGAGGGGCTGGACATCATCAACGCGCCGCTCTATCGGGCGAGTCTGTTCGATCTGCTCTCCGCCTATGCCATACAGCGGCAGAAACAAGCCTTGTCGCATGTCTCGCTCAAGACGCGGCAGGTCTGGTCTCTGGCCGAGGCCCGCGAGGCGCTGGAGCGGATCGTCGGCATGGCGGTGGAATGGACGACGCTCGATGATTATCTGATCGCCTGGGTCGCCACGCCCGCCCAGGCGCGCACGGTGCGCGCCTCGACCTTTTCGGCCTCGCTAGAAATGGTCAAGGAAGGGCTGATCGACCTGCGGCAGGACCGCGCCTTCGCGCCGCTCTGGCTTCGGCGCCGGCAGGCGCTCGCGGCGGAGTGACCGGGTTTGGCGGATCAAGAGTCCCTGTTTGACCTCAAGGCGGCCGACGCCGCCGCTTATCTGGCCCGCGAAACGCCCGACGAAGCGCAGCGCGAGGTCATGCGGCTGTGCGAGGCGCTGATTTTCGCCGCGACCGAGCCTTTGAGCGAGGACGAAATGATCAAGCGCCTGCCGCAGGGCGCGGCGCTCGCCCCGGCTCTGGCCTATCTCAAGGCCGAATATGTGTCGCGCGGCGTGAATCTGGTGCGGGTCGGCAAGAAATGGATGTTTCGCACCGCGCCGGACCTCGCCTGGGCGCTTCAACGCGAACAGCAGGAGCCGCGAAAGCTCTCGCGCGCCGCCATGGAGACGCTGGCGATCATCGCCTATCACCAGCCAGCGACCCGCGCCGAGATCGAGGATATTCGCGGCGTCGCGCTGTCGAAAGGCACGATGGACGTGTTGCTGGAGACCGGCTGGGTGCGCCTGCGCGGCCGCCGCCGCGCGCCCGGACGCCCCGTGACCTATGGTACGACGGAAAATTTTCTGCTGCATTTCGGCCTCGAGCAGATTTCCGACCTGCCGGGCCTCGACGAACTCAAGGCGGCGGGCCTGTTCGACGGCCGCCTGCCCAAGGGCTTTGGCGTGCCGCAACCGCGCGACGACGCGGGGTTGCTGGAAGACGAGGAGCCTCTGGGCGAAGAGCCGCTGAACGAGGCTTTCGCCTCCGACCTGCCGGAGGAATGAGGCCTTCAATCACCCCGACGCCAGCAGCCCCAGCGTGAGGGGCATGGTCGCGGCGGCCATGATGGTCTGGGCGGCGGTGATGCCCGCCATCAGGGGCGCGTCGCCGCCCATTTGCCGCGCCAAAATATAGGCTGAAGAGGCTGTGGGCAGCGATTGGTAGAGCAGGGCGACGGAGGCGGGTGTCGATGGCAGCCCGACAGTTCGCACGGCCAGGAAGGTGATGACGGGCGCCGCCGCAAACTTGAACAGCGACGAGGCGAAAATGGGTTGCGCCCAGCCGCCAATGCCCGAAAAGCGCAAAGCCGCGCCGACGCAGAGCAGGCCAAGTGGCAAAGCCGCGCCGCCCAGCGCCTTCATCGCCGGCTCAACGCCGAAGGGAAGTGAAAAGCCCGCCATATGAAAGGCGAGGCCGCCGAGGCAGCTCAGCACAAGCGGATTGGTCACGCTTTGCCGCAGCACATGGAGCGGCGACAGCCGCACTTCGCCGTAGCGCGCGAACACCAGCACCGCGAGGACATTGACGGTCGGCACAAGCGCGGCGTTGCAAATGGCGGCATAGGCGATGCCCTTCGTGCCCAGCAGACCCGAGACCATCATCAGGCCGATATAATTGTTGAACCTGATTCCGCCTTGGAAAACCGAGGTGAAACCGGCGCCGTCGGTTCGGATCAGCGGGCGAGCCGCGACGATCAGCGCGGAGAGCGCCAGCGTCGAGCCGATGAGCGCGCAGGAGAGCCGGCCGGCCGGCAACTCACCAATATCCGCTGTCGCCATCCCATGGAAAAACAGGGTCGGCAGCAGGACGAAATAGCTGATACGCTCGGCCTGCGGCCAGAAAGCCTCGTCGAGAACGCGGAAGCGCTTCAGGGAATAGCCAAGGCTAATGAGCAGGACGACCGGCGCCAGGGCATTGAGGGCGGCGACCGTCATGCTCAGCTTCCTTTCTGGCGTCATGCGACCGCGTGAAGATTAAAGACGAGCTAACTCAGTATCTTGTGACAAGTTATTGATGTGGTTTGGAGCCTTTGTAAGGCTTCTTGCCCTTGGGTTTTCCAAAGTCGGACGGCGCCGGGCTGTCGCCGGCAGGGCCGATCCGCTCGACGCGGATGTTTTCGCCGCCGGGCCGCCGCATGTTCTTCAGGAAGGTTTCCGCGACCTCGCCCGCGATCTCGACCTTGCTATCCTGAGGGAAGATGCGGATCGCGCCGATGTCGGCGCGGGTGACGCCGCCATTGCGGCACAGCATGGGCAGCATCCATTTCGGATCGGCATTCTTGGCGCGGCCAATGTCGAGACGGAACCAGACCGCGCCGGGCAGCGGGGCCTTTCCGGCGCGCGGTCCCTTGGCGGGCGCGGAAAAGTCCGGCCCAACGCCCGGGTCGACGACTTCTTCGGCCTGTGGCAGGCGGGCGAGCAGCAGGCGCGCCAGCGCCGCGGCGCATTTTTCCGGGCCGTGCTCGGCCAGCAGCAGGGCCGCGATCTCGTTTTCCTCGTCGGTCAGCTCGTTCTGGAAGGCCTCGTCGCGCGCCATGCGTTCGCGGTCGAGCCGCTTGATGTCGTCGGCCGTCGGCGGCGAAGCCCATTCCGCCGCGACATTGGCCTGGGCCAGCAAGCTTTCCGCGCGGCGGCGCGCCTTGGGCGGAACCATCAACACGCTTACGCCTTTGCGCCCGGCGCGACCTGTGCGGCCCGAACGGTGCTGCAGGGCTTCCGCGTCATGGGGCAGGTCGGCGTGGATGACGAGGCCGACCGTCGGCAGGTCGAGGCCGCGCGCCGCGACGTCGGTGGCGACGCAAACCCGCGCGCGGCCGTCGCGCAGTGCCTGAATGGACAGGTTGCGTTCGTGCTGGCCGAGTTCGCCGGAAAGAAGCGCGGCGGAGAAGCCGCGCTCCTGCAAGCTGGCTTGCAGATGGCGCACGGAATCGCGGGTGTTGCAGAACACGATGGCGGTCGGGGAATCGTAATAGCGCAAGAGGTTGATGACCGCCTTTTCCGTCTCGCGCGGATCGACGCGGACGGCGCGGTAATCAATGTCGGCGTGACCGCCCACATCGCCCACGGCCTCGATGCGAAGGGCGTTGCGCTGGTATTTCCGGGCCAAGGCGACGATGCTTTTCGGCATGGTCGCCGAGAACAGCAGGGTGCGGCGGCCTTCCGGCGTGGCGTCGAGGATGAATTCCAGATCGTCGCGGAAGCCCATGTCGAGCATTTCGTCGGCTTCGTCGAGCGCGGCGACGGCGAGGCGCGAGAGGTCGAGGGCGCGGCGTTCCAGATGGTCACGCAAGCGGCCCGGCGTGCCGACGACGATGGTCGCGCCGGCTTCCAGCGCGCGGCGCTCCGCGCGGGGGTCCATGCCGCCGACGCAGGCGACGATGCGCGCGCCGGACTGCGAATAGAGCCAGCGCAGCTCCTGCGCCACTTGCAGGGCCAGTTCGCGGGTCGGGGCGATGACGAGGGCCAGCGGCGCGCCGACGTCGGGAACAGTTTCGCCGGCGCCAATAAGGTCGGAAGCCATGGCGAGGCCGAAGGCCACGGTCTTGCCGGAGCCGGTCTGCGCCGAGACGAGAATGTCGCGGCCCTCGGCCTCGGGCTTCATCACGGCGGCCTGGACCGGGGTGGGTTTCAGATAGTCATGCGCCGCGAGCGCTCGGGCCAGCGCGGGGCTGGCGTTTTCAAAAGTCAATTTTCTACCGATCTATTTGAGTTTCGTGCGGAGACTTCACTGCCCCCGCCTCGCCGTTGAGGCGAAGCGCAGGGCTTCCTCCGCCGCGCGGAACAAGGCGCGCGCCTTGTTCACGCATTCGCGTTGCTCGCTCGCCGGATCGGAATCATAGACGATTCCGGCCCCGGCCTGAACATGCATCTTGCCGTCCTTTACCACGGAAGTGCGCAGAACAATGCAGGTGTCCATTTCGCCGGAGGCGCCGAAATAGCCGATGCAGCCGCCGTAAATGCCGCGCTTGTCGATTTCCAGCTCGTCGATGATCTCCATGGCGCGCACTTTCGGCGCGCCGGAAACCGTGCCGGCGGGAAAGCCCGCGCTGAGCGCATCGATCACGTCGCGGCTCGCGTCGAGCCTGCCTTCGACGTTTGAGACGATATGCATGACATGGCTGTAGCGTTCGACGACGAATTGCTCCGTCACCTTCACGCTGCCGATTTCCGCCACGCGGCCGACGTCGTTGCGGCCGAGGTCGAGCAACATGAGATGCTCGGCGCGCTCTTTTTCGTCGGCGAGCAATTCGTGCTCCAGCGCCTCGTCCTGCTCGCGCGTTTCGCCGCGCCAGCGCGTCCCGGCGATGGGGCGGATGGTGACCTTGCCCTCGCGCGCCCGCACCAGGATCTCCGGGCTGGAACAGACGATCTGGAAATCCATGAAATCCAGATAGCACAGGAAAGGCGCCGGATTGACGCGTCGGAGCGCCCGGTAGAGCGCAAAGGCCGGAAGCTGGAAGGGCGAGGTGAATCGCTGCGACAGCACGACCTGGAAAATGTCGCCGGCGCGGATATAGGACTTGGCCTGCTCGACCATGTCGAGAAACTGGGCTTCGCTGGTGTTGGAGTCCGGCTGGTGGCTTTGGAGCAGCAAGGCGTCGGCGGCCTGGCCTTCGTGGCGCATCGGGCCTTCCAGCGTCGCGACGGCTTCTTCCAGCCGGGCGACGGCGCTTTCATAGGCCGCCTTGGCGCTGGCGCCGTTCTGCGGGCGTACTGGCGTCACCAGCCAGATCTCGTCGCGCACGGAGTCGAACACAGCCATCAGGGTGGGGCGCACCAGCAAAGCGTCCGGCGTGCCGATCGGATCGGGCTTGGCCGGGGCCAGCCGCTCCATCTCACGCACCATGTCATAGCCGAGATAGCCAAACACGCCGGCCGCCATGGGCGGCAGGCCGGGAAAAGCCGGAATGGCCGATTCGTCGAGCAGGGCGCGCAGGGCGTCGAGCGGCTTGCCCTTGCAGGGAGTGAAAGCCTCGCGGTCGCGCCGCGCGTCGCGGTTGATCTCGGCCTTGCCGCCCTGCACCCGGAAGATCAGGTCAGGGTCCAGCCCGATCATGGAGTAACGTCCGCGCGCGGAGCCGCCTTCGACGGATTCGAGCAGGAAGACGTCGCCCGCGCGTCCGTGCGAGAGCTTCAGAAAGGCGGAAACCGGGGTTTCGAGGTCAGCGACCAGCCGCAGACTGACCAGCGACGGCTCGCCAGCCTCATAACGCCCGGCGAAAGCGTCATATTCGGGCAGAAACATCCGTCGGTTCCCCTTATTCCTGCCCGCCAGCCGCGCGCAGCGCGGTCTGGTTCACGCGCACGCCCAGTTGCGTTTGCAGGCCGGAGACATATTGGCTGAACAGATCGTCGGCCAGGCTCGTATCCAGCTGTGGGACAAGCCCGGCCAGCACGGGGCTTTTCAGGTCGATCGGGGGCGTCGTCGCGTCGAGCACCTTGAACACGATGCGTCCGCCGCGATCGGCCAGCGCGACGCCGGCGCCGCCGACCGGCGTGCCGAATATCTGCTGCACGGCGGCCGGCGCCAGGCCCGGCGCGTCGGAGCGCTTGACGCCGGACGCCTGCTCGACCGCCGCATTATTGGCGGCGGCGAGCGTGGCGAGGCTTTCGCCCGAATCGATCTTGCGCGCCAGTTCATTGGCTTTTGCGGCCAGAGCCTTTTGCGCCTCGCTCTCCTGAATAGCCTTGACGAGCAAGGGACGGACGTCGTCCAGCGACAATTGGCGCGACGTCTCGACAGCGTTGATCTCGAACCAGGAGAAGCCGCCGTCCTTGCGCGTGACGGCTTCATTGTCCACGCCGACGTCCGAGGCGAAGATCGCCTTGACCAGTTCGGGCGCGGCGGCGAGCGCGGGAATTGGCGCGCCGGGTTGCCCGGCCTCGCCCTTGCCGGCGCCCGAGGCGTCCGTGAGATAGGTCTGGGTTTGCAGGCCGAGCGCCTCGGCCGCCTGGGCGAGCGTCTTGCCGGAGGCGCGCAGGTCCTCGATCTTGTCATGCAAGGCCTGCGTGTCGCCCTTGGCCTGCGCTTGCGCGAGTTCGCCCTTGATCTGTTCCTTGACCTCGTCGAACGGCTTGGTCGCGCCCGGCTCAATTTGGGAAACATTCGCCAGCACCACGCCGAACTTGCCGGGAATCGGCCGCGTCACGCCGGGCTGCGACAGGCCGAAGGCGGCGTCCGCGACGCCCTTGTCGAACATGGCGGCCCGGGTCGTCGCGCCAATGTCGGCGAGCACGCCGCCGGCATTCTTGTCGGCGGCCACGGCGTCGAAGCTTTCGCCCGCATCAATACGCGCCCGCGCCTTGGCGGCGTCAGCTTCGCTGGGGAAGGTCAGTTGGGCGATCGTGCGCTTTTCGGGGGCGATGAAACGCTGCGCGGCGGTCTGGTCATAGACCTTTTTCGCTGCTTCGTCGGAAATCTGTATCGTCTTCGCGACATCGGCCGGCGACAACATCAGCACATTCGCCTTGCGAAACTCGGGCGAGCGATAGCCTTCCTTGCGGAGGTCATAATAGGCCTTCACGGCCTCGTCCGTGGGCGCGGCCGCCTTGGCGAGATCGGGCGCGGGCAGCACGAAGTATTCCGCCTTGCGGGTCTCGCTGGTGAAGGAATTGACGGCGGCGAGCAGGACTTCAGGCGCTTTCAATGCGCCGGTGACGGCGTCGGCGATCTGCTGGCGCAGGGCGAATTCGCGCTGCTCGCGGAGATAGCTGGCCTCGGTATAGCCATTGTCGCGCAGGATTTCGTTCATGCGGGCCTGGTCGAAGGCGCCGGTGGGGCCGGCGAACATTTTCTCGGCCTTGATGAGCCGGGCGATTTCGGCGGAGGACAGGGCGAGGCCGAGCTTTTTGGAGTCCTGATCCAGCGCGGCGCCGGTGAGCAATTGCGACAGGACCTGGCGGTCGAGCCCCATCTGGCGCGCCTCGTCATTGGTGATGGCGCGCTTGGCCTGACGCTGCGCGCGCTGGAGAGCGGACTGGTAATCATTGCGGAACTGCGCGACGCTGATCTCCGCGTCGCCGACGGTCGCCAGCTGATTGGCCCGGAAATTGGTGAACACGTCGCGAATGCCGAAAAAGCCGAAGCCGATCACGATCAGCGCGGCGAAGACCGCAAGAAGGGTCCGGCCGAAAATATTCTTCGACATGATCCGGAGACCATCGAGCATGGAGCATTTCCTGTTTTGGCGCCGGATTCGAACGGGCGGCTGAGAGCGCGGGACTATAGAAACGCCAACCGCCGCAGGCAATCCATTAAAAAAGCGCCGCAGGCAATCCAATAAAGCGTCGCCGCAATCGGCTTGCGGCGACGGGAATCCGGTCGAGCCGGGCAGGGGCCATGCGCCCCGACACGCTGTGCGCAAGCCCGCCGTCCGCGAGGGGGCGCGGACGGCGGGGACACGGTTTGCAGGCGTCGCGGGTCAGATGCGGTTCAGGCCTTCCTCATAGGTGACCTTGGGGAAGGTTTCGGAATAGCTGGCGGCGCCATCGGCGATGGCGTCGATTTTCGCGGCCGTGTCGAATTTCTTCATCTTCATCTTGTCGAGATAAAGGAAGTCGATCAGCTCGTTATAAACCGAGACGTCGTCATAGGGCAGGACGTAAAGCGACGAATCGCCGAACGTGACCTGGTAGCGGTCGCCGCGCTTCACGTCGCCGACATAGATGAAATATTTTCCAGCGGGAGTCAGGGCGCCGTCGAGCGCCGTCACGAGGGTCGGCAATTCGCTGAAACTGCCGAGCTGGCCGGCAAGGAAGGAAAGGCCTTCGACTCCGTCCTGCGACGCCGCGAAAACGGCGGTCAGAAGCACTTCCGGATCCTTGGTCAGGGCGATTTCGCCGCGAAAGCCGTATCGGCCCGCGCTATGGGTCGGGCCGTTATGGGCGGGTTTCACCAGGCGGTCTTCAGTTTCGAGACGCTGGAAGGCGGTGGTTTCGATGGAGGTCATGATCGGCTTTCGGGAAATCCGCTCTTCTTGAGACATTCAAGACGTCAGCGGCAGGCGAATTCGGGGAGAATCGAGGCGGCGGCCGGCCTGAGGCGCGCGGATACGCGCCAGCCTCGCGTCGGCGGCGACCAATCTGTCATGGCGGATAGTGGAGCTTTCCCGACAAAACGGGTAAAACCCTGCTGCGACGGCACGGACGGCCTGTGCGAGACGCCAAACTGGCGGTCTTTCCGCGTGGCCGGAGAAGCTCCCGCCTCTCATCAGGCAAGTTCCGCGCCATGGGCGGCGAAGCGCGAGCCGAGCCTGCTGCAATTCGTCCCCTGTGCAAAGGTTTTCTCCTCTGCTAATCGGAGCGCGGCACATTGGGGGAAATGACATGACCACGATCCGTCCGCTCGCCGCCGGCAATTGGAAAATGAATGGTTTGAATGCGTCCCTGGTCGAAATTTCCGCCATCGCCGACGCGGCGGCGGCGACGCCCGGCGCGGACGTTCTGATTTGCCCGCCCGCGACCCTGATTTCCGGGGCGGTCGCGGCGGCCGGCGGCAAGCTCGCCATTGGCGGGCAGGACTGCCACGCCAAGGCGTCGGGCGCCCATACCGGCGATATTTCCGCCGAGCAGCTCAAGGACGCGGGCGCGACATTCGCCATCGTCGGCCATTCCGAGCGCCGCGCCGATCATGCCGAGAGCGACGCTATCGTGCGCGCCAAGGCGGAAGGCGCCCTGCGCGCCGGGCTCGTGGCCATCGTCTGCGTCGGAGAGACCCATCTCCAGCGCGATTCGGGCCAGACGCTCGCTGTCGTCGGCGGCCAGCTGGCCGGCTCGCTGCCCCATGGCGCGACGGCGGCAAATCTGGTGGTCGCCTATGAGCCGGTTTGGGCCATAGGCACCGGTCTCACGCCGACCCCGCAGGATGTCGCCGAAGTCCATGGCTTCATCCGCCGCGAGCTGATCGACCTGCTGCCGGACCATGGCGCGGCGGTGCGAATCCTTTACGGCGGCTCCGTCAAGGCCTCTAACGCGGCCGAACTGATGGCGGTCGAAAACGTCAATGGCGCGCTGGTCGGCGGGGCGAGCCTCACCGCCAAGGATTTTCTGGGCATCGTTTCGGTTTACGGCTGAGCCCTGTGCGGGGTTCCCAAGGGCGGAATTTTGCGTTAAGACCCGCCCAATCTTGCGCCGCCGCCGGTTTGCGGCGGCTTTTGTGGTTTATCAAGCTTTCTCAACAGCCTTCCGCCGGAAAGCGGCTTTTTCCAGCGGATCGGCGCCAAGGACGGTAATATGCAGACGGTTCTGATCGTCGTTCACCTTCTCATTGTCGTGGCGCTGATCGCCGTGGTCCTGCTGCAGCGCTCCGAAGGCGGCGCGCTGGGCATGGGCGGCGGCTCCGGCGGGTTTTTCACGGGCCGGGGCCAGGCCAATGCGCTGACCCGGGCGACGGCGATCCTCGCGACCCTGTTCTTCATGACCAGTCTGGGGCTGACCATTCTGGCCTCCTACACTCACGCCAGCAAATCCATCTTCGAATCGCCAGCCGCCGGACCGGCCTCGACGAGCGATCAGTCCAAGGGCGCCGATCAGCCGAAAGGCACGGTGCTCGATCAGCTGAAGCAGCTGGAGAAGACGGCCCCGCCCGCGCCGGAACCCGTTCCGGCCCCGCCGCGGTCGCAGTAAGTTCGCGTTTTTCGAGGGGCCGGTTTTCCGGCCCTTCGGTTAAATGAAACCATTGGAATCCCCACGGTCGACCGGCGCCCCCGCGCCGCGTCCCGCTCAAAGCTGAGGGCCTCGCGATGGCGCGGTATATTTTCATCACCGGCGGCGTGGTTTCCTCCCTTGGCAAGGGCCTGGCCTCGGCGGCGCTCGGCGCTCTGCTGCAGGCGCGAGGCTATACGGTGCGGCTGCGCAAGCTCGACCCCTATCTCAATGTCGATCCGGGCACGATGTCGCCCTATCAGCACGGCGAGTGTTTCGTCACTGACGACGGCGCCGAAACCGATCTTGATCTGGGCCATTACGAGCGCTTCACCGGCCGCTCGGCCAATCGCATGGACAATATCACCACCGGCCGCATCTATCAGGACATCATCACGCGCGAGCGGCGCGGCGATTATCTCGGCGGCACGGTGCAGGTGATTCCCCACGTCACCAACGCCATCAAGGAATTCATCCTCGACGGCAATTCCGGCTATGATTTCGTGCTGGTTGAAATCGGCGGCACGGTCGGCGACATCGAGGCCATGCCCTTCCTGGAGGCGATCCGCCAGCTCGGCAACGACCTGCCGCGCCAGCATTGCGTCTATATCCATCTGACCCTGCTGCCTTACATCCCCTCGGCGGGGGAGGTGAAGACCAAGCCGACCCAGCATTCGGTCAAGGAGCTGCGCTCCATCGGCATCCAGCCCGACATCCTGCTCTGCCGCGCCGACCGCTCCATTCCCGCCGACGAGCGCCGCAAGCTCAGCCTGTTCTGCAATGTGCGTGAATCGGCGGTGATCGAGGCGCTCGACGTCTCCTCGATCTATGACGTGCCGCGCGCCTATCATGCGGCGGGGCTTGATCACGAGGTTTTGGCGGCCTTCGGCATCGAGCCGGCGCCGCGCCCCGACATGGGCCGCTGGAACGCCGTGACGGAGGCGGTGCATAATCCCGAGGGCGAGGTCACAATCGCCATCGTCGGCAAATATACCGGCCTCAAAGACGCCTATAAGTCCTTGATCGAGGCGTTGGCCCATGGCGGCATTTCCAACCGCGTGAAGGTCAATCTCGACTGGATCGAGGCCGAGATCTTCGAGCATCAGGACCCGTCGCCCTATCTGGAGCATGTCCACGGCATTCTGGTGCCGGGCGGTTTTGGCGCGCGCGGCACGGAAGGCAAGATCGCGGCGGCAGGTTTCGCGCGCGAGCACAATGTGCCTTATTTCGGCATTTGTTTTGGCATGCAGATGGCGGTGATTGAGGCGGCGCGTTCGCTTGCCGGCATCAAGCAGGCTGGGTCTACGGAATTCGGCCCGACGCCGGAGCCCATCGTCGGCCTGATGACCGAATGGATGCGCGGCAATGAGCTGGAGATTCGCTCGGCCAGCGGCGATCTCGGCGGCACCATGCGCCTTGGCGCCTATGCGGCCTCGCTCAAGCCCGGCTCGAAGATCGCCGAAATTTATGGGACGACCCATATTTCCGAGCGCCATCGCCACCGCTATGAAGTCAACATGGGTTATCGCGAGCGGCTGGAAAATTGCGGCCTGATCTTCGCGGGAACGTCGCCGGACGGGCTCCTGCCCGAAACAGTGGAGCTTGCGGATCACCCCTGGTTCGTCGGGGTGCAATATCACCCCGAGCTGAAATCGCGCCCCTTCGAGCCGCATCCGCTCTTCGCCAGCTTCATCGCCGCCGCCAAGGCGCAAAGCCGGCTGGTGTAAGCCAAGCTCAATCCTCGATTGGCGGGGCGTGCGCCTCGGCGAAGCCCGCCGTGGCGAGGCGATCGAGCGTCGTCTGCAGCCCCGCTGTGTCCGGGCAGATCGCCAGCGACACCATCTTCCCCCATGAAATCCGCGCGACGTGACAGCCGAAATTCTCGGTCTTCACGCCGTCCGCGCCGTCATTGCTCTCGCGCCATTCGACCACGGCCAGAGTGTTCCACGGTGGGCCGGCGAGCGTGATCGTCGCTATATCGAATTTTATCCCCGGCAGAAGACGATAGAGCCGCTCGTACCAGAGCCCTGTCGCCGCGAGGGAATGGCGGGTTCCGCCTAAAGCCGAGCGCCCCAGAAAGCTGTGCGTGAACTGGCTGGCGAAGGCGACCAGCACAGGCGCTGCGTCGGCGCGCCCGACGGCCTCGAAAAGGGCGTTGATCTGACGCCGGGCAATGGCGTGAAACATCGGCTTTTCCGGAGATTATGGTTAAGGTTCAATGAATGAACCCAAAAATGGCCGATTGCGTTCAATGATGCAACTCACTAAATTGGGAGCATGGAAAGAACGAGTTTCGCGGAAATGCGCTGTTCGCTGGCGCGCGCTCTGGAACTGATCGGCGACTGGTGGACGCCGCTCGTGCTGCGCGATCTCTTCCTGGGCGTGAGCCGTTTCGACGCGCTGGCGGAAGACCTCGGCGTGTCGCGCAACCTGCTGACGCGGCGGCTCAAGGCGCTTGAGGAAAATGGCGTGATCCAGCGCCGCGCCTATCAGGAGCGTCCGCCTCGCTTCGAATATGTCTTGACGGAAGCAGGGCGGGACCTCGTTCCGATCCTGCTGGCGCTCACGGCCTGGGGCGACCGCTGGGCCCAGCCGGAACAGGGCGCGCCGATCCTGTTTCGCCACAAGAGCTGCGGCTGCCAGTTCCAGCCGAGGCTGGTCTGCTCGGCCTGCGGCAAAGGCTTTGGCGCGGAGGATGTCGCCGCCATGCCCGGCCCGGGCGGCGCGGCTCTGCCCGGAACAAAACTCGTCGCCGGGATATTGAGCGCGCGGCGCGCCGCCGGAACCGGCGACTGACGCCGGAGTGAAAACTTGCCTGCGTCTTTCGATTGGCCGATAAGGTCCGGCGCCAACCAAGCCGAATGGATCATGCCGAGAAAACTCGTTCACGTCGCGCTCGCCGCCTCCCGCCCGCAAGACCTCGCTCAGGCATGGGCGCGGCTGGGCTTTGCGCTCGACGCAAGCGGCGCCGCCATTGCGCTGGCCGACGGCGTGGCGCTGGACTTCGTCGCGTCGAAAGATGCGGCCGCGCGACGGGCTTCGGTCGGGTTGAGCGCCGATGAAGTCGCCGCGCCGGCGACACCGGCTGACCCGGCCGCGTCCTCCTTCGAGCTGTCGGCGGCGCGTGCGACTGAGGCGCCGCGCCATCCCAATGGCGTCCTCGGCCTTCGCGCCGTCGCGGCTCTTGCCGATGGTCCGGCCGATCATGCGGAATATTTGTCGGCATTCACCGGCCAGCGCGAAATGCTGGCGACTTCGGCTGGGCTCGAAATCCGCCTCGACGGCGGGACGCGCCTCGATGTCCTGAGCGCGCCGGCTTTCGCTTTTCGCTTCGGCGTGGCGCCGGCGGCGGAAGGCTTTCGCGTCGCCGGCCTTGTTTTCGCGGTCAAGGACCTCGCCGAAACGGAAGCGGTATTGCGCGCGAAGGGCCTATCGCCGCGCCAGCAGGCGGGCCGGTTGCTGGCCGAAACTATCGAGGGCGTCGCTGTCGCCTTCGAGCAGGCTTGATTGGAGACAGGATGTCGGAAGCGCGGAAACATGGGAATGTCACGATCGGCGCGGGCGCGCGCGCGGCGCATTTCGGCAATGATCTGCCGCTTGCGCTGATCGCCGGTCCCTGCGCGCTGGAAAGCCGCGACCACGCCCTGTTCATGGCCGAACAACTTTCCGCGCTGACGGAAAAGCTCGGCATGGATTTCGTGTTCAAATCCTCCTTCGACAAGGCCAATCGCACCTCGGCCTCGGGCCGGCGCGGCGTTGGCCTCGACGCGGCGCTTCGGATCTTCGAAGAGGTCAAGCGCGAGTTCGGGCTGCCCGTCGTCACTGACGTGCATGAGAAGGAGCAATGCGCGACGGTGGCCGAGGTCGCGGACCTGTTACAGATCCCGGCCTTCCTCTGCCGCCAGACCGATCTGCTGCTGGCGGCGGCGGCGACCGGCAAGCCCATCAATGTCAAGAAGGGTCAGTTTCTCGCGCCCTGGGACATGAAAAACGTCGCGGCGAAAATCTATGACGCGGGCAATCCCGATGTTCTCGTGACGGAGCGCGGCGCCTCGTTTGGCTATAATACGCTGGTCACGGATTTTCGCGGATTGCCAATCATGGCGCGGGAAATCGGCGCGCCGGTCATTTTCGACGCCACCCACAGCGTGCAGCAGCCGGGCGGGCAGGGAACCTCTTCAGGCGGCCAGCGGGAATTCGTGCCAGTTTTGGCGCGGGCTGCGGTGGCTGTCGGCGTCGCGGGCCTGTTCATCGAGACCCATGACCGGCCCGACGAAGCCTTTTCCGACGGGCCGAACATGGTCCCGCTCAGCGAGATGCCAGCTTTGCTCGAAAGGCTGATCGCCTTCGACCGCCTCAGCAAGGGGCTCTGAGCGCGGCGGCACAGGCCGCCGCAACATTCTCACCAGTGATGATGATGGCGCCAGCTATGATGATGACGCCAGCCATAATGATGGCCGCGATTCCAGCCGTGATGGTGGCCCCATCCGTGATGGCGCCCCCAGCCATGCGCCTCGGCAGGCGCGGCCGCAAGCGGCAGCGCGCAGATCAGCGCGAGGGCGACAACAAGTGATTTCAGCATCAATATCTCCCGTCAGTTCCGTTTAGCGGATCAGGCGTCGGCTGTCGCAGAGTCAAAAGGGGCCGTCGTCGTCATGGCCGTCGCGGTCCCAATCTTCACGCTCGCGCCAGTGATGCCGCCAGCCGTGATGATGGCCGCGATCGTGGCCCCAGCCGTGCTCTTCGTCGTCGACGCGCCCCCATCTGGCGGCGTTGTTGCGTTCGCGCTCCCAATTGTGATGCTCGCCCTGGTCCCGGTCCCAGCCTTGGCGTTCGCCCGGGTCGTGATCCGAAGCAGATTGGTCGCCCCAATACTGTGCCGAAGCGGGCGCTGCGCTCAGGACAAGGCCTGAAGCGAGAAGAATGGCGGTGGCAAACGCGCGAAACATGGAGGATCTCCCCGATTGATCTTTCGATCTGGGGGCAGTTTCGCGCGGAGCGCATGAATGCCGCCTGAACCAGTTCGGCGAGGTTCGGATTAATGCCAGGGGCGGCGATGCGTCTGGTGCGGATGATGATGGCGGGCTCGGTGCTTTTCATGCTGCCTCTGCATGAAATGGCTTTGGTGCGGCGCCTCGGTCTGGGGAGTTCTGGTCCGTCGCGAGGCGGCCTCGGCTGGAAGCGTCATGGCGCCGGCGAGAACGATAAAAGCGAGCAGCGATTTCAGCATGGGAGTCCCCAGAAACAATCTCAGTGGCCGAAGGTCCGCCAGAACATGAAGGCGGTCATGCCAGCGTTGAGGCAGGAAATAACGATGCGGGCCAGACCGGGGTCGATCCGGCGGGCGTAATAGGCGCCGAGATAGCCGCCAATGATGGCGCCGCCGAACAAGATGAAAGTCTGCCTCCAGAACACCAGCCCTCCGGCGATGAACAGCAAGGTCGCGGTGGCGTTCATCGCGGCGTTGAGCAGGTTGCGTGCCGGCTGCATCGCCGCGATGGAGGCGGAGGTCAGCAGGCTCCAAGCGGCCAACATCATGATGCCGACGGCGCCGCCAAAATAGCCGCCATAAATACCCAGAATGAATTGGCTGACCAGCATCATGCGCGGCGTGATTTTGACGCGCTCGCGCAGGAATGCGCCTGCTTGACGGCCGAAGGCGAAAGCGAGCGTGCCGAACAGCAGCAGGAAGGGCACGAGGAACGTGAACACGCTCTGCGGCGTCGCCTCCAGCAGCAGCGCGCCAGAGGCGCCGCCCGCGATGCTAAGCAGCGCCATGTCCCGGAAACGAACTCCCTCGAAATCCTGGAAGTCCTTGCGATAGGCATAGGCGCTGGCCAGCGCGCTCGGCACCAGCGCCACGGTGGACGAGGCGTTGGCGTTGAGCGCCGGGACCCCCCCGCCGTGATCAGCGCCGGCAGGGTCACGAATGAGCCCCCGCCCGCGATGGCGTTCATTGCGCCGGCAAGGAGACCCGCGCCGGCGAGGAGGTAGACGTCATTCACTGGGTGCGTCCAAACACGCGGGCGAAGATCGTGTCCACGTGCTTCAGGTGATAGCCGAGGTCGAATTTCTCCTCCAGCTCGGCGTCGGTCAACAAAGCTTTGACGTCCGGGTCTTTTTTCAAAAGGTCGAGGAAATCCCCCTCGCCGCGCCAGACCGGCATGGCGTTGCGCTGGACGAATTTATAGGCGTCCTCGCGCGAGGCGCCCTTCTGCGTCAGGGCCAGCAGCACGCGCTGCGAATGGACGAGGCCGCCGAGCAGGTCGAGATTCTTCTGCATGTTCTGCGGATAGACCAGCAACTTGTCGATCACGCCGGTGAGGCGGACCAGCGCGAAATCCAGCGTCACGGTGGCGTCGGGGCCGATCATGCGCTCGACCGAGCTGTGCGAGATGTCGCGTTCATGCCAGAGCGCGACATTCTCCATCGCCGGCACGGCCATGCCGCGCACGAGGCGCGCGAGGCCGGTGAGGTTCTCGGTCAGCACCGGATTGCGCTTGTGCGGCATGGCGGAGGAGCCCTTCTGGCCCTCCGAGAAGAACTCCTCGGCCTCCAGCACTTCCGTGCGCTGCAAATGGCGGATCTCGATGGCGAGGCGCTCGATGGACGAGGCCACCACGCCCAAAGTGGCGAAGAACATGGCATGACGGTCGCGCGGGATGACCTGGGTCGAGACCGGCTCGGGCGTCAGGCCCATCTTCTTCGCGACATGCTCTTCCACGCGCGGATCGATATTGGCGAAGGTGCCGACGGCGCCGGAAATGGCACAGGTGGCGATTTCCTCGCGCGCCGCGATGAGCCTTTTGCGGGCGCGGGCGAACTCCGCGTAAGCTTCCGCCATTTTCAGGCCGAAGGTCACGGGCTCGGCGTGGATGCCATGCGAGCGGCCGATGCTGGGCGTCATCTTGTGCTCGAAGGCGCGGCGCTCGATGGCGGCGAGCAGGCCGTCAACATCCTTGATGAGAAGGTCGGCGGCGCGGGCGAGCTGCACCGAGAGGCAGGTGTCGAGCACGTCGGACGAGGTCATGCCCTGATGGACGAAGCGCGAGTCGGGGCCGATGAACTCGGCCAGATGGGTCAGGAAGGCAATGACGTCATGCTTGGTGACGCGCTCGATCTCGTCGATGCGATCGACGTCGAACGCGACGTTCCCGGCCTTTTCCCAGATGTTTTTCGCGCTTTCCTTCGGGATCACGCCGATCTCGGCGAGGGCGTCGCAGGCATGGGCCTCGATCTCGAACCAGATCTTGAAGCGCGTCTGCGGCTCCCAGATGGAGACCATTTCGGGGCGGGAATAGCGGGGGATCATCGGGCGTCTCTCTTGTTATGCGAAATCCGGATATCTACCCGGACTCCCTTCTCCCCTTGCGGGAGAAGGTGGCTCGCCGCAGGCGAGACGGATGAGGGGGCCGCGCGTCAAGAACCCCTCATCCGGCGCTTCGCGCCACCTTCTCCCGCAAGGGGAGAAGGGAAGGGCTGCGTTATACCACCTCGCCCCGCGCCATCTGGGCGGCGAGGCGAATGGCGTCGATATTCTTCTTGTAATGCTCGGGGCCGCCCTTGAAGACAGCGGAGCCGGCGACAAGCCAATTGGCGCCCGCGCCGACGATATCGCTGGCGTTTTCGGCCGTGACCCC
Organism: Rhodoblastus sp.; assembly: GCF_019449565.1. Lineage (GTDB taxonomy): Bacteria > Pseudomonadota > Alphaproteobacteria > Rhizobiales > Beijerinckiaceae > Rhodoblastus. Next base: position 18,088 of record NZ_JAGRPM010000030.1, on the reverse strand, counting down.
GCCATCCACTTCGAGATCGATGGGGCGGCCGCCGATCATGGCCCTGAGGCGGCGCAGCTTCTCCAGCGTTGCGGGGATGAATTTCTGTCCGCCAAAGCCCGGATTGACCGACATGACGAGGATCAGATCCAGCTCGTCGAGCACATATTCAACGACATTTTCGGGCGTGCCGGGATTGAGCGAGACGCCGGCCTTTTTGCCAAGCGCGCGGATCGCCTGCAGCGAGCGATGCAGATGCGGCCCGGCCTCGGCGTGCACGACGATGGTGTCGGCGCCCGCTTTCGCGAAAGCCTCCAGATAGGGGTCGCAGGGCGAAATCATCAGATGGACGTCGAAAATCCGGTCTGTCGAGCCGCGCAAGGCCTTCACGACATCCGGCCCGATAGTGATATTGGGCACGAAATGGCCATCCATGACATCGACATGGACGATATCGGCTCCGGCTGCGACAATGGCGCGAATTTCTTCGCCGAGTTTGGAAAAATCGGCGGAGAGGATCGAGGGAGCGATTTTCAGCGGGCGCATCTTTGTTTCCCCGAACTTTGGCGATTTCCTGCCGGTTTGGATCGTGATCCGCTCCTACAGGATCGGCGGCCTGTCGTCCACAGGCCGCGCGGCGCCGTGTCATTCTTGTCGCCCTTCATGTTGGCGCCGCCGTTGCTAGACCAATATGAAGTGCGACGCTCGCGCTTGCCGGCCGGCGGGACGAAGCGTCGGGACTGAGGAATGCTTCATGCGTCAGACCGATGTGCTTGTGCTGGGCGCCGGGATCGTGGGCGTGGCGACCGCCCTGCAAATCCAGGCGCGCGGGCGCGCGGTGACGCTGGTGGACCGGCGCGGCGCCGGCGAGGAGACCTCCTTCGGCAACGCGGGGCTGATCGAGCGCGCCTCGATCTTTCCCTATCTCTTCCCCCGCGACTGGCGCGCGCTGGCGGTTTACGCGGTCAATGGCGCCAATGAGGCGCGCTATCATTTGCGCGATATGCCTTATTTCGCGCCCTGGCTGCTCCGCTATTGGCGCGAATCCGCGCCGGACCGGGCTTTTCGCAACGCCATGGCCGTCCGCCCTCTGATCGAGCAGTCCCTGAGCGAACATGAAAAGCTGATGGTGGAGGCGGGCGCTTTGGACCTGCTCCGCAAGACCGGCTGGCTGAAACTGTTTCGCAGCGAGCAGACCTTCGCCAAGGGGCGGGCGTTGGCGCGGCAGATCGAGCCCTATGGCCTCAAGGTCGGGCTTTATGATGCGGCGGCCCTGCGCAAGGTTGAGCCCTCGCTCTATGGCGTCCACGGCGCCGTGCATTATCTCGACCCGGCCTCGCTCACTGATCCGCTGGCGCTGACGCAGAAATATCTCGCTCTGTTCGAGCAGCGCGGCGGCGTCTTTTTGCGCGGCGACGCCCGGACTTTCCGCCCCGCCAGCGCGGGCTATGGCGTGGAGACGGAGCAGGGGCCGCTGCTGGCGCGCGAGGCCGTGATCTGCCTCGGGCCCTGGGCGGACGCCGTCACCGGGCCTTTGGGCTATATATTCCCCATGGCGGTGAAGCGCGGCTATCACATGCATTATGCGCCAGGCGAGGGCGCGAGGCTCGATCATCCCGCGCTTGACGCCGACAATGGTTTTTTGCTCGCGCCCATGGCGCGCGGCATTCGCATGACCACGGGCGCGGAATTCGCGCGCCGCGACTCCCCGCCAGACTATACGCAGGTCGATGCGAGCGAACCCGTCGCGCGCAAGCTATTTCCGTTGGGAGAAAGATTGGACGCCAAGCCATGGATGGGGCGTCGCCCCTGCCTGCCGGACATGCTGCCGATCATCGGAGCCGCGCCGCGTCACAAGGGACTATGGTTCAATTTTGGCCATCAGCATCACGGACTGACGCTCTCGGCGAGTTCGGGCCGGCTGCTGGCGGAAATCATGACCGGCGAAGCGCCCTTCGCCGATCCGAAACCCTTCACGATCGAAAGGTTTTAAACGCCGGAGCCGCCCGGGGCGGCTCCGGCGAGCGAAAAGCTGTCACCAGCGGCGATAGGGATGGCCGTAAACGCCATAGGGCCGGGCGTAAGGACGGGCGTAGGGCCGAGCATAAGGACGATAGACCGGCGCATAGGGCCGGTAAACGGGGCGGGGGGCGTAATAGCCGCCGCCATAGCCGTAACCGTTGGGCACGCAGCGGCCCCAGGGGTTCACGTGCCAGCCCGGACCACAGCGCCAGCCGACGGTCTCGATCGGCGCGCCGGCCGCCTGGCCGCCAGCGTCGGGCGCGATGGGCATCGCGCTCGCCGTCGCGGCGCCGACCAGGCTCGCGCCGAACAGGGCGCCCGCGACGATCAGGCCTTTCGCGAAAATTTTCATTTTAACCCTCCCTCAGATGAGTGAGCATAGTGTATGCCGGCCAAATGAACCGACCGTGAACCGGGGCGCGGATCTTTGCATAGGCGTCGTGCGGCCGGATATTTTCTGTTAGCCTGACCTTTAGCGCGCGAATCCGTGCGCGGTTCCCTCCGGGAGAGAAGTTTGTTCGCCACGACCGGCGCCGAGAGGACCATCATCCGACTGGCGCTTCTGATCTTCGTTGGACTTTCCTTTGCGCCTCCCGCCCTGGCGCAGGACGACGACGACGCGCGTCCCGGCGCGAAAAGCGAACCGGATTTCTTTGAGGACAAGCATCTTTTCGGCTTCACCGAGGGCACGGACGTCGGCGAGGCGGGCGGCAAGGAAGCGGAATTCACCACCACGTCCGGATTCGGCAAGAAGGGGCGCGGCGTCTATCAGGCGGTCCAGCAGGAGGCCGCCTTCGAGGGCGCTGCGACGGATCGGTTCGGCTATGAGATCGGACTTTACGGCTCGTGGCTGAACATCGCCAACGTCCCGGGCCTCGACAACCACGGCCAGGTGAATTTCGCCGGCTTCTCCCTGATGCCGAAATATATCTTCCTGCGGCGCGGCATTGACGCGCCCTTCGGCTTCGCCATCTCGCTGGAGCCGGAATTCGAGCGGATCGACAATATCAGCGGCGGACGCGGCAAGAATTACTCGATGGAGACCCGCGTCTATTTCGACGCCGAGCTTATCCCGAAAAAGCTGCTGGTCGCGACCAACATCATCTATCTGCCCGAGGCCAGCAATGAAGCCGATGGCGGAACGAGCCGCTCGGCTCTGTTCGGCGTGACCGGCGCGATGTCCTATCGCATCACGCCCGACACATTTGTCGGCGGCGAAGTCGAATATTATCAGGCCTATCAATCGCTGGGCTTCAGCAACAGCGTCGGTTCTGCGTTTTACGCCGGCCCGACGCTTCATCTGCAAATGGGGCCGAAGGCCTTCCTCTCCCTGGCGTGGTCGGCGCAGCTTTCGTCATCGCCGCGAACGCTGACGGCGGAGGGCGTCGAAGCCTGGAACCAGGCCGATCTTTCCCGCCAGCGCGCACGCATGGTCTTCGGCGTGGAATTTTAGGTCCGTAAACCAGTTTGCGCTGCGGGAATCATTCGGCCGCAAGCCTTTCGTCACCCTAAGCTGGGACATGTCGATGCGCTGGCGATGTTCCGTCGGCTTTATGAGGCCGGAAGCTAGAAATCGCCGACCGGCGTCAGGCTGAATTCGATAAAGCGGGAATCGTTCGCCAGCGCCTCGATCAGGCCGTGGCTGGCATTCTTGTCGGGGGTGCTGATCAGCGCCTGATAATCGAGAAAGCGCCCCTCGCCTGCGCCCTGGGCGCTGAGCGAGGAGACGGCGCAACGGTGTTTCGCCAGCATTTCGACAATCTGCGGCTCATGGATCGCGTCGGCGCGGTTTTGGCGTAAGTGCAGCTTGATTTCGTGCTTGTCGATCAGCAGTCCTTCGCACCAGCGCAGGATGGTCAGGGCGAGCAGGGTCAGCGTCGTCGTGGCCAGCGCGGGAAAGAGGAAGCCAAGGCCGATCATCAGCCCGATGGTCGCGGTGCACCAGAGCGAGGCGGCGGTGGTCAGGCCGCGCAAGGAAAAGCCTTCCTTCAGAATGCCGCCCGCGCCAAGAAAGCCGATGCCGCTCATCACGCCTTGAATCACATGGTTCGACGTGCCGTCGAAGGGATGTTCGACGATCCCGCCCTGCCAGGAATAGACGCCGATCATCATGAGCTGGGCCGAGCCGAGGCTGACCAGCGCATGTTCGCGGAGGCCCGCCATGCGGCCGCGACGGCTGCGCTCCAGCCCGATGAGGCCGCCCGCGCAGAGCGCGAGGCAAAGATGCAGCAGAATGGTCCAATAGGCGGCGTTCATGACTTCCCCCCTACGGGCGATTGCGGAACGCCCGGATTTTTATTTTTTTCGCGCCGATCTGCGCTTATGCGCGCCCGCCAGCTCTGCACATCGCGCCTGCGGTCGAGCGCCTCCAGAAAGGCCCATGCCGATTCCAGCCGCGCCGCGCCCTCGGCGCTCAGCCCATCGCCGAGTTCGAAGCTTTCGCCGCGCACGCAGAGCAGGAAGCTCGTCGGCGGGCTCCTGCCCAGCGTCTTTTCATAGACGCCCAGCACGGCCTCGGGCGCAAGGGCGTGGCTGGTGTGCGTCATGCCGTGGCGGGCGTGAATTTCCGTGAAGGCGAAGGGTGTGGGCGTGTCCTTGCCGGCGTCGAGGAAGAGGGCCAGATCGGCGCCCTGCAAATCCAGCGCATGTTCGAGCTGCAACTGGAAATCCTCGATCAAACTTGCGTCCGCCCAGTTGGCCTCGGCGATCCGCGCCAGCAACAGCGGCCCGAGTCCATCGTCGCCGCGAGAAACATTGCCCCAGCCGAACACGACGAGCCTCACGCCGCGTCGCCGGAAAAATTCTTGCGCCGCCGCCCGACCAGCGCGCCGGACGCATCGCGCAGATCGACCTGCAAGGGCATCTGACCAATGGCGTGGGTGGCGCAGGAGAGGCAGGGGTCATAGGCGCGAATGGCGACCTCGATATGGTTCAAGAGGCCTTCGGTCACCTCATGGCCGCTGAGATGGTCCTTCGCCACGCTGCGGATCGCCTCGTTCATCGCCTGATTGTTGTTGGTGGTCGAGACGATGAGGTTGCAATAGCTGACCAGATCGTCCGCGCCGACGCGATAATGATGGAACAGGGTCCCGCGCGGAGCCTCGATCACGCCGACGGCTTCGGTGTGGCGCTCACCCTTCTCGCCCATCAGATCGATCCCGACAATGTCGGGATCGTCGAGCAGGTCGCGGATCGTCTCCACTGCGTGCAACGCCTCGATCATCCGCGCCCAATGGAACAGCAAAGTGCCGTGGCGCGGCTTGCCGCCGCCCTGGGCCATGAATTTCTTGCGTTCCTCTTCCGCCAGCGGCGTGGGGATGAAATCGCAGGTCTGGATGCGGGCCAGCGGCCCGACCTTGTACCAGCCCGCTTCCGCGCCGAGCGACCGGATATGCGGGAATTTCATATAGGTCCAGGGCTTGACCTCTTCCTGCAGCAGGCTGTCGTAATCGGAGCAGGGGACCTGGTCGAAAATCATTGCGCCAGAGGCGTCGCGGGCGCGCAAGCTCCCGTCGTAAAGCTCCAGAGCGCCGTTCGGCGCGGCGAGGCCCATCATGTTGGACGGGAATTCCCCGAAGGCGTCATAGAAGTCCGGCCGGGTCGCGTGCAATTGCGCGACCAGCCCGACGGCGTCGCGCGCCCAGCCGATCATTATGTCGATCTCGCGCCGCAGCTCCTCGCGCTCGGCGGCTGTGAGCGTCTTGTTGACGCCGCCCGGAATGGCGCCCGTGCCATGGATGCGCTTGCCCGAGGTATGGCGGATGATCTCCTGGCCATATTTGCGCAGCAGCACGCCCTGAAGGGCGATCTCGGGAAATTGCGCCGCGACCCCGACGATGTTGCGCCGCGTCGGTTCGCTGTCGAAGCCGAGCAGCAGGTCGGGCGAGGCGAGATGGAAGAAATGCACGGCGTGCGATTGCAGGATCTGGCCGTAATGCATCAGCCGCCGCAATTTCTCCGCCGTCGGCGTCAGGCTGTGATAGCCGGCGATATGGTCCATCGCCTTGACGGCGGCGAGATGATGGCTGACCGGGCAGATGCCGCACAGCCTTTGCACCACGACCGGAACCTCCCAAAACGGGCGGCCCTCGATGAAGGCCTCGAAGCCGCGAAACTCCACAATGTGGAGCCGGACCTGATGCACGCGATTATTGTCGTCGAGCAGAATCGTGACCTTGCCATGGCCTTCGACGCGGGTGACCGGATCGATGGCGATGCGGCGCAGGTTCTGTTTCGTTTCGGCGGTTTCCAGGGCGGACATGCGAGCCTCAATCGAAACGGAAATGGGCGTAATCGAGACGCGGCGTGCGGCCCTCGATCAGGTCGGTGAGGAATTTCCACAATGCGTCGGCGGAAGGCGGGCAGCCGGGGATCAGATAGTCGATGCGCACGATTTCGTGGATCGGATAGACCTTGTCGAGCATCAGCGGCAGTTCGGGATCGTCCGGGATCTGCGCGGTCTCGTCGACGCGGTCGCAATAGACCTTGCGCATCAGGCCGCCGAGATCGAGCGGATTGCGTTGCGCGGGCAGACCGCCATTGATGGCGCAGGCGCCGACCGCAACGAGGGTGCGGCAATGGGCGCGGAATTCGCGCAGCACATGGACGTTCTCGGCATTGCAGACCGCGCCTTCGATCAGGCCGATGTCGCAAGGCCCGCAATGCTTGATGTCGGTGAGCGGGGAACGGTCGAAATCGACCAGCTTGGCCCGTTCCAGAAAGCGTTCGTCCATGTCGAGCAGCGACATATGGCAACCGAAACAGCCGCCGAGGGTCGCCGTGGCGATCTTGAGGCGTTTCTTCGCGCGGGGTGGGAAGGGGGCGTTCACGTCACTTCTCCCCTTCGCGCCAAGTTGCGTCTTCGCGGAGCGCGACTTCGGCGATGGTGTCGTGATCATAGAGCCTTTCGCCGATGGGGCGGACGAAGCCGACCTCCTTGGGCAGAATGGCGCCGACCGGGCAGACCTGGCCCGCCTTGTCGTGGATCGAGAAGGTGGAATCGCCGAGCTTGCCGCTGGGCGAGTTCACGATGATATGCGTGTCGCGTCCGCGTCCGGCGAGGGCGAAGACGTTCTTGCCGTCCACGTCGCGGCTGGCGCGCACGCAAAGCTCGCACATGATGCAGCGGTTGAAGTCCAGAAAAGCTTCCGGATGCGTGCCGTCGGCCTCGCGGGCGGGGAAGAATTGCGCGAAATGCGGGTCGAACATTTCGAGGTCATAGGCGAGCGCCTGAAGCTGGCAATTGCCGCTCTTCTCGCAGCCGGGGCAGAAATGATTGCCCTCCGCGAACAGCATTTGCAGCAGGGTGCGCCTCCGCAAGTTCAGCTCCGGCGTGTCGCTGAGCACGTCCTGCCCCGGCATGGCCTTGATGGTGCAGGCCGAGCCATTGCGGCCATTGACCACGACCGTGCAGAGCTTGCACGACCCATGCGGCTCGAACTCCGGATGGGCGCAGAGATGCGGAATATAGACGCCCGCCGCCAGGGCGGCCTGCAAAATGGTCTGGCCGGGCTCGAAGGCGATCTTGTGGCCGTCGAGCATGAGTTGGGCGAGGATTTCGCTCATGAATCGGCTCCGAGATGTGCGGCTGCATCGTCACGGCCCGTCAGCGCGCGGGCCTCGGCCAAAGCCGCATCGAGATCGAAGCCGGGCTCGAAATCCTTCAGGCTCAAGCGGCGCTCGAAAGCCGGGGCGAATTTCTGCATCATGTCGCGCAGCGCCATGGTCGCGTTCTGGCCCAGACCGCAATGGCTCGACGTGCGCAGCAGGACGTCGAGGCGGTTCAGTTCGTTGAGTTCGTAGCGCGCGCCATGGCCGGCGTCGATCTTGTTCATCATCCGCGCGATGACCGCCGTGCCGACCCGGCAGGGCGTGCAGAAGCCGCAGCTTTCGTGCTCGAAGAAGTTTGCGAAATTCAGCGCGGTTTCGAACATGTCGCGGCCCTGTCCGAACACCATGAAGGCTCCCGCGGTCGGCACGTCCTCGAAGGCGATGCGGCGGTCGAACTCATGCGGCGCGAGACAACAGCCCGCCGCGCCGCCGATCTGCACGGCGAAGGCGTTTTCCGCGCCGCAATCCTCCAGCACCTGCGCGATGCTGACCCCGAACGGATATTCGTAAAGCCCGGGCCGTTCGCAATCGCCCGAGACAGAGAGGATTTTAGTTCCGGTCGATTGCTGCGTGCCCTGACCGGCATAGAAGACGCCGCCTTGGATCGCGATCTCGGTCGCCTTGCACAGGGTCTCGACATTGTTCACGACGGTCGGCTGGCCGAGATAGCCATGGGTGGCGGGGAAGGGCGGTCTTATGCGCGGTTTTCCAGCCTTGCCTTCAAGAGACTCGATCAGCGCCGTCTCTTCGCCGCAGATATAGGCGCCCGCGCCCATATGGATTTCAATGTCGAAGGAGAAGCCCGGGTCGCCGCAAATGGCGTCGCCGAGCAAGTTTTCGCGCCGCATTTCGGCGAGCTTCGCTTCCAGCGGAGCCCGCAGATAGGAATATTCGCCGCGCAGATAGAGAAAGCCCTTTTTCGCTCCGGTGACATAGCCCGCGATGGCCATGCCCTCGAACACGCGGCCGGCATAGGATTGCAGCAATACGCGGTCCTTGAACGTGCCGGGCTCGCCCTCGTCGGCGTTGCAGATCACGTAACGCGCCTCGCCGGGGGCGTCCCGGCAGGCCTCCCATTTGACCGCCGTGGTGAAGCCGGCGCCGCCGCGCCCGCGCAAGTTGGACTTTTTCATCTCCGCGAACATGCCGTCGCGCCCGCGCGCCAAAGCCGCGCGGATCGCCTCGCCTGAGGCGCAGGCCGCGCCGAGCAGCATGTCGGCGCGGCGGATATTGTCATTCACCTCGAAGAATTCCGACGGCCAGGCGTCCAGTGGCGTACGCGCGCGGATCAGGGCGCAGAGCGCATCAATGCGCTCGGGCGTCAGCCGCGTGACGGCGCGATTATTGACGAGCAGCGCCGGCCCCTGATCGCACATGCCGGTGCAGGAGGTTGTGGCGATGCTGAGGAGGCCATCGGAGGAAACTTCGCCCGGCTCCAGTCCGAACTGGTCGAGCATGCGCGCCATCAGGGCCGGAGCGTCGGCCATGCGGTCGGTGATATTGTCGGAGAACAGCACGCGATATCGGCCGCACGGCTCGTCATAGAGATGGGCGTAGAATTGGGTGAGGCAGTCGATCTGCGTCGCGGGAATGTCCAGCGCATGAGCGACGGCCGAGCGAACCTCCGGGGAGATCCAGTCGAAGGCCTCCTGAGCGTCGCGCAGGATTTGCAGCAAGGCGGAGGGCGCGCGGCCATATCGGGCCAATATCGGCTCGAGTGAGGAATCAATTGAGGCCATGCGTCCCTTCCCTCAAGCCGCGCCCGTTCACGCGGCGCTTGAGCTTGCTTCCCGATGTGTAGGCGCGAAACTTCGCCCGGGGAATGACCTCGATCAAGCCCGAAAAAGGTCTCGCGTCGTCAAGTATTTGTGTCACGAAACCTGGGATGCGGCGTTCAGGCGGGCTCCGGCGCCCAGAGCCGGTAGCCAATGCCCGGCTCGGTCAGGATCAAGCGCGGGACGTCGGCGTCCGGTTCGATCTTGGCGCGCAGCTGGCCGACGAAGACTCGCAGATATTGCGTGTCATCGGCATGGGCCGGGCCCCAGACGGCGGCGAGAATCTGGCGGTGGGTCACCACCCGCCCGGCATGGCGGACGAGCACGGTGAGAAGGTCGAATTCCTTGGGCGTGAGCTTCAGGCTCTGGCCGTCGCGCGTCACGCGGCGCTTGTCGAGATCGACCACGAGTCCCTCGGCCTCGTAGCGCGGGGCGGGGGCGTGGTCGGGCGCGGCGTGGCGCAAGGCGGCGCGCAGGCGGGCGAGAAACTCCCCGATGGCGAAGGGCTTTTCCACATAATCATCGGCGCCGAGATCGAGCGCCGCGATCTTCTCGGTCTCCTGGTCGCGCGCGGACAGAATGATGATGGGGCTTTTGCTGAATTTGCGCGCTTCGACCAGCACGTCCTTGCCGTCCATGTCGGGCAAGCCGAGATCGAGCACGATGACGTCCGGCGCGGATGTGGCGATGAGGCGCAAGGCTTGCGCGCCCGTCTCCGCCGACAGAGCCTCATAGCCCGAAGCCAACAAGGCGGGACGGAGAAAACGCTGGATCGGCGCCTCGTCGTCGACGACCAGCACGCGGGTCTTCATGCCCTTTTCTCCTTGTCCACCACAGCGACGGGAAAGCGCACCAGCAGCCTGGTCCCGCGACGGCGCAGCGCTGGGCTCTGCGCCTCGATCTTTCCGCCCATCGCTTCGACCAGGCCCTTGCAGATCGAAAGGCCGAGGCCTGTGCCGGCCTTGCGGCCGTCCATCCTGCCGCCGCGATAGAATTTCTCGAAGATGCGTTCGAGATCGGCGCGCTTGACCCCCGGCCCTTCGTCCGTGACCGAAATGACGACCTCCGGCCCCTCCTGCCGGGCGTGGACCGTCGCGCCGGTCTCGCCGCCATATTTATGGGCGTTGTCGAGCAGGTTGAACAGCACCTGCTCCAGCAGGCCGGCATCGCCGCGAATGAAGGGCAGGTCGCGCGCGAGCGAGGTTTCGATGCGCATGCCGGGAAAGGCCTTGCGGCATCGCTCGACCGCGCCGCGCACGATTTCGGCGGGGTCGAGAAAATCCGCGCGCACCTTGACCGCGCCGGATTCGAGCCGCGACATGTCGAGCAGATTGGCCACGAAGCGGCTGAGCCGCGCGGCCTCTTCCTCGATGGAGGCGAGCAGGTCGCGGCGGTCCTCGATGGGCATCTTGTCGCCGAGCTGGCGCAAGGTCGTCACCGCGCCGGTGATGGAAGAAAGCGGCGTCTTGAGGTCGTGCGACAGCGAGGAGAGCAGGGTGGTGCGCAATTTCTCGTTTTCTTCCAGCGCGGCGCTACGCACCGCCTCGCCCACCAGCAGCGAACGGTCGATGGCGATGGCGGTCTGCTCCAGCATGGCGGTGAGCGCCCGCTCGTCCTCTGGCGACACCGGCTCGTCCGGCGTCTTGGGCTGAAAGCCGCAAACGCCCGCGACGCCGCGCGGGGTGACGAGGGGCCGGAACTGGAAGGCGAGATTGGGCAGGGTGTCGGTGCGCCAGCCCGCCGCCACGCGCTTGGAAAAAGCCCAGCGCGCCGCGCTCATCTCGCCGGGGGAAAGTTCGTCCATCGGGGGCCATGCGGCGGCCAGCCGCAACTCGTCGCCCTCTGGCAACAGGAAAAGGATATGGCCGCCCTGGACGCGCTGAAGATGCGCGGCCGCCGCCCAGAGCGCGTCGTCGAGCGTCGGTGCGGCGGAAAGCTTGCGCGAGAAGGCGTAAAGCAGTTCGGAGTTTTCCGCGCGACGCCGCACGAATTCGGATTGATCGTGGACGCGCCCCGCGAGCGAGCCGGTCAGCACCGCGACCAGCAGAAAGACCAGCAGCGAGAGCAATTCCTCGGGCTTGGCGATCGTCAGCGTGTAGAGCGGCTCGATGAAGAAGAAATTATAGGCGAGAAAGGAGAGAAACGACGCCGCGATGGCCGACCAGAGGCCGAAACGCTCCGCGCAGACCAGAACTGCCAGCAGAAAGACCATCGACAAGTTGGGCAGGCTCAGCCAGGCGTTCAGCGCCTCGCCTGCGCCGACCGCCAGCGCCACGGCGAGGACGGCGCCCGCAAGGCCAGCGCCGAGGCGGCGACGCTCGCTTGCGCGGAGTTTCAGGCTGATCCGCCGCGGTTTTGGCGCGGGCGCCTCCGGCGCGGCGATGACGAGGACGGGAATCTCCCTGGATTGCCGCACCATTTCATAAGCGAAATCGCGGCCGAGCCAATGCTTCCATAAATTGCCGCGCGCCCGACTGACGACGATCTGCGTGAAGTTCTCGCGCCGGGCATAGCGCAGGATTTCGGCCACCATGTCGGAGGCGGCGAGCCGCACCGTTTCGGCGCCGAGCCGCTCGCTGAGACGAAAGGCCTCGTCCACGAAGCGCACCTTGGCGGGGTCGGATTCTTCATGGCCTTCCGGCGCGACATGGGCGACGACCCATGAGGCGTTGAGCCGCGTCGCCAGCCGCCCGCCCGCCCGCACGACCGTCTCGGCCTGAAAATCCGCGCCGATGCAAACCAGCAGATGGTCAGACGTATCCCACGGCCCTTCGATGGCGTTCTGGCGCAGGTAATCGACCATCTGGTCGTCGACGCGGTCGGCGGTGCTGCGCAGCGCCAGTTCGCGCAGGGCGGTGAGATTGCGCGTCGTGAAGAAATTCTGCGTCGCGCGCCGCGCTGTTTCGGGCAGATAGACCTTGCCTTCCTGAAGGCGCTGGATCAGCTCGTCCGGCGTGATGTCCACCAGCACGACATCGTCGGCGCGTTGGAGTACGCCGTCCGGCACGGTCTCGCGCACGGCGACGCCGGTCACGCGGCTGACGACTTCGGCGAGGCTTTCGAGATGCTGGATATTGAGCGCGGTCCAGACGTCCAGCCCGGCGCCGAGCAATTCCTCGACATCCTGCCAGCGTTTGGGATGGCGGCTGTCAGGGGCGTTGCTGTGGGCGAGTTCGTCCACCACGATCAGCGCGGGCCGGCGCTTCAGCGCCGCGTCAATGTCGAATTCCTCCAGCTCGCGTCCGCGATAGGGGACTTTTTTGCGCGGCAGGACTTCCTGGCCCTCCAGCAGCGCGGCGGTTTCCGCGCGCCCATGCGTTTCGACCAGGCCGATGACGATGTCGGCGCCTTCGGCCTTAAGCCGCCGCGCGCCGGCCAGCATGGCATAGGTCTTCCCGACGCCGGGGGCGGCGCCGAGGAAGACCTTTAATTTGCCGCGCCCTTCCTTTCCCGCCAGCGCCAGCAGCGCCTCGGGATCAGGGCGGCGGTCGCGTTCGCGCTCCGTCGCCATGCCTTATTTTTGCGCGTCGAGCGCCAGGTTTAGCAAGAGCACATTGACCCGCGGCTCACCGAAGAAGCCGAGCCAGGGCTTTTCGACATGGGCCAGCACGAGATCGCGGGCCTTGGCGACGTCAATGCTGCGCGCCTTGGCCACGGAGGGGGCTTGCAGGAGCGCGTTTTCGGGCGAGATGTCGGGGTCGAGGCCCGAGGCCGAAGTCGTCAGCGCATCGGCAGGCAGCGGCCCGGTCCAGCCCGCCTCGCGCTTGGCGTCAGCCGCGGCTTTCACGCGGTCGATCAGCGCCTTGCTGGTCGGGCCGAGGTTGGAGCCCCCGGAATTGGCGGCGTTATAAGGCGCATCGACGGTCTTGCTGGAGTCGTTCGGGTCCGGCGCGCTGGTCGCGGAGGGCCGAGACTGAAAATAGGTTGGCGAGGTGAAATTCTGGCCGACGAGCGCCGAGCCGACAATCTTGCCGTCGCGCTGGATCAGCGAGCCGCCCGCCTGCCAGGGGAACAGGACGGAGGCGATTCCGGTCAGCGCGAGTGGATAGGCGAGGCCGGTGAGGGCGGTGAACAGGACCAGCATGACGATGGCGGGGCGAATATGTTGCATTGGATTTCCCATGGTTTGTTCCTCGGGACGTTTGGACCCCTTCTCCCCTTGCGGGAGAAGGTGGCGCGAAGCGCCGGATGAGGGGGCGTCGATTGCCTTGAAGGAACCCCTCATCCGTCTCGCCTTTGGCGAGCCATCTTCTCCCGCAAGGGGAGAAGGCAAGCTGCCGTCAGGCGAGATGCAGCGCGGCGACGACGATGTCGATCGCCTTGATGCCGATGAAGGGCGCGATCAGGCCGCCGAGGCCATAGATCAGCAGGTTTCGGCGCAGCAGGGCCGCCGCGCCGACGGGACGATAGGCGACGCCTTTCAGCGCGAGCGGGATCAGCAGCACAATGATGATGGCGTTAAAGATCACCGCCGACAGGATCGCCGACCGCGGTGACGACAGGCCCATGACGTTGAGCGCGCCAAGCTCCGGATAGGTCGCGATGAATAAGGCCGGCAGGATGGCGAAATATTTGGCGACGTCATTGGCGATGGAGAAGGTGGTCAGCGAGCCGCGCGTCATGAGCAGCTGCTTGCCGATCTCCACGATCTCGATGAGCTTGGTTGGGTCGCTGTCGAGGTCGACCATATTGCCGGCCTCGCGCGCGGCCTGCGTGCCGGTCTGCATTGCGACGCCGACATCGGCCTGCGCGAGGGCGGGCGCGTCATTGGTGCCGTCGCCGCACATGGCGACGAGGCGGCCGCCGGTCTGCTCCTTGCGGATCAGGTTCAGCTTGTCTTCGGGAGTGGCTTCGGCGAGGAAATCGTCTACGCCCGCTTCTGTCGCAATGGAAGCGGCGGTCAGCGGATTGTCGCCGGTGATCATCACCGTCTTGATGCCCATGGCCCGCAAGGCGGCGAAGCGCTCGCGAATGCCCGGCTTGACCACGTCCTTGAGGTGGATGAGGCCGAGCAGGCGGCCCTTGTCGGCGACCGCCAGCGGCGTGCCGCCGCTATGGCCGATGCGCTCTACGCCGGCCTTGAAGTCCGGCGGCGTCGAATCTGCCGGCAGGCCGATGAAGCGCAGCACCGCTTCAACCGCGCCCTTGCGGATGGCGCGGCCGCCAGCGTCCACGCCCGAGAGCCGGGTCTGCGCGGCGAAGGGGACTATGGTTGGCGCCACGCCGCCGAAGTCAGGCTCCCGGGCGCCGAATTCGCTTTTGGCGAGCGCGACGATCGAGCGGCCCTCGGGCGTCTCGTCGCCAAGGCTGGCGGCCAGGGCCGCTTCGGCCAGATCCGCCGCCGATACGCCGGGCATGGGGATGAACTCGCTAGCCATGCGATTGCCGAAGGTGATGGTGCCGGTCTTGTCGAGCAGCAGCGTGTCCACGTCGCCCGCCGCCTCGACTGCGCGGCCCGAGGTGGCCAGCACATTGAAGCGGACCAACCGGTCCATGCCCGCAATGCCGATCGCCGAGAGCAGGCCGCCGATGGTGGTGGGGATGAGCGTCACCAGCAGAGCGACCAGCACAACCACGCTCACATTCATGCCGGAATAGACGCCAAGGCTCCACAAGGTCACGACGGCGATCAGGAAGATCAGCGTCAGGCCCGCGAGCAGCACGGAGAGCGCCAGTTCGTTCGGCGTCTTCTGGCGTTCGGCGCCCTCGACCAGAGCAATCATGCGGTCGATGAAGGTGTTGCCCGGCTGGGCGGTGATGCGCACCTTGATCCAGTCCGAGAGCACGGTCGTGCCGCCGGTGACCGCGCAGCGGTCGCCACCCGCCTCGCGGATCACGGGGGCGGATTCGCCGGTGATCGCGCTTTCATTGACTGAAGCGACGCCTTCGACGATGTCGCCATCCGACGGGATGATGTCTCCGGCCTCGACCAGGACCGTGTCGCCGGCGCGCAGGTCGAGCGCGGGGACATTATCGATCGCGGCGGAATGCCCCGACGCCTCTGGGTCGCGCAGTCTTTTCGCCATGGTGTCGGAGCGGGTGGCGCGCAACGTGGCGGCCTGCGCCTTGCCACGACCCTCCGCCACCGCTTCCGCGAAAGTAGCGAACAACACCGTGAACCAAAGCCACAGGGCGATCTGGCCCGAGAAGAACGGCTCACTGCCTCCGAGGAAAAGCGAGCGTAGCCACAGGAGGGTGACGAGCGCCGCGACGACCTCTGTGACGAAGATCACCGGATTGGCCGCGAGCTTGTGTGGCGCGAGCTTCTTGAAGGCCTCGACGGCGGCTTCGCGGAAGATCGCCGGGTCGAACAGCGACAGCTTGTGTTTGGCGAGAGATTTCTGGGACATTTCAAACCACCTCAAAAGGTCTTGCCGGCGAGCATCAGGACGTGCTCGACGATTGGACCGAGGGCGAGGGCGGGGAAGAATTGCAGGCCGCCGACGATCAGGATGACGCCGACAACGAGGCCCACGAACAGCCCGCCATCGGTGGGGAAGGTTCCAGCCGACGCCATCGCCTTCTTTTTCGCGGCGATGGAGCCGGCGATGGCCACGACCGGCACGACATAGCCGAAGCGCCCCAGCGCCATGGCGAGCGCGGTGGTGATGTTCCACCAGGGCGTATTGGCGCTCAGGCCGGCGAAGGCGGAGCCGTTATTGCCGGCTGACGACGTATAGGCGTAGAGGATTTCCGACAGGCCGTGCGGGCCGCTGTTGGCGAGGCTCGACAGCGCCGCCGGGAGCACCGCCGCCACGGCGGAGAAGCCGAGGATGGCGAGCGGTAGGATCAGCACGGCCAGCATTGAGAGCTTGATTTCGCGGGATTCGATCTTCTTGCCGAGAAATTCCGGCGTGCGGCCGACCATCAGCCCGGCGACGAACACTGAAAGAATGGCGAAGACGACCAGCCCGTAGAGGCCCGAGCCGACGCCGCCCGGCAGAACTTCGCCCAGCTGGATCAGGAACATCGGCACGAGCCCGCCAAGTGGCGTCAGCGAGTCATGCATGGCGTTGACCGCGCCGCAGGACAGGCCCGTGGTGACCGCCGCGAACAGCGAGGATAGCGCGAGGCCGAAGCGCAGCTCCTTGCCCTCCATATTGCCGTTGGCGGGATCGAGGCCGAGCTGGGTCAGCAGCGGATTGCCCGCGCTTTCCGACCAATAGATCACGGCGACGCCGGCGATCAGTAGCACGCCCACCACTTTCAGGAAGGCCCAGCCCTGCTTTTCCGCTCCAACCATGCGGCCGAACATGATGAGCAGGCCAAGGGAAACCGCCAGCATGGACCAGACCTGCAGCAGATTGGCCACCGCGCTGGGGTTCTCGAATGGATGGGCGGAATTGGCGTTGAGGAAGCCGCCGCCATTGGTGCCGAGCTGCTTGATCGCCTCCTGGCTGGCCATGGGGCCGAGCGCGATGGTCTGCTTGGCGCCTTCGAGAGTCGTCGCCTCCACCGAACCGGCCAGCGTCTGCGGCGCACCGGTCGCGAGAAAGGCGATGGCCAGCAGCAGGCTGATCGGCAGCAGCACATAGAGGGTGGCCCGGGTCAGATCGACCCAGAAATTGCCGAGCGTCGCGGCGCTGGCGCGGGCGAAGGCTCGGGTCACGGCCAAAGCCAGCGCAATGCCGGTCGCGGCGGAAAGGAAGTTATGGACCGCCAGACCGGCCATTTGCGAGAAATGGCTCATGGTCGTCTCGCCGCCATAGGCCTGCCAATTGGTGTTGGTCAGGAAGCTGATGGCGGTATTGAAGGCGAGATCGGGCGGGACATTGTCGAAGCCCTGCGGGTTGAGCGGCAGGAAAGCCTGCAGTCGCAGGATCGCGTAGAGCGACGCGAAGCCCGCCGCCGAAAACGCCAGCATGGCGAGCGTATAGGCCAGCCAGCCCTGTTCGCGCTCGGGTGAAACCCCGGTGAGCCGGTAGAACAGGCGCTCTATCGGGCTGAGGGCGGGGGTGAGGAAGGTGCGCTCGCCGGAAAAGACGCGCGCCATATAAAGGCCAAGCGGCCGCGCTGTGAGCGCGGCGAGGCCGAGGATCAGGCCGATTTGCAGCCAGCCGGACAGGGTCATGACGAACTCCGGAAATTTAGAAACGCTCGGGATTGAGCAGGGCGAAAACGAGGTAGACCCCGAGCAGGACGGCCACGATCAGGCCGAGAAGCGGTTCGAACATCGCGGCCTCCTTCAGGCGCGCGTCAGGGCTTTGGCGTAGAGCGCCAGAGCCGCGAGCAGGGCCAATCCAAGGCCCAGATAGCCAAGATCAGACATGGCGTTTCCTTTCGTGTTGCGGCGCGGAATCTGGCGAAACGCGCGTCAAATTTCGATGCGGAAGGAGACCTCGCCGCATAAGGAAGTTGTAAAGGCGGGCGTGCGCTTTCGGCTCCTGCGAGCGAATCTCGTGAGGAAACAGCGGGATAGGCGATGGTTAGGGATATCGCGCCGCCGGACGCCCGCGCCAGATAGGCTTCGTTTTCGGCGATTTGGCTCTTGAAGTTGCGTTGAAAGCCTTCTATGCAGCGCCCTCGTTGGATTCTACCGCCTGACATTCGGAACGAGGGCCATGGCCAAGGAAAAATTTTCGCGCACGAAGCCGCATTGCAACATCGGCACGATCGGTCACGTTGACCATGGCAAGACGTCGCTGACGGCGGCGATCACCAAGATTCTGGCCGAGACGGGCGGCGCCACGTTCACCGCCTAT
>NZ_JAGRPM010000029.1 GCF_019449565.1 Rhodoblastus sp. | reverse complement strand
CTCCCCCGGATCGAGCTCGATGAGGCTAACGCGCGAATATTTCAATGGATCGAGAGAGGCGACACCTGAAACGTCAAGGCAAAATCGGCGGCTGAATTTTAGTTTGTCGTTTCAAATTGACGTTTTTAAGCAAAACCGACATTGGCGAGGGGCGCGAATCGCGCTTTTCGCCGCTTAGCTCGTCGTCATCTAACCGCATGGTTTCATTGAAACAACTTATTCATGCAGAAGCTAACATGCTTATTGCTTCCGTCATAGGGCGGTCTTGTAGACTCCCCTTCTCACTATCAATAAGGATGGCTTACCGCTGCTCCGGCCAGCTGTCGGAACATCGATCATCGTCGCTCCGCAAAGATCGCTGGAACGGCGCGAAAAGCGCTGGTTTTCGGCGGAAAATTCGCCTTGATCGAGCGAATTCTTCCTTTGGATTCAGCGGACGGATCACCCTCAATCGACCGATATCGGGCCAGGGTGCGATGCGCCGCTACAGGCGGCAGCACAAGCCACGCGCGCCGCCTATTTCCGTCGGTAACCCCTGAGAATCCGGACTTTTCGCTTCTAAAGCCTCTAGGCGGCCACGGCGTGCCGAGGCTAGCTTTGCCTATCCGAAGCGCCGAATCGGCCTCTGTGACCCTCTGCGGCTGTCGATCAACGACGCCTACAAACGGCCGTTTACTCGCAACTTACGACTTTGTACAAAGCCATCATTCAGACCCCAGGTGTCGACAAAATCGCATTTCGTCGACACGTTTTCGGCTCATGTCGATCTGATCGACAGATTCGAAACCGTCCGAAACGTGCTTGACCACGTGCGCCGTTGCGCGAGCACGGTCTTATAATGCCGTAACTTGAGCCACCCGCCGTGGAGCGTCAGCACTCGCAGCTACACATTTCAAAGAAATGCGCCCTTGAAGGCCGTCGCGCTTCACGATATAGTCATGTTGGTCATAATGACTATTATTGGAGGATTCTTATGGCGCACGCCAACCATCACTGGACGGTCGCCGACGCCAAAGCTCGGCTATCTGAACTCATTGAGACGGCGCGGCGGGAGGGCCCGCAAACGATCACCAAGAACGGCCGTTCGACGGCCGTCGTCGTCTCCGTGGAGGAATGGGAGCGCAAAACGACCCGGTCCGGCTCTCTGGCCGAATTCCTGCTCAAATCTCCATTTCGAGGCGCCGATCTCGACATTGAGCGGTCGAAGGACGATGCGCGCGAGATCGATCTGTGAGCTTCCTCATCGACACGAACGTGATTTCGGAACTCACCCGGCCTAACCCCGATCTGCAAGTCGTTTCATTCCTTCACGAGACCGACGAGGATCGCCTCTTCGTCAGCGTCATCACCATGGGAGAGCTGCGCCGAGGCGTGGCGCTCAAGGCGGACGGACGCGCAAAATCCGCGCTCGACGCTTGGCTTCGCCTGGACTTGCGCGAAAGATTCGCCGGCCGGATCGTCAATGTCACCGCGCCGGTCGCCGACATGTGGGGGGAATTGATGGCGACGGCCAAGCGACAGGGGACGGTGCTGCATGCGATGGACGGATTCCTCGCCGCAACGGCACTTGTCCACGACAAGACGCTCGTGACGCGCAATATCAAGGATTTTGCGCCATTCGACGTACCCCTTCTCAATCCCTGGACGCCAATCGCAAAGACCGATTGAAGGCGGCTACCATCAACAATCGGATCGGACGCCTCAATGGAGCGGACCACAAAAAGGTGATGAAGCCTCCGTCAAAATCCCCCTCCGGGCCTTCTGGGCGCCTTCTGGGCTACGCCCGCGTCTCGACCGAGGATCAGGCGACCGACGCGCAGACCGACGAGCTGCACGCCGCCGGCTGCGCGACACTCTACCAGGAGCACGGCTCCGGCGCCTCGCGCGCGCGGCCGGAGCTCGCCCGGCTGATGCGCGAGATCCGCGCTGACGACGTCCTCGTCGTCGTGCGCCTGGACCGTCTGGCGCGATCCGTCAGCCATCTGCTCGAAGTGATCGAACGCCTGGAAGCGAAGGGCGCGCATTTCCGCTCATTGCGCGATCCAATCGACACATCGACGCCGCAGGGCATGTTCACGCTCCAGGTCCTTGGCGCCGTCGCCCAGCTCGAGCGCGCCCTGATCTCCGAACGGACGAAGGCTGGAATTAAAGCCGCGCGGTCCCGCGGCAAGCTGCCGGGCAATCCCGGGTTGCGCGCCAAGGACCCAGCCGCCATTCGCAAGGCTGCGGAGGCGCGCGATCGCGTCTTCACTGGCGACGTGGTCGCCGCGATGGACCGCTGGCTTCCCACGGTCCGCCGGATGCGGCCGTCGAGCCCGTGGGAAGACGTCGTTCGCGTGCTGAATATGGAAAGCGGCGTCCGCTGGACGGTCGAGCGTCTCCGACGCGCCGTACGCCGAACGGTTCGCGAGCGCCTGGCCGACCCGAAACTGTTGGAGCGGAGCCCGCGCAGGCCGCCGGAAGACCGGCTGATGATGCTGGTCGCCGGCATCGCCATGGCCAATCCCAACATGCCACTGCGCGCGATCGGCGCCCAGCTCGAGGCAATGCGCGAGCGCACGCCCCGCGGCGGCCGGCAATGGGCCGCCTCATCGGTCAAGAATTTGCTCGATCAGGCGGCCAAGCTGGGCCTGGCTCCGGCCGCCCCGAATCTCGGAGAATGAAAACTCCAATTGCCTACATCGGCGCGCATGCGTCATGCTCTCTTCTTGTTGCGTTTCCAGGCGCCGATCGGCGCCACCAGCATCCGCCCGATCGAAAACTCCGCAGCCTCCGCCTTGCGCGCCAGCGCGCGCTACCTCGCCAAAGGCTTAGGCTGGGCCGAGCTGCCCGGCGAACATTTCAACTTTGCGCAATATGTTGCGTGAACCATTGGGCGAGGCCCAGTTCGTCCATCTCGCCGGCCGCGAGTTTTTGCCAAACCATGACGCACTCGACGTCCGTTGCTTTCAGCACTCGCCCGTTCAGGGCGAGGAAAAGTTCGGCGACAACCAACGACGTCCGTTTATTGCCGTCGACGAAAGGATGGTTTTTGCAAATTCCGTAGGCATAGGCCGCGGCGAGTTGCGGCATGCCCGCGTTCTCGTAGGCGGACAGATTTCTCGGCCGGGAAAGGGCCGACTCGAGCAGGCCTTCGTCCCTGACCCCGGCTCCGCCGCCATGTTCGGCGAGCTGCTCGTCATGGATGGCGAGCACGACAGAGGCGGTGACCCATTTCGGTTCTTTCGCCACCTACTTCGCCAGCTCGCGCAGGGCGTTGCGACGCTTTTTCATGATGGCGCGGGCCGCCTCCATCTGATCTGCGAAATCCGGGTCGTAGGGCGTCAGCCGCATGCCGCCTGGGGCCGGCGTCAGATAAAGCGTGTCGCCCTCTTTGAGATTGAACTGGGCCAAGGTCTCTTTGGGGATCGTCAGACCGGTGGAATTGCCGATCAGACGCAGTTTGAGTGCGACCATTGCCTCCTCCCGGACCAGGATGTGTCTACACTCGTAATAACACCAAATTGGATATGGTTCCAAAGGAAATCACAAAGATGCGTCCGCCTCCGAATGCGGCTGCTTGAGGGAGGGCGGCGCCGGAATGTCGGCCAAGGCCCTCAAGGCGGCGGATGATATCCTTAATCGCCAGCATCCCGCCTCCGCGCTTCCTCAACCACGGCCGCGTCCATTTCGTCGAGGGTTCGACGACGCCCATCGGTCTTCAGCATGGCGAACACGTCGGATAATTGCGTTTTTCGAACAGCGGCGCCCGGCGAAGCAGAACGCCGGTGGTGACTTCCTCGACCACCAGTTTCGTGCCCGCCGGCCAGTCTCGACGCCGGCGCACGACCTTGGGCAGGATTGACTGACCCCTTCGTCGAAACCACCGTCGTGAACCGCTCGTCGGCAAACATTTTTTCGATCTCATCGGCAAAACCAAAGCAAGATAGCGCCTTTCCAGATCAACGGCAGCAAGACTACATGCGATCACCCCGTCGCATGTCGCCCGCGGCCGCCTTTGGCAAGCTTGCCACGCAACAGCGCCATCAACACCGGACCGATAGAAAACTCCTTTGCCCGCGCTTTGGCCGACAGTGCCCGAAGATAGCCGCCCGGGCTGCTGATCGCCTCGCCTTTCTGCAGGATCGCCGCAATAATCACGGCCGCATCGCCCGCCCCCATGGTTTCCTGGGCCTCGCGCCAGGCGTCGGCCGATATGCCCAGGGCGGCGCGCGCCAGGCCGGCCGTGGCGATCAAATCGCGCCATGAACCGATCCCGCCTTTGGCGTAATCGGCGATATCGGGGCAGGCGTCGAGCACCATTCCGAGAGGATAGGCTTTGGTCGCTGCGCTGACTCGTGTCGCCTCGCTTCGCTCATTTTCTTGGGGTCTTTGGGGAGCGCTCGGTTCTGAAACCATTGAGCCCGGATCGTCGACCCTGCCTTCTTGGAGGCCAGGTTCAAGATCAAAAGGAGGGTTTGGTTTTGAATTTTGTATGTGGCGCTCAGTTTGAGACTCATTGGCGCTTATATTTTGAGAATTTACATGAGTTTCCAACAGATTGAGCACTTCGGCGGAGAGCATCGCCAATTCATCCGCCACCGGCTCCAGTTCTTCCCGTGTCGCGGTGCGTGGAATCCTGGCGACCATTGAGCGGAACAGTTCGTGGATGGCGGTCCAATTCGCTGGCCCCTGCCCTTCCCGACGCGTTGGGACAGCCTCTTCAATGCCGGTCACGATCATTTTGGCGATATCGCGCCGACAGATCGTGATTTTCTCCCGGACGCGCTTGAGCGCACGTTCTTCGGCGCGCACAGCTTCGGCGAGCGATTCAAACTCTTCGGCGCGCGCGACCAGCGGCGAAAGATCGAAGCCGAAAGCGATCTCGAGCTCCCCTGCCCCGTCCTTGCGCGCATAGCGTTTGCCGTTCGGGCTGTCTCGCCGCACGATCAGTCCAGCGTCGACCAGCACGGCCAGGTGACGCCTGAGCGTCGCCGGCGCCATGCCATGCGCGCGCAAGCTGAGTTGCCGATTGGACGGAAAGACCACCAGGTCTTCGCCGGCGAGCACGGTTTCCGGATGAAACGTCAGCAGCGCGTCGAGCACCGCCAAGGCGCGTTCGGACACGGCGAGGCGCGCCCGCGACGCGCAAATCGCCCGAAACACGTTCCATTTATGCGCGAACTTTTCAGGTGGGCGCGTTTTCGCCGCAGCCTGGCTTGCCACATGGGCAAGCGTCAGCGGTCGCCGCCCAAAGGGCGTCGTCGATTGATGAGGTTCCATGCCTTTTGCCTTTCATCGGGCAAAAGAAATCCGCTCGCCGAAACGACGTTTTATCTCTCACGAGACTCTTGACAGTGATTCGCGGAAATGGGATTCTCTAGGTGCGAACTATGAGAAGGGCTTCCGGAATTCTGTTTCGGGGGCCTTTTTCTTTTGCTGCGTTGCTCCTTGTTGGGACGTTAAATATCGCTCGGCTCGCCACACTCGGCGTCGAAGGTATTAAACTCGTGGAACAAGTCAGGCAGACGAGCCACTAGGAATTGTGCGAACGCGGTTCCTGACGATTTTGCCAACGTAACTTTCACATCTCGATCGTTTGAGCGGACTTGCGCGAGAATTTGCCCCGCGGCATCCTTGACTGCGAGCGTCGGCGGGGCGAGGACTTTGTTCGTCTCTTGGCGATTGACCGCGCTAAAAACCCGCGCGAATCGCGTATCGCTATCGAGGCTGGCGAAAATAGGCAGAGCAGCGGTGGCATGAGCACGCGTCAGCGCAGCCTTGTCATTCAGAGCTTCGGCAAATTCCTGCCAGCGCCGTCGGCCGATCTTTGGGGCCTTGCCAATCGCCCGGACAAGATCATCGGGCACGGACTTCGCCACAGAAATGAGCTTAGAAGCTTCCGCTCGATCAATGGCAAGCGCTTGCTGGATAACAGCGCGGCCGCGCCCAGCGTTTTCCAACATCAGAGCAAAAACGGCTCGTTCGATGAAGCTCAAATCCTCGCGCGCGGAGTTTTCAACGCCTTGGGCAATTATGAGTTCGTCATCACCGAGCGTGCGGACAATCGCTTTAACCAGCCGGCTAAGCTGGCGTGCCGCACGAATACGACGATGCCCGAATGCAGTTTGATAACGACCTGGCGCACTCGCATGAGTGCGCACTAGTACCGGAATTTCTTGGCCGCGTTCAGCGATGGATTGTTTCAGCGACTCGAACGAAGCATCGTCATCATGCTCGAATCGATCCGCAAACGGCGATGGATCAATTAGCGACGGGTCGATCTCAATGACATGTTCGCCGTCGGCAAATTGAGCGCGCAGCGTCTCATTCTCGCGCTCGATGTTCGAAAAAGTCTCCTTCATTGTCCTAACGGCGCCGGCCGCGACGCGGCGCGTCTCCGGCTCCTTGTTGTCCGCGGACAACACAACAGTTGAAGGTTGGGCAAACAGATTGCGTATTGTATCGGTGCGTTTGCTCATCTGCCCCAAACCTTCTTCATGATATCGAGGATTTCGCGATTGACGCTGTTCACCGACTCTAGAGCTCGGTCATACGCTGCGCGTCCTACGGAACCCTTCTCCAGTTCATAAAGCGATTGCTTCGTAAGACCCGCGTTGGCGATGGCGGTCGACTTCCAAACGGTGGCGCCTAAGACATCCTCGCCAAAGAGATTGCGGAGCAAAGCCACGATTTGGGTTTCCGGCACATCATTGGGGTCATGACGGGTGACGACATAGCGGATGAAATCATAGTCGAGACTGCCGCCTGCTTCCTCGATGACGCTCATGATGTCCGATGTCATCAGCAAGAATTGGCTCATCGAAGCCACATCGACCATTTGTGGGTGGATCGTCACTAGCATGGCGGTTGCCGCGTTCAGCGCGCCCATCGTGAGATAACCAAGCTGCGGAGGACAATCGATCACCACGACATCAAAGTCATCGGCCACCTCGGCAATTGCCGCGCCGACACGGCGGAAAAATAGATTATCCCCGCGCAATGATCGCTCGATCATGGCGCGGGGCGTGTGATGCTCGAACTCCATGAGTTCGAGGTTGCCGGGCACCAGCGAGACGCCCGTGAAATAGGTTGGCCGCACGATTTCTCGCATCGGACGGCGCGCGTCATCATACCGAATCGCGCCATAGAGCGTATCGCCCTCTCCAATGTCGAATTCTGGCTGATACCCGAACATCGCTGAAAGCGAGGCCTGTGGGTCAAGGTCAATAGCGAGAACCCGATATCCCTCTAGCGCTAGAAATTGCGTGAGATAGAGTGACGTCGTAGTCTTTGCGGAGCCGCCTTTGAAATTAGCGACTGCCACGATCTGCAGCTTTTCCGTAGTCTGACGCGCGGGGAGGAATGACAGGGCCTCCTTAGGCCGAGCCGATGCAAGATACGCCCGCAACTCGCCAATTTGCTCCGGCGTATACGAACGGCGCCCTCCGGCCGACAAAGCGGGGACGGGGCCAAGGCCGTCGAGCGAAAGCTGGCGCAGATAACCGTCAGACACCCCGACAAAACGCGCCGCCTCACCCGATGTGAAAGACCGCAGCGTCTTTCGTGAGGTCGGAGGAAATAGCGATGCGTTGAGCGCTTGCATCTGGCCCGACAGCGCCTGGGCGTGTCGGGCTATCCGATTGATGGCCTTCTCGGATGCCGAAGTTGCTCGAGGATGTGTCACTGTCGCCACGCGAGACGGTTCCTAGACGTTAAACGGTGAGTTACCGTCTGCAATAAAGCGCCGATTCGTGATTCGACGCAAGAATTAAAGGGTAAACAAAACCTTAATGACAATGATGCGGGCGACTGACGTATGAAGCATTTTCATGTTGTTGTCCGCGGACAACAACATGAACGCTTGACGCGCTACCGTTCTGTCGCTGAACGCCACTGGCAAAGGAATTGAGGCTGCCCGCTCTCGCAGCGCCGCCGCGCGAGATATTCTGAAGGCCCCGGCTTGCGCAGCCGGGGCCTCGTGCGCCGCCTCAGTCGCCCCGCCGTCCGCTGGGGCGCGACCAGATCAGCGAGAAGCCATCGCCGTCTTCATCGTCGAAGAGGTTGGCGTAGATCGGGGCGGTGAAGCTCGGGTCGTCGAGCTTGAGGCCCAGATAGTCGCGGCCTTCGTTGGAGCGCTTGGACCAGGCGGCACCGATTTCGACGCGGCCGACCAAGACCCGGTGGCTGGGAGCGTTTTCGCCCGTGGCTCGCGTGTCGGGGACAATGCGCACGCCCTTGGCCCGGACGCTGAGAGTGACGATTTCGCCGGTGAATTCGTTCGAAGCGGTCTTTTTGAAGGTGCCGATGGTCGCCATTGTAAGTCTCCGTTTTTCTGTTCCGAGCCCGCACCGTTGCGGCCTCGATGGCGATGGACAGGCCGGAGGCGACCGACGCCGCACCCATCGGGGCCGAAGCGTCAGCGAAGGACGGCGCGGAAGCGACTTTCTTGCCTCGCGAGGAATGGGCGATCCGGGGCCCCCGCGCGGCTTGGCCCGCGTGGGGTGGTCTCCCAGGGGAAGAAAGTCGTGGCGCGCCGTTGCGGCATAGGCGGTCGAGGCGATAGCCGGCCTTCGGCCAAATCACGCAACAGAAGAGGCCGTTCGGGAGCGGTCCGTGGACCGAGAAAGACAGGAGAGGGCGGCGACCTCGCTGCTATCTCAAATGAGTAAGATCGATCATCGTAAGCGGATCAAAGCATTTCCGTTTCAGGCTATTGGGAGGACGAGCCCCTCGCCGCCCACAATGCGAGAACGCCACGAAACCCCAGTCCATATTGGCCTGCGATGAATTGGAGCACGTTCGTCCAAACCCAACGACAGCGACTTCTTCCGCAGTTTCCGTCAGCCGTTCTAAATATCGGAGCCGCCGCCAACCTTTGTGCTCGAACGATGCGACGCGCGCTTCGCACATTCTGCCTTGCCCATCAGCGAACTGCGCCGTGTTTCAACATCCGCAGGCCTCACCGGCATGGCGAAGCCTCAGCGCAATTCAAATAGCGTCGCATTGACGCCTCCAATTCCGAAACAGCCCTCGGAATTCGAACTGGCCAGTTTTGGCAAGGTGTCGCCTCACGGCGCGCCGCAGAGTTCCTGGATGGCCAAGCGGATAATTCAGAATTTCTCTTCAGATCATTTCTTTTCCGGGAAGCCATCGCCCAGAAGGAACGGCAATAGCCGTCCCCGAACGAAGCCCCGCGACACGGCGGCTTTCGAATCTACGGCAAGCGTAGCTAAATCATGCAAAAGCGCACGAATCGCCGCTCGAGGATCGCCCTCGAATTCCGCGATGACCGCGTCAATTTCCTCGTCCGTCACATCGAGCACAATAGATCCCTCGACGGATTCCAGTATGGTTCCGCTCCAGACCAAATGAGGACATAACACGAACACTTATGCGCGTCGGAATTAATCCCGACGCGCGTGAAAAGTCCGTGCGTCTTTCGCCCTCATGAGGAGAAAGGATCGATTTCGACCAGAATCTGACTGCCGTCGCCGTCGAATTCATTCATGGGAACGACGGAGAGGCTGAGAGCAAAGGCTTCAACATCTTTTAGGGACGTCGATCCAGCTCCTGTTTGAGCGGAGGACCATCCCCCGCTGACAGGCTCCCGATGTGTCCAGGCGAGAGCCGCAATCACCGCGGAAGGCGAAGCCGAAAGCGGCGGCACGCATCGCGTAGTCCGACCCTTTATGGGTTGATAGCGTCAGGCCCGCGGCTGGACCAAGGATCAGCGCAATGGGGCAGGTGCGAATTCCGATTCAATCCGGCCACCGATTCCGATTTGAAGCCGGCGTGCGCTGGGCAAAGTCAGCGCGATCCTGCGGGGGAAGGCTTAGCGGCTAGGCTGCGTGTAGATGCGGTAGCGGACGTAGCCGTCGGCAAGACCAAAACGATCATAGAGCCGCCGGGCGGCGGCGTTATCCGCTTCAGTTACCCAGTAAACGCTGGCCCAGCCGAGCGTGCGGGCCAGGCCCAGGAGATCCTCGATCAAGGCGCCGCCGATGCCCTCGCCGCGATTGGCCTCATCAACAAAGAGATCCTCGAGGTAGCACGTCGGGGCAGCGGACCAGGTGCCCTCGTGAAGCACGCACACGGCGAAGCCCAGCGGCGTCCCGTCGTCGACGACCGCGGCGCGGCCGAGGAGCTGTGACGCCGGATCGAGGATGCGGCGCCAGGTGCAGCTGGTTTCCGCCTCGGGGAGGGTCTTGCGGTAGAACGCGAGGTACTGCGCCCAAAGGCGGCGCCACACAGCTTCGTCCTGCCGCTGAATTGGGCGAATGGAGATCTTCATCGCCCGACCCTAGCGCAGTGGGGCCCTTCCGCGCCACAAGCCCGACCCGCTTCTCCAACCTTCTCTTCACCTCAGGCCATTCATTGTCGAGGATCGAAAAGTACACGGAGTCTCGGATGTAGCCAGTCCACGTCGGGCGACCGCGCCGCAGCACGCCTTCGCGTACGGCGCCGAGCTTCGCGACTGCCGCCTGACCAAACCGACCTTTTGCAAAGCCTGTTCTGCCACGCCCCCGCGTATCCGAGCCGACGACCAAGACATCTGCCGCCGGCGCGACGTCCTAGCCGGCACGGGCGGCTGTCTTCAGCATGGTCCGTTGCTGACCTTGCGCGTCGAAGTTATCCGGGTCGAGCCAAGCGAGATAGGCCGGCTTGACCGCCTTCCAGTCGTCGTCGGTCATTGCGTACCATGCCGTATCCCTGTTCAGGCCCTTCACCACCATATGCTTGCGGAACACGCCTTCGAACACGAAGCCGAAGCGCTCGGCCGCGCGCTTCGACGGCTCGTTCCGGTCATTGCACTTCCACTCGAAGCGCCGGAAGCCGAGCGTGTCGAAGACATATTCCGCGGCCAGAAACAGCGCCTCGGTCGAGATACGTGAGCGCGCGATCGCCGGCCCCCAGAGAATGTTGCCGAACTCGACGACGCCGTTTGTCGCGTCGATCCGCATTAACGCCTGCCGGCCCTCCGCGCGGCCTGTGCGCATGTCGATGACAGCGCAGAACATGGGATCGGCGGATGCCTCGGATTTCTCCATCCAGACCCCAAAACTGGAATAATCCGCCGGTGTTCCATCCGGGAGATAGCGGAACCGATCGTCAGCACCCGGCTCGAGCGCGGACGCGAATAGTTGCTCGCCATGCCGCGCCAGGCTCAAGGGTTCGAGGCGGGCATATCGCCCCCGCAACGTCACGCGTTCAGGCCGCTGCGCGCCATGCCAAGCTAAAAGCTCCATCGTGGTTTTCCTCTCAATGCAGAGCGGCGGGGGTCGCTCCAGGCGGGACTTGGGGCCGTCACTTGCACTCCACTTGAGCCAATCCGCTTATCTCGCTCTCCGCTAGCATGCGCCGCGACGGATCGTTGATTTGCACAATCAGGCGGATGTGCCGCATCGCCCGATCTGGCCGGAGAAAACCTGCGCAAACCGCGTCCGTCCACATGAAATCCACGCGCACTTGACCAATCAGAAATGGCGAAACATCATCAATCCTGACCTGTGGCAGAAGACGGCAAGTGGCTGGCTTCGTATTGGAATGCATGGCCGGCTTCATCGGTATCCGCAGGGCAGGGGGGTGCGACGCGCCAAATTGATGCGGATCAACCTCGACCAAGACGTTTGGCAAACGGTGATAACGCAGTAGTTTCTCAGTCGCTCGTCTACAGCGTCGCTCTCGTGGTTAAGCTCGATCGCTGGTTGCCTTTCAGCGACACATCCAACAGCGGAGCGATCGGCTCGAAAGAAGCCGTTCGGCGGCGACTGCGAAAGACGCCTTGGCGCCACTTTCGGACGTTGCCAAGCAAGGATGACGAACCTGTTAAATCGGCCCGAAGCGGTCATCCGTGAGAAAACAAACTCGGTGCGCCAGCAAAGGGTCGCGCCGGCGCAGCCTCTCTCCAGGTTCGCCAATTCGGCGACCCATCACAGACCGACGGAGCGTCGACCCGAACCTCGCGCGACGATCTCAGTATCAACCGAAGCGGTCGAGAAGTTCGAGCAGCAGTGGCTTCAATCGGCGAATTTCTTCGCGATGGATCGCTGAGAGTTGCTTGAGGAGTTCGGCGGCGCGGTCGGTGAGGACGAGCACCGTCTTCCGGCGATCCATCTCTGCCGTTCGGCCCGCGATCAGATCGAGCGCCTTGAGCCGGCTGATCAATTCGGATGCACTGTTGGGCTTCAGGATCAGCTGATCCGCCAGATAGCCGATCGTGGCTTGTCCCGCCGGCGCGCCGCGGATCGCCAGCAGCGCTTGATGCTGTTGAGGCGATAATCCGGCCTTGTTCGCTCTCACTTCGCTGAACGCCAGGAAGCCGCGCAGCGCCGCGCGGAAATCCGCTAAGGCGGCATAGTCCCTGTCATCCAATGGTGGTGTGTGGTCAGTCATGTCGATCCATGGTTGAATTATATCGTAATACGATGTATCTGGCTCTTCCTCCGAGAATGAGCGACATGAGTCTTACACCATCCCGCACCGCCGAACGCCACCGCCTTGCCGACTATAGCGCTGACCGCCGCATGCTTCTTTTGGCCGCGATGGCGCTGGCGGTGGGCTCGGGCGGCGCTTGCGGAGCCTGGATCCTGCTCCGGCTGATCGCGATGGCGACCAATCTGTTCTGGTTCGGCCGGCTTTCGGCGGCGCCCGCGCTGATCGCCGATTCGACGCTGGGGATCGCCACGCTCGCCATCCCGGTCCTCGGCAGCCTGATCGTGGGATTGATGGCGCGGTTCGGGTCGGACAAGATTCGCGGCCACGGCATTCCCGAGGCGATCGAAGCAATCCTCTACGGCGAAAGCCGGCTGTCGCTGAAAGTTGCGATCCTCAAGCCGATCTCGTCGGCGATCTCGATCGGCAGCGGCGGCCCTTTCGGCGCGGAAGGGCCGATCATCATGTCCGGCGGCGCGATCGGTTCGCTGTTTGCGCAATGCTTTCACCTCAGCGCGGCCGAACGCAAGACGCTGTTGGTCGCCGGCGCCGCCGCCGGCATGACAGCAATTTTCAATACGCCTATTGCCGCGGTGCTGTTGGCGATCGAGGTTCTGCTGTTCGAGTGGAAGCCGCGCAGCTTCGTCCCCGTCCTGGTCGCCGTGCTGGTCTCCTGGGCGTGGCGGCCGCTGATGATCGGCGTGGGGCCGATGTTTCCCTTCGTCGGCGTCACGCCCGCAGGAAATTGGCCGGTTGCGGCCGCCCTTGGGATCGGGCTGGCGGCCGGGCTCCTGGCCGCCTTGCTCTCGACCGCCCTTTATCGGATCGAGGATTTGTTCCACCGCTTGCCCATCCACTGGATGTGGTGGCCGGCGATCGGCGGGGTGGTGGTGGGTCTGGGCGGCCTGCTGGATGTTCATGTGCTGGGCGCCGGCTACGCGAGCATCCAGACGCTGCTCGATGGCGCCCTTGCGATGCGGGAGGTGGCGATCCTTCTGGTCCTCAAGGCGACCGTGTGGCTGGTCGCGCTGGGTTCGGGTACATCGGGCGGCGTGCTGGCGCCCCTTCTGATCCTGGGCGGCGCGACGGGTTATCTGATCGGCTGCGTCCTGCCGGGCGGCGCCGGCTTCTGGGCGATGATCGGCATGGCCGGCGTCATGAGCGGAGCGATGCGCGCGCCCATGACAGGCGCGCTGTTCGCGGCTGAGCTGACAGGTCATTTCCAGGCGCTGCCGCTCGCCATCGCCGCTTCCGGCGCCGCCTTTGCAGTGAGCGTGCTGCTGATGCGCCGTTCGATCCTGACGGAGAAGATCGCCCGGCGCGGCCGGCATATTCTCCAGGAATATTCGGTCGATCCGCTCGACCTGATCCAGGCCGGCCAGCTCATGACCCGCGATCCCGCGACATTGCCCGGAGATATGCGTGTCGTCGAGGCGCTCGCCCTTTTCCGTGAGGGCGCCGCCTATCGCAGCTATCCCGTGGTGGATGGCGAGGGACGTCTGCTCGCGCTCATCTCACGAACCGATGCGCTGCGGTGGCGGTGTGGCGACGATCCCGGCGAGGCGACGCTCGCCGAGACATTCTCCGACGTTTCCCAACCCACCGCTTTTCCCGACAGCCCGAGCGGCGTGGTCGCCGACCTCATCGTCGAGACCGGGATCGGACGCATCCCGATCGTTGACCCGACGACCCGGCGGGTGGTCGGCATCCTTTCGCGGCAGGATCTGCTGAAAGCCCGCACCGCGCACCGCTTGGCCGAGACCAGGCGCAACCGCGTCGTGGGGATGGCCGCCGTCAACCCCGCGCCACCCGAAAGAGAACACTCATGAGCCAGGACCGCCCGCAAGATTGGAATCCTCGCGCGACGTCGGTCATTGACGATCAGATCGGTGCCTATGATGCGTTGCGTCGTGAATGTCCGGTGGCGTTCAGCGATTACTTGCAATGGTCCTTGTTCAGGCATGACGACGTGCTGCGCGTGCTGCACGATCATGAAACTTTCAGCAACGTCGTCTCGTCCCATGTCGCGGTGCCCAACGGCATGGATCCGCCCGAACACACACTTTTCCGGCAAATGATCGACCCCTATTTCGGACCGTCGGCGATGACGCAGTTCGAGCCCGTCTGCCGGGAGGTCGCCGTGAATCTGGCGATGCGCCTGCCCATGCGGGGCGAGGCGGAGTTGATCCGCGATTTCGCGCAGGACTATGCCTTGCAGATCCAATGCGCTTTCATGGGTTGGCCCCTGAATTTGCACGAACCGCTGCGCGACTGGACGCGTCGGAACCAAGAAGCGACGCTAGCCGGGGATAGGGAGGCTATGGTCGCCGTCGCCTCGCAGTTTGACGGGTATATCCGGGATCTGTTGCGCGCCCGCCTGATCGAGGGCGCGAATGCGTCAGACGATCCAACGACGCGACTTCTGCATGAGCAGGTGGGCAGCCGGCTGATCAGCGAAGAGGAAATCGTCAGCATCATCCGCAACTGGACGGTCGGCGAATTGGCGACGATCTCCGCTTGCGTCGGCATCATTCTCGGATATCTCGCGCAGCGCCCTAGCCTCCAGAGCCGGCTCCGGAGCCAACCCGAACACCTGCCAACCGCCATCGACGAGATCTTGCGGATAGACGCGCCCTTGATTGCCAATCGCCGCAGGACGACGAGGCCGGTGGAAATCGGCGGACGAAAGATCGATGCGGGCGAACGGCTGACATTGATCTGGGCGTCGGCCAACCGGGATGAGGCCAAGTTCGGCGATCCCGATGCGTTCCGCCTGGATCGCAATCCCGGCGACAATCTTCTTTACGGCGCTGGCGTCCATGTTTGTCCGGGCGCGCCGCTCGCGCGGTTGGAATTGCGCATCATCCTGGAGGAGTTTTTGGCGCGCACGCAAAGTTTTTCGCTTGTAAAAGACAAGCCGCCGGTTCGGGCGGCTTACCCGAGCGGCGGGTTCGCGACGCTTCCGTTATGGGTTGACGCGACGCCGGCCACAGCCTCGACCTCGCCGGACGCAGGCAACTAGTCTTGCTGCGAAATTGAGGTCCTATGCCGACTTGCCGTCGCTCCGCTCGCAAGGCCATTTCTCCAAAACTCCCGCTCCCGCAAGACTAGCTCCCCATGGTGTCGCCGAAATCCAAGCCCTTGTTCACACAGAATTCCGAGGAGACATGAATGTCCGGACGTTTATCCCTGTCGAAGGACAAGATCAGGGTTTTGCTGCTTGAAGGCATCCACGAAAGCGCCGTGGCCCTGTTCAACGCGGCGGGCTACACCAATGTCACCCGCCTGACCAAGGCGCTGGATGGCGAGGCGCTGCGCGAGGCGCTGCAGGGCGTGCACATCGTCGGCATCCGCTCGCGCACCAAACTGACCGAAGAGGTTTTCGAGGCGGCGGGCCGGCTGATCGCGGTTGGCTGCTTCTCCGTCGGCACCAATCAGGTCAATCTCAATTCGGCCCGCGTGCGCGGCATTCCGGTGTTCAACGCGCCCTTCTCCAATACCCGCTCGGTGGCGGAGCTGGTGATCGGCGAGATCGTCATGCTGCTGCGCCGCATTTTTCCGCGTTCGGTCTCGGCGCATGAGGGCGGCTGGGACAAGAGCGCCAACGACAGCCTGGAAGTGCGCGGCAAGATTCTCGGCATCGTCGGTTACGGCAATATCGGCAGCCAATTGTCGATGCTGGCCGAGAGCATGGGCATGAAGGTGATCTTTTTCGACATCACCGACAAATTGCGCCACGGCAACACCGAGCCTTGCGACACGCTGGAGGAATTGCTGGGACAGGCCGACGTAGTCAGCCTGCATGTGCCGGAAACGCCGCAGACCAGGAACATGATGGGCGAGGCGCAATTCAGGGCGATGAAAAAGGGCGCCTATTTCATCAACAACGCGCGCGGCACTGTGGTCGACATCGACGCTCTGGCGCAGGCGATCAAGGACAAGCATCTGCGCGGCGCCGCCATCGACGTCTTCCCCAAGGAGCCGGGTAGCAATGCCGAAAAATTCGTGTCGCCCTTGCAGGGACTGGACAACGTGATCCTGTCGCCGCATATTGGCGGCTCGACCGAGGAGGCGCAGGAGCGCATCGGCTCGGAAGTCGCGCGCAAGCTGATCGACTATTCGGACGTCGGCTCGACGCTCGGCGCGGTGAATTTCCCGCAGGTTCAGTTGCCGGGCCGCCCCAATGGCACGCGCTACATGCACGTCCATCGCAACGTGCCGGGCATGATGATGAAGCTGAACGATATTTTCTCCCGCCGAGGCATGAACATCGCGTCGCAGTTCCTGCAGACGGACGGCGAGGTCGGCTATGTGGTGATCGAGGCCGACGGCACGCGCGAAGATTGCGAGCAGGTACTGGAGGAAATCCGCGCCCTGGAAGGAACCCTTCGCGCCCGCGTCATCTACGAACGCTAGTCGGGGTTCGTATCTTGCTGAAGTTCGTCGCAAATAAGGATCTGAACGGTGGTTGAATCCGGGAGAGCGGCAACTGCATATGGCGCGCAGCAACGAAGTATTGGTCGGCGAGAGGGGGTAACGATCCAGCGCCGATGCGGTTTGACGGGAATGAGCGGTCGCCCTTCAGAATGATAGCGTGAACAACGGGGTCGGGCTTTCGCCCGCTCCAAACATCATGGAGGCACGACCATGGAATCCAGGCGCCGACAATCCGCCGCATGTTTGACGACGGACAACAACAGTCTCTCCCGCTCTGACTAACAGAGCCGGGCGATGGCGACGTCGCAATGCCCATCGTGGCATTAGCTCAACTTACCGCGCTTGACTTGGACATCTCTGAAGAGGCGGCCCCCTTTTTCGGCGCCAAGCGCAAGCAGGCGTCCATCCAGCGCATCTACTCCCAGTCGGGAAGCTGTTAGTCCGGGCGTCGGCGACTTTGTGACAAGATAGATACGGACCGACCATGACGACAAACATACTTTCGACGATCACTTGTCCATATTGCGGTCATCGAGCGACCGAAATGATGCCGACGGACGCATTTCAGTTGTCCTATGAGTGCAAAGGGTGCGGGAAAACGCTTCGCCCCAAAGCAGGGCATGACTGTGTTTTCTGTTCCTATGGCGACATTCCCTGTCCGTCAGTTCAGGCAGAGCGTGCGAAGAGTGCAAAAGCAGGAACATGTTGCGGCGCCTGTGGCGGCTAACCATGTTGGCGCCCATTCGTTGCGGCGCTCGCCATTTGCGGAACACTTGGCGATCCTCCTCGACGCGGTGTCTTCGATTGTGCAAGACGTGCTCATCGTTTGGCGGACGAAGCCGACGCTCAGGATGCAAGAACCTATCGTGCGACCGAAGTCGACGCGGCGTTCCTTTTTTCGGGTAGTAAGAACGCCAAATGAAGGCGATCGCTGCGCCGAGGCCCAATCAAGACGGGCCCCGAGAGGAAAGCTAACAGCGTCATGCGCTGGCGACGCCTCGGCCTCAAGCGGGTCACCCGTAGTATCCCTTCGGCGTGACGCGCCTTGCAGTAATTAGGGCCCCAGAGCGATGCTTCGCAGCTAAGTCGGCTTTATGAGCGAGGTTAGCTGCGCAGCATGGGACGAATGACGGTTATTTCCGGCGCCGAGCGCCGTCGGCGAT
>NZ_JAGRPM010000028.1 GCF_019449565.1 Rhodoblastus sp. | reverse complement strand
TTTTGGTTTGCTCCGTTGAAGCCTTCCTTCGATGCAACGCCGCCCAAAGACACGCTCGTCGGCTCGGTCGAGCGGGTGACGTTCCACAATGAGGACAGCGGTTTCGCCGTCCTGAAAGTGAAGGCTCGGGGACAGCGCGACCTTGTGCCGGTCGTCGGCCACGCCGCCTCGATCTCGGCTGGCGAATTCATCCACGCCGTCGGCGTCTGGATCACCGACCGAACCCACGGGCTGCAATTCAAGGCGGATTTCCTCAAGACCACGCCGCCGACGACGGCCGAGGGGATTGAGAAATACCTCGGTTCCGGCATGGTGCGCGGCATAGGCCCGAAGCTCGCGGAGCGGATCGTCGCCGTATTCGGCGCGGCGACGTTCGAAATCATCGAGGCAAGCCCCGAGAAACTGAGGGATGTCTCGGGCATAGGCGAGTTCCGCGCCGGAAAAATCGCCGTCGGCTGGGCCGAGCAAAAAGCCATCCGCGACATCATGCTCTTCCTGCACTCCAACGGCGTCGGCACGTCGCGGGCGGTCCGCATCTTCAAGACTTATGGACACGACGCAATCCACGTCATGACCGAGGATCCCTACCGGCTCGCGCGCGACATCCGCGGCATCGGCTTTCGCACCGCCGACGCCATCGCCATGAAGCTCGGCATGACGCGGGAGGCGCCGCAAAGGGTTAGGGCTGGCATTTCCTTCGCGTTGCAGGAGGCGACCGACGAGGGCCACTGCGGTCTGCCTGCCGAGGACCTGATCAAACTCGCGACGACGCTGCTAGAAGTCGACGCCAGCGGCGTCGACGCCGCCCTGGCCCATGAGATTGCCGACAGCGCGCCGCGGTCGCGATGGTCCTCCGGTCAAAGACGGCGGTGGTCACGGGCGGCCCCGGCGGGGGCAAAACTACGCTGCTCGACGCCATCCTGCGCATCGTCCTTGCCAAGGGAACGAAGATCCTACTCGCGGCGC
The DNA here is from genome assembly GCF_019449565.1 of Rhodoblastus sp. GTDB lineage: Bacteria > Pseudomonadota > Alphaproteobacteria > Rhizobiales > Beijerinckiaceae > Rhodoblastus. Next base: position 2,989 of record NZ_JAGRPM010000028.1, on the reverse strand, counting down.
CGACCGGCCGAGCCGCCAAGCGAATGTCCGAGCAGACCGGCGTCGAAGCCAAGACCATCCACCGGTTGCTCGAAACCGATCCCAAGACTGGCGGGTTCAAACGCAACGCCGAGAACCGGCTTGATTGCGACCTTCTCGTCATCGACGAGACCAGCATGCTCGACACCTCGCTGATGTTCGCCTTGGTGAAGGCCATTCCCCCGAAGGCGGCCTTGCTGTTGGTCGGCGACGTCGACCAATTGCCGTCGGTCGGTCCGGGACAGGTTCTTGCCGATGTGATCAATTCCGGCGCCGTCGCGGTCGTCCGGTTGACCGAGGTGTTCCGGCAAGCCGCCGAGAGCCGGATCGTCGTCAATGCGCATCGCATCAATCGCGGCGAGATGCCGGAATGGACCAAACCGGGCGAAGACTCCGACTTCTTCTTCGTCGAGGCAGTTGATCCCGAGGATGGCGCTGCGAAGGTCGTCGAGATCGTCCGCGACAGAATTCCCCGACGCTTCGGCCTCGATCCGGTCCGCGACATTCAGGTGCTGTGCCCGATGCAGCGCGGAGCGCTTGGCGCGCGGGCGCTCAACGCCGATCTCCAGAACGCCCTCAATCCGAACATGGGCGAGAAAATCGCGCGTTTCGGCTCGGCCTTCGCTCCGGGCGACAAGGTCATGCAGACCGAAAACGACTACGACCGCGAGGTGTTCAACGGCGATCTCGGCCGGGTCAGGCGCATCGACCAGACCGACGGCGTTCTGATCGCCGACTTCGACGGGCGCGAGGTCGAATATCCGTTCGGCGAACTCGACGCGCTCGTTCCCGCCTACGCGACGACGATTCACAAGTCGCAGGGGTCGGAATATCCCGCCGTGGTGATCACGCTGGCCAAGCAGCACTACACCATGCTGGCCAGGAACCTGGTCTATACGGCCGTCACTCGGGGCAAGCGCCTCGTCGTCATCGTCGGACAGCGCAAGGCGCTCGCCATCGCCGTCCGCAGCCATGGGTCGCGAAGACGTTGGACGAAACTGCGCGAATGGCTGACCGGGAACGGGGCGGCGGCATAATCGACGCCAGACGCTTTCGTTCGAAACGCATACGAAATCGACCGCCTCCTAAATTCAGAGCCGGAAACTGAGGTCTGCGCAAAAAATGTCGCCAAGCGAAAACATCCGCCTACGCGAGCGCAGTTACGCGACCGTTTGATAGCCGCGCCGACGCTTCGCTGCGATCAGACGCTTGATGCAATCGACGGCGTCGTCGGCGCTGTCGCAAACCTCCAATCGGATTCGGCCCTGACAGCCGATACGACCCCAGCGGCGCACGACCGCCCAGGTACCAAATAGCGAGGGCTCAAGCGAGACTTCTAGAACCGCGCCACGTTCCGCGTCGGGTCGATCCGGCGCATGTGCGCGGCTTCCGAGAATTTGCGCGTAACGATCTTCATATCTGCTGGGGACATGTCGAAGAGTCGCAAAGCGCCGGCACCGCGTCCAATTGGAAATTTGAATCAAAGCGCGTCCACTGATTCACATGCTCGATCGGAGTTCGCCAGAGTTCTGCCCCCGATTTCTGAAGCGCCGTTCAATCGACGGGCAAGGTCCAGTCGAACAGGCGGCAGATCGGCGAAGTCGGTCGCCAAATGCTGCGCTGCAACATAATCCTTTGACAAATTGTGCAGTGCAGCATAAATTAGTTGTGTGAGGCGCGGCCCTGCCGGCCTCATCGCCCTCCTTGGGCGTTTCCTCCCTAGACTTGGGCCGTTGGCGTCACAACCGACGGTCTTTTTTTGTCGCGCCGCCGTCTTACAAAATCCCCCACGCCCGATAGCGCCGCCGCCCGGTGAGCTCCCTTAGCCCCAGTTCGGCGATCAGGTTCTGTCCTGCCCGCGCCGACACCTTGAGCTCCTGCGCCAGCAGCTCGGCGGTGACGATTGGCCGGGCCAAAGCGAGATCCAGCGCCTGCGGCAGATGCGAATTCCCCCTTCTCCCCTTCAGCGCCCCCGCGCGCGACGCCCGCGCCATCAGCCAGCGGTCGTGGTCCTTCAACCCCTGCTCCGCGGCGGCCGCAATCGCCGCCAGCCAGAACAGGATTTTGGCAACCGGATCGTCGGGTTTCAACCGCAGTCGCGGCGCCGCGCGGGCGCCGGAATTCACGCACAACAGATGGCTGCGGGTTTTGCCGCGCTCACGCAACAGGGCGGCGGCCAACAGGCGGCCGAGCCAGGGGGCGTGCTGCAGCGGCGCGATGTCGTCCCACAACGCTGCGGTCAACGCCGCCGCCAGCGCCGGCGGCAGGCCGGCGGTCACAGCGACCGCCTCGCGCCATTGTTCGAGCCGCGCGTCCTCGTCCCAGTCGAGGTCGTAAACCAGCGGATCGCGCTCCTCGCGCTCGACCGCCGGCTGGCGTTCGAGGGCGCGCTCGGTGCGGAGAAGCGCGGCGTCGAGCGCCGCCAGCTCGGCGGCCAGCGGATCGTCGGAGTCGCGATCGCGATCATCGCCGAAAGCCCCCTGCCCTGCCGCGCCGTCGTCCTCCATAGGCGCGGCGGCGCTCCCCTCCCCTGCCGGCAAAAAGGCGCCGCCGCGCAAAGCGGCGAGGCCCGCGCCGGACAGCGCCCAGCCGGGCGGCGCCGCCAGAATGCGCCGGCGCGCCGCGAGCACGCGGGCGGCGCGGATGAGCTCGGCGGTCGGGGCGCGGGCGTCCATATGGGCGTCGTGCAGCACGAGGTCTTCGAGCGGCGCCAGCCAGCCCTCGAGCCACAGCGAGGCGCAGGCGTCGGCAAAATGGCTGCGTTCGATCCAGCCCTGCCGGATCGGGCTCGACCGCAGCCGCTCGTCGAGCCGGGCGACCGCGTCCTCGGTGTCGGTTTTGATTTAAAACTTCAACGAGCTAAAGCATCACCATTTCTTCAGGTTCGGTCGTTATTTTAGCCGCTCTTTTGCTTTAAAATTTCAATCTCGGAACCATTTCATGCCACTTTTCAACTCGGGCTTGCCGCGCC
>NZ_JAGRPM010000004.1 GCF_019449565.1 Rhodoblastus sp. | reverse complement strand
GGCGAAATGGCCTTCACAGACTTCGGCATCGAGAACCTGATCGATCTCATCAAAATCCACAACGACGATCCGACGATCCTGGCGAGGCGGTCGCGCTGAATCCGGCTGCCTGCGCCTGCGTGCTACGCCGGATGGATACCACCCGTAAGCGTTTCGGTGTCGATCTTGCGCCGCGACGGAGGCGGACGGGGCGTCCACTTGCGGCAAGCCGGCTCATCGAGCAGACGCGCCAGATAGATGTGCATCCCGCGACGACGACCGCCGACCTTTCGCCGACGATCCCGCCGCTCCTGACGAAAGGAGCCGACTATGAACTCTAGGCACACCCCCCGGTTGACTTTTCGGGAGATGTTTACCCCAAAACTGATAGCGACCCTCCACGAGGGTTACCGATTTAAAGACTTTCAAGCCGACGCTGTCGCGGGGCTGACAGTTGCGATCGTTGCTCTGCCTCTATCCATGGCGATCGCTATCGCCTCGGGGCTCAGCCCGGACCGGGGACTTTACACTGCTATCATCGGCGGCTTTCTCATATCGGCTTTGGGCGGTAGCCGGTTCCAGATTGGCGGCCCCGCCGGCGCCTTCATTGTTCTGATCTTCGCTATTGTCGAACGACACGGCTATGACGGACTCGTGCTCGCCACGATGATGGCCGGCGTTATGATGCTCGTCGCTGGTTTCCTACGTTGGGGCACCTATATCAAATATATCCCCTATCCAGTGACGGTCGGCTTTACGACGGGCATCGCGGTCATTATCTTCGCCAGCCAGATCAAAGAACTTCTTGGTCTCGATATTGCAAAGGAACCGGCGGCGCTGGTGCCAAAACTTTCAGCGCTTTGGGCTCAGATCGCAACAATACACCCGACGACTGTGCTGTTATCGATCTTGGCCATCATTATCATTCTTGGCGTGCGGCGTCTGCGGCCGAACTGGCCGGGCATGTTGATTGCTGTGGCCGTCACCGCAGCTTTGACCGGCTTCATGCATCTTGACGTGGCGACCATTGGCACCCGGTTTGGAGCCGTTCCGCAGACCCTCCCGGCTCCAACGCTGCCTGCTTTCGATCTTCAAAAGATGCGCGGCCTCTTGCCCGACGCATTCGCTATTGCGCTTCTCGGCGCCATCGAATCCCTTCTTTCGGCGGTCGTCGCCGACGGCATGAGTGGGCGGCGTCACCGTTCGAATTGCGAACTCGTCGCGCAGGGAGCGGCCAACATTGCCGCCGTGATATTCGGCGGAATGCCAGTCACCGGGACGATCGCCCGTACGGCGACCAATGTGCGCTCGGGGGCAAGGGGGCCGGTATCTGGTATTTTGCATGCCCTATACGTCCTGTTATTTATGCTTGTGGCGGCGCCGCTCGCCTCATATATCCCGCTCGCATCGCTAGGCGCCGTATTGGCGATCGTGGCCTGGAATATGGCGGAGAAAGAGGAATTCGTCGCACTCTTGCGGTCGTCGCAGGGTGACGCCCTTGTGCTGCTTGCGACGTTCCTGCTGACAATTTTCGAAGATCTCACAATGGGAATCGGAGTTGGCGTCACCTTGGGCGCTTTCCTCTTCCTGCACCGCATGGCGGAATCGGTCGAGGTTCAGGGAGGCCAGCCGTTTCTTGATGAAGACCAGGCCGACGACTATGGCGGCATGCGTGAGGCCTACAATGCCGTGAACGCTGTCGATCCGGACTTCATGGTCTATAAGATCAGCGGCGCATTTTTCTTTGGAGCGACAGCAGCCGTTGGCACCGCGCTCGATCGGATCGGGAAATATCCTCGCGCTTTTGCGCTTGACTTCAGCGAAGTTCCACTGATCGACAGCACGGCTGCGAAGGCGCTTGAGGCTTTTGTTCAGAAACTTCATCGCCGCAATACGCAAGTTTATATTGTCGGAGCAAGGCCAAGCGTTCGGCGCACGTTGCTGATCGCCGGGCTGCGTAAGCCGGCAGTGCAGTACAGAAGAACCGCGACCGATGCGCGAGAACGCCCGATCGCGCGGCAAGCGCTTCCTGACCAATTAGCAGGCGTCTCGTCTCACTGTGTCACAAACGCCGCGACCGACATTCGATTTCGTAGAGGACGAGCATGAATTTCAGGAGGTTAGGCGTCAGCAACCGGTGCGCGGATCAGCGTTTGTCCAGAGGTTGGCGGCGGCGCCGGGACATTCGATCGCGTAGCGCCGAATCACTGACTGCGCGAGCCTGATGCTGCCTGGGAGAGCGCCTATGCGTCTTGGAAACGACGACGCGGGCACTGCGATTTTCAATCTCGCTAGCACCGCTTTGCGGTCCAATTTCAATATCGAGATCGAACGATAGGACTTTGTTCGCCATGCTGCCCGGCTGTCCTGCGACGGAAGTAACCCGCCGTGTCGAGCCAGGAACATGGGGACGCGACATCTCGAAGCCGTGCAAACGACGATCACGACTTTTGAAATCGTGGCATCGGCGTTTGGCCGGCTTATGACCGCCAGTAGTTGTTCGCAGCCGCGATTGTCTGAAAATAAGTGGCAATAACCTGCGAAACCGCGATCAACTGCTGAGAATCCTGTTCGTAAGACGCTCGCAATTTGTTGCGCACCTCGTCAGACGGCTGGGTCAGCTTCACACCCATTCGTGAAAGCTTTATTGCGAGTTCAAAACCAAGCTGCGGCGTCGCGGCTTCGAGGGTTGGGAGCCAATTTTCCGCCATCGTGCGTCTCCTGAGCTTGATTCTGGGATCGCCGCTACCGCATTAATCCCGGCGCGGCCTCCCTAGACTAGGCGGTCAATCATTGCTCCATATTTTCATGTTGTATAGTGGAATGAGAGCTGACGCTGGTCCGCGTGGGGGCCTTTGCCTCGATGGGGCGGAGTTTCATGGCCTTCAGAGAAACCTGGCGGCCACGCCAAATGCCGAACCTGGCGTCGGAGCGTGAGCAAGGCACGGCATTCAAACACCTTGGCTTCCTGAACATAACCGCACGCTTTGCGGATTCCGGATTCCGGAAAATTGCGCGGCTCGGGCGACGCATTGGGTCGATCCGGCTCCTTCGGCGCGATCGATGTCACGCGGCGCCGGTCATCTCTTTCGTCCGTTGACGAATTCCGCAACCTCGATCGCCAGTGAACATCGGCACAAAAGAGATATTTTTCATATTGCTTTTTTCGCGCGCACGAATTAAAAGGTATATCAATAATAGATCTTTAAACGGCGCGCCGGAGGAAAAACCCACAATTTCTGGAAGGAATGCCGATGACCCATGTCGTCACCGACAATTGCATCAAGTGCAAATACATGGACTGCGTCGAAGTCTGCCCGGTGGACTGCTTTTACGTGGGCGAAAACATGCTCGTCATCCACCCCGACGAATGCATCGACTGCGGCGTTTGCGTGCCCGAATGTCCGGCCGAGGCGATTTTCCCCGATTCGGATAGCGAGGCCGAGCCTCGCTGGCTGGAGCACAACAACAAATACGCGGAACTGTGGCCGAACATCCTCAAAAAGGGCGTGCCTCCCGCCGACGCGGAAGCATGGAACGGCACGCCCGATAAATTCGCCGAGCACTTCAGCCCGAAGCCGGGCGAGGACTGAGGCGCGGTCGGACGCCCGCCAGCAGTTTCCAACGCAATTCAACGCGCGGCACAGGCCGCAGGCCGCGCGTCGATCAATCCTCATGCGGCCGTCGGAGAAGTCAGAATGTCAAATTCGAACGAAAACGCTTCCATTGTCGACGTGCGGGCGCTGCCGCCCGCCCAGCGCCACGCGAAAATCTTTCAACTCGTCGACGAATTGGAGAGCGGCCGATCCTTCACGCTTGTGAACGACCACGACCCGAAGCCGCTCTACTACCAGCTCGAAGCGGAATATCCGCGCCAGTTTTCATGGACCTATCTCGAGCGCGGACCGGACGTTTGGCAAGTCGAGATTGGCAAACTGGCGGAAGCCGCCTGACAGGCGTGGCGACAGGAGCGAGGCGCTGCGCCTTCGCTCCCGCCGCTTTAACTGGACAACCGCGTCAAGAGGCCTCCCATGATCGGAGCATCATTATCTCGCTGGACTCTGAGCTATTTCACGACAGCGCTTGTCGCGCTTCTCGGCGCGGAAGTTCTCATGGTCGCAGGCTTCGGCTTTCCGAGCCGCGCCATCGCTGCTCCCGAAACGCTCGTACTTGTCCATCTCGTCGGCGTCGGATGGCTCAGTCTGCTCATGTGCGGCGCTCTCATCCAGTTTGTCCCGGTGCTCGTGACAAAACCGCTGGTCCACCCCGACCTGCCCGCCGTTGCTTTGGCGCTGCTGATCGCCGGCCTTGCGAGCCTCATTCTGGGTTTCCTCGGCATGGCCGGCGGCGCCGTCAGGCCTTCGCCTTGGCTGCAACTCGGCGGAATTGGCCTTGCCTGCGGCTTTGCGCTCAATATCTGGAGCCTCGGCCGCACAATGTGGACGGCGCGCCCGATCGGGCTGCCGGCCCGTTTCGTGGCGGTAGGTCTGGCGAGCCTTGCCGGCGTCATTGCCCTCGGCCTGGTCTTTTCATTCACAATCGGCGGCTGGTTCGCGAATGACCTCGCGGCCCGGCTGACGTCGCAAGCAATTCCGATCCATGCCGCAGCTGGGCTCGGCAGCTGGCTGACCTTCACGGCCGCCGGCGTCAGCTATCGACTGCTCGCCATGTTCATGCTCGCCCCGGAGGCCGAGCGACGCACGAGCGCTGTTGCGCTGCTCGCCGGCGGCGCGTCGATTTTCATCCTCCTCATTGGCGGCCCGGTGTGCATTCTCGTCTTGCAGCGCGCCCCCACGCACCCGCTCGTCGCCGCCCTCGTTCTCGCGACGCTCAGCCTCGCATGTTATGGCTATGACGTCGTTCGCCTCTACCGCGCGCGCAAGCGGAAAAAGCTGGAGCTCAACGCAAAAATGGCGGCGTGGGCCCTCGGCTGTTTGGGCCTCGGCTTTCTACTGACGCTCCTCGCGACGGCTTCGGGCGAGATCAACCGCAGCATCGGCGCGCTGACTTTTCTGTTCGCCTTCGGCTGGCTGACCGGGCTGGGGCTCGCCAAGCTCTATAAGATCATCGCCTTCGTCACCTGGCTCGAATGCTATGGCCCCCTGCTCGGCAAGCGCCCGACGCCGAGGGTGCAGGATCTCGTCGATGAGGCGCGCGCCTTGCCATGGCTCCGCCTTTATTTCGTCAGCGTCGCCGTCGCTTCGGCCGCCGCCCTCTTCGGCGCGCCCCTCATATTCCGCGCGGCCGCCTGCGGATTCCGACGAAGCCGGCCACGCATTCCAATAGGAAGCCGGCCACCTATTCCGATCTGAAGCCGGCCAGCGTTCTGATTTGAAGCCGGCCACTTGCAGTTTGCCGCCGCAGGTCAGGATTGATGATGTTTCGCCGTTTCTGATTGGTCAAGAGCGCCTGGATTTCATGCGGAGGCACGGGGCTTTCGCAGGCTTTCGCCGGCCAGATCGATCCGATAGGCGTTGTGGATGACGCGGTCGAGGATCGCGTCGGCGAGCGTGGGGATCC
>NZ_JAGRPM010000027.1 GCF_019449565.1 Rhodoblastus sp. | reverse complement strand
ATAGGCGGTGAACGTGGCGCCGCCCGTCTCGGCCAGAATCTTGGTGATCGCCGCCGTCAGCGACGTCTTGCCATGGTCAACGTGACCGATCGTGCCGATGTTGCAATGCGGCTTCGTGCGCGAAAATTTTTCCTTGGCCATAGCCCGGACTCCTCAAGGTGTTTCAGATGCTTCAGGCGTATTTCGCCTGAACCTTAGCGGCCTCATTGGCCGGCACCTGTTCATAGTGGTCGAACTGCATGGTGAAGTTGGCGCGGCCCTGCGAGAAGGAGCGCAACTGGTTGACATAGCCGAACATGTTGGCCAGCGGCACCATCGCATTGATGACGACCGCATTGCCGCGCATGTCCTGGCCCTGGATCTGGCCGCGACGCGAGTTCAGATCGCCGATGACCGAACCGGTGTATTCTTCCGGGGTCACGACTTCGACCTTCATGATCGGCTCGAGCAGAACCGAACCGCCCTTCTGAAGGGCTTCGCGGGTGGCGGCGCGCGAGGCGATCTCGAAGGCCAGAACCGACGAGTCGACGTCATGGAACGCGCCGTCGATCAGCGTGGCCTTCATGTCCACAACCGGGAAGCCGGCAAGAATGCCAGCGCCCATGACGCTCTGGATGCCCTTGTCCACGCCGGGAATATATTCCTTCGGCACGGCGCCGCCGACGATCTTGGACTCGAAGACGTTGCCGCCGCCGGCCTCATTCGGCTCGAACACGATCTTCACGCGGGCGAACTGGCCGGTGCCGCCGGTCTGCTTCTTGTGCGTGTAGTCGATTTCCGCCTTCTTGGAGAGGCGCTCGCGATAGGCGACCTGGGGCGCGCCGATATTGGCGTCGACCTTGTAGGTGCGCTTCAGGATGTCGACCTTGATGTCGAGATGGAGCTCGCCCATGCCCTTCAGAATGGTCTGACCCGATTCCTGATCGGTCGAGACACGGAAGGACGGGTCTTCCGCCGCGAGCTTCGACAGAGCGATGCCCAGCTTTTCCTGGTCGGCCTTGGTCTTCGGCTCGATCGCGATCTCGATGACCGGATCGGGGAATTCCATGCGCTCAAGGATGACGGGCTTCAGCGGATCGCAAAGCGTGTCGCCGGTGCGGGTTTCCTTGAGGCCGGCCAGAGCGACGATGTCGCCGGCATAGGCTTCCTTGATGTCTTCGCGGTTGTTGGCGTGCATGAGCAACATGCGGCCAACGCGCTCTTTCTTGTCCTTGGTCGAGTTCAGGACGGTCGTGCCGGATTCCACCTTGCCGGAATAGACACGGCAGAAGGTGATGGTGCCGACGAAGGGATCGTCCATGATCTTGAACGCGAGCATGGAGAAGGGATCGGTCTCGACCGGATTGCGGGTCATGACTTCGCCGGTGTCCATGTCGACGCCCTGGATCGCCTCGCGGTCGATCGGGCACGGCAGGAAGTCGACGACAGCGTCGAGCAAGGGCTGCACGCCCTTGTTCTTGAAGGCCGAGCCGCAGAACACGGGATGGAAGGCGATCTTGCGAACCGCAGTCCGAATCATGCGCTTCAGGGTCGCTTCGTCCGGCTCGACGCCATCGAGATAAGCGGCCATGACGTCGTCGTCCATTTCGACGGCGGCTTCGATCATCTTCTCGCGATATTCCTTCGCCTGCTCCAGGAGCTCGGCTGGAATTTCCTCGTCGTGATATTTCGCGCCAAGGCCTTCATCGTCCCACACGACCGCCTTCATGCGGATGAGGTCGATGACGCCCTTGAAACTATTTTCCGAGCCGATCGGCAGCTGGATGCAGACCGGACGGCCGCCGACGCGGGTCGTGATGTCCGAGACGCATTTGAAGAAATCGGCGCCGATCTTGTCCATCTTGTTGACGAAGCAGATACGCGGAACGGCGTATTTGTCGGCCTGACGCCAGACGGTTTCGGTCTGGGGCTCGACGCCCTGGTTGCCGTCGAGAACGCAAACGGCGCCATCGAGCACGCGCAGCGAACGCTCGACTTCGATGGTGAAGTCGACGTGCCCGGGGGTGTCGATGATGTTCAGACGCTTGCCGTTCCAGAAGGTCGTGGTGGCCGCGGACGTGATCGTGATGCCACGCTCCTGCTCCTGCTCCATCCAATCCATCGTCGCGGCGCCTTCGTGCACCTCGCCGATTTTGTGCGACTTGCCGGAATAATACAGGATGCGTTCCGTGGTCGTCGTCTTGCCCGCGTCGATATGGGCCATGATGCCGAAATTACGGTAGTCCTCGATCGGATGACTGCGCGGCATGGTAGAAAGTCCTTGGCTCTGGCTACGGGCTTACCAGCGGTAATGCGAGAAGGCGCGGTTGGCTTCCGCCATGCGATGGGTGTCTTCACGCTTCTTGACGGCGGCGCCACGATTGTTGGACGCGTCGAGCAGCTCGGCCGAGAGACGATCGACCATGGTCTTGTCATTGCGGCCGCGAGCGGCGGTGATGATCCAGCGGATGGCCAGCGCCTGACGACGCTCGGTGCGCACTTCGACCGGCACCTGATAGGTGGCGCCGCCGACGCGACGCGACCTGACTTCGATCGCCGGCGCGACATTTTCCAGCGCCTGCTTGAAGACGCCGAGCGGATCGACCTTGGCCTTGGCTTCGACGATGTCGAAGGCGCCATAAACGATCTGTTCGGCAGCCGACTTCTTGCCGTCGTACATGATGGAGTTCATGAACTTGGCAAGAACGGTATCGCCATATTTGGCGTCCGGGATGACTTCGCGCTTTTCGGCGCTGTGACGACGCGACATGTTCGCTCCTGAGATCTATCTTACTTCGGACCGGCTTACTTCGGCCTCTTGGCGCCATATTTCGAACGGCGCTGCTTGCGGTCCTTGACGCCCTGGGTGTCAAGAACGCCGCGCAGGATGTGATAGCGCACGCCGGGCAAATCCTTGACGCGGCCGCCGCGGATCATGACCACGGAATGCTCCTGAAGGTTGTGACCTTCGCCCGGGATGTAGCCGATGACTTCGAAGCCATTGGTCAGACGAACCTTCGCAACCTTGCGGAGCGCGGAGTTCGGCTTCTTCGGCGTCGTCGTATAGACGCGGGTGCAAACGCCGCGCTTCTGCGGCGAGGCCTGAAGATGGCGGGCCTTTTCGCGGTAGGTTTTCGGTTGCCGCGGTTTGCGGATCAACTGGGAAATTGTCGGCATCCTTCGCCTTTCCGAAGCGAATAGTGAAATGGTTGCAGCCGGGACGATTCCGCCCCGCGCCGCCCCGCCGCAAGCCCGAATGGCTTATTGCGAAGCAAACGAGCGCCTTCAGCCCAAAGAGGCTTCCGGCGCTTGCCAGACAGAGGATCAACGCTCTCACGCCAATCGTGTCGATGAACGATTCCGCCGAGAAGGTCCCGTTCAGAATCGGATGACTGTTAAGTCGCAAAGCTGATCGACAGCGTTTAGACTGCGTGGGTTTCCGGCGAGGCGCCAGAAAACATGCCCGTCTACGGCCTGTCTGAGTGCGGCGGAACATAGATGCGGGACTCGCGCCCGTCAACCGTTTTTTCGGCGATTTCGACCGTTAAATTGACATTAAAACCGCTGGAAAGCGACGTGTTCGCGCCGCCGCCACGCATTAGCTCAAGAACAGTCAAAAGGGACCGCCCATGTCCGCCAACCTATGCAGAACCTGGACTGAAGATCGGGAACTGGGGCTTGAGCGGCCTTTCGCCTGTGCCCCAGAACGTCTTTTCCAAGCCTGGACCGAGCCAATGTTACTCACGAAATGGTTCGCGCCGAAGCCTTGGTCGGTCGCGGACGCCCGCTGCGACCTGCGAATCGGCGGGGCGTCGCGAATCGTCATGCGGAGCCCGGACGGCGCCGAATTCCCCAATATTGGCGTTTATCTGGAAATCGAGCCGGGCCGGCGACTCGTCGTGACGGACGCTTACGTGGACGCCTGGACGCCCTCCCAGCAGCCTTTCATGACTCTCGTGCTGGATTTCCTTCCGCACGAGAGCGGCGCGCTCTATCGCGCCCGCGTGCTGCATTGGTCTGTCGCCGACCGCGAAAAGCACGAAACGATGGGCTTCCACCAGGGCTGGCCCCTCTGCACGGAGCAATTGGCCGCCCTGGTCGAAGCCTCTCCCGATGGCCTCAGCTGAAATGCTCGCGCTTCATGCGCGAACGGCCCGCCGGCTCGAACTCGGCGCGGCATGACGGCGAAAGCTCATTAATGTTGCCCTTCAGGCAGGCTTCGATCGCTTCGACATTGGGAATGGCCGCGGCGCAGAACTTGAAGGCGTCGCCCATGCAATCCGACCGCTCCTGCTGCGTTCCCTGCGCCAGCGCCACGGACGCGGCGGGAATCGAAAGCAGCGCGCCCAGCATGACCAGCCCCGCCGTCCGGCAAAATAATTTCGTCGATTTCATTGATGCTCCCTCCACATTCAACGGTCGGATGGTGAATGAGGCTCGAAGCCCGCGCAAGCCCGATTCGCGGGACGCGAACCGCACCGCAAAAGCGCCTTGCGCGCAAAAACGATTCCCTCGAAGCTTCGCCCCCCGCGCGTCAGTGCGCCGGGCCGAAACGGGAGCGCGCGTCATGAAATCCTATCGCAAGGAGCTGTGGTTCGACACGCCGGGCCGCCGCGCCTTTCTCAACATCACGCCGCAGGTCAACGAAGCCCTGCGGGAAAGCGGCGTGCGCGAGGGCCTCGTGCTGGTCAACGCCATGCACATCACGGCTTCCGTCTTCATCAATGATGACGAGAGCGGGCTGCATCATGATTATGAAATCTGGCTGGAAAAGCTCGCGCCGCATGAGCCCGTGTCGGGCTATTGGCACAATCGCACCGGCGAGGACAACGCCGACGCCCATATGAAGCGCCAGGTCATGGGGCGCGAGGTGGTCGTCGCGATCACCAATGGCAAGCTCGACTTCGGCCCATGGGAGCAGATCTTCTATGGCGAGTTCGATGGCGGGCGGCGGAAACGGGTGCTGGTCAAGATTATTGGGGAATGAGTTTAGCGCTGCCCAGCGTCAGCTTGAGGAAGCCTTCGGCCGCCCGTAGGGAAGATTCCCGATGGCTTTCAGCGAAACTGGTTTCAGCCGCACAGACCAACATGCTGTAGCTGTTCAGCAGGAGCGCAACGCGCTCAAATCGAGGGCGCTGACGGAGTGAGGACCAGACTCTCTATGTATTGCGCAATGCGATCCACATCAACGTAAACTGAAACATTGCAAAATGCGTTACTATGCTCGGAAAGGCGGCCTGAATGATCATCTTCAGCGCTAGATCCACACGAGTAATATGCATAGTTTAACCCAAGCGATTGCGCAATTCTTATATACGCTGGCGTTCCATATGACTTATAGAAAATTTCTAAGATATTAGATCTTTCATTCATGAAAATCATATTCGTCAAACCGGCGCCATGGACACCTATTACAATAGATGCACTTTCAAACATCAACACCTGCGATTTAAAATCAAGCTCGGATAAAGTGACGATTTCAAATCCAAGTTTTACAAGACGTTCCGTTAATTCAGCTTCATTAATGATGGCTCTTCGCCCTCGGGCGTCCGCCCGTGAAATATACAATTTTCTTGCGGTCCGATTTGGTTTGGGTATGGCGTTTTGAACTCGCGAAAAAATTCTTCTCCGCATTTCATGCAAGGCGTTGGAGTCGCCCCAAAACGTCGGATGTAAATTATCGACATGGGCTGGCTCGAAATAAGATAACTCGTCAAATGCGAGCCAGCAGACACGCTTTCCGTTGAGTAATCGAACGTTCCTGTTCGGAAAAAAGGCACGGAAAGAGTCGTTCTGAAAACCGCGCTCAATGCAATGAGCTAAAACCCAGTCCATCGGTCCACGGACGCCATCCGCCACGACAGCTCTTGCCATCCAATCCAAGAGCCAATGGCAATAATTTTCTCCGCCGAACCTGTCAGACACGACGACAGCCTTACCATCCAGCTTGAAAGGCGACCCTAATAGCTGTTTAATTTGGTGTATTTTATCCTCAAAATACTGAGAGTTGGATGTATAATAATACGCATCATCCCCTCTAAGAATTGCAAAACTATCTCCGTCAGAGATATATTCGCATTTATTAACGCCATGCATCAATGTATTGACGCCACGACGTCTCGTTGCGATCAGCTCGACATAATGGGGATAGTTTACCGATTTAACATTCTCAATCTCAGGCGCATTTCTGCTAATTGGTATTGAGTAATCGGGGGGTGAAGTCGTCGGAAGCGGGCATACTGCCGGCAAGCCGAGGCGTGAAACTATATCGAAATCCTCCTGCCTTCCGCTCAAACTCAATAGCTCAGAAACCATTTTTTCTAAGGACCGATCGTCGCCGAGCGGAATACGTTTCTCGATTCGCTGCCTCAACAGAGGGATATATGCTCCCTTATAATTGTCGGCGCGTGTTGCTGGCGAATTCAAAAACAAAGATGAAAACTCTTCAAACGTCGAAAGGTCATTTACTTTAAGAGATTTGCTTGCGATTTCGAACCACAACCACTCGGCGGGCCCAGAAAATGTTGAACCAAGGTGATTACAAAGCAAACGGATCGCGCCAGAAATATCCCCGTTGTTTTCTTTTGCATTCGCGTCGCGAATAATTTCGGTTACAGAAATTTTCACTGCCTTACCTGGATTGTGCAAAGAAATCTGCGTCGTGTTGCGGATCGCAGCCTGTTCCTGCGTTTCTATTCTGGTATTTGCGTCAACCCTCCAACTTTTCCTATGCGTTCGCAAGGGGGTAAGAGCCAACGCATGGCCATTAGTTTCTCCGCTGGGAGAAAGCAGCGTCATACCCCACATCGCGTTCTCTGCCGGCGAAGATGCTTCGCGCCATCACACAGCAGATCCTGAAATCCAGGATTGTCTGCTTTTCATTTTATGCAAGGCCATCGCGGCGCCTTGCGCCCTGCCCCGCAAAAAACTAAATCTCGCCGCCAGCGAGGGTAAAATGACTAGCTACACGCCGAAATCCGATTTTCTGAACACGCTCTATGCGCGCGGCTTCGTTCACCAGTGCTCGGACGTCGAGGGGCTGGACCAGAAGGCCCTCGCGGGCGAGTTGATCGCCTATATCGGCTTCGACTGCACCGCGGCCTCGCTCCATGTCGGCTCGCTGCTGCCGATCATGATGCTGCACTGGCTGCAAAAGACCGGCGGCAAGCCGATCACATTGATGGGCGGCGGCACGACTCGGGTCGGCGACCCCTCCGGCAAGGACGAGAGCCGGAAGATGCTGACCGTCGACCAGATCGAAGCCAACAAGGATTCGATCAAGAAGGTTTTCGAGAAATTCCTCGCGTTTGGGCCGGGCAAGACCGACGCCCTGCTGACCGATAATGAGGAATGGCTCTGCAAGCTCAATTACATCGACTTCCTGCGCGACGTCGGCAAGCATTTCTCGGTCAATCGCATGATGGCGATGGATTCGGTCAAGCTGCGGCTTGAGCGCGAGCACGAGCTGTCCTTCATTGAATTTAACTATATGTGCCTGCAAGCCTTTGATTTTGTGGAATTAAATCGCAGGCACGGCTGCTTGTTGCAAATGGGCGGCTCAGACCAATGGGGCAATATCGTCACCGGCCTCGACCTTGGCCGCCGCATGGGAACGCCGCAGCTTTACGCCCTCACCTCGCCGCTGCTGACCACCGCCTCGGGCGCCAAGATGGGCAAGACCGCCGCGGGCGCCGTCTGGCTTAATGCCGACATGCTGCCCGTCTATGACTATTGGCAATATTGGCGCAACGCCGAGGACGCCGATGTGGCGCGCTTTCTGAAGCTGTTCACCACCCTGCCGCTCGACGAGGTCGCAAAGCTCGCCGCGCTGCAAGGCGCCGAGATCAATGAGGCCAAGAAAGTTCTGGCCAATGAGGCGACCGCCTTGCTGCATGGGCGCGAGGCGGCCGAAGCCGCCGCAGAAACAGCACGCAAGACGTTTGAGGAAGGCGTGCTGGCGCAGAGCCTCCCAAGCGTGACCGTGGCGGCGGGCGAAGTCGCCTCCGGCCTCGGCGTGCTCGCCGCCTTCGTCAAGGCCGGCCTGACGCCCTCGACCGGCGAGGCGCGGCGGCAGATTAAGGGCGGCGGACTGAAGCTGAACGACGTCACGATCACAGACGAGCGCTATGTGCTCGGCCAGGCCGATTTCGAGCAGGAAGGCGTCGCCAAGCTGTCTGTCGGCAAGAAGAAGCACGTGCTGCTGAAGGTGGAGTGATAGACAGGACGCAATGAGCGCAGCGGGCAAGATCAGGATCGGAATCGGCGGCTGGAGCTATGAGCCCTGGCGCGGGACATTCTATCCCGACATGCTTCCCCAGAAGCGCGAGCTGGACTATGCCAGCCGCCGCCTGACCTCGATCGAGATCAACGCGACCTATTATCGCGCGCAAAAGCCGGACACCTTCGCGAAATGGCGCGACGAGACGCCGGATGATTTCGTGTTCTCGCTCAAGGCGCCCCGCTTCGCGACGAATCGCCGGGTGCTGGCCGAGGCAGGCGCGAGCATTGAGCGCTTCTTCGCGAGCGGCGTTATGGAGCTCGGTCGAAAGCTCGGCCCGATCAACTGGCAATTCATGCCGACCAAGACATTCGATCCGGTCGATTTCGAGGCTTTCCTCGGGCTATTGCCGCAATCCATCGACGGCGTCGCGCTGCGCCATGTTGTCGAGCCGCGCCATGACAGCTTCCGGACGCCCGACTTCGTGGCGTTGGCGCAAAAGTTCGGAGTCGCCATCGTGGTGGCGGGCGATAGCGCCTATCCGCAGATCGCCGATCCGACCGCCTCCTTCATCTACGCCCGGATCATGGGATCGAGCGAGAGCGAGGAACTCGGCTATTCGGACGCCGATCTCGATATTTGGGCCGAGCGGGCGAAGATATGGTCGGCGGGAGGCGCTCCCGAGGGCCTGGACTACGTCGGCCCTGCGCCGCCCGCCAAATCCCGAGACGTCTTTCTATATGTGATCAGCGGGCACAAGGCGCGCAATCCCCTCGCCGCCATGGCGCTGATCGAACGGACGCGGTGACTTTGCGCGCCCCTGCCCCAGTCAGCGTGACGTCAGAAAGCCCTTCATTCGCTCCAATGCCAGAACCATATCGGCCTCGGCCCCGGCATAGGACAGGCGCAGGGCGAGATGGCCGCGCGTGCGGTCGAAATCCACGCCCGGCGTCGCCGCAATGCCGGCGCGATGCAGCAGATCATGGCAGAAGGCGGTAGAGTCCGCGGTGAACCGGCTCATGTCCGCATAGATATAAAAAGCGCCGTCGGCGGGGGCGAGCCGGTCGAAGCCGAGGCTTGGCAGGCCATTCAGCAGAATCTCGCGATTGCGCCGATAGCCCGCCTTCACAATTTCCAGTTCGTCGGTGGCGTCGAAGGCGGCTTCGGCGGCGATCTGTGAGAGCGTTGGCGCCGAGATCGCCAGCGATTGTTGCAGACGCTCGACAGTCCGCACCAGTTCATGCGGCACGACCAGCCAGCCGACGCGCCAACCGGTCATGCAATAATATTTGGAGAAGGAATTGACGATCACGGCGCGGTCGGAGAAGGCCAACGCCGTCTGCGCCGGCTGGTCATAGGTCAGTCCGTGGTAAATTTCGTCGGAGATGAACTTGATTCCCCGCCGCGCGCAGGTTTCGGCGATTTCCCGCAGGGACTCGGCGCTTTGCAACACGCCAGTCGGATTGGCGGGGCTCATCAGCAGAAGTCCGTCGAGCTTTTGCGCCGCATCGGCTTGTTCCACCGCCGCCGCCGTGACGGCGAAGCCATTGGAGGCGTCGACCGGCAAATCAACGGCCTCGATGCCCAGCGCGCCAAAGATATTGCGATAGGCCGGATAGCCCGGGTTCTGGATCGCGACGCGGGCGCCCGCGTCGAACAAGGCCAGAAAGGCCATGATAAAGCCGCCGGAGGAGCCGGTCGTGACCGCGACACGCTGTGGATCGAGCGCGACGCCATAGGCCTCGCGATAATGACGTGCGATGCGCGCGCGCAGCGAAGCGAGGCCCAGGGCGTCGGTATAGCCGACCGGCTGGCCGCCAAGCGCGGCGATCGCCGCCTCGCGCACCCGGCGCGGTGGCGGCGCACTGGGCTCGCCGACTTCCATATGAACGATTTGCGCGCCAGCCTGCTCCAGCAGGCCCGCCTCGCGCTTCACATCCATGGCGATGAAAGGGGCGATGGCCGCGCGCTGGGCGGGGTTCAGGGCGTCAGTCTGGGGCTGGGCGGTGTCTGTCATCAACTTTTCTTGCAAAACTGCGCCGCAATTCGACCCCAAGACCAATTTAGTGCTAAGGCCGATTTAGTGCTAAGCAGGGTTAGATTTTTCCGTCGGAGTTGTCCATGTTCGTCCAGAGCCGCAAGGCCATTTTAGCCGCCTGCCTGAGCCTGACCGCCTTCGCTTTGCCCGCTTCGGCCGCCGAGTTCAGCACGGCGCAGAAGACCGAGATTGAGTCGATCATCCACTCTTACCTCGTCGATCATCCCGAAGTGCTGCGCGAGGCCGCGGTCGCGCTGGAGAAAAAGCAGCAGGTGGAGGAAGCCGAGCTGCACAGCCGCGCCATCACGAAAAACAAGGACGCCTTGTTCAATTCGTCCTTCGATGCGGTGACCGGAAATCCGAAGGGCAAGATCACGCTGGTCGAGTTTTTCGACTATAATTGCGGCTATTGCAAAAGAGCGCTCGGCGATCTCGTGACCCTGATGAAGTCCGAGCCCGACCTGCGCGTCGTACTCAAGGATTTCCCCGTACTCGGCCCGGATTCGGTCGAGGCGGCGCAGGTCGCGTCCGCCGTGCGCAAGCAGACCTCCAGCGAGAAATTCTTCGAATACCATCAGAAGCTGCTGGGCAGCCGCGGCCATGTCGGGCGCGAGCAGGCGCTCGGCGTCGCCAAGGACATGGGCCTCGACATGGACAGGATTCAGAAAGAGCTGAAAGACCCCTCGATCCACGCCGGAATCGAAGAGACGATGAAGGTCGCCGACGCCCTCAACCTCACCGGCACCCCATCCTATGTGGTGGGCGACGAGGCGGTGGTCGGCGCCGTCGGCGTCGAGCAGCTCAAGAAGCGCGTCGATTCAATGGCTAAATGCGGCAAGACCGCTTGCTGAGGCGACGGGTCGCGCTATAAGGCGGCATGCTCACTGTCACCGACCTCACCTATCGGCTCGGGCCGCGCCTGCTGTTCGAGTCCGCCAGCGCGGCGCTGCCGGAGCGCGCCAAGGTCGGCTTTGTCGGCCGCAACGGCGCCGGCAAAACCACCCTCTTCCGGCTGATCTGCGGCGAGATCTCCGCCGAAGGCGGCTCGATCTACCTGCCGCGCGGCGCGCGCATCGGCCGCGTCGAGCAGGAGGCGCCGGGCGGCGACGGCAAGCTGATCGATTTCGTGCTCGCGGCGGATGTCGAGCGCGCGGCCTTGCTGGAAGAAGCTGAAACCGCCCACGACCCGCATCGAATCGCAGAAATCCACGTCCGCCTCGCCGATATCGAGGCACATGCCGCGCCCGCCCGCGCCGCCGAAATCCTCTCCGGCCTCGGCTTCGACGAAGAAGCGCAAAATCGCGCGTTAAGAGAGTTTTCCGGCGGCTGGCGCATGCGCGTCGCGCTCGCCGCAGTGCTGTTTTCCAAACCCGACCTGCTGCTGCTCGACGAACCGACGAACTATCTCGATCTCGAAGGCTCGCTCTGGCTGATCGACTATCTCGCGAAATATCCCGCGACCATTGTGGTCATCAGCCATGACCGCGACATGCTCAACGACGTTTGCGACCATATTGTCCACCTCGATCGCGGCAAGTTGCAGCTCTATCGGGGCAATTACGATTCCTTCGCCCGCCAGCGCGCCGAGGCGCGGATGTTGCAGGCGAAATTCCTCAAAAAACAGGAAGAAAAGCGCGCCCATCTACAGGATTTCGTCGATCGCTTCCGCGCCAAGGCGACCAAGGCCCGCCAGGCCCAGTCGCGACTGAAAATGCTGGAGAAGATGGAGAGCGTCGCGGCGGTGGTGGATGACGAAGTCCTGCCCTTCGTCTTCCCCTCCCCGGAAAAGCCGCTCTCGCCGCCGATTATCGCCATGGAGAATGCCTCCGCCGGCTATGGCGAGCGGGTCGTCCTGTCGAAACTCAGCCTGACTCTCTCAAATGACGACCGCATCGGGTTGCTCGGCTCGAACGGCAATGGCAAATCCACTTTCGCCAAATTGCTCGGCGGCCGGCTGGAGCCGCTGGCGGGCCAGCTTCGCAAGTCCTCGAAGCTCGAAGCCGGTTTCTTCGCCCAGCATCAGGTTGATGATCTCAATCTCGACGACACGCCTTATCTCGCCGTGCAGCGGCTGATGACCGATGCGCCCGAGGCGAAAATCCGCGCCCGCGCGGCCCAGATCGGCTTCCCCAATGTGAAGGCCGACACCAAGGTCGCCAATCTTTCCGGCGGCGAGAAGGCGCGCCTGCTGATGGGCCTCGCCACCTTCTCCGGCCCGCATCTGCTCATTCTCGACGAGCCGACCAACCATCTCGACATCGACAGCCGCGCCGCCCTGATCGAGGCGATCAATGATTACGAGGGCGCGGTGATCCTCGTCTCGCATGATCAATATCTGCTCGAAGCCTGCGCCGACCGACTGTGGCTCGTCGCGGATGGTCGCGTGCAGAGTTTTGACGGCGACATGGCGGATTACCGCAAATTCGTGCTCGATTCCGCGCGGAAAAGCCAGAAAGACGGCGCCGAAAAGAAGCGCGACGCCAACTTGGCCGCCGCGCCCGACGCCCGGCGCGACGCCGCCAAGGCGCGCAAGGACGCCGCCCCCCTCGCCCGCAAGGTCAAGGCGGCCGAGGAGAAGATAACCCGGTTCGGCGACCTCATCGCCCGCGTCGATCTCATGCTGGCCGATCCGCGCGCCTTCGAGCGCAGCCCCGCCGAGGCGACCCGGCTGTCGCAGCAGCGCGCGGAACTGGAGCGGGCGCTCAATGCGGCGGAAGAGGAATGGCTGGAGCTTTCCTCCGAGCTGGAGGCCCTGACGGGCGGTTGACGTCAAAACGTCGCCTGCCCGTCTTAAGCAGGGCTATTTCCATTGGAGCCGACCATGCCGCCCCAAAGGCCCTTTCCGACCGGCGCGGTCCTCGCCGTCGTCTTGCTCGGCGCGATCGTCCCGGCCTATCTCTTTCTGGACCGCCCGCTGGCCTTGTTCGCCTTCGGCCATTTCCATGAATCGCGCGGTCCCTTCATCGCCATCACCCATTTGCTCGACTGGATGGAGGCCGCCGCAGTCGCGTCGCTCGTCTGGGCGGGCTGGATGGTCGCGCGTGGCCGCACTTTCGGCGCGAGCGGCCTGATCGCTCTGCGGACCACGCTGGCCCTGTTTCTGGCCATGGGCGCCAAGGAGTTGGCGAAGCTGGCCTTTGGCCGGACGTGGCCCGAAACCTGGACCGGCGGCAATCCGTCCTTCATCCGCGACGGCGCTTATGGTTTCTCGCCGTTCCACGGCGGCGCGGGGTGGTCGTCCTTCCCTTCGGGACACGAAGCCCTGGTCTGCGCCGTCGCCGGCTGCCTATGGGTGCTGGCGCCGCGCCTGCGGCCTGCAACCATCGTCGCTGTCCTCGCCATGGCCATCGGCCTGCTCGGCGCTGATTATCATTGGCTCAGCGACGTGCTCGCCGGCGGATTGCTGGGCTGGCTGATCGGCCTATTCGTGGCGAAGCTGGAATTGCCGAGGACCGCGACCGCCTCGGCCTGAGCCTATTGCGCGCTGGCGGCCGTCCCGGGAAAGCGCCGCAACACCCGGTCCTGCTGTTCGGGCGCGACGCGGACGGCGAAAAAGGCGTGGCCTTCATCGTCGCTCTCGCGCGACAGAACTTCAGTGTGGGAATAAAGCCAGGCCTGGCCTTCGCCGTCGCCCGCCTCAAGCCGCAGGCTCAGCACCGGGCGCCCGCGCGCAAGCCGCGTCTCTATGGCTTCGAGCAGATCGTTCAGCCCCTCGCCGGTCGTCGATGAAACCGCGCAGGGCCTCTCGTCTTCCGGGCGCAAACCTGCCGTATTCTTCACCCGCTCGCGCTCTTCAGGCGGCAACAGGTCGATCTTGTTCCAGACTTCGATCAAACGGTCGTGGTCGTGAACGTCGATCTCCAGCTCAGCGAGTATCTTCTCGACGTCCGCGCTTTGCGCCTCGGCGTCCTCAT
This sequence comes from Rhodoblastus sp., assembly GCF_019449565.1. Classification (GTDB taxonomy): domain Bacteria; phylum Pseudomonadota; class Alphaproteobacteria; order Rhizobiales; family Beijerinckiaceae; genus Rhodoblastus. The sequence goes on along the minus strand of NZ_JAGRPM010000027.1, from coordinate 180,594 downwards.
GGGCGATGTCGCGCACATGCAGGATGATATCGGCTTCCTGCACCTCTTCCAGAGTGGCGCGGAAGGCGGAGACCAGCATGTGCGGCAGGTCGGAGATGAAACCCACCGTGTCCGAGAGAATGACCCTGCCGCCATGCGGCAATTTCATGCCGCGCAGCGTCGGATCCAGCGTGGCGAACAGCAAATCCTTGGCGAAGACTTCCGCATTCGTCAGCCGGTTGAACAGGGTCGATTTGCCGGCATTGGTGTAGCCGACCAGCGCCACGATGGGGAAAGGCACGTCGCGCCGGCTCTTGCGATGCAGGCCGCGCGTCTTCTTGACGGTTTCGAGATCACGCTCGATCCGGGTCATCCGCTCCTGAATCAGGCGGCGGTCAGTTTCGATCTGGGTTTCGCCGGGGCCGCCGAGGAAGCCAAAGCCGCCGCGCTGACGCTCAAGATGGGTCCAGGACCGCACCAGCCGCGATTTCTGATAGGTCAAATGGGCGAGCTCGACCTGCAACGCGCCCTCGGCGGTGCGCGCGCGCTCGCCAAAGATTTCCAGGATCAGTCCGGTCCGGTCGATGACCTTGGCGCCAAAGGCCTTTTCGAGATTGCGCTGCTGCACGGGCGACAAGGCGCAATCGACCGCCACCAGTTCGGCTTCGAGTTCCTTGACCTTCTCGGCCAATTCCTCGACCTTGCCCTTGCCGAGAAAAGTCGCCGGACGGATCTGCGAGAGCGGGACGACCTCCTGCCCCACGATCTCCACGTCGATGGCGAGGGCGAGTCCGACGGCCTCGGACATCCTGGCCTCCCGCGAGCGCATCGACGTCTCACCCGTCGCATGGTTCGCCGCGCGGTCGGTCAGATAGGGGCCGATCACAAGGACGCGGGTCTTTGTTTTCCGCCCCAATATGGACGCGCCTTCGAGGGGCGCCGTTCTTTCGTTCAAGCTCGTCTCACCACCGTTTATTTTTCCGCGCCCTCTTCCGTCGGATCGAACATCTGGATCGGATGGCCGGGCATGATGGTGGATATGGCGTGCTTGTAGACCAATTGCGAGTGGCCATCGCGACGCAAAAGCACACAAAAGTTGTCAAACCAGCTCACGACGCCCTGCAGCTTGACGCCATTGACGAGAAAAATCGTGAGCGGGACTTTGTTCTTTCGCACGTAGTTGAGAAAAGTATCCTGAAGATTGGGTGTGCGTTCGACCGCCATGTTTATTCCTATTCTGTTTTTTTCCTTGCGTCGGCCCCAAAGACGCTGTTGCGGCTCCGTTCTTGAGCTCAAGCCAAAACAGGCGCGTTGGGCGCACTTTCGCCTATTAGAGTCTCAAGCGCAGGAACTAAGCAAGAAGTTCTTTTGAACGGCCCTGTTTGGAAATGCGCAAGCCGCTCAGGCGCTGGCGGGAGCAAAATCGTGAAAACCCGCACGCAGGCCCAATGCGACCGGTCCCGGCGCGCCGGAGCCGATTTTCCGTCCATCGAGGGCGATGACGGGCATGACCAGCGTCGTCGCGCCGCTGATGAAGGCTTCCCGCGCGGCGAAAGCCTCTTCCAGCGTGAAGGCGCGCTCGATCACGCGCAAACCCTGCGCGGCCGCGATTTGCAGCAGCCGGGCCCTTGTTATGCCGCTTAAAATCGCCGAATCGGCTGGATGGGTCATGAGAGCCCCCTCCCCGTCCACGATCCAGGCGTTGCTGGACGCGCCTTCGGTGACATAGCCCTGTGAATCGAGCAGCCAGGCTTCATAGGCCCCGGCGTCCCGGGCCTCCTGTTTGGCGAGGACATTCGGCAGCAGGCTGGTGGTCTTGATGTCCGGCCGCTTCCAGCGGATATCCGGCATCGAGATCACCTTGATCCCCGCCCGCGCCTTGGCCTCCGCCGCCTCCCGGTCGCCGCGATGGGCAAAGGCGACCAGCGTCGCGGGCGTTCCGGCCTTCGGGAAGACATGATCGCGCCGTGCGGCCCCGCGCGTCACCTGCATATAGACATGGCCATCGGTCACGCGATTGCGCGCGACCAGCTCGCGCAGGATCAGCTTGAACGCGCCTTCGCCCGCTGGAAGATTGATCCGCAACTCCCGCGCCGAGCGCTCCAGCCGCGCCAGATGACCCGCCTCGTCGATCAATTTGCCGCCGAAGACCTCGATCACCTCATAAATTCCGTCGGCGAAGAGAAAGGCGCGATCGTCAATCGAAACGCCCGCCTCGGCGTGACGGACATAGCGGCCGTTGACGTAAGCAATGCGGCTCATGAGGCAAGAAATCCTGATCTGCTGGCGACGACCGCCAGAATCGCAGCGGCTAACATGGCCCAAAGCGGGCTGCGTGGCGACAAGGCGACAAATGCCGCCGCCGCCACAGTAATGAGCGTCGCGACAAAGCCGGAATCCGCCCCGCGCGCCAAAAGATAGCCATTCGCGGCCATAAGACCGATGGCGAGCGGGATGAGGGCCTTTTTCAGTCGCGCCAGCCAGACCGCCTCGCCCGCGCGCCGCATCGTCCGCGCAGCGGCGAAGGCGAGCAGTGAAGATGGCCCCAGAATGCCAAGCGTCGCGGCCAACAGTCCACCGAGGCCTGCCAGCCGCCAGCCGAACAGGCTAAAGACGATGACATTCGGACCGGGCGAGGTCTGGGCTATGGCGAAGGTCTCGGCAAATTCTGCGCCCGTGAGCCAATGTAATTCGCCGACGATCTGGCGCTGCGCCTCGGGCAACGCCGCTGTGGCGCCGCCGACCGCCAGCAGGGAAATTCCGGCGAAACGCAGGAATATCTGGAGGAGAAGATCGTCCTTCATCGCCTACTCGCGAAGACGAAGCTCGTCGGGACCAGAACGGCGAGGATCAGCGGCAGAGGCAGGCGCAACAGTGCGGAGCCGACGAAAGCGGCGGCGGCGAGCAGGACAACCCACGGATCGAACGGGATCTTGGCCGTCATTTTCAAAGCCGTGCCGATGGCGAGGCCCGCGGCGGCGGCGGTCGCGCCGTAAAGCGCCGCCCGCACGTCGGGCAGCGTGGAGAAGGTCGTGAACAGGCTGGCGACCGCGACGAGAAAAGCCAGAGGCGCCGCGAGCAGCCCAGCCAGCGCGACGGCCGCCCCTGTCGCGCCGCAAAAGCGGTCGCCCAGCATGACCGCAAGATTGCAGGTATTGGCGCCCGGCAGCGCCTGGCACAGGCCGAGCAAGGAGGCGAATTCGGCGTCGTCGAGCCAGCGCCGGTCCTCGACGATGATTGCCCGCGAAATCGGCCCTGTGCCGCCAAAGGCCAGCGCGCCGAGTTTGAAAAAGCCGAGGAAGAGTTCGCGCCGCGTCACGCCGCGCTCAATCAATCGCCAGCGATTTCAGCTTGCGGTGCAAGGCAGAGCGCTCCATGCCGATGAACTCCGCCGTGCGGGAGATGTTGCCGCCGAAGCGGTTGATCTGCGCCACCAGATATTCGCGCTCGAAGACTTCGCGCGCGTCGCGCAGGGGCAGGCTCATCAGCTTTTCGCCGCCCGATCCGGTCGGGGTTGAAGGCACCAGGGCGCCGATCTCGCGCGGCAGCATTTCGGCGGTGATTTCGGCTTCGAGATCGCCGCCGGTCAGGATCATCAGCCGCTCGATATTGTTGCGCAGCTGCCGGATATTGCCCGGCCAGTCATGCGATTGCAGCACGGCCATGGCGTCATCGCCGATCTTGCGGCGCGGCAGGCCGGAATTGGCCGCGAGCTGGTCCATGAAAAAGCTGATCAGTTCGGGAATGTCCTCGCGCCGCTCGGCGAGCGAGGGCACGCGCACCGGCACGACCGACAGGCGATGGAACAGATCCTCGCGGAAAGTTCCTTCGGCGATGGCGCGCGGCAGGTCGCGCGCCGAGGAGGAGATTACCCGCACGTCGACATGAACGCGGGTGGTGCCTTCGACGCGGGTGAAATTCTGGTCCACGAGCACGCGGAGAATCTTGGCCTGCGTATCGCGCGGCATGTCGGCGACTTCGTCGATATAGAGCGTGCCGCCATGGGCCTCCTCCAGCGCCCCGGTCTTGCGCGGGCGCCCGTCGCGCGCCTCGACGCCGAACAATTCCATTTCCATGGTCTCGGCGGCGATGGCGGCGGCGTTGATGACGATGAACGGGCCGCCGGCGCGGGCGGAGGCTTCGTGAATGGCGCGCGCCGCCAGCTCCTTGCCAACGCCTGGCGCCCCGGTGATGAGAATGCGCGAATTGGCCGGCGCCACGCGCTCGATCAGCTGCTTCAATTGCTGCAGCGCCTGCGAATGGCCGACGAGCGTGTTGGAGCCGGCCGAGCGCGCCTTCAACTCCGAGACTTCGCGGCGCAGGCGCGACGTTTCGAGCGCCCGCTCCGCCACCAGCACCAGACGATCCGCCTTGAATGGCTTTTCGATGAAGTCATAGGCGCCCTGTCGGATCGCCGTGACCGCCGTCTCGATCGTGCCGTGGCCGGAAATCATCACCACGGGAAGGCTCTCGTGGTGGCGCTTGATGGATTCGAGGAGCTGAAGGCCGTCGAGCTTCGAGCCCTGCATCCAGATGTCGAGAAAGATCATGTGCGGACGCCGCGCCTCGATCGCGGCCAGCGCCTCGTCGGAATTGCGGGCGGTGCGGGTCGCAAAACCTTCGTCCTCCAGAATGCCGGAGACCAGTTCGCGAATGTCGGCTTCGTCGTCGACGATGAGAATGTCATGCGCCATGTTCAACCTTCGCTCAAGCTTTGTCGGCGCGGTCAGCGCCCTCGCCCGCCGCGACCTGCGCGACGAGCGGGAAATGCAGGCGCACCAGCGCGCCCTGGCCGGAGGCGGCGTCGAGAAGTTCGATGCCGCCGCCATGATCTTCGAGAATTTTCGCCACGATGGGCAGGCCCAGGCCCGTGCCCTCGGAGCGCGTCGTCATGTAAGGCTCCAGCAAACGGGCGCGATTTTCGCGCGGAAAGCCTTTGCCATTGTCCTCGACGTCGATGATGACGTCGCCGCCCTCGAGGCGCAGGTTCACGTCGATCTTCGGCGCGCGCCCTTCCATATCCGTCGCGGCTATGCCCTCGGTCGCGTTTTTCACGATATTGGTCAAAGCCTGCGCCAGAAGGCGGCGGTCGAAGCGTGCGACAACCGGCTCGGGCGGGCAGGAGCCGGTAATTGCGATCCCGGGATGGCCGACGCGCATCAGAAACAGCACCTGCTCGACGCAGGCGGTGAGATCGTCCGTCGCAAGCTGCGCCTTGGGCATGCGCGAGAAGGACGAGAACTCGTCCACCATCCGCTTGATGTCGTCGACCTGGCGGATGATCGTGTCCGTGCATTGGTCGAACACGTCCTTGTCGGCGGTGATGACCCGGCCATATTTGCGCTTGAGACGCTCCGCCGAAAGCTGGATCGGCGTGAGCGGATTCTTGATCTCATGGGCGATGCGCCGCGCGACGTCGGCCCAGGCCGCCGTGCGCTGCGCGGTGACGAGATCGGTCATGTCGTCAAGCGTGGCGACGAAGGTGCGTTCGCCGCGATTAAGCGGCCCGGGCGTGATGCGGACGTTATAGGTGCGCTCGCGGCCGCCCCGGCTGAGCACGATCTGCCGCTGCGACATGCGCGAATAGCCGCCGCGCGCCTCCTGCAGCATGGCGCTCAGCTCCGGCAGCGCCTCGGCCAGAGGCCGGCCGATCGCCTTGTCCGCCGCCTCTTCGCCCTCGGCGCTGACCAGTAGCCGCGCGGAAGGATTGAGCACGGTGACGTCGCCCCGCGCGCCGACGCCGATCACGGCGGCGGGCACGCCGAACAGCACGGCTTCGGTGAAGACCCGGCGCTCGTCCATCACCTGGTTGGCGGCCATCAGGCGGTTCTGCTGCTGGCGCAGCTCGGACGTCATCTTGTTGAAGGTCGAGCCAAGATGGGCGAGGTCGCCCTCGGCCTGCCGCACAGGCACCTGGACATAGAAATTGCCCGCCGACACCTGATCGGTCGCCGCGATGAGGCGGCGGATCGGCGCGACGAGGCCATTGGTGAACGCAAGGCCGATCCAGACCGCCGAGAGCAGCATGATCGCGGCGAGCAGGCCGAACATGACTGCCAGCGTGATCTGGAACTGGTGGCGATGCAATTCGAACGTATCGAACAGGTGATTCAGGGCCGCCGCCTGTTTGGGGAATTCCAGCGTGAAGGGATCGACCGGGCGACTGGTGTAGAGGAAAACATCCCCAAAGGACGGCATCGGGCGCAAAGCCACGAAGGTCTTGCCCTCGTTGAGAATGAGGCAGAGCGGCTCGTTTTTCAGCGAATCCGCGAAATCGACATCCTGTGGCTTGACGACCGGATCACGGATCATCGAACCCGTCTCGACCTGCGCGAGGATCGCCCCATCGCGCTTGATCATGGCGGCGGCGGAAAAGCCGAGGAAATGCGCGCGCGAGGTGAAAAACTCCTTGAACAGCTTGGGATCGCTATCGAACATCGGCTTGCCGCGATCGAGATCCGAGGCCGTGAGCTGCGATTCCTGCAATAGCCAGAGGCACTGATTTTCGCGGAACAGATTGGCCGCCTCGGTCGCGCCGCCGATAAAGCCGCGCACGTCGCGCATGAAGGCCGGGTTGAACAATTTGTCGAGCGTGACCGAGCCGACGATGGCCATGCTGATCGCCGGCACGGCGGCGATGACCGCAAACAGGGCCACGATGCGGATATGCAGCCCGGCGGCGGCTGTCCTGGAGCGCCATGCGCGGACCAGCCCGAACGCCTCGAAAGCCACAAGTGCCGCGAGCAGCGCGGCAATCGCGGCGTCCACGATGAAGAGATACTGGACGTTCTGGTCCGTCGGCGTGAGCGGGGTCAGGCCGGCGAAGATCAGAAAGCTGCCAATAGCGCAGAGAATCGCGATCGCGACCACAAATGGGCCGACGCGCGACAAAAAACTGCGCTCGCGGCGGCGCGATTTGCGGGAGTCGGGCCGGTTTTGCTTATCTTGTGTCATCGACCGCGAGGTGCGCTGGGAATCGGAAGGGGAAGCTACAGGATGGCGAGCTGCGTGGCAATAATGCAACGCTGTTGCGCAATTGCGACAAAATTACGAGGATTTGAGGGCTTCAGCGAAGCACTAGCCGAAGGTCGCACGCTGGATCGGCGACCAGGGCCGGGTCGGGCGAAAGCCCGGCGTCGAGCAGCTTGCGCGCTAGAAGGTGTTCGCCGGGGCGATTGACCGAATCGACGGCGATCAGCGCGCCTGCGCTATAATAGAACAGGGAAAAGGCGTTCGCGCCAGAAGGCCTTTCGACGCAACAGTCAAACCCCTCGCTCAGGCCCGCCATCTGGAGCTTGACGTCATATTGGTCAGACCAGAACCAGGGCGCGGCGGCGAAGGGCTTTTCCCGGCCCATCAGCGCGGCTGCGGCGGCCTTGGCGCTTTCCACCGCATATTGCACGCTCTCGAACCGCTGCATCCTGCCGTCGGCGCGCCGCAACACCGTGCAATCGCCCGCTGCGACGATTTTTTCATGTGACGTGCGGCCGCAGGCGTCCACGACGATCCCGCGCGACGTTTGGACGCCCGCCGCCGCCGCGAGTTGGTCATTGGGGATGGCGCCGACGCCCAGCACCACAAGATCGGCGGCGAAGGTCCGCCCCGAGGCGGTCGTGACGCCCGCGACCGCGCCGTCCCGACCGACAATCGTCGCGACCTGTTCGCCAAACAGCAGATCAACGCCATGAGCGCGATGCAGATTGGCGAAAAAGCCTGAAATTTTCGGCGTCACGGCGCGGGCCATCAGCCGGTCCATCGCCTCGATCAAAGTTACGGCGCAGCCGCGCTTGCGGGCGGCGGCCGCGACTTCCAGCCCAATGAAGCCGCCGCCGATCACCACCACGTTCTGCGCGGAATCGAGGCGGCGGGAAATCTCGCGCGCGTCGTCGAGATCGCGCAGCACGCAGACTCCCGCAAATTCGCCGCCCGGCAGCTCCGGGCGGCGCGCGCGAGCGCCGGTCGCCAACGCCAGTCCGCTCCACGACAGCGCCGAACCATCGACCAGCGCGACTCGCCGCTCTGCTATGTCGATCGCCGCGACATCGACGCCAAGACGCAGGTCGATCCGCTTGGAGGCGAGGAATTCCGGGCCACGAAAGATGAGGCGATCGTCGGCCGTTTCACCGGCAAGCCAGGCCTTGGACAGGGGCGGACGCTGATAGGGCGGGACCTTCTCATGGCCGAGCAGCACGACCTCGCCCGCAAAACCCTCGGCGCGCAGGCTTTCGGCGACCTGCAGGCCAGCCTGTCCGGCGCCGATTATGACCATTCTCTCGCTCATCGGCCTTCCGCCCTCGTGATCGCGTCCGGCGCAAATTTCGCACGAAGCCTTGCGCCGAAGCAATCGACCGGCTTTGCCATTGCCGGAATGGCGATGCTAGGCTTCGCCGCCTTTGGTGGAGTTTCCATGCACAAGATCGTTTTTCTCGACGCGGCGACTCTGGCCGAGGGCATCGTCCCGCCCCGGCCCGATTTTCCGCATGAATGGACCAATTATCCCGCCACCGCGCCGGACGAGGTCGTCGAGCGCGCGGCCGAGGCCGAGATCGTCATTACCAACAAGGTCCGGATTGGGGCGGCGCAAATCGCCGCCTTGCCCAAACTGCGGCTGATCGCTGTCGCCGCCACCGGTTATGATCAAGTCGACATCGGCGCCGCCCGAGCGGCGGGAATCGCCGTGACCAACATCCGCGCCTATTCCGTCGATTCCGTCCCGGAACACACTTTCGCGCTGATCCTCGCCCTGCAACGCCAGATCCTGCCTTATGTCGCGGATGTGCGCGCGGGCCAGTGGCAGGCCTGCGGCCAGTTCGCCTTCCACACGCACAAAATTCACGATCTGCGCGGCAAGAGGCTCGGTCTGTTTGGCTCGGGCGCGCTCGGCCAGAAAGTCGCGACGCTGGCCGCCGCCTTTGGCATGGAGACGGTCTTTGCCGGCCGCAAGGGCGCGAAGGCGCGGCCCGGGACGCTGGAATTCGATGAAGTTCTGGCCACGTCCGATATTCTCTCTCTGCATTGCCCGCTGAACGCGGAGACGGAAAACATGATCGGCTGGGCGGAGTTTTCCGCCCTGCGGCGCAAGCCTTTGCTCATCAATACGGCGCGCGGCGGTCTGGTGGACGAGGAGGCGCTGGAGCGCGCGCTCGACGCCGGACTGGTCACCGGCGCGGGAATCGACGCGACGCGCCCCGAGCCGCCGCCCGCCGACAGCGCCATCATGCGGCTGGCGCGCCGGCCCAATGTGCTGGTGACGCCCCACATCGCCTGGGCGAGCCTCGAATCCCAGCAGACGCTTGCAGATCAGCTCAGCGCCGTGCTGGCTGCTTTCGTCAAGGGCGAACGGATGAACCGGCTGGATTAGCTCTTGCGGTTCTTTTCGAACCACATCTGGTAATGCAGCGCCTCGCAGATCAGCGAATAGATTGCGCCGGTCCAGGCGTGGATGAAGCCGGGAATTCCGCACAGGAACATCCGCCGCAGCACATAGACGCGGATGAAATAGAGCGGCGGGTTGACGACGAGCTTGAGCAGACTGGGTTTCTTGCCCTTCTCGATGCGCTGCTGCGCCTTGAGCCGGGCATAGGTGATCTCCTTGCCCAATTGCGCGTCGAGCCGCAAAGCCCGCTCGTGGCGCAACAGGCCATTGCGGGCGTCGAGGCTCTCACCCTCGGCGAGCAGCCCTTCATGGACCAGCAGATCTTCATCGAACCGGACTTTCTCGCGCCGTGCGAGCCGCAGGATGCGCTCCGGCTTGGCCCAGCGTGGCGCGGGCGTCGTGCGGCCGAACAAGGTGAGGGCGCGCTGCAAACGCCAGCCCGCGACCTCCGGCGCCGCCTGCAACAGGCGTGGCAGGTCGCGGCGCAGATCATTGTCCAGCCATTCGTCGGCGTCGATGCTCAGCACCCAGTCCTGCTTCGCCTGCTCCAGCGCGAACTGCTTCTGCTTGGCGTAGCCGGGCCAGTCGCGCTCGATCAGCCGGATCGGCCAGCCCCGCGCGATGAAATCGCGGATGATCGCCAGCGTGGAATCCGTCGAGCCGGAATCGACCACGACAATCTCGGCGCAGGAGTCGAGGCTGGCGAGACAGGCGGTGATGCAGGCCTCCTCGTTCTTGCAGATGACGGTGGCGGAAATCGGCAATTTCGTCACGAGTGGCGGTCCTGAAAGAATTTGCGTCGAAAAAGACCTTTTCCTGCCTTTTGTCAAAAGGGCGCCGCTGACAGGCGGCGCGCGGCCAGCTAAAAGCGCGAGGAGACCTGCCGCCGCGAAACCATGTCCGAATTGAAGGCATTCATCATCCATCTCGAACGGTCGGCCCAGCGGCGCCCGCAGGTCGAACGGCTGCGCGCCGCTCTGCCCTGCCCAAGCGAGATCCTGGACGCGACCGATGGCGCCCGCCTGACGCCGGACGAATTGGAGCGCGCCTATGTCCGCCAGGCGCAGCGTCCGCGCTATCCCTTCGGCCTGAACCGCGCGGAAATCGGCGTCTTCCTGAGCCATCGCGCGGCGTGGCGGCGGATCATGGCGGAGGGGCTGGATTACGCCCTCATATTCGAGGACGACGCCGAAATCGACGCGGCGTCCTTCGCGCGGACCTGCGCCCTCGCGCGCGAAACGCGAAAACTCTGGACCTACGCCCTCGCGCCGTCGGACAAGACCCGCATTCGCGGCGAGATTCTGGCGCAAGGCGAAGGCCTCGCCTTGATCCGCCCCGAAAATCCTCCGCTGCGCGCCATCGCGCAATTCGTGACCGCCGAGGCCGCGCGCAAACTGCTTGCCGTCACCGAGCCGTTTGACCGGCCCATCGACACATTTCTGCAAATGTCATGGGTCACCGGGGTCGAACTGCTCGCCCTGACTCCTTCGGGCGTGCGCGACGCCTCCGCCGCGCTGGGCGGCTCGACCATTCAGGCCAGGAGCAAGCCGCTCGCCCACAAGCTCGCCCGCGAGATTGGGCGGCCCTTTTACCGCGCACAGGTGCGCCTCTGGCACGCCTTCGCCAAAAGGCCGTGACAACGAGAGGCCCTGAAAACATAAAGCCCAATTACCGCCAGCGGTCGTGCGTCCACATCCACTGGTCGGGATTCTGGCGGATGGATTTCTCCAGCTCCGCCTGCATCGCCGCCGTCGCCTCATAGATGTCGGCGTTGCGGTCTTCGGTGCGCGGAACGTCGATTGGCGTGATGAACATCTTGAAGCGCACGCCCGGCATGCGATAGCCGTGGATGAGCAGCAGCGGAATATTGCACTGGCGCGCGAGCATGGCGGGAAAGGGCGTGGTCTGCGCAGGACGGCCGAAGAACGGCGTGGGCAGGCCCATGAAGGCCTGCTGGTCGACCAGAACGCCGACCACGCCGCCGGCGCGGGCGTGGCGGATCAGCGCGACCGGCGTTTCGATGGCGTGCTTGGCCATGAGCCCGGCGGCGTAATATTTGCCGCGCCGGCGAAGCATGTCGGCGTCCACGAAGGGATTGCTCATCGGCCGGTAGACCGCCATCGGGCTGAGGCCAAACTTGTTGACGACCGCGCTCGCGCCTTCCCAATTGGCCTGGTGCGCCCCGCATAGAACGGCGCCCTTGCCGCTTTTCGCCACCGCCTCCAGCAGTTCCGGATTGGCGACCTCCACACGGTCACGGACGATCTCGTCGATGTGGAAAAACTCGCCGACGACGCAGCCGATATTGTACCAGACGGCCAGCGCCAGCTTGTCGCGCTCTTCCTGAGACATCTCGGGAAAGGCGGCGGTCAAATTGCGCATAAGCCGAGGGTGGCGCTTCTTGGAATGCGGGCCAAGCTTCGCCATCAGCGTGCCCGCGATATTGGAAGCCCATTCGACCGGCATGATCGTGAAGATCACGCCCATGAGCCGGAAGCCGAGATATTCGATCCAGTAGCGAAAATTGGGCTCTTTGGGTCCCATCGAGTCAAAACCTTGCCTATTTGACGACAAAGGCTCCGGAACCGCGCGACAAGTCCCGCGCACATCGCCGAAGCATGAGGATCGCCCGCGTCCGATGCGCGAGCCGGATAGAGCGCCAGCATCCAGATTTGATCCCTAGCGCCCCGCGCCATGCGGGATAGCCGCAATTTCGCCAGCGATCGCTTGCGGGCGTGCAAATGTCGGGCGTCTGGCGACGGCGCCTCTATTGGCGGCAAGCGCGATCCGCCGCCAAAACATTGACTTACCCACGGGGCGCCAAAAGGATCGAGTCTAAACCTTGACGTGCGCCGCTCTAGCCAAGGCCTGACCCGCCGTCAAGCCGCGAGCCTTCCAGCTTCGCCTGCGCAATTTCGCCACAGATCGCAAATATTGGCTGCCACGACGCTGGCGGGACTTTCGCAATGCGGCGCGAATCATTAATGAATGGTTCATACGCCAAATCCTACAAACGGCGTCGGGAATTGCTTCGAGGGCCAATGGGCGCCGGGGCAAAGGAATGGAGTTCTCATGCGGGCGATCGGGCGGCGCGTTTTCAGGCGGCTATCGGCGAAGGCCGCGGCGCCGCTGCCGGGGCGGCGCTGATGGCTCGATCTTCCTTTCGCAAGCTTGCCGCCGCTGGCGGCGTTTCGCTACTGCTGGCCTCTTGTACGGTCGGCCCCGACTATGCGCCGCCCGATGTCGCCACGCCTGTCAATTTCAAGGAGCTGAAGGGCTGGCGCCAGGCGCGACCGCGCGACGGCGCCGATCGCGGCGCCTGGTGGTCCGTCTATCGCGATCCGGAGCTGAACCGCCTGCTGCCGCAGGTGGAGGTCAACAACCAGAATGTCGCCGCCGCGCTCGCCGCCTATGAGCAGTCGCAGGCCCTGATCCGCCAGGCGCAGGCGAGCCTGCTGCCGACCGTCGATGGCGCCTATGAGGTCACCCGTTCCGGCGCCGGCGCCCGCGCCGGCACAAGTTCCGGCTCCGCCGTTTCATCATCGGTCAGCCGGGCATACGCCAAGACTGTCTTTTACCCGCAGGGGACGGTGAGCTGGACCATCGACGTGTGGGGCAAGATCCGCCGCCAGATCGAAAGCAATGTCGCAGGCGCTCAAGCGGATTCCGCGCTGCTCTCCAATGCGACGCTCTCCGCCCAGGCGCAGCTCGCCATCGCATTCTTCAATTTGCGCTATGAGGATTCCCTGAAGGACCTGTTCGACCGTACGGTCAAGGTCTATCAAGAAACCGAGAAGATCACCCAGAACCAGTATAATAGCGGCACGGTCTCCAAGGCGGATCTCATCACCGCGCAAACGCAGGTGCTGAACACACAGGCGCAGTCCATCGCGACGGAGATTCAGCGACAGCAATATGAACACGCCATCGCGGTACTCGTCGGCCGCCCGCCGGCGGACCTCGGCATTCGCCGTGGCTCCCTGCGCCCGTCGCCGCCCGCCATTCCGGTCGGACTGCCCTCGTCCCTGCTGGAGCGCAGGCCCGACATCGCCGCGGCCGAGCGGCAGGTCGCGGAGCAGAACGCCCTGATCGGCGTCGCGGTCGCAGCCTATTACCCGAGCATCACGCTCTCCGCCGCCGGGGGCTTTTCGGGACCGAACGCCTTCCCCTTCCTCGCTGCATACCAGATCTGGTCAATCGGAGCCTCCGCCGCCGATCCGCTGTTCGATGGCGGCCAGCGCCTTGCGCAGGTCGATTCCGCCAAGGCGAGCTATCGCCAGTCCGTCGCCAATTACCGGCAGACCGTGCTGTCCGCCTTCCAGCAGGTCGAGGACCAATTGGTCGCTTTGCGCGTTCACGCCAAGCAGCTCAAGGTGCAGGAGCAGGCGCGCGACCAGGCTGCCGAGGCGGTCAAGGTCTATCTCAACCAATATCGCGCGGGCACGGTCCCCTTCACCACCGTCGTCGTCGCCGAAGCCACCCTGCTTGCCGACGAGGAAGCAGTGCTGGGGACGCGGCAGGCGATGTTCGTGGCCAATGTCACACTGATCGAGGCGTTGGGCGGCGGCTATGACGCCGCGAGCCTGGCTGCCGAGACGGCGCCGCCCTTGATCGAGGCGGTGGCGCGCTCTGCGCCAATTCCGCCGACGCCTTAAAATCCGCCCTTCCGTCGCCTAAATCGACGGGAGGCGCATGGACCGTTTGCAAGCGAAGTGGACGCCGGCTCGCGTGATGAGCGGAAGCTCCGCCGAGCAATGACGCGTCCAACTGAAAAACTGGAGCCTCGATCCGGTTGTTTCGGATCGAAAAGTCTCTGGCCGGCCAAGGCCCCGATCCGCGAGGCCCGAACCGCTGGATCCGGAAAGTATCGACTGATGGAAGAGAGTGAAATGACCATCATACAGCGTCAGGCAGGCGATGGCGGCGCCGGGTCGACGGGAACCCCGTCCCGCGAGAAGGCCGCAGGCGGTCCCCGCGCGCCACGGCCCTGGGGGCGCTGGCTTGTCCTGATCCTCGCCGCCGCGCTGGCCTTCTGGGGCTGGAGACATTATCGGCAACCGGATCATGCGACGACGACGGCAGACCAGGCGGCGGGCACGACCGCGAAGGGCGGCCAACGCGGCGAACGCGAGACTACGGCCCCGGTCGGCATAGCCACGGTCGCGCCCGCCGACCTCCATGTGACCATTAACGCGCTCGGCACCGTGACGCCGCTGGCGACGGTGACTGTGGTGAGTCAGATTTCGGGCTATCTGCAAGAGGTCGGCTTCAAGGAAGGCCAGAATGTCAAGAAGGGCGACTTCCTCGCCCAGATCGACCCCCGCCCTTACGAGGCGCTCAAAGCGCAATATGAGGGCCAGCTCGCGCATGACCAGGGCCTGCTCGCCCAGGCCAAGGCGGACGACACCCGCTACCAGACCCTGCTGAAGCAGAATTCGATCGCGGCCCAGACGGCGCAGAACCAGAAATATGTCGTGCAGCAATATGAGGGAACGGTGCGCTCCGATCAGGCGCAGATCGACGCCCAGAGCCTCAACATAACTTACGCGCGCATCACTTCCCCGATCGAGGGACGTATCGGACTGCGGTTGGTTGACCCGGGCAATTACGTCCAGGCGGGCTCCAGCAGCGGCATTGCGGTGATCACCCAGATGCAGCCGATCTCGGTGCTGTTCTCCGTGCCGGAAGACGCGCTGGCGAAGATTCTGCCGAAAATTCGCGAGGGCGCGAAGCTCGAGGCCGTCGCCTATGACCGCGCCAATGTCAAAAAGCTCGCGACCGGCGCGGTCAGCGTGCTCGACAACCAGGTCGACACCACCACGGGCATGGTGAAATTGCGCGCCAATTTCAGCAATGAGGACGAAACGCTCTTCCCCAATCAATTCGTCAATATCCACTTGATGGTGTCCGTGCTGAAGGACGCCCTTGCCGCGCCGCTCGCCGCCGTGCAGCATGGCGCGCCGGGCGATTACGCCTATGTCGTCGTCGACGGAAAGGCCGCCGTGCGCGTGCTGAAGCTTGGCCAGACCGACGGCGATCAGGTCCAGATCCTTTCGGGCCTCGCCGCAGGCGACCAGGTCGTGGTGGACGGCGCCGACCGCCTGCGCGAGGGCGCCGAAGTCCGCGTCGTCGCGGGCGGGGGAAAGGACGCCGATGGCAAGCGTCCCTGAGCCGAAGGGGCCTTCGCGGCCCGGAGGCGCGCGTCGATGAATATTTCCGAACCCTTCATCCGGCGCCCCGTTGCGACGACGCTGCTCATGATCGCCATGCTGCTGGCTGGCCTCATGGCCTATCGCCTGTTGCCTCTGGCGACCCTGCCGTCGGTGGATTATCCGACCATTCAGGTCCAGACCTTCTATCCCGGCGCAAGCCCCGAGGTGATGACCTCTTCCGTCACGGCCCCGCTGGAGCGCCAGTTCGGCCAGATGCCCGGGCTCAGCGAGATGACATCGGCGAGTTCCGCCGGCGCATCGATCATCACCCTGCAATTCGGGCTTTCCCTTACGCTTGATGTCGCCGAGCAGGAGGTCCAGGCCGCGATCAACGCCGCCAACAATCTGCTGCCGGCCGATCTTCCCGCGCCACCGATCTATTTCAAAGTCAATCCCGCCGACGCGCCGATCCTGACCCTCGCGGTGACGTCCAAAACCATGCCTTTGACCGAGCTGGAGGATCTCAGCGAGACCCGGCTGGCGCAAAAGATTTCGCAGCAGCCCGGCGTCGGCCTCGTCAGCGTGGCGGGCGGCCAGCGACCCGCGATCCGCGTCCAGCTCAATCCAACGGCGCTTGCGGCCTATGGGCTAAACATCGACGATGTGCGCACCATTCTGGGCAACGCCAACGTCAATATTCCAAAGGGCAGTTTCGACGGCCCGACGCAAAGCTCGACCATCGCCGCCAACGACCAGGTCACCAATGCCGAGGGCTTCGCCAAGGTGGTCCTCGCCTATCGCAATGGAGCGCCCGTCCGGCTCAGCGACGTCGCCACGGTCATTGGCGGACCGGAAAACAGCAAGCTCGCGGCCTGGGCGAACCGTACCCCCGCGATCATCCTCAATGTCCAGCGCCAGCCGGGAGCCAATGTCATCGCCACGGTGGATTCGGTGCGCAAGCTGCTGCCGAAACTGCTGGCCGACCTGCCGGCGGCAGTGGATGTCGAGGTGCTGACCGACCGCACCGTGACGATCCGCGCCTCGGTCGAGGACGTGCAGTTCGAACTCGTGCTGGCCATTGTGCTGGTCGTGCTGGTGATCTTCCTGTTCCTGCGCACGCTGCCCGCGACTCTCATCCCAAGCCTTTCGGCGCCGCTGTCGCTGGTCGGCACATTCGGCGTGATGTATCTGCTGGGCTACAGCCTCGATAATCTTTCGCTGATGGCGCTGACCATCTCCACCGGCTTCGTCGTGGACGACGCCATCGTGATGATCGAGAATATCGCCCGCCACGTCGAGAATGGCGTCAAGCCATTCGACGCGGCGCTCAAGGGTTCGCGGGAGATCGGCTTCACCATTATTTCGCTGACGGTCTCGCTGATCGCGGTGCTGATCCCGCTGCTGTTCATGGGAGAGGTAGTGGGGCGGCTGTTCCACGAATTTGCTGTGACGCTGGCCGTCACCATCGTCATTTCCGCCTTCGTCTCGCTGACCCTGGTGCCGATGATGTGCGCGCGGCTCATCCGCCATCGGCCGGACAATGAGCGCGGGTGGTTCGATCTCGCCGCCGAGCGGGTGTTCGACCGGATCATCGCCGGCTACGCCCGCGCGCTGGACGTCGTGTTGCGCCACCAGTTTCTGACCCTGCTGGTCGCCATCGGCACGATGGGTCTCACGGCCCTGCTTTACATGGCGATCCCCAAGGGCTTCTTCCCGTCGCAGGACACCGGCGTGATCCAGGCCATGTCCGAAGGGCCGCAGGACGTGTCTTTCAAGGAGATGGTCCGCCTACAGGGCGCCCTTGCCGAGGTTTTGCTGAAAGACAAGGATGTCGCCTCCATCACCTCCTTCGTCGGGGTGGACGGCTCCAATCTCACGCTCAATTCCGGCCGCTTCCTGATCAATCTGAAGCCACAGGATCAGCGCACGGACAATGTCGCCGAAGTCATCCGCCGCTTGAACCGCGAGTCGGGCGAGGTCGAGGGCGTCAAGCTCTATATGCAGCCTTCGCAGGACCTGACGATCGACGCCAGCGTCACCCGCGCGCAATATAAATTCGTGCTGGAAAACGCCAATCGGGGCCTGTTCGCAGAATGGGCGCCCAAGCTGACTGACCGCCTGCGCCAGCTTCCGGAACTGACGGACGTCGGCAGCGACATGCAGCAGCAGGGCGCGGCGCTGGACGTCACCATCGACCGCGAAACCGCCGCGCGTTTCGGCATCACCCCGGCGACGGTGGACAATGTCCTCTATGACTTGTTCGGACAACGCATTATTTCGACCATCTACACCCAGTCGAACCAATATCGCGTGATCCTGGAGGGCGCGCCCTCGGTGCAGAATTCGCTGAAAGGGCTTGATTCGATCTATCTGCCGTCCAACGCATCGAGTTCCGGCGGGCAGGTTCCGCTCTCGGCCATCGTCCATGTCAAAAAGCGCGCTGGCTCGCTGGTTGTCACCCATTTCGGCCAGTTCCCGGCGACGACCATTTCCTTCAATCTCGCCAAGGGCGTCTCGCTGGGCGAGGCGGTGGCGGCGATCGACCTAGCCAAGGCGGAAATCGGCCTGCCCGAGTCCTTCCTAGTCGCCTGGCAGGGAGCGGCGGCGGCGTTCCAGTCTTCGCTGACCAACCAGCTGCTGCTGATCGCGGCGGCGGTGGTGACGATGTATATCGTGCTGGGCGTGCTCTATGAGAGCTTCGTCCATCCGGTCACCATTCTGTCTACTCTGCCCTCGGCCAGCGTCGGCGCACTGCTGACGCTGCTGCTGTTCGGCTATGAGCTCGACGTCATCGCCGTGATCGGGATCATCCTGCTGATCGGCATCGTGAAGAAAAATGCGATCATGATGATCGACTTCGCGCTGGAGGCCGAGCGCGTCGAGGGCCTCGGCCCGGTCGAAGCGATCCGCCAGGCCTGCCTGCTGCGCTTCCGGCCGATCCTGATGACCACCATGGCCGCAATTCTGGGCGCCCTGCCGCTGATGCTTGGAACCGGCGTCGGCTCGGAGCTGCGCCGGCCGCTCGGCTTCGCCATCGTCGGTGGCCTCGTCGTCAGCCAGGTCCTGACCCTCTTCACCACGCCGGTGATCTATCTCTATTTCGACCGGCTGGCCGTGCGGCTGAGCGGGCGCCGTCCCAATGCGCCACTCAAGCCGGCGGCGGAAGGGGAGCCGGCGGAATGAACATTTCCGCGCCCTTCATCCGACGCCCGGTCGCCACCATCCTGCTGACCGCGGCGATCGCTTTGTCTGGCGCGCTCGCCTTTTTCCAGCTGCCGGTCGCGCCGGTGCCGCAGATCCAGATCCCAACCATAACGGTCAACGCCTCCTTGCCCGGCGCCAGCCCCGAAACGGTCGCCAACAGCGTGGCTCAGCCTCTCGAACGGCATCTCGGGCAGATCGCCGACGTGACGGAAATGACCTCGACGTCGAGCCTCGGCCAGAGCCGCGTCATCCTGCAATTCGGCCTTAATCGCGACATCGACGGCGCGGCGCGCGACGTTCAGGCGGCCATCAACGCCGCCCGCGCGGACCTGCCGACCAGCCTTCGCTCCAATCCGACCTATCGCAAGGTCAACCCCGCCGATGCGCCTATCCTTATTCTCAGCCTCACCTCGAAAACGCTTACACGCGGCCAGCTCTACGACGCCGCAAGCAATGTGCTCCAACAGCGCCTTTCGCAGATTCCGGGTATCGGCCAGGTCATCATCGGCGGATCCGCCCTGCCCGCCGTGCGCGTCGAGCTGAATCCGCAGGCCCTGTTCAAATATGGCATCGGACTGGAGGATGTGCGCGCCGCGCTCGCCTCGGCGAACGCCAATGCGCCCAAGGGGGCCATTGAGGAGGATGAGCGCCACTACCAGATCTACACAAATGACCAGGCCTCCCACGCCGAGGATTACAGGCCGCTGGTTATCGCCTATCGCAATGGCTCGGCTGTGCGCCTATCCGACGTCGCGACCGTGGTGGATTCGGTCGAGGACCTGCGCAACGCCGGCTTCGCCAATGGCGTCCCCTCCGTTCTGGCGATCCTGACCGCCGAACCGGGCGCCAATATCATCCAGACGGTCGACGCCATAAAGGCCGAGCTGCCTCGCTTGCAGGCGGCGCTGGCGGGCGACATCACCCTGAGCACGGCGATGGACCGCTCGCAAACCATCCGCGCCTCGCTCAAGGACACCGAGATCACCCTGATGATCGCGGTTGGCCTGGTGACCCTGGTGGTCTTTCTGTTCCTCGGTAACGCCCGCGCCACTTTGGCGCCAGCCATTGCCGTGGTGGTGTCGATCGTGGGCACGTTCGGCGTGATGTATCTGATCGGCTACAGCCTCAATATCCTCTCGCTGATGGCCCTGACCATCGCCACCGGCTTCGTGGTCGATGACGCCATCGTCGTGGTCGAGAATATCGAACGCCATATCGAAGCGGGCATGGAGGCGACCGAGGCCGCCGTGCTCGGCGCGAAGGAAGTCGGCTTCACGGTTCTTTCCATCACTTTGTCGCTGATCGCGGTCTTCACGCCGATCCTGTTCATGGGCGGACTGGTTGGGCGCTTCTTCCGCGAATTCGCGATGACCCTGACCATCGCCATCCTGATCTCGCTGGTCATTTCCTTGACCACGACGCCGATGCTCTGCGCCCTTTTCATGCGCCGCAGTCAGGGCGTAAAGCGCACGCATTTTCTCGAAGAGGCGTTCAACAAGGTGCAGGCCGCTTATGGCCGCAGTCTGGCCTGGGCCTTGCGCCATCCCCGCCTGATCATTTTCGCACTGGCGGCGACCGTCGGCCTCAATTTCTACCTCTACGCCCACGTCCCCAAGGGCCTGTTTCCGCAGCAGGACACCGGCCGCCTGATGGGCAAGCTTGAGGCCGACCAGAGCATCTCCTTCCAGAGCGTGAGCAAGAAGCTCGCGGAAATGATCGAGATCGTGAAGGCCGATCCCGCAGTCAAGAATGTCGTGGGCTTCACCGGTGGGGGCGCCGGACCGGGCGGCTCCACCAATACCGCGACCGTCTTCGCATCGCTGAAACCCGTGTCCGAACGCAAGATGGGCGTGGACGCGGTGATCGCCCGGCTGCGCGGCAAGCTTTCCCATGTGCCCGGCGGACGGCTGTTCTTCCAGGCAGCCCAGGACATCAGTCCGGGCGGGCGGCCATCCTCGGCGCAATATCAATATACGCTCTATGCGGACAAAACCGCCGAGCTATATGAATGGGCGGAGAAACTGACCGACAATCTGGTCCGGCGGGGGCGCCTCAAGGACGTCACTTCGGACCAGAAGATCAAATCGCTCGAATCCGATCTGGTGATAGACCGAGACGCCGCCTCGCGCTACGGGCTGACGGCGGCGATGATCGACAACACGCTCTATGACGCCTTCGGCCAGCGCCAGGTCTCGACCATCTTCTCGGCCATCAACCAATATCACGTCGTCATGGAGATCGACCCGCGCTATACCCAGCGCCCCTCCATGCTCGACGAAATCTACATTTCCACCGCCGGCGGCGCGGCCAACGCCGTCGCCTCCACCAGCCTGCCAAGCGGCGCGGTGACGAAGAAAACGGAGGCGGGCGCCAGCGCGACGGCGCAATCCGGGACCTCCAGCCTCGATTCGGCCCGCAACGCCGCGACGAATGCGCTGGCGGCTTCCGGCAAAAGCTCGGCCTCCGCCGGCGCCGCCGTCAGCACGACCAAGGAGACAATGATTCCGCTCTCCGCGATCAGCCATTACGAGCGCGGCAACGCTCCTCTGTCCGTCAATCACGAAGGCCCCTTCGTCACGACCACCATTTCCTTCAACCTCGACCCGAAGGATTCGCTCAGCGACGGCATCGCCGAAATTCACGCCGCCGAAGCGGAAATTCACATGCCGATCACCGTGCATGGCGGCGCCTCTGGGTCCGCCCTCGTTTTCGTCGGCTCGTTCAACACGCTGCCGCTGCTGTTCGGGGCCGCCATTCTGGCGATCTATATCGTGCTGGGAATACTCTACGAGAGCTATATCCACCCGATCACCATTCTCTCGACCCTGCCCTCGGCGGGCGTTGGCGCCCTGCTCAGTCTGTGGGCGTTCGGCATCCAATTCGACATCATCGCCGCAATCGGCGTGATTCTGCTCATCGGCCTGGTGAAGAAGAACGCAATCATGATGGTAGATTTCGCCATCACCGCGAAAAGAGACCACAACGCCAGTTCCTATGACGCGATCTATGAGGCCTGCCTGCTGCGCCTGCGGCCGATTCTGATGACCACATTCGCCGCCTTGCTTGGCGCCCTGCCGCTCGCGATTTCCTTCGGCGAAGGCGGCGAAATGCGCCGCCCGCTCGGCGTGTCGATCATTGGCGGCCTGATCGTCAGCCAGATCCTGACGCTCTATACGACGCCGGTCGTCTATCTCTATCTGGACCGTTTCAGTCTTTGGTTGCAGACGAAACGTCGGTCCCTGTTCGGCGCCCGCGCGGCGCCGGGCGCCGAGGCCGCGCAAAACGGCTGACGGGCGCCCTTGTCTGCCCGAATAAGCTCCCCATCTCAAAGGATTGGCGCGATGCGCCGTCGCGGCGGCAGATATTTGCGTCGTAAGGCGCCCCGCGCAATAGCCCTTGGCTGATAGATTGCGTCTATCATTTCTTCAGAAAAAATAATTTGCGTCCATCAAGGGCGTCACGCACAAATTATCGCTACCTGCACCTATAAAAAGCAGGATCTGGAGGATACGCATGACTGTTCCGGTCGCCTGGGACGAGAATCTGGCCGTCGAGCTGATCACCGAACGATCCGCGCTCGAAGGCGCGATGCTTCCTATCCTGCATGCGTTGCAGGAAAAATTCGGCTATGTCGATTCGCGCGCGGTCGCGATCGTCGCCAACACGCTAAATGTCTCGCGCGCCGAGGTTTTCGGCACGATTTCCTTCTATCACGACTTCAAGCGCCAGCCGCCGCTCGGCCGCACGATCAAGCTCTGCCGCGCCGAAGCCTGCCAGGCGCGCGGGGCCGAGGAACTGGCCGCCCATCTCGAAAATTCCGAGGGCGTACAAATCGACGGCGGCTATCACAATGGCGTGCGAGTTGAGACCGCTTTTTGCCTCGGCAATTGCGCGCTTGGCCCCAACGCGCTTTTCGACGGCGACATCTTCGGGAAGCTCGATCCGCAGAGCCTGAGCGAGCTTTACGCCGCCGCCTCGCGCAAGGCCGGAGCCCGGCAATGAGCATTCGGGTCTATATTCCCCGCGACGCCGCCGCGCTTTCGGTAGGCGCCGAGGCCGTTGCCGAAGCCTTTCGGCGCGAGGCCGCCACGCGCGGGCAAACGGTCGAGATCGTCCGCAACGGCTCGCGCGGCATGATGTGGCTTGAGCCACTGGTCGAAGTCGAGACGGACCAGGGCCGCATCGCCTATGGCCCGGTTTCGGCGCGCGACGTCGCCTCCTTGCTGGAGGCCGGCGCGCTCCAGGGCGGCGACCATGCTTTGCGCCTCGGCCCGACGGACCAGCTCGACTGGATGAAGCGCCAACAGCGCCTTACCTTTGAGCGCATCGGCGTCATAGACCCGCTTTCGCTCGCCGATTATTGCGCCCATGGTGGCCTCAAGGGCCTCAAGGCCGCGCTGGCCATGACGCCCGCAGACGTGGTCGAGCAAGTTCGCTTGTCCGGCCTGCGTGGGCGTGGCGGGGCTGGCTTCCCGGCCGGCATCAAATGGAAGACCGTCCACGACGCAGCCGCCGACCGCAAATATGTCGTTTGCAACGCCGACGAAGGCGATAGCGGCACCTTTGCCGACCGCATGATTTTCGAAGGCGATCCCTTCATGCTCATCGAGGGCATGGCGATCGCGGCTTATGCCGTCGGCGCGACCAAGGGCTTCATCTATCTTCGCTCGGAATATCCCCACGCGGCGACCGCCATGGAAAGCGCGCTCAACAGCGCCAAACAGGCCGGCTGGATCGGCCGCGACGCCTTCGGGCGCGGCAAGCCCTTCGATCTCGAACTGCGGATCGGCGCCGGGGCCTATATTTGTGGCGAGGAGACGTCGCTGCTGGAGAGCCTCGAAGGCAAGCGCGGCATCGTTCGCGCCAAGCCGCCTCTGCCGGCGCTGTCCGGACTGTTTGGCAAGCCCACGCTCATCAATAATGTGCTGACCCTCGCCGCCGTCCCCTATATTTTGGCGGAAGGCGGGAAGAGTTACGCCGATTTCGGCATGGGCCGCTCGCGCGGCACCCTGCCCGTCCAGCTCGGCGGCAATGTCTTGCACGGCGGATTGATCGAACTGGCGTTCGGCGTCAGCCTGCGAGAAATCATCGAGGGTTTCGGCGGCGGAACCGCTAGCGGACGCCCGATTCGCGCCGTTCAGGTGGGAGGCCCGCTCGGCGCCTATATCACCGAAAAAGAACTCGACCTGCCCATGGATTACGAGACCCTGGCCGCCAACCGCGCCATGCTCGGACATGGCGGGATCGTGGTGTTCGACGACACCGTCGACATGGCCAAAATGGCGCGCTTCGCCTTCCATTTCTGCGCCAAGGAAAGCTGCGGCAAATGCACGCCCTGCCGCATCGGGGCGACCCGCGGCGAGGAAACCGTCGCCAAGATCATCGCCGGAACCAATGTCGAGGCCAATATCGCCATCGTGCGCGACCTCTGCGACGTCATGACCGCCGGCTCGCTCTGCGCCCACGGCGGTCTCACCCCCATGCCAGTGCTGTCGGCCATCGACCGCTTCCCCGAGGATTTCGTCCCGGCCGAGCGCAAGACCGCGGCCGAATAGGAGCGCCTTATGAGCCTCATTCAGGAAATCGATTTCGGCACGCCGATCCGCGTCGCTGAAAAGACCGTGACCCTCATCATCGACGGCGAGCAGATCAGCGTTCCCGAAGGAACCTCGGTCATGGCCGCCGCCATGTCGCGCGGCGTGAAGATTCCAAAACTCTGCGCCAGCGACAATCTTGAGCCGTTCGGCTCGTGCCGCCTTTGCCTCGTCGAGATCGAAGGACGGCGCGGCACGCCCGCCTCCTGCACGACTCCGGCTGAAAACGGCATGGTCGTGCACACCCAGAACGAGCGCCTCGCAAAGCTGCGGCGCGGCGTGATGGAGCTTTATATCTCCGACCATCCGCTGGATTGCCTGACCTGCTCGGCCAATGGCAATTGCGAATTGCAGGACGCCGCCGGCGAAGTCGGCCTGCGCGAGGTCCGCTACGGCTACCAGGGCGAGAATCATCTCCAAGACGTAAAAGACGAATCGAACCCCTATTTCTCCTATGACCCGTCGAAATGCATTGTCTGCAACCGATGTGTGCGCGCCTGCGAGGAAGTGCAGGGCACTTTCGCCCTGACCATCGAGGGCCGTGGCTTCGACTCGCGTGTAAAGCCCGGCCCGACCAATTTCATCGAATCGGAATGCGTCTCTTGCGGCGCCTGCGTGCAGGCCTGCCCGACCGCAACCCTGATCGAAAAAAGCGTCATAGAGCGCGGCCAGCCGGAACATTCGCTCATCACCACCTGCGCCTATTGCGGCGTCGGCTGCTCGTTCAAGGCCGAAATGCGCGGCGACGAACTGATCCGCATGGTTCCCTACAAGGCCGGCAAGGCCAATGAAGGCCATTCCTGCGTCAAGGGCCGCTTCGCTTATGGCTACGCCACGCACAAGGACCGCATGCTGAAGCCGATGATCCGTGCGCGGATCACAGACCCGTGGCGCGAAGTGAGCTGGGAAGAGGCGATTTCCTACACCGCAAGCGAGCTGAAGCGCATCCAGGCGCAATATGGCCGCGAGTCCATCGGCGCCATCACCTCCTCGCGCTGCACCAATGAAGAAGTCTTCGTGCTGCAGAAGCTGGTGCGCGCCGCCTTCCGCAACAATAATGTCGATACCTGCGCCCGCGTCTGCCATTCGCCGACCGGCTACGGCCTCAAGATGACGCTCGGCACCTCGGCCGGCACGCAGGATTTCGCATCGGTGGATGACGCCGACGTGATGCTCGTGATTGGCGCTAATCCGACCGACGGCCATCCGGTGTTCGCCTCGCGAATGAAGAAGCGCCTACGCGCCGGGGCGAAGCTCATTGTCGCCGATCCGCGCTCCATCGACCTCGTCCGCACGCCTCATGTGCAGGCCAATTATCACCTCCAGCTCAAGCCGGGGACCAATGTCGCGCTGGTGAATTCGCTGGCGCATGTCATCGTCACCGAAGGCCTCGTGAACGAAGCCTTCGTGCGCGCGCGCTGCGATCTCGACGAGTTTGAAAGCTGGGCGCGTTTCATCGCTTTGGCGCAGAATTCGCCTGAGGAGATGGAGCAATATACGGGCGTGCCGGCCAAGGACGTGCGCGCCGCCGCCCGGCTTTACGCCAGCGTCAGGAACGCCGCGATCTATTACGGCCTCGGCGTCACCGAACACAGCCAGGGCTCGACCACCGTCATGGCGCTGGCGAATCTCGCCATGGCCACCGGGAATATCGGCCATGTCGGCGCCGGCGTGAACCCGCTGCGCGGGCAGAACAATGTGCAGGGCTCCTGCGACATGGGCTCCTTCCCGCATGAACTGCCGGGCTATCGCCACGTTTCCGACGATGCGACCCGCGAGACTTTCGAGGCCCTATGGGGCGTGGAGATCGACGACGAGCCTGGCCTGCGCATCCCCAACATGATCGACGAAGCGGTTGCAGGCAATTACAGGGGCCTTTTCGTACAGGGCGAAGACATCGCCCAGTCCGACCCCAATACCCAGCACATTTCATCGGGCCTCGCCGCGATGGACTGCGTGATCGTACAGGACCTGTTCCTGAACGAGACTGCCAAATACGCCCATGTTTTCCTGCCGGGCTGCTCCTTCCTGGAAAAAGACGGCACCTTCACCAATGCCGAGCGGCGCATCAACCGCGTCCGCAAGGTCATGGCGCCGCTGTGCGGCAAGGACGAATGGCGCGTCGCCATCGAACTCGCTCACGCCATGGGCTATGAGATGAACTATGGGCATCCGTCCGAGATCATGGACGAGATCGCGGCCCTGACCCCGACCTTCGCGGGCGTCAGCTATGCGAAGCTCGACGAGATGGGCTCGGTGCAATGGCCCTGCGACGAGGCGGCGCCCTACGGCACGCCGCTGATGCATGTCGACCGCTTCGTCGGCGGCAAGGGCCATTTCATGCTGACGGAATATGTCCCGACCCGCGAGCGCAGCGGGCCGCGCTTTCCGCTCATTCTCACCACCGGGCGCATCCTGTCGCAATATAACGTGGGGGCGCAGACAAGACGGACCGAGAACGGCTTCTGGCACATGGAAGACGTGCTGGAAATCCACCCCTTCGACGCCGAACAGCGCGGGATCGTGGATGGCGACCTCGTCTCCATCGTCAGCCGCGCCGGCGACACCGCGCTGCGGGCGAAGATCTCGGAACGCATGCAACCGGGGGTGGTCTATACCACCTTCCACCATCCCGGCTCCGGCGCCAATGTCGTGACCACGGACAATTCCGACTGGGCGACCAATTGCCCGGAATACAAGGTCACGGCCGTCGAAGTGCGGCGCGTCAATGCGCTCTCTTCCTGGCAGGAGCGCAACGCCCAAGAGGATGTGAGCCTGCGGAGAGTCCTGGAGGCGACCCCGGATGCCGCAGAATGACCGTCCGACCGCGTCGCATTTGACGCCGGCGCTCCGGATCGACTCGGCGAGCGGCCTCGCGATCCCGACGCAGCGGCCCATCGCCACTGAAATTCCGGTGAGCTTCGTCTATGGCGATGCGCCCTATGCGGTGATGATGGCGAGCCCCGGCGACGCCGAGGATTTCGCCTATGGCTTCAGCCTGACCGAGGGAATCGTCCGCTCGCCGGACGAAATCCGCGCGGTGACGGTCGCGCCGCAGGCCCAGGGCCTGTCCGTCGGGATCGAACTGGCGCCGGGACGGTTCCGCGAACATCTCGCGCGCCGCCGCGCCATGACCGGCCGCACCTCCTGCGGCTTGTGCGGCGTCGAGACGGTGGAGCAATTGCCCCAGGCTGAGAAGCTTAACCCCGCCCCGCCTGTCCCCGCGCGCGCGATTTTCGCCGCCCTGGCCAATCTTGACCGGAATCAGAAGCTCAACGCCGCGACCCACGCTGTCCACGCCGCCGCTTTCTGCTCGCGCGACGGGGCCATCAGGGCAGTGCGCGAGGATGTCGGGCGCCATAATGCGCTCGACAAATTGATCGGCGCCTTGATCCGCGAGAGCGTGTCGCCGCGCGAAGGCTTCATTCTCGTCACCAGCCGCGCCTCCTTTGAAATGGTCGAGAAGGCCGCGATTTTTGGCGCGTCCACCCTTGTCGCCATCTCGGCGCCAACCTCGCTGGCGATCGAACGGGCGCAGGCTCTGGGCCTGACGCTCGCGGCGATCGCCCGCGCCGACAGCATGATGATTTTTTCCGGCGCGCTTGAAGCTCAGGGCGGCGCTAGATCGGAGGCCGCTGCGTCATGAATCAGGAAACGCATATTTTCGCCCATGACGACAACAACGCCAAGCTGATCCGCATGGCCCAGGAAATCGCCGATTATTTCCACGCCTATCCGCAAGAGAAGGCGGCCGAGTCCATCGCGAGCCACATCAACCATTTCTGGACGCCAAAAATGCGCGAGGACTTCCTCGCCGCCGCCGAGGCTCCGGGGCAGTCTCTAACTCCCCTGCTGCAAGCCGCGCGCGGCGGGATTAGAAGAAAAAAGATTAAGTAAAAACAAACTATAGAACAATCCCTTGGGGGGACTTAATGACAAATGCACTGAGGCTCGACGCGCCCTCGGCGCCGGGCCTTCTTGACCGTGACGCCACCATTGCCAAGCCCGGATTCAATCGCTGGCTGGTTCCGCCGGCGGCCTTGGCGATCCATCTCTGCATCGGCATGGCCTATGGTTTTTCGGTGTTCTGGCTGCCGCTGAGCCAGTCCATCGGCATCACCAAGCCGGTCGCCTGCCCCGCCGATTCCGGCCTGATGACGGCCCTGTTCACCACGGCTTGCGACTGGAAGGTCGCCGATCTCGGCTGGATGTACACCTTGTTCTTCGTGCTGCTCGGTTCCTCGGCGGCGATCTGGGGCGGCTGGCTGGAGCGGGCTGGGCCGCGCAAGGCGGGATTTGTCGCGGCCCTGTGCTGGTCGGGCGGCCTGGTCATTGGCGCGCTCGGAGTCTATCTGCACCAGCTCTGGCTGCTCTGGCTCGGACCAGGAATCATCGGCGGCGTCGGACTCGGCCTTGGCTATATTTCGCCGGTCTCGACCCTGATCAAATGGTTCCCCGACCGGCGTGGCATGGCGACCGGCATGGCCATCATGGGCTTCGGCGGCGGCGCGATGATCGGCTCTCCGCTCGCGGCAATGCTGATGAACCATTTCAAGACCCCGGAATCCGTCGGAGTCTGGCAGACCTTCCTCGTGCTCGGCGGCCTCTATTTCGTCTATATGATGGCCGGCGCGTTCGGCTATCGCGTGCCGCCTCACGGCTGGCGCCCGGCGGGCTGGGCCCCGCCCGCGACCGGAAAGAAAATGGTTTCGACCGGCAATGTCCACCTCAACGACGCGCTGAAGACCCCGCAATTCTGGCTGATCTGGGCCGTGCTCTGCCTCAATGTCTCGGCGGGCATAGGCGTGATCGGCATGGCCTCGCCCATGTTGCAGGAGATTTTCGGCGGCGCGCTGATCGGCAAGCCCGAACTGGGTTTCGCCGCGCTGGACGCGGGCCAGAAATCGGCCATCGCCGTGATCGCGGCCGGCTTCGCCGGACTGCTCTCCCTTTTCAACATCGCCGGGCGCTTCATCTGGGCGACAATGTCGGACCATCTCGGGCGCAAGGCGACCTATTTCGTCTTCTTTGCGCTCGGCATCGCGCTTTACGCCAGCGTGCCCACCTTCGCCCATATAGGATCGAAGCCACTGTTCGTCGGGGCGCTCTGCGTGATCCTGTCGATGTATGGCGGCGGCTTCGCCACCGTTCCGGCCTATCTCGCGGATATTTTCGGCACGCAATTCGTCGGCGCCATCCATGGCCGCCTGCTCACCGCGTGGTCCACGGCGGGCATCGTCGGCCCTGTCGTCGTGAACTATATCCGCGAGTTCAACAAGGCGGCGGGCGTTCCGGCAGACCGGCTCTATGACGTCACCATGTATGTGTTGGCTGGCTTCCTGGTCCTCGGCCTGATCTGCAATGCTTTGGTGCGGCCGGTCGATCCGAAATGGCTGATGCCCGAAAAAGAAGTGGAGAAGCTCGAATCCGCGCACGCAATTCCGTCCGGTCCGGTTGGCGCCTATGGCATTTCCGGCGACGCCTTCGACTGGCGCACCGTGGTGGCCTGGCTCGCGGTGGGCTTGCCGCTCGCCTGGGGCGTGCAGCAAACCTTCGCCAAGGCGCTGGCGATCTTTCATTGAACTTCTGGCCCGCCCGAAAATTTTCCCCTCCGGGCCGGCCATTTTTATTCCGTGGCGGGCGGCAGTTTAGAATCCATCTAACAAAGGCCAAAATGCTTTCGTAGATCTCGCCGACATAGTTTACTGTTTAGGTCGAAGTCAGCGACGGGCGTGAGATGATCCTCTGTTCCTGCAATCAGATCTCGGATCGGGATGTGAAATCCAGCGTGAAGCCTTGCGGCGCCTCCGCCGAGCGTGCGCGCGAAGTGTTTCGAAGCAAGGGTTGCCTGCCCAAATGCGGCCGCTGCGTCAAGAACATTCAGTCTTTTTGCGACCGCGAGGCGTCCTGCAAGGTCGAAAGCCGCGTCCGGGCCCGGGCGAACATCCAGCAATTCGCCGTCGCGGCGGAATGAGCGCCGGGATTTTTTCCCGGGAACAATCCGTAAGCATGACGTTAATTTGAGCACGTCTCGGCGACCGCTCTGCTATAAATTGGCGCTCGGGATTTTCCCTGACGCCGAAAGGAAAAGAACATGCGCGGCGACGCAAAGGTAATCGAATATCTCAACAAAGCCCTGCGCAGCGAGCTCACCGCCATCAACCAATATTGGCTGCATTTCCGTATCCTCGACAATTGGGGCTACAAGGAGCTCGCCAAGAAGTGGCGCAAGGAATCCATTGAAGAGATGGAGCATGCCGACAAGGTCACGGCGCGCATCCTGTTCCTTGAAGGCTTTCCCAACATGCAGGAGCTGAACGGCCTGCGGATCGGGGAAAATATCAAAGAGATCATCGAAGCCGATCTCGCCGCCGAGCTCGAAGCCCGCGCGCTTTACCTCGAAGCGGCCGCCTATTGCCTGTCAGTCAACGACCGCGTGACGCAAAACCTGTTCGAGCAGCTGGCCCATGACGAGGAAGAGCATATCGACTTCCTCGAAACCCAGCTCGAACTGATCAGCCAGATTGGCGTTCAGCTTTACGCTCAGAAGCACATCGGCGAATTGTCGTCGTAAAGCAAGGGGCGGATTTAATCCGCCCTTTCAGCCTTCAGGTCGAAATCCACGCCGACCTCCAGGGCGACCCATTCCCCGGTCGCCCATTCCCCTTGCCCCACGCCGAAGACATCGCGCTTCAGATCGACATGGCCTTTCGCCTGAGCCTTGCGCCCGTCGATCGCCAGCGTGAAGGGCAGACGAATTTCCTTTGTCACGCCATGTAGGGTCAGGTCGCCCAGCGCCTCATAGCCGTTGGCCGCCCGGCTCACCTTGCGGGACTCGAACCGCGCCTGCGGAAAGCGCGCCGCGTCGAACCATTCCTTCGACGGCATCGCCGCGTCGCGCTGCTTGTCTCCGGTAACGGCGCTGGCGATATCTACGGTCACCACGATCTTGGCCTCGTCGAGCTTGTCCGGGTCGAGCACGATTTGCGCGTCGAAGCGGCTGAACTTGGCGGCGAATTTCTCGCCGGTCTGCGTCCCCGAGAAAGTCAGCGCGCTTTCGCCGGGCGCAACCTTCCAATCCGCCGCATCAGCGGCGGATGCCGCCAGAACGAAGGCCGCGAAAGCGGCGGAGAATTTCATTTGGAAGACTCCTGGCGGCCGCCGGACAATGACATGCGGGACAGAGGCACATCGCCCTTGAACGCGTGCCGCAAAGCCGCGCCGATATGGATCGCGAGAACGGCGATGAATGCGTAAGCGCCGTAGTCATGCACAAGCTTGAACGCCGCCGCGACGGGCGCCTTATCGGCCAGATCTGCCAGGAAAGGAATATGCGGCCAGTGCACGAGCCCGAACAGGACAGTTGGAATGTTCAACGGCGAGGATGATGCATAGGCCCAGCCGCTCAGCGGCAGCACGAAGAGGAAGAGATAGAGCAGGACATGCCCGGCATGGGCGGCCTTCCGCTCCAGCGCCGGCATCGTCTCGGGCAGCGGCGGCGCGCGATGCGTGAGCCGCCACGCCAGCCGCAGGACAGCCAGCAACAGGATCAGGACGCCAATGGATTTATGCAGCTGAAAGAGCTGAAACACGCGCATTTTGGGCAGATCCGCGTGCTTCATCGCTAAGCCGACGCCGATCAGGGCGAAAATTCCGATCGCCATCGCCCAATGCAGGACGACGGCGACAGCGTCATAACGCTCGATCGACGGCTTGCTCATTTACTGCTGAAGTTCGAAAGCGGCGTTGATGGTCACATGGACCTCGTCGCCAATCATCGGCGCATATTTCGAGACGCCGAAGTCCGTGCGCTTGATGACGCCCGTTCCCTCGAAGCCGACCGTATAAGCCTTGTCGATCGGATTGACGCCTGCGCCGACGAAATGCGCCTTGAGGGTCAAGGGCTTGGTCACGCCATGCAGGGTCAGTTCGCCGGCGATGGTCGCCTCATTGGCGC
The DNA here is from genome assembly GCF_019449565.1 of Rhodoblastus sp. Taxonomy (GTDB): domain Bacteria; phylum Pseudomonadota; class Alphaproteobacteria; order Rhizobiales; family Beijerinckiaceae; genus Rhodoblastus. The sequence goes on along the minus strand of NZ_JAGRPM010000027.1, from coordinate 148,332 downwards.
CGGTCGGCGTCACCTTGGTCGAAACAAAACTCGCCTTGGGATATTTCGCGGCGTCGAGCCATTCTGGATCCTTCAGCTCGTCTGTGAGCTTCTGCACCGTGGTCAGCACGGTGGCGGCGTCGACGGAAACGTCGAGCTTCGCGTTTTCCGGCTTGGCGGGGTCGAGCGTCAGCGAGCCGGAAGCGCCGGTCACGACGCCGGAGAAATTCGACAGGCCGAAATGCGAAACCGTGAAATTGATCTGGGTGTGATAGGGCTCGACCTTGTAGACGCCAGCCTTGACATCCTTGGCGGCGGCCTCGGCCCGCACGGCGGAGCCGGCCCCGGCGAGCAGAAGAGCGCCGATGGCGCCGATGGTGAGAATACGATTCATTGGAGAATTTCCTCTTAAACAGGGCAAGCAACGCCAGCGGACGAATCCGGCCGACCTGCGGCTAAATTGCCGCCAGTCTCCCTCCCAGTCTAGCCGTTGGTTTACGATATATTCCATCTGATTTTCAGATAGAATGCGTCATGCACGACCGCCTTTCGCTCGATCAGATCCGCACCTTCATCGCCGCCGCCGAAGAAGGCAGCTTCTCCGCCGCCGCGCGCAAGCTCGGCCGTGCGCAATCGGCGGTGAGCGACCTCATCCGCCGGATGGAGGAACAGCTTGGAATCGCCCTGTTCGACCGCTCCAGCCGCTCGCCGACGCTCACATCGGCGGGACACCTGCTTCTGAAGGACGCTCGCATTATCGGCGGAGCGGTCGATTTCCTGAATTTCCGCGCCAGGGGCCTGTCGCAGGGACTGGAGCCGGAGCTTTGCGCGGTCATCGACGTCTATTTTCCGTTCCATGCGATCACCGAGGCGGCAAAACATTTTCGGCAGGAATTCCCTGCCACGCCGCTGCGCCTCTATGTCGAGGTGCTGGGCGGGGCCACGGAGCCGGTGCTGGATGGCCGCGCCAGCCTCGCCATCGTCGGCGGTCCCGCGCCGCTCCCCCAGGGCCTGAGCAGCGAGCCGCTCAATGGCGTCGCCATCGTCATGGTCGCGGCGCCCGAACATCCGCTCGCGACTTACGAAGGCGTCATCCCGCAAAGCGAACTGGCCAGGCACGTGCAGCTCGTGCTGACCGAGCGCTCCAATCGCTCCGCCGGATTGGAATATGGCGTGATGTCGCCGACGACCTGGCGGCTGGCCGATCTCTACGCCAAACATTCCTTCCTGCTGGGCGGCCTCGGCTGGGGCTCGATGCCGCTGCACGCCGTGGAGCGCGACCTCGCCGAGGGGCGGCTGATCCAGCTCGCGACGCCGGAAAGCCCGCTCACGGGACGCATCGTGCCGATGGCGGCGGTCTATCGCACGGCGGCGCCGCCGGGGCCGGCGGGACGCTGGCTGATCGACAGATTGAAGGGCTGCCCTTCTCAGTGAGTGGAGGATTCGTCATTTAGCGCCGCCGCGAACCAGCCGGACAATGCGGTTCGTAGTTTTGAATTGTTCTAATGAGGAGCGTTTCGTTTGCGTCTTTTTTGCGACGCAGCAAAAAAGGGTTCGCAAGCTCCTTCAAAACACAGCGCCGGAACGCTTTTATGATCAGGTCCTTATCCCGCATTGTCTATTCCTCGGCAGCTCTGTGCGCGCTGGCGGGCGCGGCGAACGCTCAGGAGGCCTTCTCCAGCCGCTATTATGAGCTTGAGACCAAATATATCTTCGGCTTCACCGCAGGCACGGATATTGGCGCGGAAGGCGAGAAGGAGCTCGAATCGGAAACCACCGGCGGCTTCGGCAAACGTGGCGGCAGCTATCGCTCCATCGAGCAGGAATTCGAATTCGAACACGTCCCGTCGCAATATTGGGGCTATGAACTGTCGATCCATGGCCTGTCGCAGCAGATCAATGGCGTGGCCGGACTGGATGATCTCCATCGGGGGGACTTCGCCGGCCTCTCTTTCAAGCCGAAATGGCTGATCATCGGGCGCGGTCCCGGCAATCCGATCGGCCTGTCCCTCTCGGTTCAGCCGGAATGGGGTCGCAGCGTCGGCGCCAATGGCGTGCACGCCAACAGCTTCAGCTTGACGACCCGTCTCGCCGCCGACACCGAACTGATCCCGAACATGCTTTATGCGGCGGCGAACCTGATCTACGAGCCGGAGGTCGAACGCGCGCCCGGCGATCCGAGCTGGAGCCGCGCCTCGGGCTTCGGCGCCACCGCCGCCATGGCCTATCGCGTCACGCCTCAGGTCACGCTCGGCGGCGAAGTCGAATATTATCGTTCCTATGAAGGCTTTGGCTTCAACGCGCTCGAGGGCGCGGCATTTTATGTGGGGCCAACCTTGCACGTTCAGTTCACTCCGAAGATATTCCTCGCCGCAGCCTGGTCCTTCCAGGTCGCGGGCCGCGCGCAGGGCGAGACCGGAAATCTCGACCTGACCAATTTCGAGCGCCAATATGCGAATTTGAAGGTTGGCTTCGAATTCTGACCCTTTGGCCCGCCTTTCACTGGGAGAAGACAATGAAAGCTGCACGCGTTTCCGCCCTTATCGCCCTTTCGCTGTTGTTCGCCGCGCCCGCCCTGGCGCAGCAGGCCAGCGTGCGCCTGACGATCAAGGACCATAAGTTCTCGCCTGCCGAAGTGCGCGCCCCGGCCAACCAGGCCTTCACCATTGTCGTGAAAAACCTGGACTCGACCGCCGCCGAATTCGAGAGCAAGAGCTTGCGCGTCGAAAAGATCATAGCGCCCGGCGGCGAAGTCTCGATGCAGATCCGTCCGCTCAACGCCGGCCGCTATCGCTTCTTCGATGATTTCCATCAGGCCACAACCGAGGGCGAACTCGTCGTCGAATAGGACTCAAGAGATGCTGGGCGCGCTGATCATTGTCTTTCGTGAGGTCATCGAAGCGGGCCTCATCGTCGGCATAGTGCTGGCGGTAACGCGCGGCGCGCCGGGCCGCGGGGCCTATGTCGGCGGCGGATTGGCCGCTGGCCTGCTCGGCGCCGCGCTGGTCGCGGTTTTCGCCGGCGCGCTGGCGGACGCCTTTTCGGGCGCGGGGCAGGAATTGTTCAACGCCGGCATCCTCGCCCTCGCGGTTGTCATGCTCGCCTGGCATAATATCTGGATGGCGAGCCACGGTCGCGAGATGGCCGCCAACCTGCGCAATGTCGGAATCGCAGTCGCGGAAGGCTCGCAAAGCATGACGGCTCTGGCGGTGGTCGTCGCCGTCGCGGTCCTGCGTGAAGGCTCCGAGGTCGTGCTATTTCTCTATGGCATAGCAGCTTCGGGTACGGCGGGCTTCGGCCAGTTGCTGCTCGGCGGTCTGTTGGGGCTGGCGCTCGGCGGCGCGCTGTCCGTGCTGATGTTCTATGGACTCGTCGCGATCCCCACGCGCTATCTTTTCGCCGTGACCACGGCCCTCATCACCTTTCTCGCCGCCGGCATGGCGTCGCAATGCGTGGTGTTCCTCCAGCAGGCGGGCCTCGTCACCGCTCTCTCTGGCACTCTATGGGACACGTCGGCCATCCTGCCGGACGATTCCATCGCCGGCCGCATCGCCCATGTGTTGTTCGGCTATGTCGATCAGCCGTCCGGGGCGCAGGCGCTGGTCTATTTCGTAGCGCTGGCCGGAATTTTTATCGCCACCCGCCTCGCCGCGCCCGCACGCCGGCCCACCGCCGCCTGAAACCTGCGAACCCGTACTTAAATTGACGCGCATCATGGCGGCGAGGCCCGCCGGCGCCTATCTTCAGGGATAGCGGAGGAAACCAAAGGCGCCGGCCCGAGCGCTGGCCCCCGGGGCGCAAAAACCGCCCCGCCTCCGGTAAGCCGCGCCAAAATGCGGCGATCCACCCGAAATGCGGGAGCTTTATCGTGAGCAAAATCGCCCTTCCACACGACGCATTCGTCTTCGTCGGCGACGGCCGCAAGGCGCTATTCCTGCGCAATGAGGGGGATGAAAAATTCGCCAATCTGGTTACGGAGCGCGTGTTGAACGGCGAGGAAAATCCGCCGACGCACGAGCAGGGCTCCGATCGTCCCGGCCGCGCCTATTCAAGCGTTGGGTCCGGCGCGCGCAGCTCTGTCGAGACGACCGACTGGCATGAAATCGAAGAGCATCGTTTTGCACAACGCGCGGCTGAGGCGCTCGAAACGCTCGTGCGCGAACGCGGTACCCGGGTTCTGGTGATCGCTGCCCCCGCCAGGACGCTCGCCGACTTGCGGCGCGCGCTCCATGCTGACGTCAAGAGCAAGGTGATCGCCGAGATCGACAAGGACTTCACCAAGATCCCCGTCTGGGAGATCGAGAAACATATTGTGGGCTGATTTTAGGTCGGCTGATCTAATACGCGTCGCCCGTTCGGGCGGCGCGTTTTTCATGCAGGCGACGATTTCACCGCCCGGCCATTACGAACGGTTTTTGCCCGATCGTGACGCAGCCGCATTCGTTTTCCCCGCATTGGCGTCGTGTTCAACCCGCCGGCTGGAAAAACTCTCGCCCGACGCATTCGGCAGGAGCCCGGAATAAAGGCCCGGCGCGCCGTCGTCATACAGGACCGCGCGCAAAATTTTACGCCATAACTGCATGGTTCCCTCCCCAGGTCGCCTTGAGCCAGCAAGAATATAGTTCAGACCAAAAGGATGACCGGAGGGTTAACGAGCAAACCCCGATAAGGTTGCGAATCCCGCCTTTTCATTCGCTGACTTCTGGAACATGACGCAGCGCCGAGGCGTTTCAGATAGGCGAGCGGCTGCGTATGAGGCCGGCTGGAAACGGGGGGCAGGCCAGATGGAAAACGCGCTTCAAGGCAAGACCTGCACGCCATGCCGCGGAGGCTCGCCGCCGCTGACGCGGCAGGAGGCCGAACATTTCCACGCGGAGGCTCCGGATTGGCGGCTGGCCCAGGAGGCACACCGGATCGAACGCAGTTTTCGCTTCGCGGATTTCAAAGCGGCGCTTGCCTTCGTCGACACCGTCGGCGAACTCGCCGAAGCCGAAGGCCACCATCCCGACATCCATTTTGGCTGGGGCTATGCGACCATTTTTCTCCAGACCAAAAAGATCAAGGGCCTGCATGAGAACGACTTCATCATGGCGACGAAGATCGATCGCCTGTTCGCGCAAGCCGCGAACGCGTGAGGCGTTTCCGCGCCTTGATCGCAAAACGCAAAAAGCCGCGCCAAACACGGCGCGGCTTTTTGCTCCAAATTCAAATTTCGAATGGTCGGAGTGGCGGGATTCGAACCCACGACCCCTAGTCCCCCAGACTAGTGCGCTAACCGGACTGCGCTACACTCCGACTGCCCGCCTTATAGAGAAGGCTTTTGAGGCTGGCAACGCCGCAGCGAAAAAAACAGTCGTAAAACCGGTCAGCCACGCCGGGCTTCTTCGAGAATCCGCGCGCCTTCGGCGAGTTCGGCCAGAATGGCCTCCATACGATGGCGATCCTGGGCGGAAAGGCGCGTGGCGCCCGGGAACGTCTCGCCTGATGGCCCGACCGATTCGTCCGGCTCCGAGGCTGGATCGGCGGTCTGTTCCATGTCCGGATCGGTCAGGAAATCTGCGCGGGGGCCGGTCTGCGCCGGATCGAACGCTGCGGCCTCAGCATCTGCGCCCTGCGCCGCCCCTTTGGCGCGCGATGCAGCGACGACCGCGCGTGCGCCCTGCTCTTTCAGGATGCGCTGCACGCCGCGAATCGTATAGCCCTCGCTATAGAGCAGCACGCGAATAGCGCCGACGAGCTGGACGTCCTCAGGGCGGTAGTAACGCCGCCCCCCGACGCGCTTCACCGGGCGGATCTGGCTGAATTTAGTTTCCCAGAATCGCAGCACGTGCTGGGGAAGGTCCAGCGCCTCGGCGACTTCTCCAATGGTGCGAAATGCGTCCTGGGTCTTGTCCATCAAGCGCTCCGGCGGGCCCTTCCGTCGCGCCGCGAATCCCCGCGACGGCGCAAAGGCGATTTTCGGCCAAACCCGAGACTTGTCCAGAAAAATGATCGCGCGGCGATATTCAGCCGTTGTTGATGCGCTCGCGCATGATGTGCGACGCCTTGAAAACCAGCACCTTTCGCGGGGAAATCGTCGCTTCGACGCCCGTCTTGGGGTTGCGTCCGACGCGTTCACGCTTGAAGCGCTGGAGGAACGTGCCGAAGCTCGACAGTTTCACATTCTCGCCGCGCAGAATGGCGTCGCTGATTTCGTCAATCACCGTTTCCACCAGCTGCGCCGATTCGAGCCGCGACAATCCAATGCGCCGGAACACGGCCTCTGCGAGATCAGAGCGGGTCAGCGTCCGCCGGTGTTCCGCGCTCTCGTTCTGGGCGGCCGCGACGGCAGGTTCCGTCGTTTTGGGGATCAAGGTGTCCGTGGTCATGGAATGCGTCTCCCAAAAAGAATTCGTCTTCGCAAATTCCCAGAGGGCCAGGTTCAAGCCTGGCTCCAAATCGGCATTATACGCCAAAAAAAGAGGATTCCGAGTAAAAACAAGGCCTTTGCCGTCAAGACCGAGATGAGAACGCCATTTGCGGTCCAATCTTTGATCCAGATCACGCGACAGGCAAGGCCTCACCAGCGGATCAGCGCCGCTCCCCACGCGAAGCCGCCGCCGATCGCCTCGATCATCACGAGGTCGCCCGGCTTGATTCGACCGTCCTCGCAGGCGACCGTGAGCGCCAGCGGAATCGAGGCCGCCGACGTATTGCCATGCGACTGCACGGTCTTGACCACCTTGTGCGGCGCGATGTGCAGCTTCTGCGCAGAGGCGTCGATGATGCGCTGATTGGCCTGATGCGGCACGAACCAGTCGAGATCTTCCGCCGTCAGCCCGGTCGCGGCGAAGGATTCGGTCATCACGTCGGTCACATGGCCCACCGCGAAGCGGAAGACTTCCTTGCCCTCCATGCGGAGATGGCCGGCTGTTCCGGTGGTCGAAGGCCCGCCATCGACATAGAGCTTCGCGCGATGGCGGCCGTCCGACCGCAAATGGCTGGTCAGGACGCCGCGGTCAGCGCTCGTTCCCGCTTCCTCCTGGGCCTCAAGCACCAGGGCGCCGGCGCCATCGCCGAACAGCACGCAGGTGGTGCGGTCGCTCCAGTCCATGATGCGCGAAAAGGTCTCGGCGCCGATCACGAGCGCGCGCTTGTGCGAGCCGGAGGTCAGGAACTTGTCCGCCGTCGCCACGGCGAAGACGAAGCCGGCGCAAACCGCCTGCAGATCGAAAGCGACGCCGCCGGTGATGCCCAGCTCGGCCTGGATCATCGTTGCGACCGAGGGGAAGGTATAATCCGGCGTCGAAGTGGCGCAAATGATGAGATCGATGTCCTCGGGCGCCAGGTTCGCCTTGGCCAGCGCCGCGCGCGCAGCCGCCGCGCCGAGCGTCGAGGTGGTTTCCCCTTCGCCCGCGATATAGCGCTGCGTGATTCCGGTGCGCTGGACGATCCATTCGTCGGAGGTCTCGACCTCCTTCTCCAGCTCGCGATTCGTCACGCAACGGCGCGGCAACGCGGAGCCCACGCCTTTCACCACCGAGCGCAGGCGCTTGTTTTCTTGCGTTTGTCCTGTCACGTGTCCCGTCACTTGTCCCGTCGCCTGGCGTTTTCGGTGATTATTTTCATGCCGGATCGGGCGTTGGAGCTTCGAGCCGCTCTTCGTCGTCAAGGATTGGCGGGACGCCTTCGAGCGCCGCCGCATGTTCGTTGGCGAGCACCATCATGTCGCGGATTTTGTCGAGCAGGCCATGCCGGACCATGTTGCTGCCCAGTTCGATGGCGCCCGAGAAGCCGTCGGCGTCGAGCCCGCCATGTCCCTTGATGACCACGCCATCGAGGCCAAGGAAGACGGCGCCGGTGGTTTCACGCGGCGACAGCCGGGCCCTGAGATCTTCAAAGGCGCCGCGCGCCAGCAGCGCGCCAAGGCGCGTCAGCCAGCTCCGGTTCAGCGATTGTTTGAGATAGGACCGGATCTGCTTGACCGTGCCCTCCGCCGTCTTGAGCGCGATATTGCCGCTGAAGCCTTCGGTCACCACGACGTCGACAGCGCCGCGTCCGATATCGTCGCCCTCGACGAAGCCGCGATAATCGAGCAGAGGCGAATCGATCGCCTGAAGCAGGCGGGACGCCGCCTTGACCTCCTCGATGCCCTTGACTTCCTCGACGCCGACATTGAGCAGTCCGACGGTCGGGCGTTCAAGCTCGAACAGGCTGCGCGCCATGGCCGCGCCCATGATGGCGAGATCGACATAATGCTGGGCGTCCGCGCCGATCGTCGCGCCAACGTCGAGCACGATCGAGCGGCCGCGCAGCGTCGGCCACAGCGCCGCGAGCGCGGGGCGGTCGATTTGCGCCATGGTGCGCAGGCAGATCTTCGACATCGCCATGAGCGCGCCGGTATTGCCTGACGAGATCGCGCAATCGGCCTCGCCATTGCGAACGGCTTCGATCGCCTTCCACATGGAGGAATTGCGCCGCCCGGAGCGCAGGGCCTGACTCGGCTTGTCGGCCATGCCGACCGAAACGCTGGTGTGACGCACGCTTGTCACCGCCGCGAGCTGCGGCTGGGCCTGGAGCAAGGGCGCGATCTTCTCCTGGTCGCCAAACATCACGAACTCGACGTCGGGATAGCGCCCCAGAAATATGGCCGCGCCCGGAATCACGACGGAGGGACCGAAATCCCCGCCCATGGCGTCCAGCGCGATCCGCACAGGCTTTTTCATTCCTCTCCAGACTCCGATATCGACCGGCTCCTACAGGAGCGCGGGACAATAGCTTTTGCGCGGCGCTTGGCAAGCCCCACATAGCGACCGCTAATTGCGTTTATCAGTCTTTTTTGAGTTTGGCTAAAGCCGCGAAGGGCTTGGGAAGGGGTTCGCCCGCGTCCTCGGTCAGCGACCCGAATTCCGCGCCGGGCTTTCGGGGATAGGGATCGAGGCCGAGCGCCAGGAATTCGGCCGCGAGGGCGCCGATGTCGACCTTGCCGTCGATGATCGGGTCTGGCGGGTCGGGCTGCTCAGCCAGAGCCGCCGCCTTATCGCGCGCCGCCTCGATTTCGGCCATGGCCTTGGCGTAAGCCTCCTCGGCCTCGGATTGCGGGGCAAATTCGACCTCGAAAGGCTCGTCGACCGCCGTGTCGAATGGTTCGAGCGTCACGACGCAGGTTTGCGCGACGATGGCCTTGACCCGGCCCCTGACAACGAGGCGGTCGCGGCCGCGCCGGATCACATCGGCCTCCACCGCCAGTTTTCGGATGGCGTCGAGGCCGTCAAGCTCGGCAAGAGCGTCGCATTCCGCCGGGCTCGCCTCGATATTGAGGCGCAAGCCATTGTCGCCGACGGAAGCGACAACCAAGGGGCGTGAGAAGGGCCGCGCGCCTTCCGGATCATGGGTCTGCATCATGTTTGGCACCGAATAGCTTGATTTTACGCGTTCGCCTCGCATGGATTTGAGGCCAAAACGCGTCAGGGCTCGGGAAAAGGGGCTTCGCCGCGCAGAAATATATCGAGCGGGGTCTGGTCGAGCGCCGCCTTGGCGCGCAGGTAATAAACGGCCAAGGCTTTGCCGTCGCCTTCGCCTCCGAGGACATTGCGCGCCAGCGCGGCGGCGAGCGCCGCCTCACCCTGCGCCAGCGCCTCGGAATAGGCGTTGCCGCGTCCCATGAAGGCGCCGGCGAGCTTCTTCATCTTCTTCGGCACCCCGGCGTCCGAAATGCCGACTTCGCGCAAGGCGTCGTCGAAACGCGAAAAGATGGCGTTGGACAGGTCTTGGGACAGCCCGGGCGCCGGGTCGGGCAAAAGGCTGAGTCGCCGCAGGATCAGGCCAGCGTTGAGCGTCAGGATCTCGAAGCGGCCTTCGAACGTGTCCGCGACGCCATAGGGCGGCAGAAAAAACGCCGGGAGTCGGGACTGCGCCACCACCGCCTCATGCAGGCGAGCGATTTGATCTGCCAGCGGCTTCGGACGGAAAAGACCGAAAATCATAGTGTTCGACCCTCCGCCAGCCCGCGCCGGCGCCAAGCGCGGCGGGACCGGATACAAGACTTCAACCAAGCCCTTATACAAGACTTGACGCAACACTTGTTGTAACTCTTGGCCTTGCTTTTGCCTTCACCCGGGGTTAGGCGTGAGCGCGACAGGATGCAAGGGCAAACTTGCCGGAAGAGCGGAGATTCTGAATGCGAGCGACAATCCAGCGGCGCAAGGCGACGAAAGACACGCGCCAGGCATTCGCCCGCGGCGCTTTCGCACTCGCAGCAGCGCTTGCCCTGGCGCCGCTCTCGGGCTGCTCCACGCTCGATGAAAACGTCGTTCATCGCGGCTATGTCTTCGACAACCAGACTATCGCCCAGGTGCGCCCCGGCATGCCGGCTGAACAGGTGCTGATCATGCTCGGCACGCCCTCGACCACCTCCACCGTCGGCGGCGAAGCCTGGTATTACATCAGCCAGCGGGTCGAGCGCATGATGCCGGCCATGCCCTCCCGCGTGACGGAACAACGGGTGTTCGCGGTCTATTTCGACGCCAACAAGAAAGTGACCCGGACCGGCGATTACGGCCTGCAGGACGGCAAGGTGGTCGATTTCACGACACGCCAGACGGTCACCGGCGGCGGCGAAAACCGCCTGCTGCAAACCCTGCTCGGCCAGATGGGCAAGTTCCAGTACAAGTTCTGACCGCAACGCGTTCAGTCACAACGAAAAACCCGCGGATCGCCTCCGCGGGTTTTTGTTTTTGCAACGCGTTTTTAGCGAAGCCTCGCCGGCCGGGACCGCCCCCGGCCGGCGTGGGCTTTGGCGTCAAAGCCCCTGATGCGCCAATATGGCGAGCAGCAGCAGCGCGACGATATTGGTGATCTTGATCGCCGGATTCACGGCAGGGCCAGCGGTGTCCTTGTAGGGATCGCCGACGGTGTCGCCCGTCACCGAGGCCTTGTGCGCCTCGCTGCCCTTGAAGTGCTTCACGCCATCCTTGTCGATGAAGCCGTCCTCGAAGCTCTTCTTGGCGTTGTCCCAGGCGCCGCCGCCCGAGGTCATCGAGATGGCGACGAACAAGCCGTTGACGATGACGCCCAGCAGCGAGGCTCCGAGCGCCGCGAAGGCCGAAGCCTTGCTGCCCGAGATCAGCAGCACGCCGAAATAGACCACGAGCGGCGCCAGCACCGGCAGCAGTGAGGGAATGATCATTTCCCGAATCGCCGCCTTGGTCAGCATGTCCACGGCGCGGCCGTAATCGGGTCGGGTCGTGCCTTCCATGATGCCGGGCATTTCGCGGAACTGCCGGCGCACTTCTTCGACCACCGCGCCCGCCGCGCGGCCCACCGCCGTCATGGCGATGCCGCCAAACAGATAGGGGATAAGGCCGCCGAAGATCAGGCCCGCCACGACATAGGGGTTGGACAGGTCGAAATTGACCTGGCCGACGTCCTTGAAATAGGGCAGGCCCTGATCGATGAACGAGCGCAGATCATTGGTATAGGCCGCAAACAACACCAGCGCGCCGAGGCCGGCGGAGCCGATGGCGTAGCCCTTGGTCACAGCCTTGGTGGTGTTGCCGACCGCGTCGAGCGCGTCGGTGGACTGGCGCACTTCCTTGGGCAGTCCGGCCATTTCGGCAATGCCGCCGGCATTGTCGGTGACCGGGCCGAAGGCGTCGAGCGCCACGATCATGCCGGCAAGGCCGAGCATGGTGGTGACCGCGATCGCCGTCCCGAACAGGCCGGCGAGCTGGTAGGTGGAGATAATGCCCGCCACGATCACCAGAGCCGGCAGAGCCGTCGATTCCAGCGAAACCGCGAGGCCCTGGATGACGTTGGTGCCATGGCCGGTCACCGAGGCCTGGGCGATGGACACCACGGGGCGCTTGCCCGTGGCGGTATAATATTCGGTGATATAGACGATGGCGCCGGTCACCGCGAGACCGACGAGGCCGCAGACGAAGAGATTGGCGCCCGTCACGGCCTGTCCCGCGACAACGCCGATGGAGCCCCAGCCCACGAGGAAATGGGTAGCTACGGCAAGGCCGACGACCGACAGGGCGCCGGTTGCGATCAGGCCCTTGTAGAGCGCGCCCATGATCGAATTATTGGCGCCAAGCTTGACGAAGGTCGTTCCCGCGATCGAGGTGACGATGCAAGCCGCGCAGATCGCCAGCGGATAGAGCATGGTGGCGCCGAGCGTCGCCGCGCCCTTGAAGAAGATCGCGGCCAGCACCATGGTTGCGACCACGGTCACTGCATAGGTTTCGAACAGATCGGCCGCCATGCCCGCGCAGTCGCCGACATTGTCGCCGACATTATCTGCAATGGTCGCGGGATTGCGCGGATCGTCCTCGGGAATGCCGGCCTCGACCTTGCCGACGAGATCGGCGCCGACATCCGCGCCCTTGGTGAAAATGCCGCCGCCGAGACGGGCGAAGATCGAGATCAGCGAGGCGCCGAAGCCCAGCGCGACCAGCGAGTCGATCACTTCGCGATTATCGACGGAAAGGCCCATCGGGCCGGTCAAAATCCAGAAATAGACGGACACGCCGAGCAGCGCGAGGCCCGCGACCAGCAGGCCGGTGACCGCGCCCGCCTTGAAGGCGATGTCGAGGCCGCCCGCGAGCGACTTGGTCGCCGCCTGGGCGGTGCGGACATTGGCCCGGACGGACACGTTCATGCCGATGAAGCCAGCCGCGCCCGAAAGAACCGCGCCAATCAGAAAGCCGATCCCGGTCTTCACGCCGAGCAGAAAGACCAGCAGGACGAAAATTGCCGCGCCGACCACGCCGATGGTGATGTATTGCCGATAAAGATAGGCCTGCGCGCCTTCCGCGATCGCAGCTGAAATTTCCTGCATCCGCGCCGAACCGGCGTCCGCCGCCATGACTTTCTGGATGGTGACGATTCCATAGGCGATGGACAGTAGTCCGCCCAGGATGATTAGCAAAATAGCCATTAATTCCGCCCCTTCATTTTTGGATTCCTTATATTCTGAGACTGCCGTCAAGCGATGGCCGTCGGCATTGTTCAGGATCAATCCATTCTTATGGGGGCAATCTTCCACAAAGCGGCGAGCCCCGCAATGGCGGCCAAGCCGACGCTCGTCCCAAAAAATACCCGCGCCAACCCTTAAGGAGCCAACGCTCGCGCCTCGAAAACGGCGGCCAAGGGTCAGAATGGCGGGCTGGTGGCGCCAGGGCTAGAAATGACTGAACCGTTCCTGGCGAAACATCACGGGCTCGCCGTCCGGCCCGATGAAAATATCGCCCGACAATGCCGCGCCGACTGTCCCGATCGCCGCGACGGGAACGCCCGCCGCCGCCGCGAGGGCCTCGAAACGCTCCGCCGCCAGCGGCGGTACGGCGCAGAGCACTTCATAATCATCGCCGCCACAAAAAATCCGCTCGAAAAGACGTGAATCTGCCCGCCAGGCGGCCACGACGGCCTCCGACAGCGGGGCTTTCCGCAGGTCGATCTTCGCGCTGGCGCCGCTTGCGCGCATCATGGCGCGCAGATCGCCGACAAGGCCGTCGGAAACGTCCATGGCGGCGCTGGCGCAGGCGCGCAGGGCCTGAACGAGCGGAAGGCGCGCGCGCGGCGTCAGATAGCGCGCGACGAGATGGTCCTGCTGCTGGGGCGAAAGCGCCGCCGCCCAAACCGGCGGCGGGGCGCCGTCGATCTGCGTCTGCCGCAGGATGAGTCCGAGCGCGGCGTCGCCAATGGTTCCAGAAACATAAAGCGCGTCGCCGGGCTTCGCTCCGGTGCGGGGAGTCATCTTGCCGGCGGTGACCGCCCCCAGCGCGGTGATCGACAGCATCATCGGCCCCGGGGTCGACACCGTATCGCCGCCGAGCAAAGGGCAATGAAATTCGCGTGAAACTTCGCCGAGGCCGCGCGCGAAAGCCTCCAACCAGACTGGCTTCCAGTCGCGCGGCAGAGCGAGGGTGAGCAGGAAGCCGAGCGGATCGGCGGCCTTGGCGGCGAGGTCCGAGAGATTGACCGCGAGCGCCTTGGCGGCGATGCGATCCGGCGGATCCGCCGCGAAGAAATGCACGCCCGCGATCAAGGCGTCGGCGGTGACGACGATTTCCGTCCCTGGCGGCGGCGCCAGCAAGGCGGCGTCGTCGCGCAGGCCAAGCCCGCCCTCCCCGGCCAGAGGCGCGAAATAGCGGGCGATCAGTTCAGCTTCGTTCAAGAGCGCCTCTCCCGTGACCCGGCGCAGGGATCTTTTCGCGTCAGGCCGAAAATTCCTCGGCGCGGCACTTGCGCGCCAGGGCGTCGAGCACGGCGTTGATCATGCCCGCCTCGTCGCGCGCGAAAAAGGCGCCGGCGACATCGACATATTCCTTGATCGCCACGCGGGCGGGAATGTCAGCGCGGCGCAAAAGCTCGAAGGCGCCGGCGCGCAGAATGGCGCGCATCAGAGCCTCGATTCGGCGCAGGGGCCAGCCTTCGGTCAGCGTCTTGTCCACGGCGCGGTCGATCTGGAGCTGATTTTCCACCACGCCCGAAACGATGGAGCGGAAAAAGGCGATTTCCGCCGGCTTATATTGCTCGCCCTCGACCTCCTGGCCGATCCACCAAGTCTCGAATTCGGCGAGGATCTCGGCAAGCCCCTTGCCGCCAAGCTCCATTTGGTACAGCGCCTGGACCGCCGCGAGACGCGCGGCGGAGCGATTTTCGGCCGCCATCAGCGCGCCCCCTGTTTCAAACGATACATGGCGAGCGCCGCGCGCGCGGCGTCGCCGCCCTTATCGAGGCGCGCGCGGTCGGCGCGCTCAACGGCCTGAGCCTCGTTTTCGGTGGTGAGAACGCCATTGCCGAGCGGAACTTTCCGCGCGACGGAGAGGTCCATCAAGGCGCGGGCGCTTTCCCCGGCGACGATCTCGAAATGATAGGTTTCGCCGCGAATGACGCAGCCCAGCGCGACGACTCCATCATAGGGCGCGCCCGCCTGTTCGGCGCCGTCGAGCAGGATCGCGGCGGCGGCCGGAATTTCCAAGGCGCCCGGGGCGCGCGCAACCGTCCAGCGCGCCTGCGCCGCCGCAAAAGCCGCGGTCGCGCCTTCCAGCAGCATTTCGCCGATAGAATCGTAAAACCGCGCTTCGACGATCAGAAAATGCGCGCCTGCGACGGATGTCTGCAATTCTGGCGCTCGGCTTGGCTCCGCCATGGGGCTTCCTGTCTTCCCGGAAAGGCGAGTTGAATAGGACGGGCGGCGCCTCCGCGCAACATTTAATGCTCGCGCGAAAACCGGCGCGCCGAAAAAGCCCAGACGCGCCAGCGTTCAATCGAAGATTTTTTCAGGAAAGGTCAAGCGGGACCCGGCGCATCGCCGCGCCGGACGCCCTCGCGCCAAAAATGGCGCTTACAGCCTGCTGCTGCCGGTCAGCGCGCGATAGATCACCTGCACCACGACCGCGCCGCCCACAGCGATGAAGAGGCTATAAAGGTTGAAGCCGCTGACGCCGCCAAGCCCCAGCAGAGTGGCGAGATAGCCGCCGACGACCGCGCCGAAAATGCCGAGGACGATGTTCATCAGCATGCCCTGCCCGGTCTTGTTGACCAGCTTGCTGCCGATATAGCCCGCGATGAGGCCGAAAACGATCCAGCTGAGGATACCCATGACCACGTCTCCCGTTTCGGAGGCTCAGTTCGGCGACGGCGCGGCGCCGCAGCGGCTAGCAAGAGCCATCCCGGCGCAGTTGAGCGCAAACTTGGCCCATATAAAAGAGAAATTCGTCACTTGCGCGAATGTTCCGGCGCAGCGAGACTGGCCCGGCCGTCAAACTGGACGGCGCGCCTCATACGAGGAGGGTAGGATGAGTTCTCTTGACGACGCCGTTAATGAAGCGGTTCCAGGCGGCAATTTCGCAAAGCCGTTGCTGATCGCGGTCGGCGCCCTGATCCTCGGCCGGATGTTCGGCGGCAGCAAGGAAGAGCCGCCGGCCCAAATTCCACAACCCACGCCGCAGCAGCAGGCGTCCGGCGGCGGAGGCCTGCTCGGCCAGCTCGGCGGCCTGCTTGCCGGCGCGGCGGGCGGAGCCGCTGTCTCAGGCGGGCTCGGCTCATTACTGGACCAATTCAAGAATTCCGGACTCGGCCAGCAGGCCGAGTCCTGGGTCGGCACGGGCCAGAACCAGCCGATCAGCGCGGAACAGATCAATGCGGCGATCGGCCACGGCAAGCTCGCGGAAATCGCACAGCAGGCCGGTCTCGACCCCGCGCAATTGTCGCAGCTGCTGGCTCAGGCGCTGCCGACGATCGTGGACAAGCTGACGCCCGGCGGCCAACTGCCCAAGGGGTAGGGCCGCCCCCTCATCCGTCTTGGCGGCCGTTGGCCGCCAAGCCACCTTCTCCCGCGAGGGGAGAAGGGAGTCCCCCGTGCGGAAGTAAGGAAATCATTCCCCCGCCGCCTCGACCAGACGGGCGGCGTAGCGGGCCATCGTGTCCACTTCGAGATTGATCCGGTCGCCCGCCTTGCGCCCGCCCCATATGGTGACGTCCAGCGTGTGCGGGATGAGCAGGATGGTGAACCGGGTCTTGTCGACCTTGTTGACCGTCAAGGAGGTTCCGTCGAGCGCGACCGAACCCTTTTCGGCGATGAATTTCGCCAGCTCCTTCGGCGCCTCGATCTCGAAATGCGCCATCTCGTCGAAATCGCGCCGCGAGACGAGCGTCGCCACGCCGTCCACATGACCCGAGACGAGATGGCCGCCCAGCTCGTCGCCAATCTTCAGCGCCCGCTCCAGATTGATCTTGTCGCCCGGCGCCCATGAGCCTGCCGTGGTCACGGCGAGCGTTTCGGCGGCGGCGTCAATCTCATGCCAGCTCACATAGCCGTCATTTTCGCTGCGCGGGCCAAAGCCGACCAGCGTCATGCACACGCCGTTATGGGCCACCGAAGCGCCGAGCGCGAGGCCGTCATGCGGATAATGCGAGGCGATCTTCAGCCGCTTGAGGTCGCCGCGCGGCTCCACGGACAAAAGCGTTCCCACATCGGTGATCAGGCCGGTGAACATTCATTTTCTCTCGAAATGGGTTGGGATACTTTAGGATATATCCAGAGCGATAAAATTCCAAGCACCATCAAGGCTTTGCACCCTTTTCTTATATCTCGTCGTATCCTATATATTCCCTTCAATCCTTCAATTTCGAGGGGTCAATTATAAGAGAGACCAGGGGATTCAGAATGGCGAAGAAGGAAATGCTGACGGTTAAGGAGATTGAGGCGAAGACCACCCCCGGGCGCTTCGGCGACGGGATCACGCAGGGGCTCTATCTCTCGGTTACAAAGGCGAAGTCGGGGAAGGTTTCGCGCGCCTTCGTCTATCGCTACACGTCGCCCATTACCAGTAAAATCCGTGAGGCGGGCCTTGGCTCCTATCCCGGCGTTTCGCTTGCCGAGGCCCGCGAGACCGCGCGAGAATTCGCTAAGCAAAAGGCCCAAGGTCTGGACCCGCTAATCGAGCGCGAGCGGGAGCGCGCCGAGGCGGCTGCGACCGAACGGGCGGCCTCGTCCAACCCAACCTTCGAGGCGGCGGCCGAAGCCTTTCTCGCCCGATACACGGCCCAGAAGAACGCGAAGGGCTCGAAATTCGAGACGGCCACTTTGCCTAGCTGGCGCTCGACTCTCGCCAATCACGTCCTCCCCCGCATCGGCAAGATAAACGTCGCCGATATTCGCCGCGCCGACGTGGCGGCGATCCTCGGGCCGCTTTCGCTCGCGAAGGGGAAATCCGCCCGGGAAGGCAAAGGTGGTCCGACCGTCGCGCTGGCCGTCCGCTCGCGCCTCGAAAACATTTTCGACTTCTGCGTTGAGGAGGGCTGGCGGTCGGACGAAATCCCGAATCCAGCTTCGCGGAATTTCCATAAGATGACGATGGGCGCGGCTCTCGGGAGGAAGACGAAAAACCACCGGTGTGCGGCTCTCGATTCCGTCCCCGCGCTCTGGGCTCGGCTCGCGCAGGAAGACGACACAACGTCGAACGCGATCCGGTTCATCATCGCCACCGGCGTTCGGCTCCGCGAGGCGCTCGATGCGCGCTGGGACGAAGTAGATTTCGCGACCAACACATTCACGATTCCGGCGAAGCGGATGAAAAAGGGCGTGGCGCACGTCGTCCCGCTCTCCGCCCCCGCGCTCGCCATCCTCGAAGCCCAGAAGGCGAAGCGCACCGGCGGACATATCTTCCCGGGGCGTCTCGCCGGGTCGCCTATGGCGAGCGTATCTCCGGCCTCGCGCCTTCGGTCGCTTGGGCTCGGGGAAGCGACTTCGTTGCACGGCTTCCGGTCAAATATTTTCGACTTCGTTACAGAGCATTTCGACCGCGAGCTTGCTGAGCGAATCCTCGCGCATAAGGTCGGGTCGGAGGTCACAGCGGCCTATATGAAGACAACGCTCCTTGCGAAGCGCCGGGTGGCACTCGAAGCCTATGCCCGATTCCTGACCGGCGAGGCGGCCGGGGGCGAGGCGTCGAACGTCGTTCAGTTTGCGGGAGGCGTGAAATGATTTCCGGCGACCCAATCGCATCGACGTTCCCGCTTGGCGAGCGGCCCAAGGTTCACCCCGAGATGGTGGCCTTTTACGAGCAATACATCCCGTTCAAACTCGAAGGCGACCAGCCCCGGATCGCCGAGGCGCTGGCGGCCCTCGAAGCCCGGGACGTTCTCCGGCTGGAGGCGATCTTGTGCTGGCGGGAAAATGCCGAATGGCAGAAGCGGCGCGACGGGGGCGTCTGAGGCCCGGGAGACCCCGGAGGATTGCGAGCGGTGGTCGAGGGCTGGCGCTTTGGCTCGTGGCGCGGGGGTTATAGCGGCCGGGAGTGGTCGAGGGCTCCCCGGGCATTTATTGCGTCAGCGGATATCGCGACCGAGCTTTGTCGGTGGGCCTCGCTTCACCCATTCCGCGATCAATTCCACGTCGTAGAGTCGAGCCCCCGATAATCCGCGTTGGGTCGGGATGAGCGATCCGCGCTTTTCCCACGCCCGGATAGTCGAGGCGCTTACATTTAGGGCTCGGGCGACCTCCGACAGGGTTAGAAATCTCATAGCGAGGGCTCCTCGGTCGCGGCGACGAATTCGGCCAGGACCATTTCGTGGGCGGCGATCTTTTCGGCGAGGACCGCTTCGTGAATTTTAATGAGTCCCCGGATGTGTCGGGCGGCCTTGTAATGTTCGTCCCGTGTGGCGAAGGAAAGCGAATGTTTCAAGTCGAGCACCTTGAGCCGCTCGGCGTCCCGCTTCAGGAAGGCGTCGGCGAGCCGCAAGCGGAGGTCTGCGAGGTCGTCCACCTCAATTCGTCTTCCAGACCGGGACGGCGGCATTATGGCTTCGTGGGTCGTCGGAAAATGGAGGACTCGGCGGTCCCCCCGCGTCCCAAACAGGAAACGCATTTCGATCCACGCCCTGATCCGAACCGTGGCCGGTCCCGAGGCCCGCCACTACGCGGACGGGTTCCGCCGCGTTCGCGTCGTTCTGGGCGTTCGGCCAGCCACCGGGGGTTGTCGGCTGGGCGACGAAATAGACTGGGATCGCGGATTCAGGGTCTTTCTGATTTGAGGGCGGCTTCCCGATCCAAGTCGGGCGGGGGACGATGAAGACAGGCAACGCCCCGGCGGCGAGGTCCTGCTTGTTCGGATATTGCGTCATAGGGGTGGTCCTTCGGCTGCGGCGGCCTCGGCGGTGCGCTCGGCGCGGCGCTTGTCGTAATAGGCGTGAAGGCCCGCTAAAATGCGTTGGCGAGTCGAGGGCGAGGACCACGACTTCGACGCAGCTACACGCAACTTCGCCGAGCGCTCCGGATCGTGCCCCGGCTTCTCCGGCTTCGGCGGGGAGATGGTTTTTGCGCGAAAGGGCGGGGAATAGATCGGGGCCAACGCGGCTGGTTTCGGGGGAACGGACGGGGACGGAATGGGTTGGGCTGAGGCTTCTGTGTTGGAAGTCTGTCCGCCGTTTATTCCCCCCGGGAGCGGTCGCGCCGAATCGAGGATTGCGGCCACTCGTTCGGCGGCCTCGCGTTCTCGGCTCTCGGTCTCGGCGTTTTCGCGCGCAAGGGCTGCGGCTTTCCCGGCGATTATGCGCTGGCGCACGGAATCGTCGGCCCACAAGGCGCGGGCGATTTCGGCGCGCGACGGCTTCGGGGCTTCCCCGGGCTCCGCCTTCGGCTTCGGCTTCGGCTCGCGGGGCTTATTCGGCGCGGTTCTGGAGGAATTATGACGGGCTCCGCCGGTGGATCGAGGGGCGATTGCGTCGGCCTTCGGCGCGCTCTGCCGCCGCGCTGCCGCCTCCGCCTCTTCGAAGGTCCGGGAGGCGAGAATCGAGACCCTGGCGGCGGACGCCTCGGGCCATCTCGGCGATGGACGGAAGAGGATTTCGCGGAGTTCCGGTTCAATCATTTGGGCGGGGGTCCGAGGCCAGAGGAAAGACGGAGGGCGGCGGCTTCCGGGCGGAGAAATCCGTGACCGCCGCGCCCCCGGAACGCGCGCCCCAGAAGTTCATCGCTAGGATGCGCGTTCTGCCCCGCTCCCTGAGCCCGGAAACGGAGCGGGGTTTTCGTGGTTGGTTTAGCGGCCCCGTCCGCCGGACATCCCATAGGCCGCCATCAAATTTTCGCGCGCGGGCGCGTTGATCGCGGTCACGCGGCGGCTCGGGAGCCCGAGGCCCTTCACGAACGAATCGCGTCCGATAAACCGGCGCTCCACCAGGTTATTTTCTGTATTTCGAATCGGCACCATTCGAAGCTCGCCGGGTGCGGTCGTCTCGGGGTCCAGCACAGCCGTCGAAATATTGCGGAGAAGCTCGTTGGAGAGGGTCCGGAGCGCGGAGTCAGGGACCTCGGCGAAATCCAGCCGGGAAAGCGGGTCGGCGCGGGGCAGCGCGCGTTTCGCGGCGTTGGCCGCACGGCGGGCGTAGCTGAGGGTAGATTCACCGATGGTCGGCTCGGGGACCACGCGGTCCAGCGCCTCAATCGAACGATTATAGGCGTCACGGATTTCGCCGGTGGTGAAGTTCTCGATTGTGGTGGGAAGGATTTTCCCGTCTGTGGCGTCAACGATTTTCATTTTGTATTTCTCCAGCTTCGGGTTGGGTCTTCGGGTTTCAGTTCAGGCGGGGCGGGGCGGAAAACTCCCGGGCGAGTTGCTCGGCGCGCGAGATGGGGTCAAGGCGGGCGAGTGGACGGCCGTTTTCGGCGTCTTCCTCGGCTTGGGCGAGTGCGTCCCGGACGGCCTTTCGCCGCGCAGCGTCGGCGGCGGCCACCTTCTCCCGCTTCTCCATCGCGTCGATTTTCCGCTCAAGCGCCGAAAGCGAATCGGTGATCTTGGCGATAAGGTCGCCCTCGGCGTCCTTCGCCTTCTTCGCGCTGTCCGCGACCAGCGGCGGGGCGTCGTGGCCCCGGTCGTAGGGCTCGCCACCGTCGTCGGCCCGGATGTGAAGGATTTCTGCGATGGTCCGACGCAGCGGGCCGAATTCGGTCATGAGGCATTCCCGGTCGCGGTCGGCCATCGTCAATTTCCTTGAATGGGGGTTGTCTCGGGGACCACGACAAGCGGGATTTTCCCCGGGGTCGCGTCGATGTAATTCTCGATGGTATCGAGGTCGGCGTTTTCGGCCAGCGTGGCGAGGCGGGCCTCAACCATCGCAACTACCCGGACGAGTCGCGCCTCACGGTTCAGACTCGCCGCGAGCTTCTCGGAAAGGGCGTCGATCCGGGAATTGAGGGCGTTGATCCGGGCTTCAGCGCCCAGCGAATAATCGAAAGCGGTTTTGAAGTTGTATCTGACTGAAAACGCGAACTCGGCAAAAACTTTTTGCCCAGTCTGCGTCATCCCGCGCACCGCCCGCCGGAGTTCTTCTTCGGCCGCAATAAGATCGTCGTTGACGCCCGGGGGGCGGTAAACCGTAACGCCAAGCGGCGGCGTCTTTGCCCAGTATGGCGGGAGCCGGGGCTGGTCGTCTTCGGTCATTCTTCGGCCCTCCAAGCCAGAAGTTTCGCCGTCGCCCCCAACCGCGCGTACATCCGGCAAGGTGGGGGCGACGACTAACCCGGCGAGAGCGGCGCGGGGTGTTCGAAAAGTATTGTAATGGCTATTCTGGGCTTTTACACCAGCAGACCGCTCTTCTGCTCGCGCGCTTCGAAGATAGCGCGGGTTTCCGAAAAGTAAATCGGCGTTTCTGGCGGGCGGTTTGTTACCGAAAACCTTGCATCCAACTCAAAAGCTCGGGCGGTGGAGCGATCCAGCGCCCCACGATCCGGGGCCGCCCGGTAAGAGACACCCTGCCCCAAAGCAACTTCCCAACACAGACCGCTGGCGGAAGTTGAGTTGGGCGTCGAATAACCGCAATCAACTCCACGGATTCAACAGTACATCATCTTGGATGTAACTATTTTGCCAATCGGTACAAAATAACTCTTTATTCGAGGTAGGTGAAACGCCTATATACGTCTCACGCGGCAGGCGATAGGTCCCGCCGGAAAAAGGAAACGAAAATGTTACACCTTCTTAACACTACAGATAAGGCCCTCTGGGAATACTTCGAGGGCGAGGTTTACGATGCGCGGGCGAAGGCGTCCTCGCCCAAGAATACGGCGCTTGAAGAGCGGCTGGAAAAGGAAGACCTCCCCGCGCGGTTTTCCACTATGGACGCGGACGCTTTCCGGACCTTCCTCCACGAGGAATATTTGGTGTGGAAATTCGCGTTCAACGGAATGTTCCTCTTCATGGCGCGCCGGGGGCTCCTTCAGACGCCTCCGGAGGCGATAGAAGCTCTCCGCGCCGCTCTCGCGGCTCCCGGGGCGCGGTCGGACAAGGACCTCCTCCGTCTGGGCACCGCGATCAGGGGGATGGGTGTTGCGGCGGCGTCGGGGCTTCTCTCACTGACCTTCCCCGGTCGCTTTGGCACCGTCGATAATCAGGCGCTCTTCGCCTTTCACGCGGCGGGGAAATTCCTCAAGGTGAAGGCGAACAGCTTTTCGGTTTCAACGGCTCTCGAAATGTTCGAAGCCTACCGGGAGAAGGCCGCAGAGCTTAACCATGCCTTCGGGGGGGATTCGTGGACCGCTCGGCGTGTGGACCGCGCCTTGTGGGCGGAACGGGGCGCGGGCGGCGAGGACGCGGCCCCGCTCAACGCGATGGAGACGGCGGCTGAGGCCGTTTGCGACATTTTCAATACCTTGAGCACAGCCGACAAGGAAGCCCTTACCATTCGGCTCGTCACAATCGGCTCACTCCATTCGGGTGAAGGCCCGGATTATATCGAGCGTGTTTGTAACGCGGCGGACAGCGAAATGCGGCGGATTCTCGCGGCGAAGTGAAGGAGAGCACCGTGACCAACCTCAACGAACAACTTCAAGTCGCGCTCGAATTGCGCCGTGCGGCCCGGAGCCGGGAGACGAAATATCGTATGGCGCTTGCGGCTCGGGCGGCGAAGCTCGAAGCGATGACCGCCGACCGGATCGCGAAGGAAGCGCGGGTGGCGGAGATAGAGGCGCGGATTTCAGGAAAGAACGCATAATGTCCAAGCTCGAAAAGGACGAAAATTACATCATCGACCTCGTGGACGAAGTGCTCGGCGTCGAAGGGTCGCGCCAGCACCGCTTCGCCTTCCTGCTCGGCGATACAGGGCGCACTTTACCGGTTGACGCCTTTTATCAGGACCTCGGGTGGGTCATCGAATATCACGAGCGCCAGCACACCGAATCGGTTTCGATTATGAACAGGCGGATGACCGTAAGCGGCGTGACGCGCGGCGAGCAACGCCGGATTTATGACCAACGCCGCCGGGAGGTCCTCCCCGACCAGGGCATCCGGCTTGTCGTCCTCGATTATTCCTTGTTCGCCTGCAACGGCCGCAAGCGCCTGACCCGCGCGGATCGGGCGGCGGATATCGCGGTGGTACGGAAAGCCCTTGGGATCGACTTGCCGGGAATGCCGGTCGGGACCCGGGACCCGGTGACGGGCGTCGTGACTTGGATTCCGGGGAAGGAGCCGAAGCCACGCGAACAGGGTGACTACTGAGGCTGGGCGGCCGGTTGGACCTCGGGACGGGGACGCTGTTCAATCTGTCGGATGGCGGCGAGGGCGTTGAGTTCAACGAAATGGTGCGGGCGAAGCTGTCGGCGGCGACGAAAAAGGCGATGGCCCGCGCCAAGGCCCTAGTGGTGAAAACCAGACACTCGGTACCCCACGGCGATGACCGAGTTCGGCTCTTTTCTGACCTTCAAATTGATTAAGATCGATGGCAACGTGGCGCCCTCCCGCTATGAAAGGCGATCCCCCTGCCGTGTCGAAATTCCCCCTTCGCCTTCGACAACGAACGTGCAAAGCTTCGGCTTCAATGCCGATGAGGATGAAAATGCGCAGCTATTTGCGATTGGCGATGGTCATGATGTTTTGTACAGGCGTCGCTCATGCAGCCAACGACGATATCCTATTCAGCGGCAAACTATTTTTTGACACAGGAGAAGTTATCCGCGTCGCCGGGACTCTGACCGGGGACGGGCTCGGCTATCCCAATAATTCGTACAGCATAATCTGCATCGAGGCGCGAAAAGAGTGCCTAGTCACGTCCGTTGAGCAAATTGGCGTCATGCAGGTTGGCAGAGTTGAATATCCCTATGCCGTGCCAATTACCAGATGGACTTCCGCGGAGGTTGTTGCGGAGGAAGACATTTCTCTGGTGGGGTGTGTGAGGACAACCATTTTTATCGAGCGGAAATCGGAACAGGTGCGGTGGGTCGAAGAGCCAGTAAATCAAGCGCTTGCTTTTTGCGCCCGGTCAAACGGTGCAGTTCATCGTTTTACAATCGAGGATTCACTGGGCGAAAAGAAAATGCGGGCGAAATGACCCTACGAAAACTCCAAGGCTCCGCGCGAATTCCGAATTTCCATCTGCAAATCGACATGACCAAGGTGAAGGCGCGTGATTTCGCCGACGTACCGATTACCCGAAGGTGAAACAGCTTTGCCGAACAAGCAGGCTTGGCTCGATCTTGCTCAACGACTCTACGAGAAGGGAAAGGCAATTTTCGACCACTCGGATTTTTTGGAGAGCGCGGAGGGCACACGTGATCCCAAGGTGGTCGCGCTCGCGCTGCTCGCTCGGACCATGGGAAACTTTCAGGCCGGGGTACTGCTTCTCGAAACTGGGCATGTCGTTGAATCGAGGACAATGGCTCGGTGCTGCTACGAGAATTTCTTCTGGATTGCGTCGCTTGCCCAAACGGGGGAAGCATTTATCAAGAAAATGGAACTCGACGACGCCGCGAGCAGGCTGAAGCTCGCCAATGGCCTGCTTGATTGGTCGAAGGCGCAAAGCCAAAAATACGACTTCGCCGAAACACTGAGCAGCTTTTACTCCAGTTTGCGGGCGAAGCACGGCAAGGGGAGCCGCATCCTGCCCAAAGATGCCGCCAATGATGGGAAAATCAGCGACGCCTACATCTTCTACGGGGAACTCTCTAACGACGCCGCGCATCCTTCAGCTACATCCCTGAGCCGTCATGTTTCCTGGGATGGCGATGGTGACGATGTTTGCTTCACACTTCACGCGCTCCCGCTCAAGGAGCCATTCGCCATAGAGGATACCCTGGAACTGGCGTGCAATGCGCTGCTCTGCGTATGCATCGCAACCAACGAAATCCTCGGCGGATCAACAGATGGAGAGCGCCTCGCCACTCTTGCGGATGAATTTTCCAAGCTCAGCATTGAGAACAAGACAGCCCGGGAAGGCGCCAGATTATTGCCCCCGCCTAAAACTCGTCGAAGCTGATGTGACTGCTTTCCGCCGTTCTGGGTCATTCATGCCGGGAACCAAGCGTCAGATTTCGACCCCTAGCAGCCAAAGCAGCCAAGCTCGCGGGCGAATAAACCACCATCCAGCCCCGCCAAAATCGCGGGTCGGGACACCTGTATCTTACGGAGAATCGGGAACCATCCCAAGCCCGCCCAGCGGGCGGTCAATCTCGTATACAATAGGTGCGGAAAAGGAACCAAACCGTGCACGCTCTCCTCGCCGTCGTCGCCCTCGTGGTCGTGTTCCTCGGGCTTCGGCTTGTGTTCCTCGTCGTCGGTTACACGGCGGCGCGAGCGGTTTACGCGGTCCTGTTCTTCGTGCGATGGCTGATGCGCCTTTTCCCGGTCGCCACCACGACGCCCCCGGCCGCGCTCCCGGGCAACGTCGTCCAGTTCCGTCGCCAATCTACGCCCGACAAGGTTCGGTGAACCTTGGTATTGTCGTGAAGATGTAGGGGTTGCTTGTAAAGGCGGCCTCTACTCCCCCGGGCTACTCCTCCGGGCAGGCGGAACCGGCGCGAGGCGCGCGGCAGGCGTGGCCGGAGACGGGCGAGGGCTAGGCGTCGGCCGCCCTAGTACCAGCGACCATCCCCGAGGCATCCCTGCGCCACGCGCTTCACGCGGCGGGGGCCAGATAATCGCTCAAGTCGAGAACGAAGAGGCGGTCATCGGGAACGAAGCCGGTTGCGGTCTTATCCGTCTCCACGATGGACACGAGAACGTCGCGCGTC
The DNA here is from genome assembly GCF_019449565.1 of Rhodoblastus sp. Classification (GTDB taxonomy): domain Bacteria; phylum Pseudomonadota; class Alphaproteobacteria; order Rhizobiales; family Beijerinckiaceae; genus Rhodoblastus. Next base: position 121,865 of record NZ_JAGRPM010000027.1, on the reverse strand, counting down.
CGGTCGGATAGCTCGTCCACCCTGACTTGCGGATGGCGGAAACCAGCGGCTCGGGCCTCGGTCGTGTAATGGCTGGCGACCTGAGCGCGGATTTCTGGTGTGAGGCCGTTACGCTTCGACATTCAGGGCGCGTCCATCGGTCGTTTGCAATAGGGACACGAATGCGCAGGGAACCGCTCGCCGGGGGCGCAGGAGACGCGGGCCTTGGGCCATTCCACCCCCGTAATCCGTTTCATAGTTTCAGCCAGCTCTGCGGCATCCTCGGCGGCCAGTTCCTCGGCTAATGTATCGAGCGCCCGCACCGTCGCCCCGGTATGGGGAAAGTTAGCGTAGCGCTTCGCCATATGGGCCAGCTGGTCGGTTAACGGGAGATTCCGGAATTTCTTCCACGAGGCTTTCCCCGCGCGGCTCGCCTGTCGGCGGAGACGGTCGGCAGCAGCAACCCTCGCTTCCGGCGACATATAGTCCCAAACACGTTTCGATGATTCAGATTTACTCGGCATAGGCGTCCACCTCAGAAACCACTCTGAATCTTAACCCCGCCCGCCACCGGCGGCAAAATCCCCCACTTTCACGTTGGACCATCGAAATAAACTATCACGCGGGGGTTAAGGGGGTTCGCGGGAGTTTCTGCTACCGTTACTGAAGGATTTTAAATTTCTCGCGGACGGAGTAGTAAACCCCCATTAACCCCCTTAACCCCCGCGCCTGAGTTTATTTAGGACCCCCAATTGGTTTTTCCCAAACCCCACAAAACCCTCAAAAGAGGCTAGTTTTGGTTTGGATGTCTTCGAGCCGCCAGTACGAAGAACCGCGCCGCGCGCGTTCCGGAACGAGACGTTTTCCGCCGACGATTTGTCCTTCTATTTTCCTTAGAAAGAGACCGAGGACCACGGGGCTCACCTTTCCGCCAGTCACTTCTTCCAGCAGCAAGTCGAGCGGGTCGGCTTCTCCGCTGTTGGCGAGGTCGATTAGACCTTTTGCCGACATTTCGCCCGCGCCCACCTTATCGGACCACACTTCCAGGAATCGCTTCAACAGGTTCTTCTTGGGGTCGTTTGCACGGATCGTGTCGGTTGATTTAATCGGATCAGGTAGCCCAAGCCAGATCAGGGCCTCGCGGACCATTCGCGACCAATCTTCGAAGGAGCCGAGCTTCGCCATTTTCTTCGGTCTGCCGGCCTCGATATATGCCTTGAGGATCGTCAGCGCCGCGACGACCAGCGCGGTGCGGTTCGCCCTCGCGTAGCCAACCGGGTCGAAATTGAACGCCTTAAGCTCCGGCCGCTCTTCGTTGGTCTGGATATTCGATTGTAGCCAGCGGCGCACAGCGTCGTCGGTAAAGATCAGGTTGTTACCGGTCGCGGTCACCGTGTAAATGTTCGGGACCGTGCGGCTTTCCAGTCGGCCGAAAATTCGAATGTCGATGAAGTCTTCTGAGATGGCCTGATCGAGAAGATTTCCCTTGAGGACCTGATCGACGTTGTCGATGGCGATGTGGCCCCGGCCTTGCAACATCGCGGTCGAAAGGGCTTTCTCAAATTCCTCCTCCTTGACGCCAATCCGAATAACCCCCGGAGTGGTTCCGGTCGCCAGAATGCTTCCGACCGCGACCAGCTTGCCCTTACCGACGCCCGCGCTGTTGCCGGAGAAGGCGTGGCCCGGGACGTGCGAGAAGGCGGGCCGATTTACGATGGTCAGGAGATAGGACAGGGCCACCGACAACGAGAGATTGTTTTCCCTTGTCTCGTTCTCTTTCAGCGCGAAGGGATACTCCTTCAGCGGCTCGCAGAGCGCGGCCAGCGCCTTTTCGGAATCCACCTTGGTCGGGTGGTCCGGAATCGCCGGAAACGAGACCGCGCCCGGGTCGAAGAAGATTCCTGTTTCGGCGTCGAAGCCGGGTGTCTGGATAATTCGCCCGTTTTCGAGGACCACCGGCACCGCGACAACAGCCCGGATCAGCGGGAAGCCCAGCCGGTCGCCGCTCGATAGCAGCGCATTCGCGTATTCAAGCGAATAGTCGCTCGGCACCCAATCCCTATCCGCCTTGTTCCACTTCAAAAAGTCGATGCGCTCGGTGGCGTGGAGTCGGAACTGCGCCACGTCGAGTTCAATAATGCCCGGGAGGTGGGTTGTCTCGCCGTCCCGATCTTTCTGTTTGATATGGCCCGGTCGAACGATCTTGCTACCGCGCTGGTAAAGCCCCTTATCGAGAAGAGCTTCTTGGACCTCGGTGGTTATCTTATCGAGCCGTCCAGCGCTGATCCGGACCTGCGGCTTGTTCGACGGCTCGGCGGTCCTTTTCCGCCGCGTCTTCGAGCCCAGCGCTGCGATAGCGGCCTCGCGAAAGACGCCCTCCAGATCGACCCACCCAGGAATAACTGCGAGGACCTCGGCCCAATAATCATCCAGATCGAAGTCAATTGGTTCCCGGGTCTTTTTCCGGTCGCCAGCGTATCCGCCAAGCACTCGCACAGCTTCTCGTGGGTTGCTTTCCTTAAGCCAGTCTTTCAGTTTGGCTAGATCGGCGTCAACGATAATGCTGATGACGTCTGTCTTCGGGTTTTCCATCCTAAGTATCCTTGCATTGAGAGCTTCTCCTTTTGCTCGCCCTACTAGTCGGCAGGGTAGTAATTTAATCTTACACGCCACCTACAAAACAAACTCTGGCTTATTATAGACTTTACGTGGCCTTCGACGTATAAAGACCGCGCGGGTAACTTTTTTCCGGGTCGCTCGTGTATCCTTGCCTCCAATCATACTTTCCGCTCGCCTCGGACTAGTCACCCGGAGCGGGCGGTTTGCGTTTCCGCCGCCCGTTCGGACGCCAGACGTGATTCAGCCGTCACACGCGAATGGTCGCGCGTTGAAGGTCGGCAAGCTGTAAGGAATGCTTGCCCCGCCGGTTGGTCCCACCCCGCCCTGCCTGCTTAGACCGCCCCACCTAGAAAAGTGGGGGGGCTCCCGGCCCGTTCGATCAAGGACCAAACGCCGGCAAGGGCGAGTGCCGGGAGCTAACGACGAAGATTAGGCGATTCCGTTTCTTAGTAAAGCTGATAATTTCGCCGTTGGGTTGCTCGAATAAACTTTCCTCAATACATCGTTCCAATCAGTCCCGGGCTCGGGCGGCGTCTCCACCCGGACCTTTCGACCTTCGCCCAACCACAGCGATTCCGCGACAGCGGTGGCAAGCTGGCCGTCGCCGTTCACATCGTTATCGGCGGCGAGCAGGACGCGCCACGCGGTCGCCGGGAGGACCAGCCGGGAGAAGTTCGCAGCGCCGAGCGCGGCCACGCCCCAGCCCGCCCCGAAAAGGCGCATAGCCGAAAGGGTGGTTTCGATTCCCTCGCCAACCACAAGCTCTCCATCGCCGCCCGGTTCGCCGAACCAGACACCTCCGCCGGACAGCAAGCCGAAGCGCCTGTAAATCGACTTCCCACCATGGATTTTCCGGCCGCCCAGCGTCAGGGACGTAAAGTGGCAACCTAAAAACGTCCGCCGCGCGCCCGCGCGTTCAACACGAGCGATGAGGCCGTGGTAGAAGTCGCCGCCGAGTGCTCCGGCTGCGTCAACGTCCAGATAGCGGAGCGCGTCGGGGTAAGGGTCCATCAGTCCGCGCCGAGCCATATAGGCGGCTGCGAGGGTGCCGCCGATTGGCGCACCGGCCGTCCAGAGCGTCGTCGCGTCCTTGAGCTGCTCGGCGCGGGCGACCTTCGGCGGTCTTTCGCCGCGCACGAGTCCACGGGCTTCGACTTCGCGCCGGATGGCCGCCTTATCTCGGCAGGACCAGCACAGGAAGTCGGGGCGGCCGTCCTCGGCTCGAAACACCGACAGGCATTTATAGCCGCAGACGGGACACCAGCAGTTGTAGACGCCCGCCTCCTCGGAAATGATCCCGAAGGCTGAGGCGATGGTATAAATTTCATCGGTCACTTGCGTTGACTTTCCGCCCAATCAATCGTCGGCCAAGGCGGCCAAGGGCTTCGGCGCGAGAGCCCTGTTGCAATCTTATCGACGCCAGCCGGTTTCGGGCTCGCTGGGGCCGGTCGAGGCGGTCACGTCGCCTTCGCTTTCTTCGCGGCTCGGCGCGCTTCGGCTTCGGACGCGCGCCTCTGCTGACGGGCGGAACGGCTCAGGCGTTTAAGGCTGGGCTCGTCCATAAGCGTGAAGCCGCGTTTCTGCCCTTGGTCGATTGATATAGATTCCGCCAAGGAGACAGGCTTCAGGGGGCTCATTCCCGAACGGTCGGTCATTTCCGCGCCTCCGGCTTCGCCGCTCCGGCGACCACGACGCGGACCATTCGGTCATAGATTTCGCCAATCGGAATCCGCCTTGCGCGGCCGTCTTTCTGCGACACGATTTCGCCAGAGCCGATCTTCTTGCGCACCGTGATTTCGGCCAATCCGAGAAGGCCTGACGCTTCGCGGATCGATACAGCGCCGCGATGGTCGGCGCGTTGACGGGCGCGGATTTCCTCGATGCGGAATTGAACCGCCTCGGGGAGGTTTAAGTTGTCGTGGTTCATTTCTTTGCTGCCGAGCGAGAATAAGAGAGAGCTGCCTAGATATAGGAGGACCTATTGGAGACCGCCTAGAGCGATTCGCCACTAGATTGGGAATATTTATTTGTGTTGGGCGTTGGTTTTACGCATCGCCCAACAAGAGTTATATCCAACCGAAAGGAGGAGGCGAGGCGAAAGCTTTCTGCTCGCCTCCCAACGGCGATTTACTCTGCGGCGATGGCTTCGGGCGGTGCGCGATATTTCTGTTTCGAATAGCCGCGAAAAAGCTTCGACGCCTCGCACAAATTATTTTGATAGTCCTGCGCCGAAAGCACGATGCCCGCCCGGTCCTTCAGCTCCGGCGCGACCACGGCGATCAGCTCCCTAAGCGTCCGCAGCCAGTCGGATTCGTTCCATTTCGCTTCCGGATCGCGCCCCTTCAGGACGTTGAGCCCACGGCGGCTCCCCGGTCCCGGCGCGGCGAAGGTTATCCAGTCGTCCGCGTTTCGCATCAGACCCGTGAACTTCGTGTCCGCGACGACTTGGGCGGCGATGAAGGAGCCCATCCCGTACTGCTCTTGGACGAGACGACGGTGGTAGGAGCGAAGGGTGTCGGTCGGCCTCGGGCGCAAATAAATCCGCCGTTCCCACGCCGGTCCAAACTCCTTTTCGGCGAGATATTCCGCCTTGGACCGGCCCTTATATTCGGACGAAGAGCGGACCATATAGGCGGCGCGATAGAGCTTTTCGCCGCCGGGGTTCGGCTCGTCCATCACACGCAGGAAATGCTCGGGGTCGAACGGGACGGGATAGCCGAGACGGGCGAGCGTGGCGGGCTCGTTGATCTGGCGCGCGACGTAAGCGGCAAACCAGAAGTCGGGATCGTCGGCGTTCGGCGTCCGCCAGTTTTTCGCGATCCAGCGCGTCACATAGTCGTCTTCGCGGCGGATATTGGTAAAGCGGTACTGCCGCAAGAGCGGATCATCGGTCCACGGCTTCGGGTCGCCGCGCTCCTTCCGAATCCGGACGTTCTCGCGCTCGATGATGTAGTTGATGAATTGCCCGAGGCGGGCGGCGTCGAAGTAGTGTGTAACGTGTTCCATAATTAGGCACTCCTGTAGCGTTCCCGCGACGGTTTCCCGCGCGGGTTGCTTCGATTTTCACGATGTTAAAAAGCAAAAGAGAGGCGAGGCAAAAGGTTAGACCCGTCTCTCAACGGTAGCGTACACGGCGGATCGGCAACGTAACTTAGCCGAGCGACCGTATATCCACATTTAAGCGATTCATTTCCAAGATCAACTCAGCGAAGATCGCCGTTGGGTGCTCTTCCGGGCGAAACATAGACGCTCCGCACCCCCTCACGAGAACAGACTGGGAACGCGAAATGAGAACATTTCGCGCTCGAACAGGGCTCGAAGGAGAACAGATTAAATTTCTGTAATGTGATTTCCCCGGCAGAGGTTCAGCGAACCACGATTCGCGGGTACGCTATAAGAGCCAACGCATAACCAGCCCTAACCCGGGGCTAGAAACGCCCACGATTGCTGGTAAAAGCCGCCGCAAGCGGTCATTGTCTCTCGTAATGGATGAAATTATCCGCGCCCAGCAAGCCTTGTTCCATGATTGCGTAGGCGTTCGGATCGGCAAGTTTTTCGCGCGCCTCGACGGACAGCGCCTCGACGCCCTTGCGGCCCAGCGGCTTGGGGCTGGTGAACAGCACCATTTCGTCGGCCAGCCCCTGAGCGATCAAGGCGGCCCCGACTCGCGGCCCGCCTTCGGAAAAGACCCGTGAGATCCCGCGCGCCGCAAGCAGGCGCAAGGCCGCGCGCAAGTCGATCCGGGCGCCGTCCAGCGCGCAGGTTTCGATCTCGACGCCCTGCTCCCGCAGCGCCGCGCGCCGCGACCGATCGGCTCCCTCCCCGCACAGGACGAGCGTCGGGAAATCCCCCGCGCCGACGACGAGACGCGAGCGCAGCGGCAGGTCGAGCCGGGCGTCGAGCACAACCCGCAATGGCTTCCGGTCGCAGCCGGGAAGGCGCACCGTCATCAGCGGATCGTCAACAAGCGCCGTGCCGATCCCGACCATGATCGCTTCATGCATTGCGCGCATGACATGGGTGCGCGAGTTGGCGGCTGGTCCGGTAATGGCGAGGCGGCGGTCATGCGCGGCGCCCGCCGCCTGCCCGTCGGCGGTCTGTGCGATCTTCAGCGTCACCATCGGCCGGCCTTCGGTCACGCGCAGGATATGGCCGCGATGGGCGCTCCGGCACAGCTCCGGCAGGACGTCGGCCTCGACTTCTATCCCTGCCCGCCGCAACACAGCATATCCCTCGCCGGCGACACGGTCGTCGGGATCAGTCAGGCCGCCGACCACGCGGGCGATTCCAGCCGCGACGACGGCTTCGGCGCAGGGCGGCGTCCGGCCGTGATGGGCGCAGGGCTCCAGCGTTACATAAAGCGTCGCGCCACGAGCGCGTTCGCCCGCCTGCGCCAGCGCCTGGGTTTCGGCATGGGGGCGCCCGCCAATCGCGGTCCAGCCGCGCCCGATCACCACATCGTCCTTGACGACGAGCGCGCCGACCGCCGGATTGGGGGCCGCCGCGCCGAGATTGCGCCGGCCCAACGCCAGAGCGGCTCGGAAAAATCGCTCGTCCTGGCTCGTGAGAGCCATCTCAGGCGTCCTCTTCCTTATGGCGCGCGGCAGCGCCATCGTCGGAAAATTCGTCGAGCAGCGGGCCAAAATCGCGCGCCTCGCGGAAATTGCGATAGACCGAGGCGAAACGCACATAGGCGACTTCGTCGAGCGTTTTCAGCCCCTGCATCACCAGTTCGCCAATAGTTTCGGACGGAATTTCGGATTCGCCCTGGTTTTCGAGCTGGCGCACCAATCCGTTGAGCATGCGGTCCACGCGTTCGGGATCGACCGGGCGCTTGCGCAGGGCGATCTGGACCGAGCGCACCAGCTTGTCGCGGTCGAAGGGCGCGCGGCGGCCGGATTTCTTGACCACGGTCAGTTCGCGCAATTGCACGCGTTCGAAGGTCGTGAAACGCCCGCCGCAATCCGGGCAGACGCGGCGACGGCGGATCGAGGACGAATCGTCGGTCGGCCGCGAATCCTTCACCTGGGTGTCGAGACTGCCGCAATAGGGACAGCGCATGGGTCAGGTCCCTTTCTGGCGCAATGAGGACGGCGCCGGGCCGCGAATCGCTTCGCGGGGCGCGTGCGGGCGGCATCTTGCCGATTCGCGGAAGCCGGAACAAGCGCGCGCATGAACCGGGCGTGAGGTCGGCGTCGCCGGAACGCGCGCCCTGCCCTTGAAAACCAGCGCTGATCCGGATCAAGGCAATTATTTCGTTGCAGGAATATGCCAAGATCATGCTGAATCCGCCCGGCGGAGTACGCCATGAATGATTTTCCCCGCGTGGAACGCGCGCAAAAATCGCCCGCGCCTCCCCCCGCCAAGGCCGACGCGGCTTTGCTCGAATTCAGCAGCCTCGACTGCGATGCGGTTTTCGCCCGTCTCGCGTCTTCGCCCGAGGGCCTTTCCGCCGACGAGGCGGCCGTCCGCCTCAAGAAATTCGGCCCCAATCGCGTCACGCGCGAGCGCAAGCTGTCGATATTCGAGGAAATCTGGCAGCGGGCGCGCAATCCGCTGAACGCCCTGCTCGGGACGCTTGCTGTCGTGTCTTTTTTTCTGGGCGACGTGCGAGCGGCAATCGTCATCGGCTTCATGGTCGTCCTCGCGATCTTCACCGCCTTCATCCAGGAACATCGCTCCAATGAGGCCGCCGCGCGGCTGAGGGCGATGGTCCACAACACCGCCAGCGTTCTGCGCAAGGCCAGCGCGCCGCAATCGCCTCCTCCTGAAGACCCTTTCTCGGAAATCCCGATGGAGCAGCTCGTTCCGGGCGACATCGTGCGGCTCTCGGCGGGCGACATGATCCCCGCCGATCTGCGCCTGCTGACCGCGAAGGATCTCTTCATCAACCAATCCGCCCTGACCGGAGAAGCCATGCCGGTCGAGCGTTTCGCGGGCGCCGGCGCCGGAGGCGACCCCTTCGATCTGCCGAACATCTGCTTCATGGGCGCCAATGTGGTGTCCGGCTATGCGACGGGGCTTGTCCTGCGCACTGGCGGCGCGACATTTTTCGGCGCCTTGGCCGACGAGATCGCCGGGCGGCGGGCGCCGACGGCCTTCGACCTCGGCATCGACAAATTCACCTGGCTGATGGTGCGCTTCATCGCCGTCATGGCCCCTGCCGTCTTCCTGATCAACGGCCTGAACAAGCATGACTGGCTCGAAGCCTTGCTGTTCGCCGTCGCCGTCGCCGTCGGCCTGACGCCGGAAATGCTGCCGATGATCGTGACGGTCAATCTGGCCAAGGGCGCGATGGCGATGTCGCGCGAGAAGGTGATCGTCAAGCGCCTCCACGCCATCCAGAATTTCGGCGCGATGGACGTTCTCTGCACCGACAAGACCGGCACGCTGACGCAGGACCGCATCATACTGAAGCGCCATCTCGACATTCGCGGCAATGATTCCGAGAAGGTGCTGGAATATGCCTATCTAAACAGCCATTTTCAGTCCGGCCTGCGCAACCTGCTCGACCGCGCCGTGCTCGACCATGTCGACATGCGCGAAAAGCTCGGCATCGACGGCGGCTACAGGAAACTCGACGAAATTCCGTTCGATTTCACCCGGCGGCGGCTGTCGGTGGTGGTGGAGCGGCTGGGAGCGGACAAGGACGCCGGCACGCACATCCTCATCTGCAAGGGCGCGGTGGAGGAAATTTTTGCGGTCTCAACCCGATATGAGGTGGATGGCGAGACCGGCCCGCTCGATCCGAGCCATCTGGAGACCGCGCAAAAGGAAACGATGGAGCTGAACGCCGACGGCTTCCGCGTCGTCGCGGTCGCGTACAAGGAAATGGCGCCGTCCAAGACGACTTATACCATCGCCGACGAATCCGGCCTGACCCTGCTCGGCTATATCGCCTTCCTCGACCCTCCCAAGGAATCGGCGCGCGAGGCCATCGCCGCTTTGGCCGCGCGCGGCGTGAAGGTGAAAGTGCTCACCGGCGACAATGAGATCATCACCCGCAAGATCTGCCGGGAGGTCGGACTCGATCCCGGCGAAATTCTCTCCGGCACGGCCATCGACAAGCTGAACGACCCGGACCTCACCGAAGTCGCGGGCAAAACCTGCGTCTTCGTCAAGCTGACGCCCGCGCAGAAGGAGCGCGTTATCCAGGCGCACCACGCCCGGGGCCATGTCGTCGGCTTTCTGGGCGACGGCATCAACGACAGCCCGGCGCTGAAGGCCGCCGATGTCGGCATCTCGGTGGACACCGCCGTGGACATCGCCAAGGAATCCGCCGACATCATCCTGCTCGAAAAAAATCTTCTGGTTTTGCAGAAGGGAGTGATCGAGGGGCGGAAGATCTTCGCCAATATTGTCAAATATATCAAAATGGGCGCCAGCTCGAATTTCGGCAACATGTTCAGCGTGCTGGGCGCGAGCATTTTCCTGCCCTTCCTGCCGATGGCGCCGATCCAGGTTCTCACCAACAACCTGCTCTATGATTTCTCCCAGACGACCATCCCGACCGACAATGTGGACGAGGAATATCTGGTCGCGCCGCGCCGCTGGGAGATCGGCAATATCGTCAAATTCATGCTGTGCATCGGGCCAATCAGTTCGATCTTCGACTATGTCACCTATGGCATGATGCTGTTCGTCTTCGGCGCCTGGACCAATCCGGCGCTGTTTCAGACCGGCTGGTTCGTCGAGTCCCTGCTCACCCAGACCCTCATCATCCACATCATCCGCACCAGCAAGATTCCCTTCATCGAGAGCCACGCCAGCCCGGCCCTGCTGGCGACGTCCCTGATCATCTGCGTGGTGGGAATCTGGCTGCCCTATAGCTGGCTCGGCGCCCAACTGGGGTTCACGCCTTTGCCCGGCCTGTACTGGCCTCTGGTCGCGCTCATCCTGCTTTGCTACGCGGTCCTGACCCATTTGGTTAAGGTCTGGTTCGTCCGCAAATGGGGGATGTGAACCGCTGCTATTTCGCCGGGCGCTTGCAAACCGTCTCGGCCGGCAGGCAGGCGATGCCGGGCGTCGAGCAGTTCACGACATCTGCGTCGCGTGCGCAGATGACGCAGCCGTCGGTCCATTCCTGACATTCGGGATGGCTCACGCCAAAGGCGAGCACGGCCACGGACGGCGCAGGCGCGGGCGTTTCGACCGGCTTTTCGTCCGGCTTGGCGTCCTCGGCGTTGGCGGCGAAGGCCAGGGCGAACAGAATCGCGACAGCTGCAACCAAACGCATGAACGCCTCCAACTTGAGCGGCCACGTTAGCGAAGCGCGGGCCATGCGCAAGTCTGGGAGCAAAGTCCGGCGGCAAGTCCATCGACTCGCATTGCGCCTCATGATACCTCCCGCGCCATGCTCGAAGGATTGCCCCCCAACAACGCCGCTTTCGTCCTGCGTCTCAAATGCAGCGAGGACGAGGCCCGCACCGTCGCCGATCTCGTGGTCGAAACCTTCGACCCCGCCGAAACCGCCGCCGCCGCCTTCGAGGAAAATGGCTCGACGGCGAGCTGGGCCGCGACGCCCTGGGTCGTGGAAGTCTATTTCGGCCACGCGCCAGACGAGGACAATGTCCGCGCCCTGGTCGCCGTCGCCGTCGGCGAGGAGCTGGCGCAGAAAGTCGAATTCGGCCGCGTCGAGCAGAAAGACTGGATCGCCTCAGCGCTCGAAGGCCTCTCCGCCGTGCGCGCCGGGCGCTTCCTCGTGCATGGCTCGCATGACCGCGCTGGCGTCAAGGCCAATGACATCGGGCTGGAGATCGAGGCGGCGCTCGCCTTCGGCACCGGCCACCACGGCACTACACGCGGCTGTCTCCTGTTCATCGACGAAATTCTCAAGCGCCGGCGCCCGCGCCATGTGATCGACGTCGGCAGCGGCACCGGCGTGCTCGCGATGGCGGTCGCCCGCGCCCTGCGTGCGCCGGTCGCGGCGGGCGATATCGACGCGCAGGCGGTCGCGGCGGCGGGCGCCAACGCCCGGCTCAACCACGCCGGCGCGTGGGTCCGTCCTGTTACCGCCAAGGGCGTCGTCCATCCGGCGCTCGACCGGCCCGGCCGCTACGATCTGATCCTCGCCAACATTCTCGCCCGCCCCTTGCGCCATCTCGCGCCGTCGCTGGCGCGCATCGCCGCGCCCCATGCCGAACTGGTGCTGTCCGGCCTGCTCGCGCGCGACGTTCCCGGCGTGCTTTCGGCATATCGCGCACAGGGCTTTTCGCTGTGGCGGCGCCGTGACATCGAGGGCTGGGCCACGCTGCTGCTGCGGCGCGGGGGCGCGGCGCCGCAAAGGCTTAGGTAGGTTTCGCGCCGCCGGAAAATGGGTTAGCCTGAAACCATGTTCGACTCCCATTTCCAGACTTTCGACGACGCCGCCGATCCATCGCTCGGCGCCCCCCGCCTCAAGATGTTGCGCGCGCGCCTCAAGGCGATGAAGCTCGATGGCTTCCTCGTTCCGCGCGCAGACGCACACCAGAACGAATATGTCGCGCCCTGCGAGGAGCGCCTCGCCTGGCTCGCCGGCTTCACCGGCAGCGCCGGCTTTGTGATCGTGCTGGCCGACAAGGCCGCGCTCTTCGTCGATGGACGCTACACCATCCAGGCGCGCGAGCAGGTCGATTCCGCGGCCTTTACCGTCGTGCCTTTGGCTGAGGTTTCGCCGGCGGACTGGCTGACGAAAAACGCCAAAAAGGACGCGCGGATCGGCTACGATCCCTGGCTGCACACCAATGGACAGCTTGCCCGTTTCGAAACGGCGGCGAAAAAGGCCGGCGCCACGCTCGAAGCGGTGGACGAAAACCCCTTCGACGCCTTGTGGAGCGACCGTCCGGCGCAACCGCAGGGCCGCATCGTCCTGCACCCGCCCAAATATGCCGGCGAGGCTGCCGCGAAAAAGCTGGAGCGGATCGCCGCCGCTTTGACCAGTGACGCGCTCCTGGTCAGCGACCCGCACGCTCTGGCCTGGGCCTTCAACCTGCGCGGCTCGGACGTCGCCCATACCCCGATCGCGCTGGGCTATGCGCTCATTCCACGCGAGGGCAAGCCGCGTCTCTTTCTGGAGGCCGACAAGCTCACGGCCCGCACGTCGGGCGCGCTTGAAAAGCTGGCGGAGCTTGCCCCGCCCGCCGCCCTGCCCGAGGCGCTGGCGGAGCTGGGCGCGAAAAAGCTGTCCGTGCTGTTCGACGCCGGCACCGCGCCGAGCCGCCTGACCCGGATCTTCACCGAAGCCGGCGGACAGGCGGAAATCGGGAGCGACCCCATCGCCTTGATGAAGGCGCGCAAGAACGCGGCCGAGCTGGAAGGCGCCCGCGCCGCCCATCTGCGCGACGGCGTGGCCATGGCGCGCTTCCTGTGCTGGTTCGACAAGGCCGCCGCCCGTGGCCGCCTGAACGAGATTGCGGCGGCGCAGGCGCTCGAAACCTTCCGCCGCGAGAGCGGGGAATTGCGCGACATTTCCTTCCCGACGATTTCCGCCGCCGGTCCCCACGCCGCCCTTCCGCATTACCGCGTGACGGAGAAATCCAACGCCCGCATCGGCAAGGGCGTCTTTCTGGTCGATTCCGGCGCGCAATATCTCGACGGCACCACGGACGTCACCCGCACCCTCGCGGTCGGGGCCGTCGGCAAGGCGGCGCAGCGCGCCAACACGCTGGTGCTCAAGGGCCATATCGCCATCGCCCGCGCCGTCTTCCCGAAGGGAACCAGCGGCGCCCAGATCGACGGCTTCGCCCGTCGACCCTTGTGGGAGGCCGGACTCGATTTCGACCATGGCGTCGGTCATGGCGTCGGCTCCTATCTCTCGGTCCATGAAGGCCCGCAGCGGATTTCCAAGCTCGGCGGCGTGGCGCTGGAGCCGGGCATGATCCTCTCCAACGAGCCCGGCTATTACCGCGAGGGCGCTTTCGGCATCCGCATCGAAAATCTTGTCGCGGTCGAAACGCGCGAAATTCCCGGCGGCGAGCGCGACATGCTCGGCTTCGAAACGCTCACTTTGGTCCCGATCGACCGCCGCCTGATCGAGCCGAAGCTGCTGGCGCCCGAGGAGAAGGCCTGGCTCAACGCCTATCATTCCCGTGTGCGCGCGGCTCTGTCGCCGCATCTCGACAAGACCGAACGCGCCTGGCTGAAGAAAGCGACCGGACGGATTTGAATTGACCGCTGGAAAGCGGCGGCCTAGAGCCTATATTGGTTGTGTGCGCCGCACATTCGGACCCTCGCGGCGCTGAAAAGGCGGCACCGCGTTTTTCCCGCGCGGCAGGCCCGCGCGCCCCGCCCCCTCACCCGGGAGATTTTGTTGGACGATCTGGTGCATTCCGCTTTGACACGGCAGCGCAAGCGCGCCGCCGCCAAGGTGCGGTCGCGCGCGTCTGGAGAGGACGCCAAGAAGTCCGCAGCGAAGCAATCCCCCGTGAAGAAATCGTCGGCCAAGCCGAAACTCGCCGCCCTGACGGCGGCCGCGATCCGTCGCCCCAGCCGCGAAGAGGCCGAAGCCGCCGTGGCGACCCTGCTCGCCTGGGCCGGCGACGATCCAAACCGCGAGGGCCTGCGCGACACGCCCGCACGGGTGGCCCGGGCCTATGAGGAAATTTTCGCCGGCTATCGGCAGGATCCGGCGTCCATTCTCGACACCGTCTTCGAGGACGTCTCGGGCTATGGCGAAATGGTGCTGGTGCGGGACATTCCCTTCTTCTCGCATTGCGAGCACCACATGGCGCCCTTCTTCGGCAAGGCCCACATCGCCTATTATCCCGACGGCGGTGTTTTTGGCCTTTCCAAACTCGGGCGTCTGGTGGACGTTTATGCTCGCCGTCTCCAGACGCAGGAGACCATGACCGCGCAAATTCTCGCGGCGCTCGACGCCCGCCTCCACTCGCGCGGCGCGGCGGTGTTGATCGAGGCCGAGCACATGTGCATGTCCATGCGCGGCGTGCGCAAGCCAGGCGCCCTCACCGTGACCTTGCAGTTTTCCGGTCCGTTCAAATCCGACCCGGCCGAGCAGGCGCGCTTCCTCAGTCTGGTTCGGGACCGGCGCTGACATTTGATCCGCCGCGATTCTCCAGATGAGCGCTCCCATGCCTTTTTCGCCTCCCGCCGCCGACAAGAAAATTCTTGAGGAGGGTGCGGCCTTCACGCCGAAATTCGACGCCCACGGCCTCATTGTTTGCGTGACGGTTGAGGCCGCGACCGGCGAGATCCTGATGCTCGCCTATATGAACGCGCTGGCGCTGGAAAAGACCATCGAGACGGGCGTTGCGCATTACTGGTCGCGGTCGCGCAATGAACTCTGGCGCAAGGGCGACACCTCCGGCCAGGTACAAAAGGTCGTGGAGATGCGCGTCGATTGCGATCAGGACGCGCTGCTGCTCCGCGTGAATGCGGGCGGTGATGGCAAGGCCTGCCATACGGGGCGCAAATCCTGCTTCTATCGCAGCGTGACCTCGACGGCGGAGGGAATTCGTCTCACCTTCAACGAGGGCTAAGCCGCCCTGACCTGAGACAGAAAGCTGTCGCATTCGCGGCGCAGGCTGTCGATCTGCCGCGACAGGCCGGTCGCGGATTGCAGCACCTGCTCGGCGGAATCGCCCGACTGCCGCGAGGCTGAGCGCACTTCCTCAATCACTTGCGCGAGTTCTCCGGTGCGCCCGGAAGCGTCCTGCACATTCTGCGCGATCTCGCGCGTGGCTTCGCCTTGCGAGCCGACCGACGCCGCGATCGACGAGGCGATGGCGCTGACTTCATGGGTGGCCTCGGCCATGGCGCCGATGCAGGAATTAGCGTCCTGCGAGGCGCGCTGGATCTCGGCAATCTGCCCCGAGACTTCCGAGGTCGCGCGCGCGGTCTGCTCCGCCAGCGATTTGACCTCCTGCGCGACCACCGCGAAGCCCCGCCCCTGCTCTCCGGCCCGGGCCGCCTCTATGGTGGCGTTGAGCGCCAGCATGTTGGTGCTCTGGGCGATGCCGGCGATCATCGCGACGACGCCGCCGATATGGTCGATCGCCGCGACCAGTTCGCCCATGCGGGCGCGCGTCGATTCCGCCTCGCGCGCGGCGTGCTCCGATAATTCGCGCGAGCGTGCGGCGCTGGCGCCAATTTCCTCGACGGAAAAGCTCAGCTGCTCGGCGGCCGAGGCCACCGACAGCACGTTCTGCGAGGCGACCTCGGCGGCCCTGGAGCCGATATCGGCCTGTTCGCCGGAATAGCGCGCCTCTTGAACCAGCGAGCGCGCGAAGCTTTCCAAATTGTGGGTGGAGGCGGTGACGCCCTCGACAACGCCGCCGACCGCAGTCTCGAATTTCTGCGCCAGCGCGCGCATGGGCTCGCTGCGCGCGCGGTCGGCGGCCTCGCGCTGCTCGCGGCGCTCGATGTTTTGCGCCTCGGACGCCCGGCGCAAGCCCTGCTTGATGGCCTCGACCGCCCGCGCCATTTCGCCCAATTCGTCGTGAAGGTCGAGCCCCGGCGGCGCCACGTCGATGTCGCCGCACGCCATGGCGTTCAGGGCCGAGGTCATGCCCTTGAGCCGATTCGATATCGTGCGCCCGATATAATAAGCGGCGCCGACGAACAGCAGCAGCAAGGGCGCGACCGCCAGCGCCAACGCGACGGATATGTCGGCCAGATGCGCGAAAACCTCGTCCAAATAGACGCCGGAGCCGATCAGCAGGCCAAGTTCCGGCACAGCTTTCACATAAGACGTTTTTTCGCGCGGGACATCGCCGCCTCCCGGCTTCGCCCAGGGATAGTTCACGACGGCGGCGCCCTCCTTGCGGGCGGCGGCGACCATGGTTTCAAAGGGCAGCCCGCCGGCGCTGTCGCGCACGCCCAGCAGGCTGGTTCCCTCGACCTGCGGCGACGTCGGCGAAAGAAGCGAGAGTCCATCGAGCGAAATGGCGAAGAAATAGCCGTTTTCGCCGAATCGCAGCGGCCTCAAACGCTCCAGCGCGGCGCGGATCGCCGCCGGCTTGTCGGCGGAATCGGCGGCGGCGACGTTTTTCAGCCAGCCGGCGGCGATGTCGACTTCGCTGCGCAATTCCGCGCGGCGCCATTCCATCGCCGAGCTGTTAAACCGATAAAGCGCGACGCCCGTGCCCAATGCCATGGTGGCGAGGGCCATTGCGGCAAGCGCCCAGACGCGGCGGCTCAAAGTGAGGTGAAAATCGAATTTGGGCACAGCGACCGTCCCTGAAGCCAATCATGCGCGTCATCCTTCCGCCCGGAGGCGGAAGGAGCGCGGGCTCAGAATGGACCGGATCGCCTTGCGCGAGACTGGCGTCGCCTCAACGGCCGCGCCTTGGCGCGGCCGAGTCCAGATCGCCTCAGGCGCGCGCCCGGGCCTCGATCAAATTATGCAGGGATTCATCGGCGCCGTCGAAGAAGCGGCGGATGCCGCGCGCTGCCTGACGTATGCGCTGCTCGTTCTCGACTAGCGCGAGGCGCACGTAATCATCGCCATGCTCGCCGAAGCCGATGCCGGGCGCGACCGCGACATCGGCCTTTTCGATCAGCAATTTGGAAAATTCCAGGCTGCCGAGCGGACGGAATTTCTCCGGCACTGGAACCCAGGCGAACATGGACGCCGTGGGGGCCGGAATCTTCCAGCCGGCCTGGGCGAAGCTCTCCACCATCACGTCGCGGCGCTTCCGGTAGATGGAGCGCATTTCATAGATGCAGTCCTCGGGACCGTTCAAGGCCGCCGCCGCCGCAACCTGGATCGGCGTATAGGCGCCGTAATCAAGATAGGACTTCACCCGCGCGAGCGCCGACAGGAGGCGCTCGTTGCCGACCGCGAAGCCGATGCGCCAGCCGGCCATCGAGAAGGTTTTCGACATCGAGGTGAACTCGACGCAAATGTCCACTGCGCCCGGAACCTGCAGCACCGACGGGGGCGGATTGTCGTCGAAATAAACCTCGGCATAGGCGAGGTCCGAGAGAATATAAATGTCGTGCTTCTTCGCGAACAGCACCAGGTCGCGATAGAAATCCAACGAGGCGACCATCGCGGTCGGGTTCGACGGATAGCACACCACGATGGCGATCGGCTTGGGAATAGAATGCATCACCGCGCGCTCAGCGGCGCGGAAAAATTCCTCGTTCGGCTCGATCGGCACGGAGCGGATCACGCCGCCCGCCATGAGGAAGCCGAAGGCGTGAATCGGATAGGACGGATTCGGCACCAGAACCACGTCGCCCGGCGCGGTGATGGCCTGGGCCATGTTCGCGAAGCCTTCCTTCGAGCCGAGCGTCGCGACAACCTGGCTGTCGGGATTGAGCTTCACGCCGAATCGGCGCTCGTAATAGCTGGCCTGGGCGCGGCGCAGGCCGGCGATGCCCTTGGAGGCGGAATAACGGTCGGTGCGCGGCTTGCCCGCCGTCTCGACCAGCTTGTCGATGATATGGCGCGGCGTCGGCAGGTCGGGATTGCCCATGCCGAGATCGATGATGTCGGCGCCGCCGGCGCGGGCCTTGGCCTTCAGACGATTGACCTGTTCGAACACATAAGGCGGCAGGCGCCGCACGCGATAAAAATCGCTCATCCGTCTCGTCCTTGTTATATCATCTGAACGGCTTTGCGCCGGGAAACGCGCTGATTAGCACGCGCGCCGGCTCAATGTCAGTCGTTTTATGGCCAAACTATTCGTCTTTGATCGGCGCCGGCCTGTTGGGCGCGACGGCCTCGACTTTTTCGGCCTGCAGCTTCTTGCGGGCAGCGTCCGCCTTGCCGCGCTCGGCGATGAGCGCGGCCTTGTCGGCCTCGAGTTCGGCCGCAGTCTTGACCGCGACTCGCGGCTTGTCTACGCCAGTGAGATGCGAAAAGCCAAGTTCCTTGATATCGGGGCGCGTCTGCTGAACGAAGTCGGGCCCCTCGTCCGTATCCTTGGTCCAGCCGAGGACATTGGTCAGGGCGCGAACGGGGTTCTGCTGCGCGTGCGCCTCGCCAGCCGCGACCAGCGCCACCGCAGCGACGGCGAACGCCAGTTTTGTGCATCCGCGAAGGCGATTGTCAGCGATTTTGGCCTTCATTTTCCCTAGCTTTCGTCAAGTCCCGGGCACATCATCCTAAGGAAGTGCTTCCATCGGATCATTGCTGAAACTGTCGCATAAAGTCTTATTATGTCGGAAACGGGACGAGGGCGCGTTGAAACGCAAGCCCCGGTTCAAAAAGAGGAAACGTCATGACCGCCAGCCAGGAAGCTCAGCGCAAAAGCGCCGCTAAAAAGGCCGCGCCTCGGCGCAAGGCCGCGCCGGCGCCAATCCAGAATGCCGCGCCCGCGCCGTCCGAAGCGGCAGTGAACGGGGAAGCGGCGATCGGCGAGCCTGTCGTTCAGGCCGCCACGGCCAAGGCCAAAACGGCAAAAGCGCCAGCGGCAAAGGTTCGCGCAGCCAAGGTTTCGGCGGCCAAGGCTCCGGCGGCAACGGCTCCGGCGGCAACGGCTCCGGCGGCCAAGGCGCCCGGCAAGCGAGAGGCGGCCAAAGCCGCTCCCGCCAAAGCGGCGTCTACGAAAAAACCTGCGGTAAAGGCCGAAACCGTCGAAGCGGCGACGCCCCCTGCCCCCACGCCTGCCGCGCCCGCCCCTGTCTCCCCGGCGCCCGCCGCAGCGCCTGTGGCGCCCCGGCCGACCGCCAAGCCGGCGGGCGGCGCCGGCGTTCCCAATTTCGAGCGCATGGCCGAAAATTTCGCAATCGCCCTTGAACATGGCGGCAAGGCCCTGGCGGCGATGATCCGGCCGGTTGAGGAAGGCAAGGTCAAGCCGAATATCTCGGAAGAGCTGACCGACGCCCTCAAGACCTTCAGCAAGGTCGCGGAATATTGGCTGGCCGATCCCAAGCGCACCATCGAGGCGCAGACCAGCATTTCCAGCAATCTGCTCGGCCTGTGGTCGAATACGTTCCGCCGCCTCGCGGGCGAGTCGAAGGAGCCCTATGTTCCGACCGACCCGCGCGACAAGAGATTCACGTCGCCGGACTGGCGCGACAATCCCTATTTCGATTTCCTGCGCCAAGCCTATCTGATCGGCAGCGAATGGGCCAATAACATGGTCGAGGGCGCCGATCTCGACAAGACCACCCATGACAAGGCGTCCTTCTATCTGCGCCAGGTCTCGGGCGCGGTGTCGCCGTCGAATTTCCTGCTGACCAATCCGGAGCTGCTGCGCACCACCTGGTCGGCGGAAGCGGAAAATCTCGCCCGGGGCATGAGAATGCTCGCCGAGGATATCGAGGCCGGCGGCGGCAATCTGAAGATCCGCCAGACCAATAACGAGAAATTCGTGCTTGGCGAGAACATGGCCACCACGCCCGGCAAGGTGGTGTTCCGCAACGACCTGATCGAGCTGCTGCAATATGCGCCGACGACCGAGGAAGTTTACAAGCGGCCCTTGCTGATCGTCCCGCCATGGATCAACAAGTTCTACATTCTCGACCTCAACGCCGAGAAAAGCTTCATCCGCTGGGCCGTCGCCCAGGGACTCACGGTGTTCTGCATCTCCTGGGTCAATCCTGACGCGCGCCATGCCGACAAGGATTTCTATTCCTATATGACGGACGGCATTTTCGCGGCTCTGGGGCAGATTGAGAAGATCACCGGCGAGCGCCAGGTCGCATCCATCGGCTATTGCGTCGGCGGCACGCTTGCCGCCACTACGCTCGCCTATATGGCCGCCAAGGACGATGACCGCATCTCCAGCGCGACCTTCTTCACCACCCAGGTCGATTTCTCGGACCCTGGCGATCTGAAAATCTTCGCCGACGAGGACCGGATCAAGAATATCGAAACCGAGATGGAAATAGCCGGCTTCCTCGAAAGCCGGTCGATGGCCAACGCCTTCAACATGCTGCGGCCCAACGACATGATCTGGTCCTATGTCGTGAACAATTACCTCAAAGGCATCGAGCCGATGGCCTTCGACCTGCTTGCCTGGAACAGCGACTCCACCCGCATGCCCCGCGCCAACCATTCCTTCTATCTGCGCAACTGCTATCTCAACAATCAGTTCGCCAAGAAGAAGATGACGCTGGGCGGCGTCACGCTCGATCTCGGCAAGATCAAGGTTCCCGTCTATAATCTCGCGGCCCGCGAAGACCATATCGCACCCGCGCGCTCGGTGTTCAACGGCGCCAAATTATTCGGCGGCGAAATGCGCTATGTGCTCTGCGGCTCGGGCCATATCGCCGGCGTCATCAATCCGCCCGGCCCCAAGCTGAAATATCAGTACTGGACCGGGCCGAAGCCCTCCGGCGTGTTTGAGGATTGGGTCGCCAACGCCGAAGAGCATCCCGGCTCCTGGTGGGTGGACTGGATCCATTGGATCGGCGATCAGGCGCCGGAAAAGGTCCCGGCGCGTGAGCCCGGCGGCGGCAAGGTCCCGCTGCTCGGCGACGCCCCCGGCGAATATGTCCGCGTGAAATCCTGAAATTCTCCGCCCCGGCCGCGCCAAACGCAGCCGGGGTTTTTGCATCCCGTCCATTGGTTCGGTGGCGTAGGCGAACTTTGCATCCCGCGCGGCGTTATCCCGAAAGCGTTTCAGGCGCCCTTCTTGCCCGCTGAGGTCAAGACGCCAGGTCCCATCCCAAAACGATCCGCATTGGGACGGAGCGGCGCCGGGATCAGTCTCATAACGGGGCAGGAGTGCAATTATGGGTCAAGTCATCAGGAAATGCGCTCTCGCCGGCGCTGGCGCGCTGCTAGTGGCTGCGACGCCGGTTCTCGCAGGCGGCCATGTCGCCGGTCAGGGACACGGTTTTGGCGGGCCCCGCATGGTTGGCCCTGGACGCGCCATCGTCGCCAATCCGGGCGCCGCGACCATCATTCGTCCCGGCCCGGGACCGGGCTTCAGGCCGGGACCACAAGCGGGATACCGGAGACCGGGTTACCCCGGCGCCTATGGCCCTCGTCCGGGCTTCTTGGGCGCCTATGGCCGCTTCGGCTATGATTACGGCTACGCCCTTCCGCGCCGTCCTTACGGCCCGGTCCACGGCGGCGGCGTCTTTGGCAACGGGGACTTTGCCTACGCCATGCCGATTGCGCCATATGGCGTCTCCGACTATCCCGCCTATCCGGAGGGCTATGGCGACGCCAGCTACACGCCGACCGGTTATGGCGTGAGCTATAATGTTCCGCCGCCCATGTGGAGCTCGCCAAAGATCATTTATATCAAAGGCAACCACGCGGTGCGCGAGCGCTTCGTCCGGTCGCGGCAGGTCATCGTCGTGCGCGGCTCGGCCACAGTCGATTGACGCCGGAGCATAGTCCCGAAATTAAAGCCCTCGGCGACGCCCGAGGGCTTTTTTGTTCACAGCCCGAGCATTAGCTCCAGGTTCTGGACGGCGGCGCCCGAAGCGCCCTTGCCGAGATTGTCCAGCCGCGCGACGATCACGGCGTGGCGGCGCGCCTCATTGGCGAAGACCCGGATTTCCAGATCATTGGTGCCATTGAGCGCCTGCGGCTCCAGCTTGCCGTTCGCCTCGGCGGCGACGACGCGTACGTGGCGCCTGCTGGCGTAATGATCCCCCAGAACCGCCTCCAGATCGCCGGCGTTGGGCTTGCCCGGCAGGTCTTCGAGGCTGACCGGCAGGCTGACCAGCATGCCTTGCAGAAAATTGCCGACCGAGGGCACGAACAGCGGCCGCGCGCGCAGATGCGCATAGGCCATGATCTCGGGAATATGCTTGTGCTCCAGCCCTAGCGCATAAAGCTCATAGGGCGGCGCGCGGCCCGCCTCGTAATCCTCGATCATTTGCCGCCCGCCGCCGGAATAGCCGGAGACGGCGTTGATCGCGAGATGCTGGCCCGCGTCGATCAGGCCGGCGTCCACCAGCGGACGCAGAATGGCGATGGCGCCGGTGGCGTAGCAGCCCGGATTGGCGACGCGGCGCGCCGCCGCGATCTGCGCTTCCTGGTCGGCCGCGAGTTCCGCGAAGCCATAAGTCCAGCCCGGCGCGACGCGATGGGCGGTCGAAGCGTCAAGCACGCGCGGCGCGTCCGCGCCCAGCGAATCGACCAGCGCCACGCTCTCCACCGCCGCGGCGTCGGGCAGGCAGAGAATGGTCAGATCGACATGGCGCAGAATATCCGCCTTGGCGGCGACGTCCTTGCGCTTTTCCGGCGCGATGGAGACGATCTCGACATCCATGCGCCCGGCGAGCTTTTCGCGGATCTGCAAGCCGGTGGTGCCGGCCTCGCCGTCGATGAAGATCTTTTTGGGCGCGTCTGTCATGGCGGAAACTCCGTGGCGGATGGGGCGGTTTAGCGCGAAAGAATGACGGACAAAACAAAACGGCGGGCTTTTGGCCCGCCGTTCCGCAAAATGATCGTGAAGATCAGCGCTTCGAGAACTGGAAGCTGCGGCGGGCCTTGCGCTTGCCGTATTTCTTGCGCTCGACCACGCGCGAGTCGCGGGTCAGGAAGCCTTCCTTCTTCAGAGCCGGGCGCAGGCCGGGCTCGTAATAGGTCAGCGCCTTAGAGACGCCGTGGCGCACCGCGCCGGCCTGGCCGGACAGACCGCCGCCAGCGACGGTGACGGTGATGTCATACTGGCCATCGCGCTGGGCGACGCCGAGCGGCTGCTGCACGATCATGCGCAGCACCGGACGGGCGAAATAGACGTCCAGTTCGCGGCCATTGACGGTGACCTTGCCCGTGCCGGGCTTGATCCAGACGCGGGCGACGGCGTTCTTGCGCTTGCCGGTGGCGTAGGCGCGGCCGTACTTGTCGAGCTTTTGCACATGGACCGGGGCTTCCGGCGCCGGAGCGGCGCCGGCGCTCTTGAGGTCCTGCAGGGAGGAAAGGGTCTCGGCCATGATCAGTCGTTCCGCGAGTTCTTGGAGTTCAGGGCGGCGACGTCGAGAACAGTCGGGTTCTGAGCCGCATGAGGATGTTCGGCGCCCTTGTAGACGCGGAGGTTGCCGAGCTGCTTGGTGCCGAGCGGACCACGCGGCAGCATGCGCTGCACGGCCTTTTCGACGACCCGCTCGGGGAAACGGCCATCCAGGATGAACTTGGCGGAACGTTCCTTGATGCCGCCGGGGAAGCCGGTGTGGTGGAAATAGACCTTCTGGTCGCGCTTGCGGCCGGTGAAGACCACCTTGTCGGCGTTGATGACGATGATGTTGTCGCCATCGTCCATATGGGGCGTGAAGGTCGCCTTGTGCTTGCCACGCAGGCGCAGCGCGATGATCGAGGCGAGGCGGCCGACGACGAGCCCCTTGGCGTCGATCAAAACCCACTTCTTCTCGATTTCGGCGGCCTTGGCCGAATAGGTCTTGCCGTACATTTTCTCGTTTCCAATATGGCGCGGGACTCAATGTCCTGTTTGACAGGCTGGCGGGTCCCGGCGGGAAGATGCGGGCTTGTACGGACCCTCCCCCAGTTTGTCAACCGCCCAATCGCGCGAAACCGCCTGCAAAAGCAGTGGTTTTCAGAGAAAGGTATTTAGGTACCATGTTTCCGCGCGGCCGGGATGGCATATGTTCCAACCGCATGTGCGACCGGCTCCGCAGCGCCTTCGGAATAGAGCGTCGCCTCGCCGACCGCCAGCCGCTTGCCGAGCTTGAGCAGGCGGCATTCGACGATGACGTCGCCATGGGGCGGCTTGCGCAAGAAGTTGATGTTGAGATTGGTGGTCACGGCGGCGAGCGATTCCGGGCCGTTGTGAGCGAGGATCCCGACCCAGATGCCGACATCGGCCAGCGTGAACATGGCCGGGCCGGAGACCGTGCCGCCGGGGCGCAGGTGGCGCTCATGCGCGATCAGCCGCAGCCGGGCGGTCATGGGGCCAACCTCTTCCACCATGACCGTGCGCCCGCCATGGTGCAGTTGTGGGAAAGCCTCATCGAGAAGGGTTTCGATTTCGGCGACGCTCATCACCGGCTGGGGCAGAGCGGATTTGGGCATGGGCGCGACTCGGAAAAATGGAAGGGTCAAAAAAACGGAAGGGCGCGAAGCATCGCCCAAAACGCGGGCCGTTTCCAGACGGTCAGCCGCAAGGCGATATCTAGCCTGTTAATCTAAATCACAAATAGCCAGCAAATATTTGTATTAACTCGCTATTTTATGAATTCGACTTCATTCGGCGGCGGCGTCGGCGGAGGCCATGGCGAGGCTGCGTTCGAATTGCGTCCGGTACAGCATGGCGTAAACGCCGTTGCGCGCCAGCAACTCGTCCTGCCGTCCGGATTCCAGCACCCGGCCGCCTTCGATGACGCAGATGCGCTCAGCGCTGGCGACTGTGGTGAGGCGATGGGCGATCACGAGGGTCGTGCGTCCCGCACAGAGCGTCTTGAGCGCTTCCTGAACCGCGCGCTCCGATTCCGTATCCAGCGCCGAGGTCGCCTCGTCGAGCAGGATCAGCGGAGCGTCCTTGAGGAAGGCTCGGGCGATGGAGATGCGCTGGCGCTGGCCGCCCGAGAGTTGCATGCCCTGTTCGCCGACCGGCGAATCGTAGCCGCGCTCAAAACCCATGATGAAGTCATGGGCGAAGGCGGCCTTGGCGGCGGCGACGATCTCCTCGTCGCTCGCGCCCGGCCGGCCGAAGCCGATATTGTCGCGGACCGAGCCTTTGAACAGGAAGGTGTCCTGACCGACATAGCCGATCTGGCTGCGCAGGGAGCGCCGCGAAAAACCGGCGATGTCCTGGCCGTCGATGATGATTTTGCCGGCGGTCGGCTCGTAGAACCGCAGGATCATGCTCATGGCGGTGGTCTTGCCGCCGCCGGAGCGGCCGACCAGCGCCGTGGTCTGGCCTGGCTCCGCGACGAGATTGAGCTTGTTGAGCACCATTTCGCCAGCGCGATAGGAAAATTCCACGTCGGAGAATTCTACCCGGCCTTGGGTGATCTTCAGCTCCGGCATGTTGGCGGGCTCGGATTCCGGGGTCGGCTCGTCGAGGAATTCATAAAGCATGCCGACGCCGATCAGCGAGGAATTCATGTCCACATGCAGTCGGGCGACGCGCTTCGCCGGCTCCGTTGCAAGCAGCAGCGCCGTGATGAAGGCGAAGAAATTGCCGGGCTGGGCGCCGTCGTAAATGACGCGATAGCCGCCATAGACGACAACCGCCGCCACGGCGCAGCCGGCAAGCGTCTCCATCAGGGGACTGGAGCGGGATTGCACCCGCGACAGCTTGTTGGCCGCCGTTTCGAAGCTACGGATCGCCCGCAGCTGCCGCTCGCGCATGAACGGCTCAAGCGTGAAGGACTTCACGACGCGAATGCCCTGAGCGGTTTCCTGCAGGGATTCCAGGATGGCGGCGAAGCCATGGAACTCGGTCATCATGACCTTGCGGGCGCGATTGCCGAGTTTGCGGACGCCGAAGATAGCGAGAGGCAAGATCAGAATCGCGATCGACGCCAGCACCGGATCCTGCTGGAACATCGCGAAGGTCAGGCCCAGCGTGGTGAGAATGTCGCGGCCCAGCGCCGTGACCAAAGTATTTAGCGCGCTGCCTGCGGATTGGGAAATAAAGGCCTGCCGCGCGAGGAATTCGGTCGAATGGCGGGCATTATAAAAGCTCACGTCCATCGCCAGCATCTTGTCGAAGATGCGAGTCTGGCATTCCGCGATGATGTTGTTCGCGATGCGAGAGAGGATCACCTGCTGGCCATAGGTGGCGAAGCCCTTGGCCACGTAGATCGTGGTGATCGCGCCGCCAATGGCCCACATCGCCTCGATATTGCGATCGACGAAGATGCGATTGACAATACCGCCCATGATATAGGCGGAAATTGTCGTGGTCGCAGCAATGATGCCCATCATGGCGAAGGCGAAGAAATAGCCCTTGGCGTGCTTGGAGCCCTGTTCGCGCAGCAGGCGCTCGATCAGGTGCAACTGCCCGGCGCTGAAGAACTTCTTCTTGAGTGGCTTCAACAGGAAGGAGAACAAAGGCTGGGTCTCTCATCGGCTTGAGATTGGCTGTCGTAATTCCCGCCGTAAGGAACATGCGCGATGAACGCGACCCGGCCAGCGGCCCGCGTGATCAGCGCTTTCTCTGGAAGGGATTGGTTCACATGTCAATGCGGCGAGGCCGGGGCGCGGGCCTTGAGAGCTTGGCCATGGCAAAAAAGGCACGGCCGCGCCCCGGGCGGTTTTGCGCGCGCTTTTCGCTGAAATCGCCTGCGCTTCCAGCGCCAGCGGCTCAATGCCCGCGGAAAAACACGATCTGGAACAGCGACAACCCGAGTTCCGCGAGAATCATCAGGACAATCGCCGCCTCCATGAAGGAGGAACGGTCGGCGTCGATGATGTCGGTCAGGACGCGGACGGTCTCGACGATCACGTCGAGCTTGCGCTGCAGGGTCTGGCCCCGCTCCTTCAGCTCATATTCGTCTTCCAGCCGGGCGTAGAGCCTTTCGAGGTCCGGGCGATCCCACAGCACGTCTGGCTTGTCGTCGACAGCGACGCGGCCGGAAACGCGATGCTGCACGCCGAGCGCCTGACCGATCAGCCGCAGCATTTCCCGCCGGTCGCGCATGGGACGCCCGTGCTTGCCGAGCACATTGGCGAGCGGCTCGACCTTGTCGAAGACGGAATTGACCTCGCGCTCGTCGCGGCCCAGCGCCACGCTCTTCGCCAGGGCGTCGGAAAAAACCAGAAACCGCTCGTTCGACAGGTCGCGCAGCGCGATCTGACCACCCGTCACGACGCGGTCTTCGGCCTCGCCGATCAGCAGAGTCGCGATCTCGTCCTCCTTGCGCAGGCGGGCGCCGACGACGCGCC
This sequence comes from Rhodoblastus sp., assembly GCF_019449565.1. Lineage (GTDB taxonomy): Bacteria > Pseudomonadota > Alphaproteobacteria > Rhizobiales > Beijerinckiaceae > Rhodoblastus. Next base: position 94,567 of record NZ_JAGRPM010000027.1, on the reverse strand, counting down.
CCTTGAGGCCGGCGAGCACATCCTCCTCCTCCAGCGGCGTCAGCCCGACCATGACGGCGACGCCGAAGCGATAAAGGGCGACTTTGCCGTTCTGGCCGACATGAAAGGCCAGGGGCGAAGTCGAAATGGCGTCCGCCCGCTCCAGCCCGGCCACGTCGATGCGGTCGCCGAGGAGAAGCGCGCGCGTCGTCGCCCGAAAGGCGGGAACAGTGGGTTGCGAGTCGATCATCGCCTCGTTCTAGCCCAATTCTGCGACAATTTCTCCCCTTCCAGCACGCATGGCGCGCGCGGCCCTATTGCGCGGCCCCATCGCGCTTGCCCCGGCGCGGCGCGCGACTATGCTGGCCGCTGCGACTCTCTCGCGTCCTTTCGGTTGGATCGCCTCAAACCATGACCTTCACGCCCCATCCCTTCGCCCGTTTCATCGCCATTCTCGGCCGCGGCAGGAACCTCTCGCGCGCGCTCACCGTGGAAGAGGCCGAAGAGGCCATGAGCATGATCCTCGCCGGCGAGGTTCTGCCCGAACAGCTCGGCGCCTTTCTGATGCTTCTGCGCATGAAGGAGGAAAGCGCGAGCGAGCTGGCGGGATTCGTCAAGGCGGTGCGCAAGATCATGCCGCCGCCCGAAGCCGACCTCGTCGAACTCGACTGGTCCTCCTATGCCGGCAAGAAGCGGCAATTGCCCTGGTTCCTGCTCGCCGCCCTCTGCCTCGCCCAGGCGGGACTCCGAGTCTTCATGCACGGCTTCGACGGCCATACCGCCGGACGGCTCTATACGGGCGAAGTCCTCGCGGCGCTCGGCCTGCCGACAGCGCCGGATTTCGCGACCGCCGCACGCCAATTGCGGCAGAACAATTTCGCCTATATGGACCTCGCCGCGATCAGCGCGCCTCTCGCCCGGATGATGGGGTTCAAACCCATTCTCGGCCTGCGCTCGCCGATCCATACGCTGGCGCGGATGATCAATCCCTTTGGAGCGCCTTGCTTCCTCCAAGGCATTTTCCATCCCAATTACATGGCGACCCACCGCGACGCCGCCCTGCTGCTGGGCGAGAAGAACATGGTGGTGTTTCGCGGCGAAGGCGGCGAAATCGAGCGCAGACCCGCCAAGCCCTGCGAAACGCTGGGCGTGTTGGACGGGGTCGCGATAGAGGAGCGCTGGCCGCCGCTGATGGAAGAGCCGCGCCAGCTGCCGGACGAGGCCATGGACGTCGCGCGCCTGCTCGCGATCTGGCGCGGGGAGGCGAAAGACGCCTATGCCGACGCCGCCGTCATCGGCACGCTGGCGATCGCCTTGCGCGCCATGAGGCTTGCGCCGGACATCCAGATGGCGCAAAGCCGCGCGGAGGCGCTCTGGCGCGGCCGCGACACCGCCCGTCTGCTTGCGGCCTGATATAATTTCAGCCGCAGGGCGTCGAAGGACGCCCGTCTTTCGATAGACCTTGGTCGCGTTCGCTCCCGACCGGCCCTCACAGGTTTTACCCGTGAGGGCGCGTATGATCCTCAAAACACTGGACCCCCGATGGATCGCCTGCCCCTTTTCCTCGACCTGCACAAGCGCCGGATCGCGGTCGTCGGCGGCGGCTCGCTCGCCGCCCGCCGCATTGAAACGCTGGCGCGCGCCGGCGCAGAGGTCTGGCTGTTCGCCACCGCATGGAGCGATGAATTCGAGGCCCTGCGCGGCCAGTATCATCTCGGCGACCTCGGCGAGCGCAATGCCTTTTTCGGCTTTCCGCTCGCCTATTTCGCCTATGAGGCGGGCGAGGAGCCCGATTCCGCGCTGATCGCCCGGGCGCGCAACTCAGGCGCGCTGGTCAATGTCGCGGACCATCCCCGCATCAGCGATTTCATCACTCCCTCGGTGCTCGACCGCAGCCCGCTCATGGTGGCCATATCCACCGGCGGCGACGCGCCCTTGCTCGGCCGCATGCTGAAAGCGCGGCTCGAGACGCTGATTCCCGCCGGCTATGGCCGGCTGGCGGCGTTGGCGGGCGCCGGACGCGCCGCGCTCGGCGACAAGCTGGCGAACCATCAGTCCCGGCTGCGCTTCTGGGAGCGCATCTTCGACGGGCCGATCGCCGAAATGGTCCTTGCTGGCGACGACGCGGCGGCGCATGCGATGCTCGACCGCGAAATCGCCGAATGCCGGCCCGACGGCTCGGCCGCCGACGACCACCCCGTCGGCGAGGTCTATCTCGTCGGCGCCGGGCCTGGCGACCCGGACCTGTTGACCTTCCGCGCCTTCCGCTTGATGCAGAAGGCCGATGTCGTGCTCTACGACCGCCTCGTCGACCCCGCGATCATGGACCGCGTGCGCCGCGACGCCGAACGCATCTATGTCGGCAAGAAGCGCTCCGACCACGCCCTGCCGCAGGAGGAGATTGGCGACCTCATGGTCAAGCTGGCGCTGGAGGGCAAGCGCGTGCTGCGGCTCAAGGGCGGCGACCCGTTCATCTTCGGGCGCGGCGGCGAAGAGATCGAAAAGCTCGCCGAAAAGCGCATTCCCTTCCAGGTCTGCCCCGGCGTCACCGCCGCCGCCGGCTGTTCGTCCTATGCCGGCATTCCGCTGACCCACCGCGATTACGCGCAATCCTGCGTTTTTGTGACCGGCCACGGCAGGGATGGGCCAATCGAGCTGGATTGGTCTACCCTGCTGCGCCCGCGCCAGACCGTGGCGGTCTATATGGGCCTCGCCCATCTCGATTTCCTGATGAAGGAATTCCTGCGCCATGGCGCCGATTCTGCTTTGCCGGTGGCGATTGTTGAAAACGGCACGCGCGCGAGCCAGATCGTGGTGACGGGAAATGTCGGGAACATCGCGGGCAAGGCGCTCGCCGCCGGACTGCGCGGCCCCACCATCATCATCGTCGGCGAGGTCGTGGGCCTGCGCGACAAGCTGAATTGGTATGTTCCAAAATCCGAAGCGGCCGCAACAGGCGAATCCCAAGCGACTGCATCCAAGTGACTGCACCCAAGTGACCGCAACAAGCGAATCCAGAGAGTGACCATGGCCACCAATGAAGAGGCGCTTGCCGCGCTGAGCCATATCCCGGGACCGGACGCCAGGACGCCCCTGCCACAGTCTGGCGCCCTGTCCGGCCTCGTCATCGCGGGCGACAAAATCTATCTGACCATCGCGGTCGCGCCGGAACAGGCAAGGGCCAGCGAGCCGATGCGGCTCGCCGCCGAGAAGGCGCTGAAAGCCCTGCCCGGCGTCGCTGCCGCCTATGTGGCGCTCACCGCGGAACGCGCGCCTCAGCCCATTGCGCCCGCGGCGGCCCATGGCAGCGCCCCCGCGCCCGCCCAGGGTCCCGGACTCGACAAGGTGAAGAAGATCATCGCCATCGCCTCCGGCAAGGGCGGCGTCGGCAAGTCCACCACCGCCGCCAATCTCGCCGTGGCTCTGGCCGCTCAGGGCGTGAAGGTTGGCCTGCTCGACGCCGACGTGTTCGGCCCCTCGCTGCCGCTGCTGTTTGGCGTTTCCGGGAAGCCAAGCTTCACCGGCGACGGCAAGCTGCTCGCGCCCTTCGTCCGGTTCGGCGTCAAGCTGATGTCGATCGGTTTTCTCGTGCCCGAGGATTCCGCCGTGGTCTGGCGGGGGCCGCTGGTGATGACCGCAGTCAAGCAATTGCTGCGCGACGTGGACTGGGGCGATCTCGACATTCTGGTGGTGGACATGCCGCCCGGCACCGGCGATGTGCAACTTACCATGGCGCAGAACGTCTCGCTCGCCGGGGCCGTGATCGTCTCGACGCCGCAGGACATGGCGCTGATCGACGCGCGCCGTGCGGTCGCCATGTTCAACCAGGTCAAGACGCCTGTGCTCGGACTGTTCGAGAACATGAGCTATTTCCTCTGCCCGCATTGCGGCGGACGCACGGAAATCTTCGCCCATGGCGGCGCCAAGGCGGAAGCCGCGAAGCACGGCGTTCCCTTCCTCGGCTCGTCGCCGCTCGATATACAGATTCGCGAAACCTCGGATTCCGGGGCGCCGATTGTCGCCTCGGCGCCGGATTCGCCGCAGGCCAAGCCCTATTTCGACCTCGCCCGCGCCGTGCTCGCGGAACTGGCCAAGGAAAATCGGCCCGGGCCGGTGTTTTCCATCGGCTGAGCCCCAAGGAGTTTACATGGATCGCCGGGTTTTTCTGGCAGGCCTCGCGCTTGCCCCCTCAGCGCACGCCCTCGCGGCTTCGCTCGACGATTTGCCGCTCGTCGCGCTGCCGGCGGGCGCCGATCCCCTGACCGTGCCCGGCCTGTCATGGTTCGGAACGGGACCGTCGGCGATCGAGATTTTCGATTATAATTGCCCCTATTGCCGGACGGCGTTCCTGACGCTTGACGCGATGGTGGCGAAGAAAAGGCTGCGGCTCGGCCTGATCGACAGCCCGCAGCTTTCGTCCGGCTCGGTGCAGGCCGCAAAGCTGCGGCAGGCCGCGCTCATTCTCTACGGGCCGGACAAAGCCTATGAATTCCACCGTCGGCTTTACGCGCGCAAAGGCATGATCGACGGCGACGCCGCCCTCGCCGTGGCCGAGGATCTCGGCTTCGACCTCGCGAAACTGGCGGAGGCCGCCAATAGCCAGGACGTTCGCGGCCGCATCATCGCCCAGGCGCGTTTCCTCGATAATATCGGCGTCGCCACGACGCCTTCCTTCATCATCGGAGTGAAGTTGCTTTCCGGCTGGCCGGGCGCCGAAGGCTTTGGGGCGGCGCTGAAGGCGAAATCCTAATAGTCGGGGTGTTCCTTCACCTCCATCAGAACACAGCCGACCGCCGCATTGACCGCGTTTTTCAGCCGCGCCCGCTCGTTATTGAAGCGATAAACTTTTCGCGCGGCTTCTACGAAACCCGCGCCGAAGTCCCCGGCGCGCTCCATGGCGCGCAAAGAATCCTCGACGTCCCACAAGGCGCCGTTGACCACTTCGAGACGCGCCGCAAGCGCGGCGATCTCGCCCGTCGCGTCCGCCGCGCGCATGGGTCCAACCGCCTCGTGCAGCAAGGCCAGCTCCTGCGCCGCCATCAGCCGCTTTTGCACATTGCGCACGCGTTGGGTCTTCAGCGACAGGATCGTGATCTTGTCGATCAATTCGCCGACTGAAACCGGAATCGTCACCGCAAAGGCGTCCCCTGGCGCCGCCGTCGGGAGCCGTAATGCTCGCGCTTCCATCTCTTCCTCCACCGCTTCGTTCACAGGAGAGACAGATTGGGCGATGGAGCTTGCGCGGGATTGGCGGATGAAGCGACCTCACATCATCATATTCACCTTTCTTATATTAGGCTCAGACTATTTACGCTGGGCAAAAACAATTATATTTATCAATGAAATAGGCATTAGAGCAAAAAAGGTCAGCCATGGCTTTGCCGAAGCTGAAGGAACATGACGCGTCCGAAGATCTGGCGCAGATGACGCGGAATGCGCGGGAAGCGAGCGAATTCCTGAAGGCGCTGGCGCATGAATCGCGCCTGCTGATTTTGTGCATCCTGTCGGAAGGCGAAAAATCAGTCGGCGATCTCGAAACGATCCTGGATCAGCGCCAGTCCACAGTTTCGCAGCAACTGGCGCGGCTGCGCCTCGACGGGCTGGTCACGACGCGCCGTGAAGGCAAGAGCGTCTATTATCGCCTGGCCAATGAGGACGTGCGCACGATCCTCACCGCGCTTCATTCGGTGTACTGCCAACCGCCGAAACGCCGCCGGGCCGCGCGCGCCGAGGGACGCGGGGATTGACGACCCGCGCGCCCGCCCTCCGCGTCAGTCCGCGGGGGCGTCCTCGCCTTTCCTGACTTCCTTCAACTTGCCGATGCCAAGCATGTTGAGCGCCGCCGTTTCATAGAACGGCTCGCTTGTCCCCTTGCGCATCTTGCGGATGAAATATTTCTCGAAGCCGATCTTGGCCGCATGAACCCAGCGGCCCGACGCCGACCAATTGACATTGCGCGGCGGTATCTGCGGCTGGGCGACGAAAGCGACGCCGGTGTCGCCGAAATCGGCGAGACAGATCGCGTTCCAGCTTCCCCGATAGACCGGCTTGCGGCCGCGCAAAATCTCGCCGATGTTTTTCGCCGCCGCAGTGACCATGGACTCGATCATGAAACCTGTCTTGGGCACGCCGCAGGGCACGGGCGTCGGACCCATCGGCGGAATGGCGACGCAGACGCCGACCGCGAAAATATTCTTGTACCGCTCGTTCTGCTGATGCCTGTCGGCGAGAACGAAGCCACGTGGATTGACCAGCCCGTCAATGCCGCGCAAGGGCTTGATGCCCCGGAAGGCCGGCAGCATCATCGCCATGCCAAAGGGCAGTTCGCGCGTCGCCTTGACGGCGCCATCGTCCGCGATTTCCTCGACCACCATCTTGCCGCTCTCGACCTTTTTCACGCGCGAGCTGGTCATCCATTTAATATGCTTTTCGCGCAGGGCGCTCTCCAGCAGCCCCTTGGTGTCGCCGACGCCATCGAGACCGAGATGGCCGATATAGGGCTCGGAGGTCACGAAGGTCATCGGAACCTGATCGCGGATCTTGCGGCGGCGCAGTTCCGCTTCAATGATAAAAGTGAATTCATAGGCCGGCCCATAGCAGGACGCGCCCTGAACAGCGCCGGTGATGATGGCGCCGGGCTTCTTGCAGAAGTCCTCCAGGCTCAGGGCGATTTTTTCGGCATGATCGATATGGCAAACCGAGCTGGTGTGCCCATTGGGGCCGAAGCCCTCGATCTCGTCGAAAGCGAGTTCGGGGCCGGTGGCGATGACCAGATAATCATAGGCGAGCGTCGAGCCGTCCTCGAGTTCCAGGCGCTTGGCTTCGGGATCAAGTTTGGCGACCGGCACAGGCCTGAACTCGATGCCTCGGCGTGCTAAGGTCGGCGCAAGGTCGATCTCGACCGCTTCGCGTGTTCGCCAGCCTACAGCCACCCATGGATTGGACGGCACGAAATGATAGATCGGATCCTTGGTGACGACTGTCAGCCGATCCTCCGGCCGCATCGCGTCTTTCATTTCATAAGCCATGATGACACCGGCCAGACCGGCGCCCATGATGACGATATCCGCCATGTTTCCCCTCCCCTTCGGCGCTGATTTTTTTTGCGCCGCAATATATTATTATATTAATATATTCGATTATTTGTATTTTTCCAATAGGCCGAAAGTTCGGGGCCGCCGCATCACCGGTCGGGCCGTTTGCGACTCGTCGCCCCGTTGACTCACATCCTTTATATTGTAATATTCATATTTATGAATATAAATGTCAGTCGACCGGCGAAGGCGATGCTCGCGCCGGCGCAACCTGGCGGCGCGGAGACGGAATAGTGTTCGGCTGGTTTGGCGGAAGCCACGATTACAAGACGTTCACCCCCGGAGAATTGCGTGATCTGCTGGGCGAAAAAGATGGCGGCTACGTGCTGGCTGACGTGCGCGAGGCCAATGAATGGGCCGGAGGACATATTCCCGACGCGGTCCATGTTCCGCTATCGCGTTTCGCCGCTTCCGTCGCAACGCTCCCCCGGGACAAGAAGATCGTCTTCTATTGTCAGTCCGGCATGCGCTCGAAAAACGCGCTGAACCAGGCGAAGAAGCTGGGCCTTCCAGTGGAAGGACATCTCGGCGGCGGCATTTTGGAATGGCGCAGGAACGAATTGCCGATCGGGCGCTGAATCGAACTTGGAAACGCGCCATCGCTTCCCTTTCATATTCATGAAACAGAATGTTTTTGAGGATTGCACATGACAGTCAACGACGCCGTACGCGCGCTGGCAGGGACGATGGTTTTGATCTCCGTCGCGCTGGTTTATTTCGTCTCGCCCTGGTTCCTGCTGTTCACGGCCTTCATCGGCCTGAACCTACTGCAATCGGCCTTTACCGGCTTTTGCCCGCCCTCAATCCTGTTCCGCAGGATGGGTCTGCGCGACCGTTGATCTTTGCTTGACGACCCGCCGACGCCAGCGCGTCGGCGAGTCGTCCGCTGCGGTCGGCTCTATTCCGGCACGGCAATGCCAGAGCCGCCCAGTTCGGCCGGAAAGTCCTTGAGCTTGGGCAGCCCGTCCTTCATGCGAAGCACTGTCTCTGCATAATTGACGTGGACGCCCGGTTCAAACTGGAGCGTCGGGATCGTCGCGGCATAGACATCGACCAATCCGAGCGGCGGATGGTTTGTCAGCAACCCGCCGCCGCACAGTTTGCAGAACTGGCGGTTGCTCAGCTCGGTCTTCATGAACTGGCCGAGATATTCGGCGCCTTTCGTGACTTTCACGCTTTTCGGCTTCCACAGTGTGAAGGCGTTCACCGGGGCGGCCGACCAGGATCTGCACGAACTGCAATGGCAGTACCCCATGGCCTCGGGAGCTCCCTCGACCTCGATTTCGACGGCGCCGCAAAAACAGCGGCCTTTGTGCATGGTCATATCCCTCTCCCCTGACATTCGCTTCTTGAGGGCGCGCCCTCTTTCGACAAATTATTTCGTCTTGGCGCATATTGAATGATCCGGCGTCCGCATTTCTTGACCTGGCGTCCGGCTTTCGAATGGAGTCCGATGCTTAGATCCGGCCTCGATCAACCAGGGCGAATTCCAATGGCGACCGACGCGCTTTCTAATCTCCTGAGAACTGTGCGTTTGACCGGCGCGACCTTCTTCAACGTCGCCGCGCAGGACGCCTGGGCGGTCGGATCGCCGGACCCGGCCGCGATCCTGCCAAAAATCCTGCCGGGCGCCGATCATCTGATCGCCTATCACGTCGTGACCGCCGGACATTGTTTCGCCTGCCCGCTCGACGCCGAACCCATCGCGCTCGAAGCCGGGGAGGTTATTGTCTTCACCCGCGGCGACGCGCACGTCATGTCGAGCAGTCCGGACGTGCGCGCCGATCCGCCGACAACCGACGTGCTCGACATAGCCTTTGCCGGCCGGATGCCTTTCCAGATCAACTTCGCGAACGGCGGCCCGGGCTCGACCAATCTTGTCTGCGGCTATCTCGCCTGCGACTCGCAACCGTTCAATCCCTTGCTCGAAGCCCTGCCCTCCGTGATCAAGGCCGGCGATAAAAAAGGAGGCGAAACGGACTGGCTCGGCCATTTCATCCGCTTTGCGGTGGCGGAGGTCGCCGACAAACGCGCCGGCGGCGATACGGTCTTGACCAAGCTGAGCGAACTGATGTTCGTCGATGTCCTGCGTCGCCATATCGAATCCTTGCCGGCGGAAAATAAAGGCTGGCTTGCGGGATTGCGCGACCCCATTGTCGGCAGGGCGCTGTCGCTGATCCACGACAAACCGGCCCATGACTGGACGATCGAAGCGCTGGCGAGGCAATCCGGCGCCTCACGCGCAGTTCTCGCAGAACGTTTCACCGCGCTCGTCGGGATTCCACCGATGCGCTATCTCGCAAAATGGCGCATGCAGATCGCGTCGGAACTCCTGACCAGCGGGGGCGCAAACATGGCTCGCATCGCCGACGAAATTGGCTACGAATCCGAAGCCGCCTTCAGCCGCGCCTTCAAGAAAATGGTCGGCGTTCCGCCGTCGGCCTGGCGGCTCGGCGCGCGCCCTCAGTCCAGCGGAGATCGCCTCTAATCGGGTTCTGTTCTAAAGCCCGAAGGCGGAAAGTTTGGGCAGCAGCTTGCTGCGTCCCTCAATGACGAAAGCTCGGAATTTCTGCGCCGCCTTGCTGAGATCGCGGTCGGCGCGATTGAGCAGGTACCATTGCCGCACCAAGGGCATGCCCGAGACCTGCAACACGACCAGATGGCCGTCGGCGATCTCGGTCAGGCAGGTGTGCGCCGAGATCATGGCGATGCCCAGCCCCGCCATCACCGATTGCTTGATCGTCTCATTGGTGCCCATTTCCACGATTTCGAACGCGCGGCCGCCGCCAATCCGCTCCAGCAGCCGATGCATCAGCACCCTTGTGCCGGAGCCCGCCTCGCGCGCCAGGAACCTCTCCCGCAGCAGGTCCTCGGCAAGAATGTCCGGGTCGCCGGCGAGGCGATGTTCGGGCGGCGCGATGATGACATAGGGATGGTCGCCCAGGGTCGTTGCTTCGGCGTCGATATGGGCCGGCGGGCGACCCATGATGGTCAGGTCATATTCATTGCGCTCCAGCCCGCGCACGATCTCCTCGCGATTGCCGACTGCGAGGGTGACCCTTACGCCCGGGCATTCGCGCTGGAACGCCGCCACGATCGACGGCGCGAAATATTTCGCCGTGCTGACCACGCCAAACACCAGAGAGCCGGACGCGCCCGCCTTCAGCGCGTCGATTCGCTCTCCCGTGCGCACGGCGAGGCGCTCCACATCCTGCGCCATGGACAGCAATTCCGCGCCGATTTCCGTCGGCGCGAAAGGCGTGTCGCTCGCGCGCCGGAACAAGGGCGCGCCGATCAGCTCCTCCAGCAATTTGAGCTGCACGCTGATGGCGGGCGGCGTGACGTGCAATTCCGTCGCGGCGCCAGTGACCGAGCCGCGCTCGACCGTGGCGGCAAGCGCGCGCAATTGCTTCCGGGTGAGTCCCCTGAGATCGACCATTTAGATATTCTAAGAGAGACTTGCATTTTTTTAAATTTATTTTTCGCATTGGCGCGCCCAAGGTGACTTCAGGCCAGCCAGCAAGAGCGGGCCAGGAGGAATGTCCATGCCCATCAATCACGCGCCGGCGCCGCAAGCCGGGAGCGAAAGCCTTGACGCCTTTCTTTCAAGTTGGGCCGCCGCAGCCGAAGGCCGGGACAATCTGGCGCGCACTGTCGCCGGGCTGGCGCAAGCCGGCATCGCCTTGTCCGAGATCATCGCCGGCGGGCCGCTGAGCGGCGCGCTGGGCGCCGAGGTCGGCGCGCAAAACGCCGACGGCGACAAGCAGCGCCAACTCGACGTCATCGCCGACGGCTTGGTCATCGACGCCCTGCGCAAGACCCCGACCGCCTTTTACGCCTCCGAGGAAGAGGACGCCATTCTGACCCTTGATCCGGCCGGCGAGCTTGCGGTCGCCTGCGACCCGCTCGACGGCTCATCGAACATCGACTGCAACATGCCGATCGCGACGATCTTCGGCATTTTCCGCGCGACGCCGGGCGACGCCACCGCCTCATTCTTCCGGCAGGGCTCGGAACAGGTCGCGGCGGGCTATGTCGTCTATGGCCCCCAAACCAGCCTGCTGCTGACGCTTGGCGAAGGCGTGGCGCAATTCACGCTCGAACCCGCGTCGCGCCGCTTCATGCTGGTGTCGCGCAATGTCCGCATCCCGCCTTCGACGCGAGAATATGCGATCAACGCCTCGAACTACCGCCATTGGCCGGACCAGATCCGTGCTTTCATCGATGATTGCATCGAAGGCGCCGGCGGCCCGCATGGCAAGGATTTCAATATGCGCTGGCTCGCCTGCATGGTCGGCGAGGCCCATCGCATCTTCTCGCGCGGCGGGGTTTTCCTTTATCCGGGCGACGAGCGCGCGGGCTATCAGCAAGGCCGCCTGCGCCTGCTCTATGAGGCCTTTCCGGTCGCCATGCTGGTCGAGCAGGCCGGCGGCGGCGCCACCGACGGCTATGAGCGCATTCTGTCCAAGAAGCTGGAGAAGCTGCACCAGCGCACCCCGCTCGTGTTCGGCTCGATCGAGAAGGTCGCGCGCATCGCCAGCTATTTTTCCAACGCTCGTTATCAGCGCGCACATTCGCCGCTGTTCGCCGAGCGCGGCCTGTTCCAGCACTAAGGACCGACAAGAATGTCCATCAAGCATCCGATCATTTCCGTCATCGGCTCCTCCGGCGCTGGCACCAGCACCGTCAAATTCACCTTCGACCAGATTTTCCGTCGCGAGGGCATCAACGCCGCCTCGATCGAGGGCGACGCCTTCCATCGCTTTGACCGCGCCGACATGAAGGCGGAAATGGCGCGCCGCCGCGACGCCGGCGACATGACTTTCAGCCATTTTTCCGAGGACGCGAACCTGCTCGCCGAACTGGAAAAATCCTTCCGCGCCTATTCGGAGACCGGCAAGTGCACGGCGCGCACCTATGTCCACGACGCCGGTGAGGCCGAACGCCATGGCGTGCCGCCCGGCCATTTCACGGACTGGCGCGAGATCGGCGAAAACTCCGATCTGTTGTTTTACGAAGGCCTTCATGGCGCGGTGAAGACCAACACGATCGACATCGCCAGCCAGGGCGATCTCAAGATCGGCGTCGTGCCCGTGATTAATCTCGAATGGATCCAGAAAATCCATCGCGACCGCGCCTCGCGCGGCTATTCGACGGAAGCGGTCACCGACACGATCCTGCGGCGCATGCACGCCTATGTGCATGTCATCTGCCCCCAGTTCACGCAGACTGACATCAATTTCCAGCGCGTGCCGGTGGTCGACACCTCCAACCCCTTCATCGCGCGCTGGATCCCGACCGCGGGCGAATCCCTGGTGGTGATCCGCTTCCGCAATCCGGGCGGCATCGATTTCCCCTATCTGGTTTCGATGATCCACAACAGCTGGATGACCCGGGCCAATTCCATCGTCATTCCCGGCGACAAGCTCGACATCGCCATGCAGCTCATCCTCACGCCGATGATCCTGCGGCTGACCGAGCGCAGCCGCCGCACGAAATGATCCGTCTGGGCGAGGATTCGCCCAAGAATTCGCCCAAGGATTCGCTCACGAATTCGCCAAGGAGTTCATGATGACCGAGACAATGCTCGCGGAACGCGCCCCGGCGACCGCGCCCTCCTTCCCGGACATGGCCAACGCCATTCGCGCCCTCGCCATGGACGCGGTGGAAAAGGCCAAATCCGGCCACCCCGGCATGCCCATGGGCATGGCCGACGTCGCCACGGCGCTATTCACCCGCTTTCTCAAGATCGACCCGGCCGATCCCACCTGGCCCGACCGCGACCGCTTCGTGCTGTCGGCCGGCCACGGCTCGATGTTGCAATACGCCCTGCACTATCTGCTCGGCTATTCCGACATGCCCATCGAGCAATTGCAGAAGTTCCGTCAGTTCGGCTCCCATACCGCCGGCCATCCGGAATATGGCCATGCGCTCGGCATCGAGACGACCACCGGCCCGCTCGGCCAGGGAGTCGCGACCGCCGTCGGCATGGCGCTCGCCGAACGCATGATGAACGCGCGCTACGGCGACGCGCTCGTCGATCACCATACTTACGTGATCGCCGGCGACGGCTGCCTGATGGAAGGCCTGTCCCACGAGGCCATCGACCTCGCGGGGCATCTCAAGCTCGGCAAGCTGATCGTGCTGTGGGACGACAATCACATCACCATCGACGGCGAGACCAATCTCTCGACCTCCGCCGACCAGATTCTCCGCTTCACGGCGGCGGGCTGGAACGTGGCGCGCATCGACGGCCATGACGAAAAACAGATCACGGACGCATTGGCGACGGCGCGTGCGCAAGGCGACCGGCCCTGGCTGATCGCCTGCCGCACCACCATCGGCTTCGGCGCCCCGACCCGCGCCGGAACCTCCAAGGCCCATGGCGAACCGCTCGGCGCGGAAGAAATCGCCGGCGCGCGCGCCAAGCTCAACTGGCCCTACCCGCCCTTCACCGTGCCAGCGCCGATCCTGACGGAATGGCGCAAGGTTTCCGCGCGCGGCGCCGCCGCCCATGCGGAGTGGAAGGCGCGTCTCGCCGCTAGCGGCAAGAGCGCGGGTTTCACGGCGCAGGTTTCGGGCGAAACGCCGCGCGAAATCTATGTTGCGCTGAAGGAGCTGATCGCCAGCCACGTCGCCGACAAGCCGAAACTCGCCACCCGCAAGGCCTCGGAAATCGCGCTTGCCGCAATCAATGGCGCGAGCGACGTGACCATTGGCGGCTCGGCCGACCTGACCCATTCCAACCTGACCATCACCAAGGGAATGGAATCGGTGAAGCCCGGCGACTATGCAGGCCGCTACGTGCATTACGGCATCCGCGAACATGGCATGGCGGCGGCGATGAACGGCATCGCCCTGCATGGCGGCTTCATCCCCTATGGCGGCACCTTCCTGGTGTTCTCCGATTACGCGCGCGGCGCCTTGCGTCTCTCGGCCCTGATGGGCGTGCGCGTCATCTATGTCTTCACCCATGACTCGATCGGCCTTGGCGAGGATGGACCTACCCATCAGCCGGTCGAGCATCTGGCGACGCTCCGCGCACTGCCGAACCTGCTGACCTTCCGCCCCGCCGACGCGGTGGAGACGGCGGAAGCCTGGGCGGCGGCGCTGGCGGAAAAGACGACTCCCTCCGCCCTCGCCCTGACTCGTCAGGCGCTGGCCGCGCTTCGCACCGAGGCCTCGCCGGAAAATCTGACCGCCAAGGGCGCCTATGTCCTGCGCGAGGCCGAAGGCGAACGCGACGTCACCCTGCTTGCGACCGGCTCGGAAGTCGAGATCGCCGTCGCCGCAGCGGACCTGCTCGCCGCGCAGGGCGTGAAGGCCGCCGTGGTCTCCATGCCCTGCTGGGAATTGTTCGAGCGCCAGGGCGAGGCCTATCGCCGCGCGGTGCTCGGAACCGCGCCGCGCGTCGGCGTCGAGGCGGCCCTGCGCTTCGGTTGGGACCGCTGGCTCGGCGAGCGCGGCGCCTTCGTCGGCATGAATGGCTTCGGCGCCTCGGCGCCCGCAGGCGAACTTTACAAGCACTTCGGCATCACCGCGGAAGCCGTGGTCGACGCCGCCAAGACACTGATCAAGTGAGGAGACTGCAATGGCCCGGATTACGCTTCGACAATTGCTGGATTGCGCCGCCGAGCGCAGCTATGGCGTGCCCGCCTTCAACGTCAACAATATGGAGCAGGCGCTCGCCATCATGGAGGCCGCGCGTTCCGTCAACGCGCCGGTCATCATTCAGGCCAGCCGCGGCGCTCGCGCCTATGCCGGCGACATCATGTTCGCCAAGATGATGGAAGCCCTGGAGGCGATGTATCCCGAGATTCCGCTCTGCGTCCATCAGGACCATGGCGAGCGCGTCTCGACCTGCCTTTCCGCGATCCAGAACGGCTTCACCTCGGTGATGATGGATGGTTCGCTCAAGGAAGACGGCAAGACCCCCGGCAGCTACGACTATAATGTCGGGATCACCTCGGAAGTGACGCGTCTCGCCCATATGGTCGGGGCCTCGGTCGAAGGCGAACTGGGTTGCCTCGGCTCGCTCGAAACTGGCCATGGCGAGGCCGAGGATGGCCATGGATTCGAGGGCAAGCTCGACCGCTCCAGCCTGCTCACCGATCCCGACGAGGCGCTGCGTTTCGTGCAGGCGACCAAGGTGGACGCCCTGGCCGTGGCCATCGGCACCTCGCACGGCGCCTATAAGTTCACGCGCAAGCCGACCAGCGACGTGCTGGCGATGGATGTGATCGAGAAGATCCACGCCAAGCTGCCGAACACCCATATCGTCATGCACGGATCGTCCTCGGTGCCAGAGGAATATCGCAACCTGTTCAATGAGAACGGCGGCGAGATGCGCGAGACCTATGGGGTGCCGGTGGAAGAAATCGTGCGCGGCATCAGGTTCGGCGTGCGCAAGGTCAATATTGACACCGACCTGCGCCTCGCCGCCACCGCCGAGTTCCGCCGCGTCGCCAACAGGAACAAGTCGGAATTCGATCCGCGCAAATTCCTGAAGCCCGCGATGGACGCGATGGGCAAGGTCTGCCGCGACCGCTTCGAAGCCTTCGGCTGCGCGGGCCAGGCCGCCCTCATCAAGGTCAAGCCGATGAGCGAAATGGCCCGGCTTTACGCCAGCGGCGCGCTCGATCCGCACATCGAGAAAAAGGCCGCCGCCTGACCGATGGCGCGCTCCGGCGCGCCATCGACCCCCAAGAACAATTGCCCCAAAAGACAAGCGCCATCCAAAGCGACGGCCAAGAAAATGGAAACGCAAAATGGACCAGTCTGATCGCTACGCCAATCTCAACCTCACCGAGCAACAACTGATCGAGGGCGGCCGCCACGTTCTCGTGGCCTATGTCATGAAGCCCAAGGAAGGCTTCGGCAACTACCTCCAGACCGCCGCCCATTTCGCGGCGGAATCCTCCACCGGCACCAATGTCGAAGTCTCGACCACCGACGATTTTACGCGTGGCGTGGATGCGCTGGTCTATGAGATCGACGAGGCGAAGCAGATCATGAAGATCGCCTATCCGATCGAATTGTTCGACCGCAACGTGATCGACGGCCGCGCGATGATCGCTTCCTTCCTGACCCTGACCATCGGCAATAACCAGGGCATGGGCGATGTCGAATATGGCAAGATGCACGACTTCTACGTGCCACCTGCCTATCTGAAACTGTTCGACGGCCCCTCAACCACGATCAAGGATCTGTGGCGCGTGCTGGGCCGCCCTGTCGTCAATGGCGGCTTCATCGTCGGCACCATCATCAAGCCGAAGCTCGGCCTGCGTCCGCAGCCATTCGCCAACGCCTGCTATGATTTCTGGCTCGGCGGCGATTTCATCAAGAATGACGAGCCGCAGGGCAATCAGGTCTTCGCGCCGTTCAAGGAGACCGTGCGCGCCGTCAATGACGCCATGATCCGCGCCCAGGACAAGACCGGCGAGGCGAAGCTGTTCTCGTTCAACATCACCGCCGACGATCATTATGAAATGGTCGCGCGCGGCGAATATATCCTCGAAACCTTTGGCGAAAACGCCGACCACATCGCTTTCCTGGTCGACGGCTATGTCGCCGGCCCCGCCGCCATCACCACGGCGCGGCGCCGCTTCCCGAAGCAATATCTGCATTACCACCGCGCCGGCCATGGCGCCGTGACCTCGCCGAACTCCAAGCGCGGCTATTCGGCCTTCGTGCTGTCGAAAATGGCTCGCCTCCAAGGCGCCTCCGGCATCCACACCGGCACGATGGGCTATGGCAAGATGGAGGGCGAAGCCGCCGACAAGGCCATGGCTTACATGATCACCGAGGACAGCGCCGACGGCCCGTTCTACCACCAGGAATGGCTGGGCATGAACCCGACCACGCCGATCATCTCCGGCGGCATGAACGCCCTGCGCATGCCGGGCTTCTTCACTAATCTCGGCCATTCCAACCTGATCATGACGGCGGGCGGCGGCGCCTTCGGCCATATTGACGGCGGCGCGGCGGGCGCAAGGTCGCTGCGGCAGGCCGAGCAATGCTGGAAATCCGGCGCCGATCCGGTGGAATTCGCCAAGGACCATCACGAATTCGCCCGCGCCTTCGAGAGCTTTCCGCATGACGCGGACGCCCTCTTCCCGCACTGGCGCGCGAAGCTCGGCACCAAGGCCGCGTGAGCGCACTCGTCAAGGCTCGCGGCCGGCTCTCCCGGCCGCGAGCGGTTCAAGCAAAAAGGATCGCCTGAGATGAAACCCTTCGATCGTTCGATCAAGATCGCGCCGTCGATCCTGTCCGCCGATTTCGCCAATTTCGGCGCCGAATGCCGCGCCATCGAGGCGCAGGGCGCCGATTGGGTCCATGTCGATGTCATGGACGGCCATTTCGTCCCCAACATCACTTTCGGTCCTTCGACCTGCGCGGCGATCCGCAAGCATATCAAGGGCGTGATGGACGTGCATCTGATGATCGCCCCGGTCGATCCCTATATCGAGGCCTTCGTCAAATCCGGCGCCGATATCGTCACGGTCCATGCCGAGGCCGGGGCGCATCTCGACCGCTCACTGCAATTGGTGCGCTCCTTCGGCGCCAAGGCCGGCGTCTCGCTCAATCCCTCGACCCCGGCCAGCGCGCTCGAATTCGTGCTCGACCGCATCGATCTTGTGCTGGTCATGACGGTCAACCCCGGCTTCGGCGGCCAAAGTTTCATCGACAGCCAGGTCGAGAAGGTGAGGCAATTGCGCGCTATGATTGGCGAGCGTCCGATCCATATCGAAATCGACGGCGGCATTACGCCGGAAACCGCGCCGCTGGTGGCTCAGGCGGGCGCTGACGTGCTGGTCGCCGGCTCCGCCGTGTTCAAGGGCGGGTCGGTTGAAACGCCCGAGATCTACGGCCGCAACATCGCCGCCATCCGCGCAGCGGCTGAAGCGGCGCGGCAGAAACGCGCGGCGTGAATTGCGCCGGCTCTGCATGACCCCTAACGGCGGAGAGGGGAAGGCGGCGAGGTTAGCCGGTCGACGCTACAAGTAATGGATCGCGGTAACAGTGTCGTAAATAGACAAGTTCGCCTCAGGTAGTTCGACCAAAATGTCACGCGCGACGCGAGTGGATTCGACAAAATTCAGCACTTCAGTAATGGGACGACCATCGGAACACACTACATAGCGCTTTTCGTTCATCGCTTCCTCTCGGGGGACTCCGCTGTCTTGAAGCAAACCGTCTGAGTTGATCTTTATATCGGATTCAGTCTCGGATTGATCTGCGCCGGCCAACACAGAACTTTGCAATAAGCTTCGAATCAAGATTGAAACGCGCTCATCAGCCACAGCCCGAAATTCTTCGTCCTCGAGGAAAAACGTGAGGATGGCGCGCATTTCGCCGGGCGTCTTGGGCGTCTGGCTGATGATCCGCATCGCGACATCATTGTAGTCGCTCAACAGAAGCTGCTCCGCTTGGCTGGGGCGGGCGCTCGTCTCGAAAGTCTTGTCGCCCACGTCGCCTGAATCACTTCGCGGCGTCAGCTTTTCCAATTCAGCGACAAGCTCCCTGGCTTGCGCAATCAGATCGCCGACCGCCCAGTCGCCATTCTTATTTAAGTTCGACCCATCGTGGCCTGGCCGATGAGCGGATAGTTCTTCTTGTTGGTTTTTCATGCGTTGTCATCCAGTCGCTGGACTGGCTCGGGGCCGCGCGCGGCGCCCTTACCGTTCAATTTTGATAGGCGGCGCTTTGGCCGTGTTCCGCTGGCTCGCGCGTCGAGACCTCGTACCGACTGGACGGAAACAGCAGGGTTATCGAAGGTTTTGGCTGCGGCGCGCCGACGGTTAGCCTTTTGAAACGGAGCGCGCTCGTGACCTGCAAAACAAATAATTGCAGCTCAAACCAGGCGATGCTCATGCCAATGCAGGCGCGCGCGCCGACGCCAAACGGCAGATAGGCGGCTTCATTGTAACTGCGATCCAGCCGCAGCTCGTTGGGCTGAAACCACAGACGGGCGTCACGATGCAATTGCCACGGCGCGACCATGATCGTGTCGCCGACGGCGAATTTTTTGCCCGCAATCTCAACAGGTTTGAAGACTTCGCGCGACGTCCACCATCCGGCGGGATAAAGCCGCAGAATCTCGCTGACGAAAGCATGGCTGAGCTGCGCCTGCTTGAGGCGCGCGTCGTCATTTTCTTCCAGGCTCTCGAGCACCTCGTCGGCCTCGATGGCGATCATCTCCGCCAGTTCGGGGTCGTCGGCCAAATGATGGATTAGCCATCCCATTGTCGCGCCGGTCGTATGATGGCCGGCGATCAGCAAGCCGAGCACTTCGGCGGCAAGCGCTTCATCGTCGAGACCCGCCGCCTCAAGGCCTTTGATCACGTCGGACTTGTGCTCGCTTGCACGCACGCGGCGAATGACGAATTCGATCGTCTCGCGCGCTGCGTCAAGCTTTTGCGTTTCGCGCCGCATTTGACCGGGCCACCGTGGAACGAAGGGCAGCCGAAACATGCTGGCGGCAACTGAGGCTTCGACGGTGCGGACCGCCTCCACCAGAAGCGTTCTGTCGGCCGCTGACGTGGCTTCGTGGCCAAAGACAACCACACAGGCCAGCTGGAACGCCAAGAGAGGCAGATCCCTGTCGGTATCCAAAATGCGATCGACGAGGCTTCTCGCCACGAATTGATTGATAATGCCAATCATTCGATCGAGATTTGCGACGGCTGAATTGCGATGCACATGGCGATGCACCGCTTCCTTCACATTGCTGTGGTCCGCGCCCGTATTGGTCAGCAGGCTCTTTCCGACCAGCGGCCGGATGGTCTGAACCAGACTTCCCTTGTCAATCTCGGCCGTTGACCATTTCAAAACGGCGCGCGCGATTTTCGGATCGGTCACGAGCCACAAGGGCCGCAGGCCGAGATAAAGCGGCGCAAAAGAGGAATTGCTGGAAGCCGCGCGATGCAGCAGCAAAGCGAGCGGATCACGCCGGAATGCGGGCACGTCCGAAAATGGCAGCGGCATCGTCGATCTCCGTTCTGTCAATATAAGTAAGAAGCTTTTCGAACCGGGGACCGCCTTGAAGCCTCAGCGGCAATTCTCCGGCGACCACGATAATTGGGCGGCCATAGCGGTCTTTGCCGATCTCCGTCGGAGGCCCGAGAAGGTCAGTGACGATTCCGATACGGGTGACGAGACGCTCTTTGGCGAGATCGGCAAAGGCGACGAGCGAGGCCGCTCCGCGGCTGCGCGCGAAGTGAAAAATGGCCGAATATGTGTAGAGGACCGTTTCGAACGGGCGCCTGTCTTCGGCGACGGCAAGACGGCTGATCTCCCAGACCGCCGAACTTTGCGGATAGGGCTTGTTGGTCGCGAGATGACCGAATTGTTCGCGGGCTAAATAAGGAAAATCGGTGCGCGACAGCCGAAAGCAGGCTTTGATTTCCGAACCTTCGAATATCGCGCAATGTAAGGCCTCGTCCGTGTCGAATTCATCGCGTTCGAGGTCGCCCGCAACGCGCAGATTCCAACCGTAGCGATCGACCAAAATTCGCTTGCGAAATCGCATGATCTGCAGCACGGTTTCCGGCCGCTGCCATTCATGGCAATAGATTGTGCGCATTCGCTGGGCGGAAACATCGTCCCTCATGGCGTCACCTCGTTCTTATGCCTTTGAGATCAAAGACTAAGGAACGGCTCTGCCGCCATTCCCAGGACGGGGGAGTTTTGGAAATGAATCGCGATCGCCTCATCGCATCGATTGAGACGCTCAATAGCCGGGAAGCTTTGCGGGACGTTCTGCATAATCTGATTGGCGATTTCGGCTTTGGAGGATTTTGTTTCCTCGACATCAGCGACGCCTATAAGAACGACTTCCTTTATTTTGGGACGACGGGGCAAAGGTGGGAAAGCGAGTACCTGACCCATTCGTTTTTTGAAGTGGACGAGGTGATCAAGGTTGGACGCCGCACCAATAGGCCGTTCATATGGTCGGATGTTCCATTGCCGGAGCGACTAGGCAAGAAGCGATCCGGCGCGCTGAAGGTTTTCGAAGCCTCTCGAGATTATCATTTTCATAATGGCTTGGTGATTCCTCTGCACTTCGTCGACGAATTGGGCAGGTATCATTCAGCGCTATGCTCCATGACCTGGATGAGCGGCGAAGAAGAGTTCCGCCGTATGCGAGAAGAACACGGCAAAACCCTGCATTTTATTTTGACTTACTGGCTTCAGCGCGTCATCGATGTCGAAGCTGCCAATAAGGCTTTGCCATCCGACATCATGATTCGTCGGCGCACGGCTCTGAATTTTAAGTTGACCGATCGTGAAAGGGATGTCCTCTCCTGGGCGGCGCGCGGCAAGACCACCCAGGACACCGCCGACATTATCGGCATCTCGAACGAAACCGTGATCACACATATGAAAGCCGCCATGAATAAGATCGCGGCTGGCAATAAGACCCACGCAGTGGCGAAAGCGCTCCACTTGGGCTTGATCGATTTGTAGATGCGGATGCTCGTGTATAGTTCGCAAGGCGACCGTACGCTCGAAGTAAACTAAATCATGGCGGCGTTGCTGCACTAATTGCTAATTGCTAGACTAGCCGCGCTCCCGAGACTCCTTCAGCAAGGTCAAAAAAGCTGTCGCCAGTGGCGACAGCTTTTTCGCGGCCAGATGCACCGCATACCATTGCCGCATGAGGGGAAAGCCCTGCACATCGAGTTCCCGCAAGGCGCCTGAGGGGGCGTCGAGCGCGAGGACGTGACGCGACAGGACGGCAAGGCCGAGCCCGGCGGCGACCGCCTGCTTGATGGTCTCGTCGCTGCCCAGCGTCATGCGCGTCGCCGGGCTGATGCCATGTTCCACAAAATAGCGCTCCGTCACCTGGCGCGTTCCCGAGCCGGGCTCGCGCAGGATGAAGGCCTCGCTGTCAAGGCGCGCCGGTTCGATCCGCTTCTCGGCGCAGAGTGGGTGTCCGGCGGGCGCCAGCACGACCAGCGGATTTTCGATGAAGGGAATGGCCACGACGTCCGGCTCTTCGGGCGGCCGGCCCATGATGTAAAGATCGTCAAGATTCTGGCGGATGCGCTCCAGAATCTGGTCACGATTGACGACTTCGAGCACAAGCTCGATCTTGGGATGGTCGCGACAGAAATCGCCGATCAAACGGGTGGCGAAATAGCGCGCCGTGGTGATCATCGCCAGCCTCAGACAGCCGCGCTCAAAGCCCTGCAATTCGGCCAGCTCCATGCCCAGCAGGTCCAGCCGGTCCACCATGTCCCGGCTCGCCGCCGCCGCGGCTCGGCCCGCCTCGGTCAGGAAGATCCTCTTACCCGCCTGTTCATGCAGCGGCAGTCCAAGACTTTCTGACAACTGCTTGATCTGGATCGAAAAAGCCGAGGCAGTCATGTGCATCTCTTCGGCCGCCCTCGTCATGTTCATATGACGCGCGAGAGCCGCCATGAGGCGCAATTGATGGAGCGTCACCCTCCGCAGCATCATCATACTCCAGTAACATATAACGTTTGAAACAATGAACTTAACTCAAATATTGGTCCGGCGTAAAACGCTTCATCGCAATCGCAATGGCGCAAAAACCAAGCTCGAAGGGAGAGCGCGATGGAAACCAAGGTCAAGGAAATCAAGGGCAAGGAGCGCTACAAGTCCGGCGTGCTGAAATATGCCCAGATGGGCTATTGGAACGGCGAATATGAGCCCAAAGCCACCGACATCATCGCCCTTTTCCGCATCACGCCGCAAGAAGGCGTGGACCCGATCGAAGCCGCCGCCGCCGTGGCCGGCGAATCCTCCACCGCGACCTGGACGGTGGTGTGGACCGACCGCCTGACCGCCTGCGATTCCTATCGCGCCAAGGCCTATCGCGTCGATCCGGTGCCCGGCAATCCCGGCCAGTATTTCGTTTATGTCGCCTATGATTACATCCTGTTCGAGGAAGGCTCCATCGCCAACCTCACGGCTTCGATCATCGGCAATGTCTTCTCGTTCAAGCCGCTCAAGGCCGCGCGTCTCGAGGACATGTATTTCCCGCCGGCCTATGTGAAGACCTTCAAGGGTCCGCCGACCGGCATCGTGGTCGAGCGCGAACGCCTCGACAAGTTCGGCCGCCCGCTGCTCGGCGCGACGACCAAGCCGAAGCTCGGCCTCTCGGCCAAGAATTACGGCCGCGTGGTCTATGAGGGCCTCAAGGGCGGCCTGGACTTCATGAAGGACGATGAGAACATCAATTCTCAGCCCTTCATGCATTGGCGCGACCGCTTCCTCTACTGCATGGAGGCCGTGAACAAGGCTACAGCGGCCACAGGCGAGATCAAGGGCCATTACCTCAACATCACCGCCGGCACGATGGAGGAAATGTACCGCCGCGCCGAATTCGCCAAGGAGCTTGGCTCGGTCATCGTCATGATCGACCTGATCATCGGCTATACCGCGATCCAGTCCATTTCCGAATGGTGCCGCCAGAATGACATGATCCTGCATCTGCACCGCGCCGGCCACGGCACCTATACCCGGCAGAAAAACCACGGAGTGTCGTTCCGCGTCATCGCCAAATGGATGCGCCTTGCCGGCGTGGACCACATTCACGCGGGCACCGCCGTCGGCAAGCTGGAAGGCGATCCGATGACCGTGCAGGGCTATTACAACGTCTGCCGCGAGGCCACGACGAAATTGGACCTGCAGCGCGGAGTCTATTTCGACCAGGACTGGTGCGACATCCGCAAGGTCATGCCGGTCGCCTCGGGCGGCATTCACGCCGGCCAGATGCACCAGCTGCTCAGCCTGTTCGGCGACGATGTCGTGTTGCAGTTCGGCGGCGGCACCATCGGCCATCCGATGGGCATCCAGGCCGGCGCAACCGCCAATCGCGTGGCGCTGGAAGCCATGGTGCTGGCGCGCAACGAAGGCCGCGACATCGACGCGGAAGGCCCGGAAATCCTGCGCGCCGCCGCCAAATGGTGCAAGCCGCTCGAAGCCGCGCTCGACACCTGGGGCAATATTTCCTTCAACTATACCTCGACCGACACCTCGGACTTCGTGCCGACGCCGGTCGCGGCTCAGTAACAACGGCCCGGCGCTCCCTTCTCCCCTTGCGGGAGAAGGGAATATTTCGGCAAACATTTATGGAGACCAAACATGCGCATCACACAGGGATGCTTCTCTTATCTCCCCGATCTCGACGAGGATCAGATCAAGGCGCAGGTCGAATATTGCCTGCGCAACGACTGGGCCATCGGCGTCGAATATACCGACGACCCGCACCCGCGTAACACCTATTGGGAAATGTGGGGCCATCCCATGTTCGACCTGAAGGACGCCGCAGGCGTGATGATGGAGCTGAACGCCTGCCGCAAGGCCCATCCGGACGTCTATATCAAGCTCATCGCCTTCGATTCCTTGCGCGGTTTCGAAACGGTGCGCATGTCCTTCATCGTGCAGCGACCGAAAGTCGAGCCGCACTTCACGATGACCCGCACCGAGGTGCGCGGCCGCACCGTCAACATCACGATGTCGGAGCGGGCCTGACGCGCGGGCGGGGCCGGATTTCCTCCCATTTGGCCCCGCCCCCATCCCGGAAAAAACGAGCCAAAAAATCGAGCCGAAAGAGCGCACCATGAACGAGCTTGTTCCCGCGTCCGAAGGTGAAGTCGCGGCGGCGCCCGAAGCGCGGCCCGATGGCCGGATAGATCTCGCCGAGGATTATCGCTCCTCCGGCGTCGCCGACGTTCTCGGCGAACTCGACCGCGAATTGATCGGCCTCGCGCCCGTCAAGAACCGCATCCGGGAAACCGCCGCGCTGCTGCTGGTCGATCGCGCCCGGCGCAAGCTTGGGCTGGCGCATGAGACGCCGACCCTGCACATGAGCTTCACCGGCAATCCCGGCGTCGGCAAGACCACTGTCGCGCTCAAAATGGCCAATCTGCTGCACCGGCTGGGCTATGTCCGCAAGGGCCATCTCGTCTCGGTGACGCGCGACGATCTCGTCGGCCAATATATTGGCCATACCGCGCCCAAGACCCGTGAAGTGCTCAAGAAAGCCATGGGCGGCGTGCTGTTCATCGACGAGGCCTATTATCTCTACAAGCCTGACAACGAGCGCGACTATGGCCAGGAGGCCATCGAGATCCTGTTGCAGGTGATGGAGAACCATCGCGACGATCTGGTCGTGATCCTCGCCGGCTACGCCGACCGCATGGAAAACTTCTTCGCCAGCAATCCGGGCTTCCGCTCGCGCATCGCCCATCACATCGAATTCCCAGACTATGCCGACGAGGAATTGCTGCGCATCGCCGAGAGCATGCTGGCACAGCAGGATTATCGCTTCGACGCGGAAGGCCGCGCCGCCATGGTGGATTACATCGCCGTGCGCCGAGGCCTGCCCCATTTCGCCAACGCGCGATCGATTCGCAACGCCCTCGACCGCGCGCGCCTTCGCCAGGCCAACCGCCTGTTCGAGACCGGCGCGCTGGTGGATGTCGAGGCGCTATCCACCATCCGCGCCGAGGATATCAAGGCGAGCCGCGTCTTCGCCGGCGGCCTCGCCCATGAAAGAGCGAAGGACGCGTAAGCGCCCTCTCTCAGCTCGCGTCGAAATTCGGGCCGCCGCGCAGAACGACATAGATCGCCGGAATCACCAGCACGGTCAGCGCCGTGGACGAGGCGAGGCCGAACAGCAGCGACAGCGCCAGACCCTGGAAGATCGGGTCGGACAAAATGACCGCAGCGCCAATCATCGCCGCGAGCGCGGTGAGCAGGATCGGCTTGAAGCGGATCGCCCCGGCCTCGATCAGGACCGCACGCAGCCCCTTTGAAGGATCGGCGTGGCGGACGAAATCCACCAGCAAGATCGAATTGCGCACGATGATGCCGGCAAGCGCGATGAAGCCGATCATTGAGGTCGCGGTAAAGGCGGCGTGGAACAGCCAATGGCCCAGCATGATGCCGATGAGAGTCAGCGGAATTGGCGTCAGGATCACCAGCGGCAGCTTGAACGAGCGGAACTGCGCCACGACCAGAATATAGATGCCAACCAGCGCCGCCATGAAGGCCGCGCCCATGTCCCGGAAAGTCACCCAGGTGACTTCCCATTCGCCATCCCACAACAGCGAGGCCTTGCTCTCGTCGAGCGGCTGGCCGTGTAGCAGAACCTGCGGCCTGGGAAGGCCCGCGGGCCAATCCATTTTCTCGAGCGCGGCGTTCACCGCCTGCATGCCATAGAGCGGCGCCTCATAGGCGCCCGCCAGCTCGGCCTGCACCATTTCGGCGGCGCGGCCATTGTGGCGGAAGATCGGGAAAGACGACAACTCGTCCGAGACCCGCACCACATCGCCGAGTTCGACGATAGCGCGATTGCCCGGCAGGGCGTTGGCGGGAACGGGCGTGGTCAGCGCCGCCTCGTTCAATTGGCGAGCGTTCTTGGCCAGCGCCAGCCGGATCGGCAGCGGTTGCCGCCCTTCGCCCCGATGCGAATAGCCGACCACTTCCTGGCCATAGAGCCGGCGCAGCGTCTCGAACACGTCGCCCTGCTGGACGCCGAAGAACTCCAGCGAATCCTGGTCGATCTCGATGCGCTTGCGCGGCGCCTGCACGCCATAGGAATCATCGATATCGACAATGAAGGACGCGCTTTCAAAGGCCTTGCGCACTTGCGCGGCGACGGCGCGGCGGGTCTGCTGGTCCGGCCCGTAGATTTCCGCGAGCAAGGTGGCCAGCACCGGCGGCCCCGGCGGCGGCTCGACCACTTTCAGCGAGCTACGCGCCGGCATGTCCAGCCCGGCCAGACGCTGGCGGACTTCCAGCGCGATGTCATGGCTGGTGCGCGAGCGCTCGTTCTTGGATTTGAGGTTGATCTGTACGTCGCCCATCTCGGGCATGTTGCGCATGTAATAATGGCGCACGAGGCCATTGAAATTGAATGGCGCCGCCGTCCCCGCATAGGTCTCGAAGGACAGGATTTCGGGAATGTCCTTCACCCTGTCGAGCGCCGCGCGCAAGATGCGGTTGGTCTCCTCGATAGACGTACCGCGCGGAAAATCCGCGACGATGGCGACCTCCGCCTTGTTGTCGAAGGGTAGCAGCTTCACCGTCACGGCCTTGAAATAGAACAGGCTGAGCGAAGCGAGGGTTGTGACGCCAACGGCGAGCAGGAATATCCAGGCCGAGCGCTTTGTGCGCAAAACGGGCGTCGCCACACGGCGGTAAAGCGCGCCGAGTTTGCCGCCGTCGCTGGCTTCGTGATGATCGGCCGGAGCATTGCTGGCGATCTTCATCATCAGCCAGGGCGTCAGGATCACCGCGACAAAGAAGGAGAACACCATCGCAGCGGAGGCATTGGCCGGAATCGGGCTCATATAGGGCCCCATGAGACCCGAGACGAACAGCATGGGCAGCAGGGCTGCGACCACGGTGAGGGTCGCCACGATGGTAGGATTGCCCACCTCCGCCACGCCGTCAATCGCGGCCTGGACGCGTGTTCGGCCATCCCGCATCGCCCAATGCCGCGCAATATTCTCGATCACAACGATGGCGTCATCGACCAGAATGCCGATGGAGAAAATCAAGGCGAACAGGCTGACGCGATTGAGCGTGTAGCCCATCAGCCGCGCCGCGAAGAGCGTCAGCAGGATGGTGGTGGGAATGACGATGGCAACCACCAGCCCCTCGCGCCAGCCGATGGCGAAGGCCACCAGCGCAACGATGGAAATGGTCGCCAGCGCAAGGTGGAACAGCAGCTCATTGGCCTTCTCATTGGCCGTTTCGCCGTAATTGCGCGACACCTGCACATCGATGTCGGCAGGCACGGTAACGCCCTTGAGGCTTTGCAATTGCTCGACGATCCGCTCGGAAATCACGACGGCGTTGGCGCCCGCGCGCTTGGCTATGGCGACCGAAACCGCCGGGGCGCCTTGAAGCGCGCCATTCTCGCCCTTGACGAAATGGACGACGCGGGTCTCGTTCGGTTCGCCGACGACGCTCACCTTGGCGACGTCGCGCAGATAGACCGGGCGATTGTCGCGCGTGGTGACGAGCAGATTGCCGATCTCAGGCATTGTCTTCAGAGTGCGGCCCGCGATGGTCTCGATCTGGAGGCCCTTGTCGCGGATCAGCCCTGCCTTGAACGCGATATTGGCGCCCTGCACCTTTGCCGCGAGCTGTTGCAAGGTCACGCCATATTTGGCCAGCGCCTCCGGGTCCGGCTCGACGCGGATTTCATCGGCCTGTTCGCCGACGAGATAGCTCTGGCCGATGTCTTCGAGCTTGGCCAGTTCGTTACGCAATTCCCGCGCGACCGCCGTGAGGCCGTCGGCGCTCCAGCGCGACGCGGCTTCAGGCTTGGGCGACAGGGTCAGCACGACAATGGCGACGTCGTCTATGCCGCGCCCGACGATCAAAGGCTCCGCAACCCCGGCGGGGATCTTGTCCATATTGGCGCGCACCTTGTCGTGCACGCGCAGGATGGCGGCGTCCGTCGAGGAACCGACGAGAAAGCGCACCGTGACCACGACCTGATCGTCATAGGTCTTGGAATAGACGTGCTCCACGCCATTGATGCCCTTGACGATGGTCTCCAGTGGATCGGTGACGAGCTTGACGGCGTCCTCCGCCTTCAGGCCATTGGCCTGCACGACGATGTCCACCATCGGCACGGAAATCTGCGGCTCCTCTTCACGCGGCAAGGTGACGAGCGCCAGCAGTCCGAGCGCCAAAGCCGCGATCAGCAGCAGCGGGGTCAGCGGCGAGGCGATGAAGGCGCGGGTGAGAAAGCCGGCGAGGCCGAGAGGCCTTTCAGGGCTGCGGCCCTGGCTTGCGGCGACAGGCGTCTCGTTCATGGGAGCAGCACCTTGTCGCCCGCCGCGAGGCCGGTGAGAACTTCGATCATGCCGGGCTCGGCGGAATCGGCGTAAACGATCGCGACGTCCAGCGGCCCCTCGGCGCGCGAAACGCGGACATAATCGACGCCGGAGCGGGTCGTCACCGCCGCGCGCGGAATGAGCATCACTTCGCGGGCGCCGACGGGGGCATAGATCTTCACGCGCTCGCCGACGAAAAGATCGCCCAGATTTTCGACCTCGGCGTCGGCGATCACCCGGCCATTGTCGATTTCCGGATAGATTTTGACGATGCGGCCCTTGCGCATCTCGGCCGCCGCGGCGCCCGCATCCTGGCCGCGTGGCGCAAGCAGGACCGGCGCCCCCATTTGCAGCAAGGCGGCATGCCGTTCGGGCAGGCTGAGGCGCAGAAACAGCGCGCCGGCAGCGATGCGGGCGATGGCCTCGCCAGGCATGACCACCGCGCCGGGAATGGCGGAAAGCGTGAGCACCCGCCCGTCCTTCGGCGCGAGGACGCTGCCCTCGGTCATCTGCTGCGCGACAACCGCCCGCTGCGAGCGCATCGCGTCGACCTGATGTTTCAGGACATCCACATTGGTCCGGGCCTGATCATAGGCCGCCTTGGTGACGAAGCCGCGCGGCAGCAGATCCTCAGCGCGTTTCAACGCGTCGCTGGCGTTGGCGAGCTGAGACTCGAGCGCGCTGAGCTGGCCATCCAGCGACTGCGCCTGAAGCGCCAGCTTTTCGTCCGTCACGATCGCGATGACGTCGCCAGCCTTGACCTGCGCGCCTTCGTCGACCGAGCGGCTCACGAGAGTGCCGCCGATGCGCGTGCGCGCCGGGGTGACGTCGCGGCTCTCGACCTGTCCGAACATGGCCTTCATGTCCGGCGTCATGCGCTTTTCAACGGTGAAGTCTCCGGCCTGCGCCGCGCCCGCGAGCAAGACGCCCAGAGCGGCGGCGAGGCCGCGAGCAGAAAGAGAAAAGTGGCTCGGCTTGCGCATGACGCGGCTCATATCCATGGCGATCATTATTTACATATATTCGGATATATGCAGATAATGAGATATGGATGTCAAGCAGTTCGATTTGGCGGCGGCTCAGGCCAGCGACCTCATCAAGGCCCTGGCCCATCCTGCCAGGCTGCGCATCGTCTGTGCGCTCTCGGGGCGGGAATGTTCCGTCACGGATTTGGCTGAAATTGCGGGCGTGCCGGTCTCAGCCATTTCGCGCCACCTGGCTTTGTTGCGGAAGGACCGGATCGTCAAGGCGCGGCGTGCGCGCCAGACGATGCACTATTCGCTCAGCGACGCAAGAATCGGAAAATTCGTGGCTGTTCTCGCCGAGACCTTCTGCCCTGCCCCGCCCTGACTCATGGCACCGCGGAAAACAGCAAAAAGACGCCGAAGATCACCAGATGGACAGCGCCCTGCAGGATCGTGGCGCGGCCCGTCGCCAGAGTGAGCGTCGCGACAAACAGGGTCAGCATCAGAATGACCATGTTTTCTTCATTGAGGCCGAGCGTCAGCTCCTTGCCGAGATAGAGCGACACGGCGCCGACAGCTGGAATGGTCAGGCCGATGCTGGCGATGGCCGAGCCCAGCGAGAGGTTCAGGCTGGTTTGCAGCTTGTTGGCCCGGGCGGCGGCCAGCGCCGCGAGGCTCTCCGGCAGCAGGACCAGCAATGCGATGATCACGCCGAGGAACGAAACCGGCAGGCCGGCGGAATGGATCGCGCGCTCCAACGCCGGCGACAGCGTTTCCGCCAACAGCACGACGCTCGCCAGCGAAACCACCAGCATCACGCCGCTGAAGGCGGTGGCGCCAGTGGAAGGCGGCGCATGAGCCTCGCCTTCGTCGCCATCGGGATCCACCAGGAAATAATCGCGGTGGCGCACCGACTGCACGAAGACGAAAACGCCATAGAGCAGAATCGACAGGCCCCCGACAAACATCAGCTGCGTCGGCGAATATTGCGGCCCAAGACGGGCGATGGTGAAATTCGGCAGGACCAGCGTGAGGATCGCCAGCGTCGCAAGCACGCTGAGCGCCGAGCCGGTGCCATGGACCCGGAAGCCCTGCTCGCGATAGCGCGCGCCGCCGACCAGCAGGCACAGGCCGATGACGCCATTGAGCACGATCGACACCGCCGAGAACACCGTGTCGCGCGCCAGCGAATTGTCGCCCGTCTCCGATCCCAGCATGGCCGCGACGATCAGCGAGGTTTCGATCGCCGTCACCGCCAACGCCAGCAGGATCGAGCCCATCGGCTCGCCGACCTTCAGCGCGACCATTTCCGCATGATGAACCGCCGCGAAGACCGAACCGAGCAACAGGATGGAGGCGACGAGAAAGAGCCCTGTATTGTCGGCATGCAGGATATGCGCATGCTCCAGCCCGACCAGGATCAGCGCGGCGACGGGTGGAACCAGATTTTTCCAGCCGTTCTGTGCTTGATGTGCCGAAGCCATGTTGCGCTTTCCTCCGCCGCCAATCGAAAATCCAGGTCGCCACCCTAGCCGCTTCGCTCTGGCTTTTGTGCGGCGGAGTGTCAATAGCCCCACTATTTGTCCGGCCTGACCAGTTTCGCCCGCAGGGCCTGTTCAAACCGGCTCAATTGCGGATTGTCCGGCTCCAGTTTCATCAAGGCCTGAACATGGCCTAGCGCGGAGGCGTAGTCGCCCGACTGCGCCTCATAGGAGGCGAGCGCGGAAAGCGTCTCGCGGTCGTTCGGTCGCCGCGTCAGCGCGGCGCGCAAGACCTCGATGGCCTTGGCCGGCGCGCCCGTGTCATGCAGCGCCACGGCATAGACATAGGCGGTGTGCGTGTCGTCGGGCGCACGCCGCGTCGCCTCCTCCAGCCGGACGAGAGCGTCGGGAACGCGCTTCTGGCGGATCAGGCTCATGGCCAGGGCGTAATTGAGCGGCCCCGATTGCGGATTATCCGCGAGAGACTTGGTCAGGATCGCCTCAGCGCCCTTTTCGTCGCCGCGCGCCCGCGCGATTTCCGCGAGCTGGATAGCGGCGGGCGCGAATGTCTTGTCCAGCTCCAGCGATTTGGCGAATTCGGCCTGGGCGGCGTCGAGCCGGCCACGCGCGAGGTTCAAACCGCCGAGATTGGAACGCGATTCCGGCCGCTCGGCCGTGAACATCTGGCCCGCGACATATTCGTCCAGGGCTTTCTCGAAGGGCGCGAGATCCGCCGGGGTCAGGTTCGCCTCCGCCGGACCGGCAAGCGCGCGCGCCGCCTGCATCCGCACCAGAGCCGTTTCGTCGCGCAGCAGCGGCGTCAGCGCGCGCTTTTTCGTCGCCGGATCGGCGCTCGCGAGAACCTCGACCGCCGCCTCGCGGATCATCGGATCGTCCGCCCTGGTCAGTTGCTCGGCCATGGCGAGCACTTCGGGCGCCGGCGTCCCGGTCAGGCGCTGCAAGGCGCTGGCGCGGGCGATGGCGGGCTGGCTTTCGTCCTTCGCCACGCGGGCCAGAGCCGCGCCCGCTCCCGCGCCGTCGGCGTCCGCGAGGGCCAGCGCCTCTGCAAAACCCTGCGCGCCGGGCTTGGCGCCCATGCCCCAGCCCTTCAGCGCCGCAACGGCCCAGCTGGCGTCCTTGTCCGTGTGGCATTTGTTGCAGGCGTTGGGCGTTCCCATGCTCAGCGTGCGGTCCGGGCGCGGAATGCGCATGGAATGATCCTGCCGCGCATGGACGCCCATATAGGTGGTTGTCGGCATGTGGCAGGTCGCGCATTGCGCGCCGGGCGAGCCCTGCGGGTGATGATGATGGGTTGGCGCGTCGAAAACTTTTGCCGCGTGGCATTGGCCGCAGACCTCATTGCCCGCCAGCCGCAACTTGCCGGAATGCGGATCGTGGCAATCCGAGCAGGTCACTCCCGCCCCATGCATGCGGCTCTGCGCGAAGGAGCCGAAATTATAGACCTCGTCGCGCTGCTGGCCGTCCGGATAATAGAGGCCCGGCGCGAGCGTCGAGGGGTGGAAGGCGTCGTAGAAATGCTGCGCATCCTTCGGCGCGTCCGAGAACTGGCTGCGGCGCGCATGACAGCCGGCGCAGACCAGCTCTTCCTTGCGCTCGCCCGGCGGCCGCGAGCGCGCGGCCGTCCCCTCGGGATTGGCCGCCCAGGTCACGCCGGCGCGCTGGTCGAAGCGCAGGGCGAAGCCGCGACTTTTCTTCTCCGCGTCGCTGAGGCCGCCGCGCTGCTTCGCCCAATCGAGATGGCGCGAGGCCGGGCCGTGACAAGCCTCGCAGCCGACGCTGATCTCCGACCAATGGGTCGCGAATGTCGCCTTGGCCGGGTCGTAGTTCTTTTTCAGATCGGTCGAATGGCACCAGGCGCACTGGAAATTCCAGTTCTGGTCAATGCCGGTCCAATGCAGCGGATCGCCCGCCGCCAGCTTGCGGTCAGGGTAAAGATCGAACCAGCGCTGGCCGCCCTGATCGGCGGGGCGCGAGTCCCAGGCGATCCCGAAGGCCTGAAGCCGTCCGCCCGGCAGTTCGATCAGATATTGCTGCAGCGGCGTGAGCCCGAAAGTGTATTTGATCTCGAAATCGGCCAAGCCGCCATCCGGCCCATCCGTGTGGACGAAAAACTTGCCGTCGCGGCGGAAAAAAATGGATTCGACTTCGCCCTTGCGGAAATGCGCGTCCTTGAAATCGCCGAGAACAGTCTTGTCATCCGCGACCTGCATCGCGCCTGCGTGATGCGATTTGCCCCAGGCTTTATATTCGCTCTTGTGGCAAGCGGAACAGCTTTCCGATCCGACGAATTGCGCCTGCGTCTCCGCGCGCGCGGGGGCGAGCCCCAAAAAGACCAGCAGGACGAAAAAAGAGAGAAGAAAACCGGAGCGCATGGGACCTCTGGGCGGGGGCCTGCAAACTGGCGCACCCGAGCCGCCGGCGCAAGGCGGCGCCTGAAAAAACGCGACCGCCCTGAGGCGGCCGCGCAATGCGTTGAAAAAGGAAAGGCTCAGTCGCCGGAAGGCTTCGAGAGCTTTTCGAGCGCCTCGCCAACAGTGAAGCTGGCGGCCTTCTGGCGCGGGGGGTATTCCTTGAAGGTGCCGACGAAGTCCGCGACATATTTCTGGGCCGGGACCAGCATGAAGGCGTGGTCCATCAGCCAGTCGTAATAGGTGTTCGAGGTGTCGCTGGCGCGTTCATAGGGGTCGAGCCGCAAATTGAAGATTTTCGGCACGCGCAGCGGCGTGAATGGCTCGGCCCAGACCTGCAAGGTGCCGCGCGCGCGCTGCTCCAGGAAGACGAATTTCCAGTTGTCATAGCGCAGACCGGTCAGGTCGCCGTCGTCCGAGAAATAGAAGAAGGCCTTGCGCGCGCTGTTCGGTTCGGCGCCGGTGAGATAGGGCAGCTGGTTAAAGCCGTCGAGATGGACCTTGTAGGTCATGTCGCCAGCCTTGAAGCCCGTCAGCAGCTTTTCCTTGACGTCCGGCGCGCCGGCGGCGGCGAGCAGGGTCGGCATCCAGTCGAGATGCGAGACGATGCCATTGGCGACCGATCCCGGCTTGATCTTGCCTGGCCAGCGGACCATGGCCGGCACGCGATAGGCGCCTTCCCAGTTCGAGTTCTTCTCGTTGCGGAAAGGCGTCATGGCCGCGTCCGGCCAGGAATTCATGTGCGGGCCATTGTCGGTCGAATACATGACGATGGTGTTGTCGTCGATGCCGAGCGCCTTGATCTTGTCGAGCACCGTGCCGACGTTTTTGTCATGATCCATCATGGCGTCGGGATAGGGCCCCATGAATCGGCCTGCCTGGCCGAGGCTCTCCGGCTTCACATGGGTGCGGAAATGCATGTGGGTAAAATTGACCCACAGGAACACCGGTTTGCCTGTCTTGACCTGCTTGTCCAGGAACTCCGCCGAGCGCGCCGCGATGTCGTCGTCAATCGTCTCCATGCGCTTCTTGGTGAGCGGGCCGGTGTCCTCGATCTTCTGCGTGCCGTCGGGCAGAGCCCAGCTGTGGATCACGCCGCGCGGGCCGAAATTCTTGCGGAAATTCGGGAATTCGGGATCGTTCGGCTTCGGATAATCCGGCAGTTCCGGCTCTTCCTCCGCGTTGAGGTGATAGAGATTGCCATAAAATTCGTCGAAGCCGTGATTGGTCGGCAGCATCTCGTCCTTGTCGCCGAGATGATTCTTGCCGAACTGGCCCGTGACATAGCCCTGCGTCCTGAGCATTTCGGCGATGGTCGGGTCTTCCTTCTTGAGGCCGAGATCGGCGCCGGGCAGGCCCACCTTGCTGAGACCGGTGCGGTACACGCTTTGCCCGGTGAGGAAGGCCGAGCGGCCTGCGGTGCAACTCTGTTCGCCGTAATAGTCAGTGAAAATCACGCCGTCGCGGGCGATGGAATCGATATTGGGCGTGCGATAGCCCATCAGGCCATTGGTATAGGCGCTGAGATTGGACTGGCCGATGTCGTCGCCCCAGATGATGACGATATTCGGCTTTTTCGCGCTTTTTTGCTCCTGCGCCAGAGCGCAGACCGGCGCCAGCGCGCCAGCGAAGCCCAATGACAGGGCCACGCTATAAGTAAATTTTCTCAACAATGACATTTGCCCCTCCCAATACGAAGCACCGGAAGCTAGCGAGTCGCGGCGAGGATAATTGTCCGTCGCCGGGCAATTCAAACCCGAAATTTACGTTTAATGTCCAAAATTTTTTCCTGGGAGATCTTATGCTGACGCTCGATGAGGCCAAGGAGATCGTTGGGACGCGGGGCTGGCTCAGCCAGACGCCGGAGGAATTCCGCCGCGCGGTCCTTGGTCGCGTCGCGCTGCAATCCTTCAAGTCCGGGCAATCGATCTATTCCATCGACGATCCGCCGGGCGGCATGTATGGGCTTGTCTCAGGCAGCGTGAAAATCTCCGTCGCGCCCGGCGACGACGTCCCCGTCCTCGCGCACATCATGACCCCAGGCTCCTGGAGCGGCTATGGACCCGCCGTGACCGGATGCCGCCGCATCGCGGGCCTGTCGGCAGGCAGGAATTGCTACGCGCTTTTCCTGCCGCTCCATGCGATCAACGAGATCGCCGCGCGCGATCCGCTGACGTGGCGCTATATCGCGGGCCTCGTTTTGAGTGACCTGAAAATCACCCTCGGCGCGATGGACGATCTGATGATCCGCGACGAATTCCGCCGCATGATCGCGGTCCTGCTGCGGGCCGGAGGCTTCCGCCACGGCGATGGCGGCGAAAAGGCGGCGCTCTGACTGGACCTCAGCCAGAGCGAACTCGCCGCCATGTCCAATCTCGCCCGCACCACCGCCGGGACATTCCTGCACAGGCTGGAAGCCGAAGGCCATGTCGAAATTCGCTATGGCCAGATCGGCGTTCTCGCGCCGGAAGCACTGCGGGCGAGGCTCGTCGCCAGCGGTTGAGCCTCGCCGCCCCACGAGGCGTCAAAAGGCCTTCGAAACCACCCGGTCGGCGAATTCCTTGACCCGCGCCATTTTCTCCTCGTCGCTCAGGCTCGTATTGGCTTTCACGACCGGGCAATAGGACGCGATCAGGTAGTCCACCAGAATCGGCTTGGACACGCCCGGAAATTGCTGCTGCAGCGACGCGAAAATGCCGGGGATCTGGGCCAGCGCGTCTTTCGACGACAGCTGCGCCGTCAGGTCGGGACTGGCCGCTCCGGCGCCGCCCGGCGACTGCAGCTTGGGGCATTCGAGCGCCGAGGCGCCGGTCAGTCCGGCGCCCAGCGCGAAGCCGGCGACCAAAATCACGAAAAGGCTTTTTTCGACGCTACGCTTCATTTTCGTTCCCCCTCGACAAGTGTCATTGTTGTCGCGTTTTGCCGCCCGACACTAGCAGGCGGCAGGCGGCTGTCACCCGCTT
This sequence comes from Rhodoblastus sp., assembly GCF_019449565.1. GTDB lineage: Bacteria > Pseudomonadota > Alphaproteobacteria > Rhizobiales > Beijerinckiaceae > Rhodoblastus. Next base: position 57,826 of record NZ_JAGRPM010000027.1, on the reverse strand, counting down.
TCTCGCATGGACAATCACCTGCGGGCAAATGCCGCGCTCAAGCGAAAGGAGGTCGAATTGCTCGGTAATTTCGCTAGCCCTGGCGCAGGTCGCGCGCCGGCGCTAGTCTGGTGGCGCGAGGCGGGTCCGAACGGCGCCCGTCGCTTTGGAAACACAAATGCCCTGGCGGCCCGAGGACGCGCCGCGCCACACCCACAAGGCGCAAACCGACGAGCTTTGCCGGCTCTGGGCGGAAGTGGCCAACAAGGTTCTGGCCGAGACCGCCGACGAAGGCCGCGCCATCCGCACGGCCAATTTCGTCGTCGCGCGTCAACTGCGCCGCCGGCAACGCGGCGAAGAACCAGAATGAGTTTGCCGGATGTACCGCGTCCCCCGGAAGAGAACATCTGGCGCTGCAACATAATTTATTTTATAGACTATGTATAAATAGGCGCGCCGCGCCCTCCGTTTCCACAATGGTTTCCCTTGCAGATCGACTGGCTCCATTTCGCCCCCCTGCCCGCCCTCGCCGGCGGCGCGCTGATCGGCCTCGCCGCCGCGGGACTTTTGCTTTCGGAAGGCCGCATCCTAGGCGTGGCCGGCATCCTGGCCGGGCTGGTCAATCCCAAGCCGGGAAAATGGCTCTGGCGTCTGGCGCTGATCGCCGGCCTGTTCGCATCGGCCCCGCTCGCGATCCTGCTGTTCGGCGCACAGGGCCCGGCCATTAACTCCTCCGCCGCGCTTCTCGTCGTCGCGGGGCTTCTCGTCGGCGCCGGATCGCGTTTGGCTAATGGCTGCACCAGCGGCCATGGCGTCTGCGGTCTCGCGCGCCTCTCGCCGCGCTCCGCCGCCGCGACCGCGACCTTCATGGCGACTGGTTTCCTCACCGTTTTCGTCGCCCGCCACGTGCTGGGATAGACGCAAGATGAAGATCCTGGCGCCCTTTATTGTCGGCCTTTTGTTCGGTCTCGGACTGTGCCTCGGCGGCATGTCCCAACCGCAAAAAGTGCTCGGCTTTCTGGATCTTGCCGGCGCCTGGGATCCTTCGCTGGCTTTCGTCATGGGCGGCGCGGTCTCGATCGCCTTTGTCGCGTTCCGCGTTCTGGCCGGGCGCGAACGCAGCCTGAACGGCGCGCCGCTCGCCCTGCCCCAGGCGCGCGCGATCGATGCACGGCTTCTCGGCGGCGCCGCCCTGTTCGGGATCGGCTGGGGGCTGGCCGGCTTTTGCCCCGGCCCCGCCCTCGTCGGCCTCGGATTCCTGAGCCCGGGCGCCCTGCTCTTCGTCGTGGCCATGGCCGCGGGGATGATCCTCGTCGAGGCGCTTTCGGCGCTCCCCGCGCCGGACGCCGCGACAGAAGACGTCTGACGCCCCTCGCGCCGGGTTGAGCGGGTCCAATTCCCTTAAATTAATCCGCCTTTCGCGGCCGCCTTGGCGTGGCGCCTGGCTCCATTCCGGCCTGTGGTCAGATAGATCGCCATGCCTATGGCCAGCCAGACCAGCAGGCGGACCCAGGTCTGCCATGGCAGCCCCGCCATCAGGATCAGGCAGGCCAATACGCCGAGAATGGGCAATGCCGGCGCCAGCGGGACGCGAAACGGCCTCGGCAATTCGGGATGACGGCGGCGCAGATGCATCACCGCCACGCATACGAGCGCGAAAGCGGCCAGCGTCCCGATGCTGACCATTTCGCCGAGCAGGTTGATGGGCAGCAGGCCGGCGGTCGCGGCAACGGCGAGGCCGATGACGGCCTGGCTGGCCGCTGGCGTGTGGAAACGCGGGTGCAGCCGGGCGAAAACGTCTGGCAGCAGGCCGTCGCGCGCCATGGCGAACAGGATGCGCGCCTGACCGAACAGCAGGACGAGAATGACCGTCGTCAGCCCCGCCAGAGCGGCGATCTTGACCGCGACCGCCAGCGCCGGCATGCCGACGGCGTCGATCACCGCCGAAATGGGATCGGGGCGGTCAAGCGCGGCGAAGGGCACGACGCCGGTGAGCACCGCCGCGACCGCGATGTAAAGAATGGTGCAGATCGTCAACGAGCCGATGAGCCCGATTGGCAAGTCGCGCTGCGGATCGCGCGCTTCCTGCGCGGCGGTCGAGACGGCGTCGAAACCGATATAGGCGAAGAACACCACAGCCGCCGCGCGCAATACGCCACTATAGCCGTAATGGCCGAATTCGCCGGCGTTCGGCGGCACGAAAGGCGTCCAGTTCGCTGGCGCGACATGGAGGCCGCCGACCACGATCACGACCGCGACCACGGCGAGCTTGAAGCCGACCATGAGATTATTGACCCGCGCCGATTCCCGCGTGCCCATCACCAGCAAGCCCGTGACGGCGAGAACAATGGCCGCCGCCGGGACATTGAACGACCCGACCACGCCAGGCGCAGCCGTTGGCCCGCCGTAAGAGGCGGTGAACTGCGGCGGCAGGGTCAGGCCGAAGCTCGCCAGCATCGAGACGAGATAGCCCGACCAGCCGACGGCGACCGTCGCCGCGCCCATGGCATATTCGAGCACAAGGTCCCAACCGATGATCCAGGCGAAAACCTCGCCCAGCGTCGCATAGACATAGCTATAGGTGCTGCCGGAAACCGGAATCAGCGCCGCCAGTTCCGCATAGCACAAGGCGACAATGGCGCAGGCGCAGCCCGCCAGCGCGAAGGACAGCACCACCGCGGGACCGGCGTAACGCGCCGCCGCCGCGCCGGTAAGGACGAAAATGCCGGCGCCGATGATCGCCCCGACGCCGAGAGCCATGAGAGAGAAGGGTCCGAGCGCGCGGCGCAAGGTCGGTTCACCGTCGGCGGAGACCTGGGAAAGGCGGAGGTCTTCGATGGTCTTGCGCGTGAAAATGCTGCGGCTCAATGAATGATCGCCCTTCGTTTGCCCCGGCCATCATGCTAGCGTCATTTTGCGCCGCAAGAAAGCGTCGCCGCGCCAGCGCCCAAGCCGGGACGTGTCCAAGCCGGGACGTGTCCATGCCGCGACTTGTCCAAAGCCGCCGCTTGCCCAAACCGCCGCTCGCCCGCGACAGGCCGAAATCCCATCTGCTTGGGAGACCCTCGACAGGAAACTCCAGCATGCGTCTCAATGATGATCTGAACATCCGGACGGCCATTCACGCCGCGCGGATGGAATGGACGCCGAGCCCCGCCAAGGGGGTCGACCGGCGCATGCTCTACCGTGTCGGCGATGAAGTGGCGCGGGCGACCTCTCTGGTCCGCTTCGCGCCGAACAGCCGATTCCCGCTTCACCCCCATGGCGGCGGCGAGGAAATCCTGGTTCTGGAAGGCGTTTTCTCGGACGAGACGGGCGATTACGGGGCAGGCTCCTATCTGCGCAATCCTCCCGGCACGGCGCATGCGCCATCCTCCGAACCGGGCTGCGTCCTTTTCGTCAAATTGTGGCAGTTCAACGCCGATGATGACGCCAGCATCATCCGCCGGCCCGGCGAAACGGCCCTTGCGCCTGAGGCGGGCCGGACCGCCTCGGTCATTCTGTTCGAAAGCCCTTCCGAACGGGTGCAAATCCAGAGCTGGCCGCCGCATGCCGATATCGCGCCGCCTAATCGAGAGGGATTGGAACTGCTGGTTCTGTCCGGTTCGTTCAAACAGGGCGGCGAGACGTTCAATCCCCTGTCCTGGCTACGGCTGCCGCCCGGGCAGCCGCTGCGGGCGCGTTCCGGCCCGGCGGGCGTTCGGCTCTGGACCAAGTCCGGCCCCTTGATGCAGCCGAGAGTCTGCGCCTTGTAACGGCCGCGACCGGCGGAAGACGCCCTCCACGGCGCTTTACCCTGGGTTAACCCCGACCGCAGCCGGCCGAAGCGTCGCAAATTCTTTAGCAAAGACTTTAAGGAGTCAGCCAGCTTCGCGCGCTAGATTGTTCCGAACGCACCCAGGCGCAAACCCGGCTTGGAGCAATGACTTTCCATATGGAGTCTGCGATGAAGTCGATTTTCGCGCGCCTGATTCGAGATGAGTCCGGCACCACTGCAATTGAATATGCGGTGATCGCGACTGTCATTTCCGTTTTTTGCTTGACGGTGCCCACTTTGCTCGGCGCTAAGATGAATCTGAAATTCACCGCCGTCTCGAACGCATTGAACTAACACTCAAAGATCAGCGGCAAGGCGACGCCCGCACCCGGCGACGGGGCGGGCGTCGCCTTGCGTCTGGGCCTCCCGCGCCATTAGCGCGAGCCCATCCGGCAGGCGTCAGCCCAATCTTTTCACCGCTTTCGTAGCGGGCTTGGCGCGCCCTTCCGCATCCGTCCCCGCCAATCCCAAGCGCCACAGGATCGCCAGCGCGCCCAGCGAGGCCGCCAGGCAGATGAACGACGCATAGACTGTGCCGCTTTCGCTTTCCGCGAAGATCAGATTCTTCGTGTTCATGCCGAAATAGCCGGTGACGAAAGTCGCGGGCAGGATGATGGCGGTGATGACGGTCAGCGTATAAAGGCGGTCATTGGTCTCGGTCGTCAGGATCGCGTTGATCTCGTCATGGAGCATCCGCGCGCGGTCCTGCAGGTTGGCGGCGTCGCGCGCGAGCGAATCCGCCATCTGGCCGAGACTGGCCGCGACCTCGGCGAAATCCTTGTGATCGAATGACTCGCTCGCCTCTTCGAGGCGCTCCAGCGTGGACTGAAGCCCATTGACCTGCCGCGCCAGCCGTACGGCGCTGCGCCGCGCATGGCCCAGGCCCGCGCGCTGGTCGCGTCCTCGTCCTTCGATCACGACATTATCCTCGATCCTGTCGAGCGATATGGCGATGTCCCGCATCATGCCAGCGGAACATTTGCACAGATTCGCGACGATCAATTCAAACAGCGCGATCGGACTGGCGGCCTTCACGCCATCCGCAAGGGCGCGCCGCGTCGTCTGGGCCGAATAGAGCGGGATTCGCCGTGCGGTGATGAGGAACCCCGGCCCGCAAGCGAAACGAAGGAAATCCGTCTCTTCCTTCGGCCCGTCGATAGAGTGCTGATGATCGGCGATGGCGCCGCAGATCGTGTGGTCCGCGTGTTCGACGAATTGGTGATTGGCGTCTCCGGCAAGCGCCTCGCGCGCTTCCGCCGTCAGCGTCTTCAGATGACGCAGGACGTCGATGAAGCGGCGGTCGATGCAATCGAGATGCAGCCAGACATAGCCGGGCCCCGGATTGTCGATGAGCTCGATGTCGGCGGCGGAGCCCACCTCGGCGTGGCCGTCGGCGTCGAAACGCAGGATCCAGTTGCAACCCGGTACGCCGCTTTCGAACGCGGCCTTGAGACGATCGGTGGACATGGAAGCCATCGGAAAATTGGAAAAAGACAAACGCCGTTAAACGACGGCTCGATTACGTTTTTTTGACAAGGCGCGGGGCGGCGACAAAGTTAAACGGAGCCAATCCATCGCGTGGCGCGCTCTTCCGCCTTCGCGTTTCCTTTTTCGCCAAGGGAACAGGTCGCCCCCGCTCTTGTTATTCCTGACAAGTGGGCTGGCGAGGAGGCTGAAATGGCCGGGAAAGACAAATCGAAGACGACCGCCGAAAAACAGAAGCATGACGAGAAAGACGACGAGCTTGAACGGGAGCTGGAAGACTCCTTCCCGGCAAGCGATCCGCCCTCCTTGACACAGCCAAGCGAGACCGGAGCGCCCGATCACAAGGGCGACAAGGCGAAATCGAGCGGGGGATGAAACAGGTACGGCCTGTCCGATGTGACTCGGAACAGGCCGCTCCCGGCAGCGCCCGTCCTTTTCAGGATCGGCTGGCGTTCTTTCGAACGCCGTTGCGCTACTGATCTGACAATGCGCCACGCCGATGAAAGTTCTGCGCCCCCGCGGAATTTTTTCGAGCCGCTCGCCTCCCGCGTCGGGCCTCCAATGATCGAGATCGATCCGACTTTTCGACTATGGGCAACCCCTTAAGGGTGAGTGCGATCTTACCGAACGCGGGCGCTGCTGGTACTGAAACTGGGACGCGGCTTTGCGCGCGAGCGTCCGTTTGGGGCGCGCCTCATTCGGAGGATGGTCCTTCAACCGGCGCCGATACCCGAAGCGGAGCCAGGGTCCCGCTTCCGGCATCGACTTCAAGAAAAACTAGAGAATTCGAACGAGCACAGGTCAGCGCTTGGAAAATTACTTTTTCAAATTGCTTAAAGACGATGGCGCCATTTTAGCCGTTCATTCAGCCGCGCATCGCGAACTGAGCGCCGTATGGGCGCAGATTACGGGTTTCGCCCGCCGCCCGGACATGAATGGCGGGCGAATTGTCGTTACAAATCAGTCGGGCGAGATCGTCATTCTTGTCGGCGCCGCTACCGCCCGTTCATTTCCCGTCGAAAGGAAAGGCGCGAAAGGCCCGGCGACGCCCGCCCATTCCCCGACGCCCGACAATTCAAGCCTGGCAAGGGGTTGCCTGTTTGCGCAAGGGCGTGAGCGTCGAACCATATAGCGCCAAGTCTCACAGGCGAGAACTTGTGGGCCAATAGCCCTCGCAAGACGGGCGTCTTCTTTCGCTTGCCAAGCGTGGCGCGCGGACGAACTCTCGGGAGGTCGAAAATGGGAAAACCCGGACATTTGCCGGAGGCTCTTGTCCCGCCATGGGGAGATGGATATCCGTCCTGCGAGAAATGCAAGCGCCCGGTCGATAGTGTTGAAGTGGAAACACCGTTCGAATATATTGAAAATTCGCCTGCTGCTCCAATCCTTGTTCATACAGGGGAGCGAATTTACACGGTCGGTTGCCATGGCGAATATTGGCGCTGGTCCAATTTCAGGGGTCGCCTTTAAAGTATATCCTCAAAAGGCGCTCACCCCGGCGGTCCATCGACCAGCCAAAATCCGGTCATGAAACGCGGTCCTGGACGGAGATCGCCATGCGCACCAGTTCGGGCAGGCTGCGGGCCTGGCTTTTCTTCATGAGATTGGCGCGATAAATCTCGACCGTACGGAAGCTGATGCCCAGTTCATTGGCGATGGCTTTGTTCGACTTTCCATCGACCAACCCTTCCAGCACGTCGCGCTCGCGCGAGGTCAGGCTGGCCAGTCGCGCCCGAATTTCCTGCGTAGCGGCGCCTTCGGGAATGGAATTTCGCTGCAACGCCTTGCGAACGGCCGCGATCAGCATGTCATTCCTGAAGGGCTTCTCCAGAAAATCGACTGCGCCTTCTCGCATCGCATGAACGGCAAGCGGAACGTCGGCCTCGCCGGTGATGACGATGACTGGAAAATTCAGACCCTGCGCCGCAATATGGGTCAAAAGATCGACGCCGCTCATCCCGGGCAGTCGTACATCGGCGACCACGCATCCGCAGTCGTTTGGCCCGATCGCGCTGAGGAATTCAGCCGCCGAAAAATAGGTCTTGGCTTCGATTCCCTCGGACTCAATAAGTAGACGGATCGAAGTGCAGACAACAGGATCGTCGTCGATAATATGTACTATTTGAGACATGGTCCGAACTTTAAATTCTGACTTGCAAATTGCAAGCTGTCCTTAAGTTTTCCGCGCGTCTTCATTATCCCGCGCGGGGCTGCGGCAATGTTATCGTCATCTCGCCTAAACCGCGACCACGCGTCCACGGATGCGAGCAATCAATCTGCTTTTCTAACCTCCGAAAGCTATACGTAGTTCCCCGGATCGTGGGCAGGCGGCATAAATTTTTGATCGCGTCCGCCATGCGTCGTATCGAGCGACCCGCGATTTTTTTACAAATGGTGCGTGTTATAAGTGGAGCTCAATCCGCGAATATCCAGGGAGCGCCCATAATGCGGGGCCGGGACGGCGATAAGGACGGGCAAAAGCTCAGGCTGCGCCTCACGGAGGATTCGCTGCGCGAAAGCGAGCAGCGCAGCCGGTTGGCGACCGAAGCGACCGGCGTCGGAATATGGGAGTGGAACGTCAAAACCAATGTCATCCGGTGGGATCGCCAGATGTTCGCCCTTTACGGAATTCCAACGACTTCGGACGGGTTCGTGAACTATGACATCTGGGCCGCGTCGGTCTTCCCGGATGACCTGGCCGAACAGGCGGAGCTCCTTCAACGGCATGCGCGCGAAGGCGGGATCAATCGTCGTGAATTTCGAATTCGGCGTCGCGACAATCACGAAATCCGGATCATCCAGGCCGTCGAGACGGTCCGCGCCGATAGTACGGGAGAGGTGGAATGGGTTGTCGGAACAAACCTCGACGTCACCGATCGCAAGCGCGCCGAAGAGGCGCTCCTGGAAAGCGACAAGCGCCTGCGGCTCGCGCTCAGCGGAGCGAAAGCGACGGCGTGGCAGTGGAACATTCCGACCAACGAAATCGTCTGGACGCCCGAACGCTCTCAAATTTACGGGCGCGATCCCCAGCGCGAACTGGCGCGATATGAAAACTGGCGCGATTGCCTCCATCCCGATGATCTGGAACGGACCGAGCGCCTGATCCGCGACCTGATTCGGCAAGGCGCGCCGGACTACAGGGCCGAATATCGTGTTGTGCTGCCATCGGGCGAAATTCGCTGGCTCGCGTCGATGGCCAAGTTCGATTACGCCGCCGACGGGGCGCCCTTGCAAATGTACGGCATTGATCTGGACGTCACCGGGCAGAAGCAGGCGGAGCAGAAACTCACCGAGAGCGAAACGCGATTCCGCGCCGCGCAGGAGGCCTCCCTCGACGGATTCCTGATTTTCGATCCCGTCCGGGACGACGAAGGGCGGATCGCCGATCTCATGGTGGTCTATGTCAATCCGGTGGCGGCGCAATATTGTCTCAGCACGCCGGAACAGATGGAAGGGCGGCTGCTGAGCGAGACATTGCCGGGCGCCAAACTTCCCGGCGGCCTCATCGAAAAGCACGGGCGCATCATCGAGAGCGGGAGGACGCAGGAATATGACCTCGAATATGACGCTGACGGCGTCAATGGTCATTTCCGCAATCTGGTCGTACCCTTCGAGCGTTATGCCGCCGCCACCTTCCGCGACATCACGGCGCTGGTCGAAGGCAACCGGGCGCTCGCCACGGCGAAGGCCGAGGCGGAGCGGGCCAACATGTCCAAGTCCAAATTTCTCGCGGCCGCCAGCCATGACCTACGCCAGCCGGTGCAGTCGCTGTTGCTGCTGCTGGCCGTCATCGAGCGGCAAGTCGCCGACCAGCCGAAAATCATCGAGGTCGCGCGAATGATGCGGATGGCGGTCGATGGCCTGCATGGTCTCCTCAACAGCGTTCTCGACATCTCCCGCCTTGACGCCGGCGTGGTGGCGCCGCTCGCCGAATGCGTGGACCTCGGCGAGATGGTCAGCAAACTCACGGCCGAATACGCACCGAAAGCCGTGAGCATGGCGCTCGAATTGCGTTGCGTCCCGAGGAATTTGCAAGCGCGCACCGATCCCGCGCTATTGGGTCGCGCCTTGCGCAATCTGATCGAAAACGCCCTGCGCTATACGCTGATGGGCGGCGTGCTTTTGACCGTCAGGCGTCGGGGCGCTTTTGCCCGGATTGACGTCATCGACAGCGGCATTGGCATCCCTGAGGACAAGCTCTCGGAGATATTTGAAGAATTTCATCAATTGCACAATCCCGGGCGCAATCTCGAGCAGGGGCTTGGCCTGGGCCTGGCCATCGTCCGTCGCCTTGCGGACCTGCTGGGTGCCGAGGTCGAGGTGGCGTCGAGGGTCGGCCGAGGGTCTCGCTTCTCGCTGACCCTCCCACTGTATCAGCAGGCGGCCCCCGTCGCCGCAAGCAAGACGGGTGTCGACGATCCCGGCGGCCGCGTCCTCGTTATCGAAGACAACGCCATCGTGCGACATGGTCTTGAAATCCTGCTCAACCAATTTGGATATGAGACCTTCCTCGCCAATTCGAGCGAACAGGCGCTCGAACTGGCCGCGAAGGAAAAATCGTGCTTCGACGCCATCGTCACCGACCAGCGCCTTGGCGAAGGCCTGACCGGCATCGAGACCGCAAAGGAAATCCATGTCCGCGCTGCGCGCGCCATTCCCACAATGGTGCTTACCGGCGATACCGACGGCGCCCGCATCGCCGAAATCGAATCCAGCGGGTTCCCCGTCCTTCACAAACCGGTGGACGCCGAGGACCTGCGAAGTCATCTGGCGCGACTGATCGAGCGCTGATGGTTAGGGTTTTCGCCGCGCCCGTTCAGACGGCCCGCTTGCCGCGCTCCGCGAAAGCCGCGACCACCGCCTCGGCGACACTGACGAAGCGGCTGCCCGAACCCTGCGGGCCGACCGTTTGCCAGCTGACGCGCGCGCCTTCGACCAGCAAGGTCAGGGCGTCCGCAAGCAGTTCCGCATCCGGGAAGCCGGCGTCACGGCAGATCCTGGCCAGACGGTCGCGGTGCGCCGACTTGACCTGGGCGATAACCTTGCGCGCCGGATGATCGGGTTCGGTGATCTCGATGGCGGCGTTGGCGATGTCGCAGCCGCGCGGATCCTCTATCGCGCAGGACACCGCGCAACCGATCCATTCGTGCAGCTGGTTCATGGGATCGTCGGGAAATTCCGCGTCCCACTCATCCCATTCCTGCGCCGCCTCCTTGCCCGCTTCCGTCAAACAGGCGGCGATCAGGTCGTCCTTGGAGCCGAAGTGGCGATAAAGCGTCATCTTGTTGCTGCCCGCCGCCTCGGCGATGGCGTCGACGCCCACGCCGCGCAAACCATGTTTGCGAAAAAGCTCACGGGCCGTCTCGATGATGCGGTCCCGCGGCGGAGTCCGGGACATTGCGTCTTCTTTGGACATTTTCGCCTTCCTTCGAAATCGTTAACCAGCCACTTGACAGGCTGTGACCGGTCTGTAACATTCAAATGGTACTTACCGGTAACACTACAACAGCCGCCGGTCAAGAAATTGGTCGCCAGTCACGAAAATGGCAGCCGGTCAAGAAAACGAGCCTTGAACCGCCACACGCTGATCCAAAGCGCAGCCGGCTTCAAGCGGAAAGGACCCGATCATGGATACGCAGACGCTGGACCACCGCATTGACACATTGCTTAACGATCCCCTGGTTTCCCTGATGATCCGGGCCGATAGTGTTGATCGCGCCATGCTGGCCTGCCAGATGCGCCGGCTCGGCCGCTCCGTTGATGAGCGGCAGGTCCGTGACGAAGCTAGCACGGGCGGCGCCCTGTGATCGGCTTCTTCACCCTCCGTCCGGTCTTCGCCTCCGCCGTCGCCATCATTATGGTGATGGCGGGCGCGATTTGCTATTTCCTGCTGCCGGTCTCGCAATTTCCCGACATCACGCCTCCCCAGGTCGTCGTTCAGGCGATGTATCCCGGCGCGAGCGCCCAGGTCGTGGCCGACACGGTGACGACGCCGCTCGAACAACAGATCAACGGCGTCGCGGGCATGGATTATATGTCGTCGACCAGTTCGAACGACGGCTCCTCGACCATTACCATCACCTTCAAGGTCGGCTATTCGCTCGCGATCGCCGCGGTCGATGTGCAGAACCGCGTCTCGCAGGCGTCCTCGTCGCTGCCGGCGATCGTCAACCAGGCCGGCGTGACGATCAAGAAGCAGAATCCGAACTTCGTTCTCATCGTCAACCTGACATCGCCCGATGGCTCGGTCGATCCGATCGCCTTGAGCAATTACGCTTCACTGCAAATCGTCGATCCGTTGAAGCGCCTGACCGGCGTGGGCGACGTCCAGATCTTCGGCGAACGCCGCTATTCGATGCGCATTTGGCTCGATCCGGATCGGCTCGCCAATCTCGGCGTCACGGCCGTCGACGTCCAGAGCGCCCTGGCCGAACAGAACGTGCAAGTCGCGGCGGGCAAGATCGGCCAGTCGCCCGCGCCCGCCGGCACGGCTTTCGAAATGCAGGTCAACGCCCTCGGCCGCCTTGGCAATACCGAACAATTCGGCGACATCGTCCTGCGCGCTGAACCTTCGGCGGGCAAGGTCGTGCGGCTGCGCGACGTCGCGCGCATCGAGCTTGGCGCCTTGCAATATTCCTCCACCGCCTTTTTCGGCGGGGAGCCGACCGTCGTGCTCGGCGTGTACCAGATGCCGGGCACCAACGCCCTCGACCTGCAAAAAAGCGTGCAGGACGAGATGCAGCAATTGTCGAAGCGTTTCCCGAAGGGGATCGCCTACGCCATGCATTACGATACGACGCGCTTTGTCGCGGCGGCCATGCATGACGTGCTGATCACTCTGGGCGAAGCGCTGGTCCTTGTCGTCGCGGTCGTCTTCGTCTTCCTGCAAAGCTGGCGCGCGACGCTCATCCCGACCATCGCCATTCCCGTCTCGTTGATCGCCACGCTCGTGGTGATGCAGATGCTGGGCTTCTCGCTGAACATGCTGAGCCTGCTCGGCATGGTTCTGGCCATCGGCCTCGTCGTGGACGACGCCATCGTGGTGGTGGAAAATGTCGAGCGTCAGCTCGAGGCCGGGCTCCCGCCCCTACAGGCCGTCCGCAAGGCCATGGCTGAGGTTACGGGACCGATCATCGCCACCACCGCCGTGCTGATGGCGGTCTTCATTCCGGTGGCGTTCATCCCCGGCGTCGCCGGGCGGCTTTATAACCAGTTCGCCCTCACCGTCGCGATTTCGGTCGGAATTTCCGCATTTAACTCGCTGACGCTGAGCCCGGCGCTGGCCGCTGTGTTCCTGAAGCACCGGCCGGCGGGCGAGTTCATCCTGTTCCGCTGGTTCAACGCCGGTTTCGAGCGCCTGCAAAACGCCTATGCCCAGCTGGTGCGCCGGCTGATCCGGTGGCGCTGGGCCATGCTCGCGCTTTTCGCGGCCTCGATCGCCGGAACCTTCGTGGTCTGGCGGACCATTCCGTCCACCTTCCTGCCGGTGGAGGATCAAGGCTATTTCTTCGTCGTGGTCCAGTTGCCCGACGGCGCCTCGCTGGAGCGCACCGACGCCGTGGCCCGGCAGGTCCGCGACATATTGCAGGCCACGCCCGGCGTCGAGATCGTCGGCGCGATCAGCGGCCTCAACTTCCTGACCAATGCGGCGCAAAGCAATTCGGCGGTCGAATTCGCCATTCTCAAGCCGTGGGATGAGCGCCCGCCCGAACAGAACGCATCGCGGCTCGTCGCCGAACTGCGGCCGAAACTGCTTTCGATTCCGGACGCCATCGCGCTGAGCTTCGATCCTCCATCGATTCCCGGTCTCGGCGCGACGGGCGGATTCGAATTCCAGGTCGAGGATCTGACGGGCCACGGCGCGCAGGCGCTGAACGATGTGACGCAAGCCCTTCTCGCGGAGGCGCGCAAGCAGCCCGAACTCAATCCGCAGCAGCTTTTCTCGGCCTTCAGCACGTCGACGCCGCAATATAATTACGACCTCGACCGCACCAAGGCGAAACTGCTGGGGCTGAACCTGCCTGACGTGTTCAACACCCTGCAAATTTATCTCGGCTCGCTCTATGTGAACGACATCAACCTGTTTGGCCGCACTTTCCGCGTGACCATGCAGGCCGACAAGGACGCTCGCGCCAATCCGACTGACATTTCTCGCTTCTATGTGCGTAACGCCGCCGGCGGCATGGTCCCGCTGTCCACGCTTGGCTCGCTGCAAAACATTGTCGGCCCGGAGACCGTGACCCATTACAACAATTACGGCTCGGCGCTCATCAATGGCGGCGCCGCGCCGGGCTACAGCTCCGGCCAAGCCGTCGCGGCGATGCAACGCGTGGCGGCGGCGGTTCTGCCGCGCGACTATTCCTATGAATGGACGGGCGTGACGCTGCAGGAACTGAAGGCCGGCTCGATGGCCTCGCTAATTTTCGGGCTGGCGATCGTCTTCGTGTTCCTGATTCTCGCCGCGCAATATGAAAGCTGGACCATGCCGTTCATCGTCCTGATGGCGGTGCCTCTGGCGCTGCTCGGCGCGGTGCTGGCGATCTGGACGCGACAATTGCAGATCGACGTCTATTCGCAGATCGGCTTCGTCATGCTGATCGGCCTCGCGGCGAAGAACGCCATTCTGATCGTCGAATTCGCGCGGCGGCGCCGCGAGGAGGGTCTCGAAATCATCGATGCGGCGATGGAGGCGGGACGGCTGCGCCTGCGTCCGATCCTGATGACCGCCTTCGCCTTCATCCTCGGCGTCACGCCGCTGATGGTCGCGACGGGCGCGGGCGCGGCGAGCCGGCAGTCGATCGGCACGACGGTCTTCGGCGGCATGCTGGCGGCAACGATCCTGACGCTGCTCTTCGTGCCGGTCTTTTACTACATGATCGAGCGCCTGCGCGAGCGCGGCGCCCAAAGCTCCGCCCAAGAAGGCGAACAACACCAGGGCGAACATCATCCCCGGCCCAGCGCCGCAGAATAATCTGGAGGTCAACGTGAAGGCTCAAAAGCTCATTCCGGGCGCATTGGCGCTCATCGCGGCCGGCGCCGGTCTTTCGGTCCTGGTCATTCATCCGGGCGGAAAACTGGGCGAGGGCGAAGCCCATGCGGCGGCGCCCATGCCGGCTATGCCCGTCCCGGTTTCGCCGGTCGTGAGAAAGGCGATTCCAGTCACGCTCGATTATTCGGCGCGCACGGAGTCCCTCCAGAACGTCACCTTGCAGACCAGGGTCGCGGGCTATCTGATGCAGCAGGTCGCCGCCGACGGCGCCGATGTGAAAGCGGGAGACCTGCTCTACAAGATCGACCCGCGCGACTATCAGGCGGCGCTCGATCAGGCGCAGGCGCAAGCCCAGCGCGAGAGCGCGGCGCTTGATTACGCGCGCGCCAATCTCGATCGCGGCGGCAAGCTGGCGCAAACCGGCTTCCTGGCCAAGGATTCGCTCGATCAGCGCCAGAGCTCGCTCCAGCAAGCCACGGCAGCGCTCTCCGCGAGCAAGGCCGCTGTCCGGGCCGCGCAGCTCAATCTGGAATATACCGAAATCCGCGCGCCCTTTTCGGGTCGCATCGGCCGCAATCAGGCGGCCATCGGCACGATGGTCAGCGTTGGCGGCACGGTGCTCAACACCCTGGTGCAGCTCGATCCCATTTACGTGACATTCAATCCGAGCGAGACCGATCTCGTCGCCATTGAAGAGGCGCGCAAGGCGGGGCCAGTCAAGGCGGAGATCTTCGTTGCGGGCCAGGCGCAATCGAGCCATCCGGGCAAGCTGAGCTTCCTGAACAATATCGTCGATCAGTCAACGGGCACGATCACCGCCAGGGCCATGATCGACAATCACGACTTCTCGCTGCTTCCGGGCCAATATGTCCGCATCAGGCTGTATTTGCGCGACGATCCTGACGCGCTGATGGTTCCGCAAGCTGCGCTCGGATCGAGCCAGCTTGGCAAATTTCTCTATGTCGTCAGCAAGGACAATACCGTCGAACAGCGGATCGTTTCGCTCGGCGCGGCTCATGAGGGCCTCGTGTCGATCGAAAAGGGCGTCGTCGAGGGCGATCAGGTCATTGTCGGCAATCTGCAGAAGATCGGCCCCGGGATGCCGGTCAAGCCCCTGCCCCATTCGTAAAGGCGCGGCGGCGAATTTCGTCTGTTCATCCGAAAGGAAACGCCCGCCACAGCAATGTGGCGGGCGTTCTTGATACGAAATTTGCGCTGTCTTATTCAGCCGCTTCGGCGGCCACCGGCATCAGATTGGCGACAAGGGCGTCATAGACATTGCGCGGCAGACGGAAAAAGCCGCGAGCGCCGGCAAAGGTCTGATAATAAGCGCCCGCCTCATTGAGGAGCAGAGTGCGCCATTCCTGTGCGGTCAGTTGAGGAGGGCATTTATCGATCGTCATGACTTGCCCGCCTGCCAAATGACGAACGTGAATCAGAACTTCATCGCCAACCTTGTTATTACGATCATCAGACTGCACAATCTTCAACATGGAGTATCTCTCGCTCAATTAGGGTTCGTGCTGATGAATCCTCTTTCACATCTACGGGCCAAACATGAATCATTGATATTATTGTTTTTTTATTTGATCATCCACGTTCTTGAGTCCATCAACTCGCTCTAGTTTGAACGGATCTCTGACCCTGTAATTGATTTATATCAATTCGGATTGGCGCAAGGATCGCGGCAGGCAGGCTCCCTTTTGGGTCAACAATGCCGCCGACCGCTTCCACTGGGGCGCGGCGATGACGATCTGAAGGTTGAGCCACTGGAGGACGGCGTCGACGACGAGGGAGGCTAAGACCTCGAATATGATCTGGCGCTTATGGAATCGTCAGGATTTGGTCGGGATAAATTCGGTTCGGATCCCGGATTTTCCCCGAATTGGCCTGATAGATTGTCGGATAGAGCGCTCCCCGCCCGAGACGGTCGCGACTGAGGCGCCAAAGCGTATCGCCTCGCGTGATTGTCGCTTGCCCGCGTGGCGCGGCCGCCGCTTCTGCCGCGCGCGGTTCAGTCTTGACGGCGGCTGCGCCCGAAGGCGGCAAGCCAGGGGCGTTCGAGACCTTGACTTGCGGCGCGACCGAAAACGCCTGCATGGCGCGTTCCTGAATATCGGCTTTATTGGAGGAGGTTGAGCCACGCAGCGACAACCGATGCGCGCCGGCGCCGAGACGCGGCGGCAGGAGGACGAATTCGCCGGTCGCCGGGTCGGCCTGCGTCTCCAGCAAAATTTCGCCGGCATCAAGCAGAGCGACCTTCGCGCCAGGCGCAGCTGCACCAGCCACCACAACATCCCCATTCGGCGCAATCTGGAAGATGTCGATACGAAGCGCCGGCAATTTTTCTGCTGGCGCGCTGGTTCCCGCGCCAGGCACAGACGGGGGCGTTGGCGGCCGATCCGAAACTGGCTGGCTCGCCAAACTTTCAGTCCGTTGCGGGGGCGCGACCGAAATGGAGTGCGGCGTCCGGGCAAACCACCACCCGGCCAGGACCGCGGCGCAAATCAATGCGCCTCCCGATGTGGTCACGGGTCCCCACATGCCCGATTTGCCAATCATCCCATCCCCCGGGGAAGCTCTGCCGTATTTAATAACCGTAGGATGGCGAGTCTTGTTCCCGAAAATCAACGCAATTTCGTGAAATGCGGAACGAAATCGCTACAATTGCATTTATGGCGCTTCTTCGGGCTCAGGCGGCGCAGCGCGCCAGCTTCGATCAGCCTGATCAACGCGCGCCGAGCCAGCTCTCCTTGAACCTGCGCTCTTGCAACGCCGCTTCTGAAGGATCAAGCTTATCGGCGTTCGGTCGGTAGCCCGGGTAGGTCGCCATGCCGTTTTCTCCGCGAGACATTTGCCTTTCGCTCTTGCCGATGGCGACCTTGGCTATGGCGGCGATCGCATCGCCGGGCCATTGTCAGGTGAGCGTCGCCAAGAGTTTCGGCAGCGGCGCCGACCAGGGGAGCGTCGGCTTGTCCGCCGATGCCGGCGATGACGCCGAACTGGAAGGGCCGCAGGCGATTTATGCCGGCGACAGCGGGGAGATCTACCTTCTCGACCAGTTGAACGGCCGGGTGCTGAAATTCGACCCGGCCCGACCGGAAGACAAGCCGCAGTCTCTGGAGCTTCCCGAAGGCGTTGCGCCGACGGATCTCATCGTGTCCGACGGCGATATTCATGTCTGGGACGGGAAGGTCGTCACCTTGCAGGCGACGGGCCGCGAGGATGCGCCTGTTCGAGGGCTGTCGATCACCCGCTCCGCCGAACCGCCGGATGAAGCGATCACATCCACCTTCGCGCAAATGGGCTCGACGGATCTGGCCGACGCGCCCGACCCCACGTCGGGCGCGCCGCGCAGCCTGCAATCGACCGATCGCAACAAGCAGGTCATCGCCTCACATGGACGCGGCCCCGTCGTCGCCAGTTTCTCGGCGCTGGGCGGCGATTCCGGCGTGAGGATCGAAGTCGCTCCGCGCAAGGCGGCCGAGTCTCTGGGACGGTTGGAGCTTCAAGTGCGCGACCGTCTCGGCGCGGTTGAATTGCTCGACATAGACCGACAGGGACGGTTTTTCGTCTTTGCGGAAAATATTCCGGCCGTTGGATCGGATGCGCCGAATGTTTTCGTCGCACGATTTTCGCCCACCGGCCGGATCGAGGGCGTCTATGAATTGCCGCTGACGCAAAATGTCGGCCTGTCCCGCCGTTTCGTGGCGATCTCGCCGGACGGCGACGTCTATTTTCTCCGCAACAGAAAAGGCGCGAGCGACGTGCTCGGCGTCGGGTTTCGGCAGATTTCCAAAGGCAAGATCATCGATCTGGGCGGCGGAGGAAGCGCCGGCTTCGACCTTACCGACGTTCCGAAGCTCAAGGCGGCCCATGCGGGCGTCAGGCCGCTGTCGCGCGAGCAGGTTATTCAGACCGGCATGGAGTTCGCCAATGTGCGCTGGCGCGTCAATCCATCCTCTTATGGGAACGACCCCGATACGTCCTGTTCCGGCTTCAATCGCATCCGCCGCCCGGGCTATTTGCATGGGAAGGTCAATCAGCAGGTCGTCGGCGTGCCCTATTGCTGGGGGTGCCACGGCAGCCTGGCCAGTTTCGCGTCGTCGATCGGGCGAGGGAAGCTGGCCGGAAACGTCTGCACGCGCAACGATCCGCGCCCCGACGTCGCGGGCGTGGATTGTTCGGCCTTCGTCAGCGCGGCCTGGGGGCTATCGACGCATTTCACCACCATCGCCATTCCGGCGATCACCCGGCAATTGCCCAGCGGCTGGGACATGCTGCCCGGCGATGCGCTGAACAAGCCGGGCTCGCATGTCATGCTGTTCGTGCGCTTCACGCCCGACAAGAAGGCTGAGGTGCTGGAATCATCGACCGGCGGCTGCAATGGCAAGGTCTGCCGCAATGTCTATCCATTGGGGTCGCTTCTCGCCCGCGGCTATGCGCCGGTGCGCTATCGCGGGCTGATGGCCGATACATCCGCTGCGACCGACGCCTCGAAACTCGACGCCATGACGCCACAGGGCAAGACAAAGGGACGGTAAATGACGAATTCGTGATCGCGAATAGTGGCGCAGGGGCTTCAAGCCGCGCTAACAACATCGTTTTTCATTGTGTTTTCGCTCGGTTTGATTATCATTTTGCTTGTACTCGGACTTACTTTTCAATGAGGGAATGATATGCTCAGACCTCATTTAATGCGTAGTTTCATTTGCGTCATTTGCCTGTTTTTTCCGGGTTTTCTTGCGCTCGCGCAAGAACAGCAGCACAAGCGCGAACACGCTCCTCCGAACGCCAAAGTATTCTTCACCGGCATTGCCGACGGAGCGACAGTTCCGTCGCATTTCACAGTTCATTTTGGCGCGGAAAACATCGAGATTTCACCCGCTGGAACAGACAAGCCCAACTCCGGCCACCACCATGTGCTGATCGACAGCCCCCTGCCGTCGCTGGACGCGCCGATCCCGAGCGATCCGAACCACCTGCATTTCGGCCGGGGGCAATCGGAAGGCGAAATCATCCTTCCAGCCGGCGATCATACCTTGCAGCTCCTGCTCGGCGATGGGGCCCATTTCCCGCATGATCCGCCCGTGGCGTCGGAAGTTCTGCATGTGCATGTCGACGCCGCCTCCGTCGAGAAAGCGCGCACGCCCTCGCCGCCCAACGCCAGCGTCTTTTTCGTCGGGCTCGAAGATGGCGCGAAAATTCCGACCAAATCCGTCGTGAAATTCGGCATCGCCGGCATCGGCTTGGCGCCGGCGGGAACGGATGCGCCGGGAACCGGCCACCATCATCTCATCATCGATGCGCCGCTGCCGCCGCTCGATCGCGAGATCCCGAGCGATCTTAATTACATGCATTTTGGCCGTGCGCAGACTGAAACGACGCTGACCCTCGCGCCTGGGCCCCATACGCTGCAATTGCTGCTGGGCGACTACCAGCATGTGCCTCATGACCCGCCGGTCATGTCCAAGGTCATTCACGTCATTGCCGCCGACGAAGGCCATGCCGCGGGCGCATCGCCAACGGACGCAGGGCGGACGCCCTCGCCCCCGGACGCCGCCGTCTATTTCATCTATCCGAGGAATGGCGAAACAATTTACCCGTCATCGACCATCCGTTTCGGATTGCGCAACATGGGCGTTGCGCCCGCGGGCGTGAACAAGGCGAACACCGGCCATCATCACCTTTTGATTGACGCGCCGCCGCCTGCGCTCGACCAGGCGATCCCCAGCGACCTCAATCATTTGCACTTCGGGGCCGGCCAAACCGAGAAGAAGATCACACTGAAGCCAGGCAAACATGCGCTCCAACTGGTCCTCGGCGACTATCGGCATGTCCCGCATGACCCGCCGGTCGTGTCGGAACGGATCGAAGTGATTGTCATGGGGCCAAAGCACAAAAAATATCGGCGGAGATAATTTCTGGCCGCCGCCCCGGTTCAGGAGCCAATTTCATGAACTTGCCAAGAATTGCAGCAGTCGCGATGGGCGTCGCAGCTTTTTACGCCTGCCCGGCCCTGAACGCCGTCGCGGAAACGCCGTCCCCACCGGGAGCGATCGCCTATTTCCATTATCCGCTCGACGGCATTCATGTGCCGCAGCGTTTCACCGTCCGCATCGGCCTGAAGGAAATGGGCGTAGCGCCAGCGGGCGTCGACAAGCCCAACACGGGACATCATCATCTGCTGGTCGATACGGATATGGTCGACCTCACCAAGCCCATTCCATCGGATTACAATCACATTCACCTTGGCAATGGACAAACGGAAGTTGTGTTGACGTTGCCTCCGGGGCCACACACACTGCAACTGCTGTTGGCGGATCAAAATCACATCCCGCATAAGCCGCCCGTCATGTCGAAGAAGATCACAATCTATGTGCGTTAGTTCGTCGGCGTTCATCAGGAACGTCATCATGGCGCTCCTTGCTTACATCGTGATTTCCACCGCTCTTGCGTCGCCGTCTTGCGCAGCCGCGCCGCTTTCCGTCGCGGCTGGCAAGGCCCTGCGCTCCGCCATTTTATTGGCGCAGGCAAAGCCGGAAGATTCTCTGGAGGTTCGTTTCTGGAAAAACATCAAGGGCAGCGAATCCCCCGATGATTTCCGGATCTATCTCGACGCCTATCCCGACGGTCTCTTTGCGGCGCAAGCCCGGGCCCGTCTGCAGGAGCTCCAGAAGAAGGGCCGTCGCCCGCCGGCTCAGACTCCCCCCGCCAAACAGGAGCCGGAAGCCGCCGCGCAGCAAGCCGACAAGTCCTCCCCCTCCGCCACCGTCAGCGACTGCCCGCAATGCCCGCCGCTCGTGCTCGTCCCGCCCGGCGTCTTCAATATGGGATCGACGGAGATGTTCCCCTTCGAGGGCCCGGTCCATCAGGTGACGATTCGCAATGCGTTTTATATTGGTCAGCGCGAGGTCACCGTCGATGAATGGGGCGCGTGCGTCGCGGAGGGCGGCTGCGCCTATACGCCGCCGCGTCAGGGCGGGACGTCCGGTTCGCTTCCGGTGACCAATCTCGACTGGAGCGACGCCCAGAAATATGTCGCATGGCTGAAACAGAAAACGGGCAAGGCCTATCGCTTGCCGAGTGAAAGCGAATGGGAATATGCCGCGCGCGCGGGAACGCGAACGACCTATCCCTGGGGCGACAAAATGGAGCCGAACCGAGCCAATTGCTCCGGCTGCAACGACCCGAAGAACAATGGCGTCATTCCCACCGGCTCATTCCCCGCGAATGGCTTCAATCTTTACGACATGTCGGGAAACGCGGCCGAATGGGTCGAGGATTGCTGGAACGATTCCTATAAATCCGCGCCGACGGACGGTTCCGCCTGGACCAGGCCGCAATGCCAGGAGCGTGTGCTGCGCGGCGGCTCATTCAACAATGATCCGCGCTATCTGCGATCCGCATCGCGTTTCAAATATGATTTTGACGTGCGTTATTACACCAATGGATTTCGCGTGGTGCGCGAGAAATAGCATCGCCGCGACTGGCGATCCGGCCCGGTAACCTTCCCAACAAAGCTTGCGCCGCGCGAATTCATGGCGACTATGCCGCGATCGGCTTTGGTAGTATTCTGAAACGTTTCCAATTCACCAGAATTCGAGGCTGAAACGGGACATTTGGGGACATGAACGCGGGATTCAAAATCGCGCTGGCTGCCTGGAGCGTCCTGCTTTGGTCGCTTTTCAGCCTTTCGGCATTCGCCGACAAGCGCGTCGCGCTCGTTCTCGGCAATTCCGCCTATGCCCACGTCACCAAACTCTCCAACCCGGCCAATGACGCCCACGATCTCGCGGAGACGCTGCGCGGGCTGAATTTCGACGTCATTTCCGCGACCAACGCCGACATGCGCGCTCTGGACTCCGCGCTGGAGGAATTCGAGCGGAAGTCCCAGGGCGCGGATGTGGCGTTGTTCTTTTTCGCCGGCCACGGTCTGCAATTCAAGGGACAGAACTATCTTCTGCCGATCGACGCCAATCTCGAAGACGAAGTCAGTCTGAGATATAATACCTTGTCGATCGAGAAAGTGCGTGACGCGCTCGGCGCGGCAAGCGGCGTGAAGATCATGATCCTCGACGCCTGCCGCAACAATCCTCTGTCCGACAAACTGATCGTTCGCTCCGCCGGCTTGACCAGAGCCGTCGAGCTGACCCGGGGTCTGGCGCGGCTGGACCGCACCGAGGGAATGGTCGTCGCCTACGCCACCCAGGCCGATCAGGTCGCGCAGGATGGATCCGGCCGCAACAGTCCCTTCTCGTCAGCGCTCATTCGCCGCCTCAAGGAGCCAAACCTTGAAATCGCGACGCTCTTCCGCCGGGTCGCCCAAGACGTTTATGAACAGACCGGCGGCAAGCAAAGGCCGGAACTGTCGATCTCGCTGCTGCAGGATTTTTACCTCAACACGCGCGACGACGATGCGCGATTTTGGCGTCGCATCGGCGCCAATGCGAGCGAATCCGAGCTCCATGACTTCATTACGAAGTTTCCGTCATCGCCTTTTGTGAACGACGCTCAGAACCGTATCTATGTGCTCGAAGGCGTGCGGCGCGAACGCGAAGAGATGAACCGGCAGATCGCCGCTCTCGAAGCCGAGCGCCGGCGCTTCCAGGAAGTCGAAGCGAAAAGGCAGGCGGCAGAAAAGCGCGATCAGGAACAGGCCGAAATCGACCGCCTGGCGATAGCCCGGCAGGGACAGGAGCGCCTGGAAGCGGAACGGCGGCAGGCCGAGGCGCTCCAAGCCAAAAAGCGCGAACAGGAAGAGCTCGAAAAAGCGCGTCAGGCCGCGCAAATCCTCGAGAACGAGCGGAAAGAAGTCGAAAGACTGGCCGCCGAACAGCTGGTCAAGCAGCGTCTGGCCGCACTGAAGCTTGAGGAAGACAAAAAGGAAGCCGAGCGCCTCGCCGCCGAGGCGCAGGAGCGGAAGCGGATCGACGCCGAACGGCTCGCCACGGCCGAACGCGAACGCATTCGTCAGGAGGTGGAACGCCTGGCGGCCGAGAAACGCGAACAGGAGCGCCTTGCCGCCGAGAAGCGCGCGGCGGAAGCCTTGGCCGCCGAGCGCCTTTCCAGTCAAAAACCCGAAGCGGATAGCCTTGAAAAGGTTCGGACGAGGCTCGCCGCGCTCGAACAGGAAAAGCGGCAGCAGATCGAACAGGATGCGGCGCGGGAGAAGCAAGACGAAAACTGCGCCCGCGAGACAGCTGATTTCAATCGCCTTTCGGCCAGGAAGCAGAAGGATGGCCTCGAAAAACTCAAGGCGCAGGTTACCTGCCCCGGTCTCGCCCAATCGATCGACAAGATCCTGGCGGAGCTGGCGCCCACAGAGGCGAAGATCTGCGCCGACGAAGGCCAGACCCTGAACAAGATCGACAAGAACGACCTCGCGGCTCTGAAAGACTTCGCCTTGAAAGCGACCTGCGCATCCGCGCGCAAGAGCGCGGCCGAACAGGTCGTCAAGCTCCAGGCGACCGGCGGCGGATTGCGCCGGTAAGGGGGAGAGCTATTTGGGCGGCGGCCCCGCCACGCCGGGCTCGACAGGACGATTGGCGCGTCTTTCGATCAACAGCACCCTGAGCTCGGGCGCCGGAGTGTAATTGTCACTTCGCATTTCAAAGGACGTCGCCGAGGCCTTTTTCAGATTGTTCTGACAGAAGGAGACGATGCGCCGGTCCTTCGCCTTGTCGACAACAAGTTTGAAATGAGCAGCCGGCGCGGCGGCCGGATTCATTTGCAGCCAAATGCGCATTTCCGACACGCCGCCTGCATTCGCTTCGTCAGCGCCGGCCAATTTGTCGAGACCTCCCAAAAATCCGTCGTCGACGCAATAGGTCGCGCGTTTCGCCTTGACCTCGGCCTCAAGGCCTTTCTGCTCGCGCAGGGCCTTCCTGAGCGCTGTATCGGGACTCGCGCCAAGGCTGGTCAGATAGTTCAGATCGATCCTCGCCACGCCCATCGGCGGCACAACCGCCTTTCGCGTGGCGTTGGTCGTCACTGTCCAGGACGGGAAAAACAACGGCTGGCCATCGACGGACGCTCCGGACTCCACGATCAGACCCTGGCTGGAAAGCTTTTCGCGCAAAGCTTGCGGCGTAGCGGCAAGTTGGTTCTGGAAGGCGCCGACCGGCGCGAGCGCGATTTTGGACTGACGCAAAACAGCTGTCACATCCTTGCCGTCGAGCAGCGCCTTCTGGGTAAAGGAGAAACTCGCAAGCTTGCCGTCGATCTGGAGCGAAGCCCCAAGGAAATTGACCGGATCCGACCCCGGGATTGCGTATTGGGCGTCAGGATCGGAAAAGTCGAGATCGGGGAAATGAAACTCCAGCACCATTTCGAGCGGCGCGGCGCCCTTGTTGGCGACGGCGTAGCTGATGGCGACATTGGTCGGCGTAATGACGATATTTTCCGATTCCAGGGCGAATGACGCCCGGTCGGACAATTTCGAAAACGCGATGCCTCCCGTGGGCAATTCGATCAGCGATTCCGAGCCCGATGCGCCGGGCGCCGTCAGCAAGGCAAACGGCCCGGCAAGCAGGAGCAGTCCGGCCGCAGTCAAATACCGCATCGTCTCTCCCGCGCTTTCGACGACGGCCAAACATGTCGCAGCCTCACGAATTCGGGAAGCAAGCGGCACTACCGATCGCCGGAATTCGAGGCTATGATAGGCCCACGCGCAAAGCAATCAGATCGGATCTGATATGCCGCTTCAGGTCATCAACCAACTCGGCATGTGTTACTGCAGCATGGGAGCCATGCCGACGCCGATCCTTGGCACCAGCAATCAGACGGTTTTCTGCTCCAGCCAGCTCGCCGCGACCATCATGGATTTCGCGCCGATCGCCAATATCACGCCCTTCGGCGTATGCGCGACGCTCACCGCAGCCGCGCTGGGCGTCCCGACCCCATGCGTCCCGGCCACGATAGGGCCATGGTCGCCCGGATCGCCCACCAACACCATTCAGGGCTTTCCAAATTTGCGCGATTGCGACGTGCTGCCTTGTGCGGTCGGCGGCGTCATCATGATTCAATTCGCCGGGCAGGTCCAGGTTGACGTCGATTAGTTCGACGTCGATTAGCCAGAACTAGCGAATGACATAATAGCGGGCTTCGAAAGAGAATTTCGGATCCTGGAAGCCTGCGGTCTGATCGGCGGCGAGGATCTTGAGCCCATTGGCGGCGTCGCGGACAAATTCGGCCTCGCCGGTTTTGCCGGCGAGATCGGCAGGCACGTCGGGAAGGTCGACCAGTTCGAGCGGCGTCTCGCTGAAGATCGCCATCGCCAATCCGACGCCTCTCGGCGGCGAGGCGACAAATTCATAGGTTTTCGATCCTTGCGCGGGAATGTTGATCTGCCGCCCAGCGGGTATTTCGTTCGTTTCGGGACTGCGCCCGTCGGTCTTGGCCAGCGACAGAACATTGGGAAAGATCTGCGTCAATTTCCCATCCGCCGCGACATCGACAAGGATCACATAGCCCTTCTTTCTCGCGCCGACCCGAAAACTCAGACGAGTCCCGATGGACGTTGCCGCTCCGGGCAAGATCTCGAGCGTCAAGCCGGCGCTATTGGCCAGTCGCGGCTGTTCCGGCGGCGTAGGCACTGGCCCTTCCGGCGTCCCTTCATCGAGCGCCTTGGGCTCCGGCGCGATCACGCGGACGGCGCGCGTGAGGCCCTCCGACTGCTCCGCCGCGACCGACAGCGCCGGCGCCAGACCGAACCACAAGACGAGCAAGGATGAGCATTTCCACATGGCGCGGCTTCAGGGTGAGGTGAAGAGACCGACAAATCCAAGTCGAAGGCCTTGCGATTCGTCCCTTGAAAGAACATCGGCGAGTTTCTGCGGACTGATCCTGCGCGATGACTGGCGCAACAGGCGCTCGAGCTCGCTTAGCCGTTGATTGGCGGTGGCGGCCACGATCAGATCGGCGCCGAAAGGCTCCCGCACCTGTAACGCGACGGAATATTTCGGGTCTATGCGCTGGGGCGGATCCGATCCGAGCGGATAGAGCAGCTGCACATTTCCGTTGCCAGAAAGGTTGAACAACACCAGATAACGCCCTGTTAAATCACTAACTTCAATTTCAACATGCGTGCCCTTCGCATGCAGATTATCGCCCGGCAGCAGCCTGACGGTCTGCGCTCCGCTGGCGGCCCGCTGTTTCAGCCATTCGAGAACCATCGTGCGCTCGACAACGCCTGAAAGGTCCGAAATATCAATATTTCGCGCGATAACATCGGCCCCCGCAAGAACATCATGCGTGCGCGGGTCCCAGACCAGATCCGGATTGGCGTTTGGCGCGACGAGCGCGACCTGCCCCTGCTGCGCCACAGCGACCAGCGCGGCGTTCTGGCCGTCCAGCGAGGCCAGTCGGACCATGGCGCCGGGCGGCGCGCGGTTCGGACCGGGCCGCGTCGCGACCAGAGCGACCGCCGGCGGGCCGGACGCCGGGGCGGCGGCCGTGACCGGCGCGCCGGCGCCGGGCGATGGCGAAATGTCGTCCTGATCAGGATCCGCAGACGAAATCACAAGGCCTTCACCGGGAGACACCGCAGCCGCGAACGGGCGAACCGCAATGCCGCGCGTCAGTTCGGCCACCACATATTGACGGGGGTCCTGCTGGGCCGGGCGCTCCAGCACGACGACCTGACGCTGATTGCTGAGCTGATGCGCGACCTGACGCACATAGGCGAAGATCTCGTCTGCGGTGATCCTGCCGTCGCCATCGACATCGGCGGCGCCCTCGAGCGCGCGCGAAAAAGCATAGGAAAGCGCGCCGCGATAGCCGGCGCCCGCGATCTTCAACTCGGCGACGCGCGACTTCTTGTCGACGGCGGCAAGAAAGATCGAGTGGCGAAAATCATTCATGGACGCGAACGCGTCCTCGCGGTCGGCTACGCTGACAAGATGGTCCTTGATCGGCTCATATCTGACCGTTCGATAGACCATCTCGGCCCCGCGCGGATCGACCTCCCGCGCCAGTCCGCCACCCGAGCAGCTATCGGCGACAAAAACAACCCGGCCGCCAGCCGCTTCGATTTTCCTGATGTAATGATTAAATTCCGTCGCCAGAATTTTTTCCGACGCGCCATCGGGATCTTTTGGATCGAAGGATGGCAGCAGGAAGACCGCGTCCATTCCATCGGGTTCCGATCCCTTGATGCGCTCAGGCTCCTGCGCGCCATGACCGGCCAGAGTGATGAAGATCGTGTCGCCCGGACGGGTCGCCGTGGCGAGCGCCTCGAAAGCCGCGAGCGTGTTTGCACGGCTGGCCTGGTCATCCAGCAGGAGGCGAAGATCCTCGACGCCGATTCCACGCAAGGCCTTTTTCACATCGCGCGCGTCAGCGACCGCGCCACGCAGGGGCTGGACATGCTGGTAAGCGTCGACGCCGATAAGGAGCGCGCGCGTCGCGGCCCTGGCTTCGGCGTCCGCAAAAAGACAGGCGAGCGCCAGACAACAGACCATCGCCGATCCGCGTGCGCGCGTCGCCAGGCCTCCGGCGCTAAGGGCAAGATCAACGAGCGGCTTCATGGCCCGGTCCTGGTTTCATCCTGGTCGATCCGTCCATCTCTCGGCTCGCCGGTCGGGCGGGCTATTCGATCTGAAAATAAGCCATCGACGTCTTAACGCCGGTCAAACCTTCGAGTTCTGAGGCCGCCGATGCAAAGAAAGCCTTGGCCTCCATCGGCTCCTTGATGGCGAGCGATGTCAGCGGCGTCGGACTCGCGATTGCAAGGAGCAGCATCGGATGGGCACGCGCCGCCGCCGCCGCCTTTTGCAATCGCATCGCGAAAACGCGGTTGGCCCCCTCCCCGCGCATTCGCGACGTGACATTATAGACCCGTCCGTCATCATCGACGATGACAAGTTCGAGATGAGGCTGGTCGCTCGCGATATCGCCCGTCAGCACGTCGCCGCTCCGTATCGACGCCTTGCGCAACGAGAGCTTCGGCCCATCCATGGCGCTGCCGCCGCTGCGCGTCAGGAAATCAACCGCAGGGCATTGCGCGGGCGCGATCGCCCGGACAGCTATATCCGCCTCCACCCGCGTGACGGTCTTGAAGGCCTTGTCGAAGGCGACGAAGGCCTTGTCGTCGACGCCGACGCCATCGACCTGAGCGCCGGCGCCCGTCACCTTCACCGGCGCAAGAAAGGTGCAGTCGCCGGAAGGGTAATGCGCGATGAAGTCCCGGATCTCATCGGCCGACGCGGCCCCGGCAAATTGCTGTCCCGGCGGCGGCGGAGGTGACGTCGGCGCAGCGGCCTCGTCCTTTCTTTCCGTTTCCGGAACCGTCGCAGGAATGGGCTTTGGCGCTGGTCCGGTGCTGGCGAAATGGTAGACAAGACCGGCGGCCGCAATCGCGAGCAGCAGAGCGCCGCCACCGAGGAGGCGTCCCCTGTTCGGCCAAAGACTGTCGCCGCCGACGGCGATCGCCAGCTGAGGCGCCGATGACGATACGAGTTTGCCCGCCGCTTGCGCCGTGGGCGGCAGCTTGATCATGGTCCGCTCTTCGGCCGGCGCCTTGGCGCGGGGCGTCCAAGTCGCGACCTCGAGCATGGTCTGCGGACGAAGGGCTGGATCTGGACTGAGCATGCGCGCCAGCAGCGGCCGCATCTCTGGATAAACGCCGTGGAGATCGGGAACGGCGCGACGTTTCTCGATCACTTCGACCTGCGACCCGCCCATGTCGATGCGCTTGCCAAGACAGGCGTAAGCCAGGACGAGGCCAAAAGAATAAATGTCGGAACGGGCGGTGACCTCGCCATTGTATAGACCAAGCTGTTCGGGCGAGACGTAATTGAACTTGCCGGCGAAGCCGCTGCCGATGACCGTGGCCTCGCCCGGCTTGGTCGAGCGGGCAATGCCGAAATCAATGATCCGCGCGGATGAAAAATCGTGATTTTTCACGAGAATATTATCGGGCGCGATATCGCGATGAACAATTCCCGCCAGATGCGCCGCATGAAGCCCGGACGCGACCCGCGTCTTCAGAGCTAGAACATCGGCCAAGGCAAGGCGGCCGTCGCGCAGAATATCGGAAAGCGGCTCGCCCTCGACGAACTCCATCGCCAGATAGGGTCGCTGCAAGGTTGGATCGATCGAAAAGACGAAATAGCGCACGATCGCTTCGTGATGGATGCTGTGCAAGGCCGACGCTTCGCGGCGAAACAGAGCCAGGGCGGCTTCATCCTCGGCGAGCTCGGCGCGGATCAGCTTGATCGCGACCTTGTCGCCGGTCTGGATGGCGTGGCCGCTATAGATCTCGCCCATGCCGCCGGTCGCCAACGGCTCGTCGATCTCATAAATCCCATTGAGCTGCGTGCCCCTCGGTAGCGCCGAGGACGACCCGAATGCCATACTCACTCCGCCCTTGCCTGCGCGGCGCCCAATTGCGCGGACATTCTGCGCGTGCCGTCCGGATTATATTTCATGACAATGACCGTCACATTATCCTTGCCGCCGCGCGACAGGGCCAGATCGATTAATTCGTGGCAGGCCGATTCCGGGGGCCGCCGCCCCGCGATCTTCAGGATTTCCTCGTCTTCGACATGGGCCGTGAGGCCGTCGCTGCAAAGCACGAAAACGTCGCCGGATTGCAATGCGCCATCCTTCATTTCGGTCTCGGGCTTTTCGAATACGCCGATGGCGCGCGTCAGGACATTGCGATTGGGCCAGTTTTCGGCCTCGCCGGGCGCCAGCGCGCCGCGATCCATCAGTTCCTGGAATTCCGTGTGATCCCGCGAGATCTGTTCAAGGACGCCTCGTCGGACCAGATAGATGCGGCTATCGCCACACCAGATGCAGGCGAAATGCTCAGGGAAAGCCAGCAGGACCGCGACGGTGGTTCCGACGATCGCCCCGCCATTGCGCTGTGCGAAGCTTCGGATTTCGCCATTGGCGAGACTGATCTTTGCGTCGCAGGACTGCAACAGAGCCGAAGCGTTCGCCGGTCGCTCGACCTCGCTCAAGGCGCGCGTGACCGCCCTGCTGGCGAAGGCGCCCGCCATATGACCGCCCATGCCATCCGCCACCGCCCAAAGGCCGACGTCGGGACGCGCAATGAAATCATCCTCGTTCCTGTCGCGCACACGGCCGCGATGGGTGGCGCCGCCCGTTTCGAACATGGACGCAAGGTCAGAGTCCGGCTTCAACGCGCGGCGCTCCCTGCTGGAAACGACCCGTGAGCATCGCAGCGAAAAGATGAGGCGACGGCATGTTCAGGCAGGCGAGCGCGCAGGGCTCGTAACCCTCCCCGCCCGCCGTCCACCAGAATGTCGAGGAGGCGGCGGCGCGCGCCGCGTCCGCCTCGCGGCATGAGGCGAAACTGCGCTCGAAGGCCAAGTCGTCCAGGGCGTCGTCCACCGCGACCATGCTCGCGGCGCGGCCAAGCCGGACCAGCCGCTCTCGCGGGGCGTCCGTGGCCACGATCCTGGGCGGCGCAACATCTCTGAACGACCGAAGCAGCGCGTCGTGATCGCGGCTTTCCAGCGTGGACAGGAGGAATGTCTCGACCTCGTCGAACCAGAGCGGCTGCGCGTCCGCTTCCGGCGGCGCCAAACTCGCCTCCCCTTCGGCGAAGGCCGCATAGGTCAAAGGAAAATACCTGCCGACTCCATCCATCGACGGCATGATTGCGCCCATGGCCGTCGCGCCGCAAATATTCTCGCCAAGCCAGAACCGCCAGATCGGTGCGGTCAGGAAGGCTTCGTTCCAGCCGCGCGACAGGGCCTCCCGGCTCGCCGCGACGCCATTTTGCAGCCATTGCTCCCAGACGGACAGAAAGGCGCGCGGCGTCTCCACCGCAATGAAGTCGCGGCGCGTCTGCACTTTGCCAAAGAGGGCGCGGCTTAGCGGCATGTCATAATCCCGTCGGGCAGCGGAACTCCCGCAAAGCGGGCAAGGTGAAGGGATTGAGGTTCGTTCCGACCGCGAACTGATATTGCAGCTCCCGGCCGCCGACGATGAAGCTGGCGACCAGACGATCTCCCCGCTGGGCGGCGCCGCCGACATCCAGCAACCGGAACAGCGCCCAGGCGCCGGTCTTCTCCAGCACAGCGGGGGCCAGGCTCGCCGTTGGGGTCGCCGGCTGTCCCAAGGTCGGCGTTTGGGCGACTTGCGGCTCCGTGCTCAAGGTGACGGCGGCGCGTCCGCCGGCAGCCGCGCCGGGCCATTGAATGGCGCCCGGCAGGACCGAGGCGCCCGCCTGCGTCACGACGGCCGCGCCATTGACCTCGAACCGCGCCGAAACGCCGGCTCCGCTGAGCACGGGCGGGAAGACTTGCATGTTGATCGCTGGCATATTGCCGCCCGTGGCGAAGAAGGCGTCCCTGATTTGCGCCGCCCGCTGAAACTGGATCAAGGTCGTCGCCGAAAGCGCGTTGCTCAGGGCGCTGTCGGCGCGCCATTGCCAGTTTTTCTTCGAAACATCCGCATATTTCGCAAGGCGTTGCTGAAAGAAGCGGTCCGCGACGCCATTGGGGCCGAACATGCGGCCAAAATCCGCCAGTGCGATTTCGCTGCGCGCCGTCCGGTCGAACGGGTAGCGCCCGGTCACGATCTGCTGGCATACGCCCGTCACCTGATCGCTCAGGGCGCGATTGAGTTGCGAAAGCTCGGAATTGTTCACGTCCGCCTCGAAGGAGGCCGCCGCGCGCGTCATCATCGCGTCAAACGGCGCCGGCAGCCGGGCCGATTGCGCGCGCAAGGCCTGCACCTGCGCCTGCAGACTGGCGTTGGCCTGAGCGGCCTGGCTCGGCACGCTCGCCGAAACGACCAGATTGTCCTTGATCTCGTTGAGACGGCCGATCAGCTGATCGATCGGCCGCGCCGTCGCGCCGCCTTCAAGCCATTCATGATAGGGCCGGAATGTCGCTTCGATCTGCGAACCCGGCGCGCCGATTTGCGGTTGATTCAACAGCACGGCGCCCGGCGCGGGCTCGCCCTCCTTTTTCTTCAGGCCGGGGCGCTCGCGCGTCAGCGCGGTCTCGTCGCGGATCGATTCAAACAAGGCGCGCAAAGGCGAAGAGGGGCCAGCGAGAGTGGAAAGAGTCGCATAGCGCGGCTTGTCGGCGGTCAAGCGCCGAAGCTGAATCTTCGCCAGCGCGCCCTGCCAGCTTTTGATGAATTCCGCGGAATAGAGCTGATAAATGTCGACGCTCAAAGTGTCATATTGCGCGGCGACGGCCGATTGTTCGCCATCCTTGCCGAGAACCCATTTTTCCGCCCGAACCTGATCGGCGATGTTTCCCAGCGGCTGAAGGAGCGCTTTCTGAAATCCGACATAGGTGAAAAAGCCGGGCACGCGGATCGCGGAAAGATCGTCGCCATTTTTCGCCTCGAACACGGCTTCCGAGTCGAAGCCGGCGGCGGTCTTGACGTTCCAGTCGGGGATCTTGAGCGAGCGCGCGTCCGATTTGAGCAGCTGATAGGCGCGCTGGGCGATGCTCATGCGCGCCAGCAGGCGCTGGCTGTTTTCCAGCACCGAGCTTGAGAGATCGACCAGCGGCGGGCGGCCGTCATCGAGATCCAGCATGGCGCGAAGCTGCTCTTCCAGCGCCATGCGGCCCGAAGCCTGACCCGCGCCCGGATAGAGATTGTCCTCCCAATCCTGACGCATCCACGAAACGATGAATTCCTTGTCCGGCGTGTGAAGGCCGCCCAGCATCATGTAGACCTTCAACGCCTCATAGACGTAATCCGGGTCGTCGCGCCTGGCGTCGAGAGCTTCCTCAAGGCGATACAACAGCCGAGGCCGGTACAGGCGCTCCAGACCCATGCGATAGGCTTCGACGGCGCTCGACGACAGGCGCTCCCGCTGGCTCAACCCGAAGGTCTCGGCGGCTGGAATCGCGGCGTCCTTCTGCGCATATCCCGCCGGCATGAATCGCAATTTGCGCAGCAGCGGCTCGATTTTCTGGAAGTCGCGATCGGCCACCTGATCTTCGTTGCGCAGCCCCCCGGCCGCGACGCTATATTCCTTGTCCGTGTCGGCCAGCGATTGCGCCAGCGCCTTGTTGCGTGAATAGGATACCCACCACGCCGCGCAGGCCCCGAGGCCAAGACAGAGCGCGAGACCGATGATCGACGCTTTCAGCAGCAGGCGCCTGAATACGGCCCTGGCGTCGGTCGAGACCCAGGCGGCTTCGCCGACAATAACCTTCTGCAGCAGGTCGGTAAGAAAAAAGCTTTTCCCGAAGCCCGAGAGCATCGCGCCGCGCACTTCCTGCGCGCCGAAATTGCGGCTCAGGGCGACAATGAGCTGGTCGATGGGCGTGCCTTCCTGCGTGCCGGAGGCGAAGTAGAAACCGCGCAGGGTCGCATTGGCGTGGTAGCGGGTCGGCTCGAAGATCGCGGTCAGAAAATTATGGATCGGCTTCTTCAGCGTCGCCATCTGGGCCGGCAGTCCATAAAGCGCCACGCGCGGTCCCGGGGCCGGCTCTTCCTGCAGCCGGTCGAGCATTTTTTCATTCAACCGCGTGACCAGGAGATCGAATTCTTCCGGAACCTGACCAACGAAATTCCGAGTCTTGTCCTTGGTCTGGAAGGTCGCTCCCCAGACCTGTCGGCGTTCGCCCTCGTCGAGATTGGCGAAGAATTCGAGAAAGCCCGCGACCAGATCCGCCTTGGTGAAGAGGGCGTAGACCGGAAATGCCACTTTCAACTCGTCGTAAATTTCGACAAGACGGGTGCGTATGGCCCGCGCATGAGCCGCGATTTCCTCCTGCGGCAAGGTGAGAAGATCATGCAGGCTAATGGCGATGATGACGCCGTTGACCGGCTGCTTCGGCCGGCTTTTCTTCAACAGCTGAAGGAAGGACAGCCAGCTTTTTCGATCCGCTCGCGCGTCTGAATCCTGCGTCGTGTAACGGCCGGCCGTGTCGATCAGCACGGCGTCCTCGGTAAACCACCAATCGCAATAGCGCGTGCCGCCCGCTCCC
The DNA here is from genome assembly GCF_019449565.1 of Rhodoblastus sp. Taxonomy (GTDB): domain Bacteria; phylum Pseudomonadota; class Alphaproteobacteria; order Rhizobiales; family Beijerinckiaceae; genus Rhodoblastus. The sequence continues at coordinate 23,619 of NZ_JAGRPM010000027.1, read as the reverse complement.
GCCACCGCCTGAGGCGTCGCGCACTGCGCCAGCGGAAAGCGCAGGCCGGAATTGACGAGGGCCGTCGTCTTGCCGGCGCCGGGCGGGCCGATCATCACATACCAGGGCAGATCATAGAGAAAATCGACCTTGCCGCCGCTCGCGGCCCTAAGCGTCGCCAGCGCATCCTTCATACGCTCATGCAGCGCTTCGGAATCGTCAGGCGCTTCGTCTCCGGCGATGCCGGAGGCCAGCGCCTCGGCGCTCCTGCGGCGGCGCCAGAAGGTGAAGCCGCTCATCCCGGCGAAGGCCGCGACCAGCAGAACAATGACGATCTCGCGCGCCAGCGCGTTTTCCAGCGGCCTGAATTCGCCAAAGGCAATATAAGGACCGGCCAGCCAGACGAAAGCCGAAATCGAGCCCAATCCCGCGCCGTAAAGCAGGATCCGGAAGACATCGCCGCCGACCGCCGATTTGTTGAACATTTCTCCTCATTGCTCCTGCGGTTGAAAAGGCTCTAGTCGGTGCGCGTGACGAGAATATCGACCCTTCGATTCCTGGCGCGTCCCTCGGCGGTCGAATTGGAGGCGATCGGATCGTCGGCCCCCTTCCCTTCGACCATCAGGCGGTCAGGCTGCGTCAAGGCAGGCTGCAGCAAGGCGGCCACGGCTTTGGCGCGCTCGATCGACAATTGAAAATTGGACTGGAACCTGTTGGCGGCGTTCAGCGCGACATTGTCGGTATGTCCAACGACCCGGACCGGCCCGACCTCCTTCTCGACGACCTGGCCGATGCGGCTGGCCAAGGGCTGAAATTGCGGCAGGATCTTCGCGTCGCCCGATTTGAAGAGGATCAGGCTGCCGACGCGTATCGCGATCCATTTGCCAATCGGCTCGACCGTCACGGCTCCAGATTGAATCTCCGTCGCCATTGCGTTCTTGATCCGCTCCAGCTGGCCCAGTTGCGCCGGCGAAGCCTCGACCCGGGGCGGCGGCGATGGCAGGCGCCGCTGCAAGGCGATCTTGGTGTTGGGGTGCAGCGCATTGGTCTCCAGCGCCGTCGCTTCGGCGGTCTGCGTCAGCTGGGTTCGCAGGAAAATGAAGAAGCCGAACGTCAGAATCAGGATCAGCGCGACAAGCGCCCAGGTCGGCGCGCGAAATTTGCTGGTCGTCAGAGCGAGATTCTGGCCCTGCCAATGCGGAGACAAGGCGCTGGCGCCGCGCGGACGAATGCGGCGGAGCGTTTCATAGAGGCTGCGTTGACGATTCTGCACGGTCGCCGCACCCGCCGCGCTGGCGCGATACATGCCCTGAAAGCCGAGCGCGAGGCAGGCGTGCTGCAATTCGAGGACGTCGAAATTCTTGGCCGGGTCTGCCGACAGCCGATCGAGTTCGTCGAAGAAGCGAACGCCGCCAATCCTTTCGCCGAAGAACCGGCTCAGCATCGAATATTGCGTCCAGACATGGCGATCTTCGGTCGGAATATTCTGGACGATGTCGTCGGCCGTCGCGCAGATCAGATATTTCGCGACATTGACCGTTTCGGGCGCCACGCCCGCCGCGCGTATATCGATTTCGAAGAATTTCACGGCTTCCGCGACCTGCTCCATCAGGCTGGCGAAAGAGGCCCGCAGGGCGGCCACGCGCAGACGTCCGAGCAGCAGCAGCAAAGGCCCGGCCGAGCGCATGATCGGGTTCGGATTGGGCGCCGCCAGATCGTCGAAGCGCAAGCCCCGCGCCTGCGGCAAACCGGGCGACCCGGCGCCGCTTGAAGCGGCGGGCGGCCGCGCCGCGATCCAGTCGTCGCCCCCGCCCGCCGACGCGGGCGAGGACAAGGGCGGGGACGGATCGCCATAGGCGGGCGCGTTGGCGTAACTGAAAGGCGTCGCGGGCGGCGGGACCACAGGCGGCTCGGACCCGGCCGGCGGCCCGGAATTGGCCGGCGGCCCGGAATTGGCCGGCGGCCCCTTGGGGAGCCTGCGCCCCGGATTGGGCCGGAACACGGTGCGCTCATTGTCCTCTGGCCCGGGATCCTTCTTGTCGCTCATCTGGAGTCCTCCAGAACGGCCCAGAGTTCGAGCTCCAGTTCAGGCCAGTCTCCGGAAAAATGCATGCCGATCGAAGCGGCGGAGCTGAATTCCGGCCAGAGCGGCGATTGCCGATCGAGAAAGAAATAGACGTGATCGGTAATCGCGCGAATCTGCGGAGGCGGCGTGGGCAGATGCACCAGCGGCACGCCCGGCAAATGCGCGTGTACGATCTCGTTCATCTTGGTGTTCGGACCGATCTTGAACAGCTTCGGAAATTGCATCTGAATTTCCGTCAGGGGCCGCCGCGCCGCGACTTCGAGAACGAAACTGGCGTTGCGGAACAAGGCGCGGTCGCGGATCGGCGAAACGAAGGCGTTGTCAGCGCGCTCGATCAATTCGAGGCGAATGGCGCGCCGCCCGAGGCGTGCGCTGAGAAAATCCTGCAGGTCGCGCAAAACGGGCTCGAATGTCCCTTCGAGATCGTCGTGATCATAAGCCGGATAGCGGCGCGCCCGGCGATCCGTCGCGCCGAAGGTCGCAAGCTCGCCAGCGAGCGCGACAAGCGTCACGAACAGGCGCTCGGGATGGACATAGCCCGAAGAGCGCAAATGCCGCAGCACCGGGATCGTGCGGTTGAGCAGTTGAAGCACGAAATAGTCGACGCTCTGCAAACCGCCGCCCGAGGTCGGATCGGCAGCATAGCGCGACAATTCCTCCAGCTTGTGCTCCACCCAACCGGAGATCCGGTCGATCCAGCCGGAGACGACATTATGGGCGCTGCAGACAAGCACCGGCGGCGCATATTTTTCATCGAAAACCAGCGATTTGTCCTGGACTTCGAGAACGCGCGCGATGCCGAGATTGAAATAGCCGGGCTTGGGCGTGCGCCGCAATTCATAGGTCAGACGCGGATAGGCGATATCGAGCTCCTGCTCGACGCGCAGTTCTGACGTGGAATCGATGAAGGTTTCCGCGCCTTCGAGAAAGCGCGACGCGCTGTCGCTGACGCGGTGATCGACCTCTCGGGTATTGGGCGCCGGCGCGGGAATGCAGAGCCAGACGATCTGATTGGCGGCATCGTCGGGGATGTCGATCGGCAGCGGCGCCGGGCTGTCGCCGGGAAAATTAAAAGGCGTTCCATCCGGCATGATCCCGGCCGCGCGACGCACCGCGAACTTGCTTTGCTGCGCGACATCCCTGTCGATCTCGAGTTCGGAAAAGCCCCAGGGGTAGGGAGAGATATGACGCGTGCGGCTATCGACGCGCCGCTCGTGATAGCGATCGCTCTGCTGAAAATGATGCGGACGAAGGAACAACCCTTCCCGCCAGATGACCTTGCTGTACCAGGACATCATTCCCCCTAGCGCCCGCCGCCGAAAAGCGACGCGATGTGCCGACGGGAAAGCGCGCCTCCGCGAGGAGGCGGTCCGCTTTCTCAGCCGTCGCCTGCCCGATCGTAGAAATTCCCGAAAAGCAACATGAACTGGTTGATGACGCCGTCGGACTGGCCTTTCGTCTGGGCTTTCCAGGCCGCCAGGAAAGCGTCCCAGAGTTGCGCCTTGCGCGCCTTGAACAGGGATTCGGCCCCATGCAGTTTGGGCGCGTTCTTGTCGAGCTGCTCCGGATCGAGAGCGTCGAACAGGCTCTTCACCGCCTGCTGCATGGCCGCATAGGTCCGAAGCTGATGCCGCTTCAAGTCCGCGAAGCTGGCCTCGAGCGCATCGAGCGCGTCGAGATAGCTGCGCGTTGGCGGGCCGAACATGATGCGCAGCGCATCCTGCGGCGTCGGCGTGAATTTGAGCGGATTGTTGTCCTGCGGCTGGATCAACGTATATTCGCCGCTGCGCGCGATGCGCTTGGCTTCGACCCGCGCCTGCAGCAATTGCTGCAATTCACCCGCGACAATCAGCGCGAACTTTCCCATTAGGGCGCCCAGTTCCTCAGGGCTTTTGCCGGAAAGCAAATCCTGCGGAATCCCCGCCGCCGAAGCGAAGGCTTGCATGAAGGCGTCCGAGGCCCCCCGAACAGCGCCTTGATCGCCCCGGACGGCCGCGAATGGCGGGTCCGCGCGATCCGGCGGCGGGACAGCGGATGCGGCTGCGGCTTGTGCCTTGGGCTGCGCGGGCGTGGCGATGTCCGGCGCCGCGCCCCAGGCGTCATCGTCGAAACTTGCGCGCCGGCGCGGCTCCGGCGCGCGCGGCGCCTCCTCTCGCGGGACGGGCCTTGGCGACAGCGGCGCCCAATCCATCGATTGTTCCGCCGGAATGAATTGCGCCGTTTCCCCGATGCGCGGGGCGTCGACCGCATGGGACAGGAAATCGCCGAAGACGGGACTAGGTCTCCCCTGTGGCCGCAATTCCTTCGGATCGATGGGCGGCGCCACTTCGCCGCCGACGTCCCAGAGCGATTCATTCGAGTGAGGACGGTCGATGGTCGGCCGCGCGGCGCCGGGCTCGGCGTCGGAGGCGCGGCGCGCCTCGCCCGTGATCGAAACGCAAATCAGATAGTCGCCAATCTGAAGCCGATCGCCATGTTTCAGGCGATAGGGAGATTGAACCCGCGTCAGCGCGCCATTCACGAAAGTCCCGTTGGTCGAGACGTCGATGAGCATGTATTCGCCGGACTGATATTTGATTTCGCAATGCTTGCCGGAAATGAAACGCTGCGGGTCTGGCAGGCTCCAATCCAGATGCTGGTCGCGCCCGATATCGGCGCTTCGTTGACCGTTGAGCGTGAAGGAAAGCGGCCCGCCGTCCGGCAGGCTGGAATGGTTCTCGATCTTCAGCGTCAGCGCCATTGCGGGGTTCCTCAATTCGGCGCCTCAGGCGAAATCCATGCCCTCGTCCAGAGATCGCAGAGCAAATTCGACCCAAGCAGTCATAATAGCCGGTCTCCTGTCGTTAGCCAGTCTTGTTGAAGCGGAAAGCAGGGCCACGCGGACCGCTTGCGCGGTCGCGGCGGGCGAAGGCGACATTGGCGCGCCCCCGGCCGGCGCAATACTGCCGCCTGACCACGCCGCCGCCAGCGCGATCCATCCTCCCGAAAGTTTGGCGCTCGTTTCAAGGCCGAGATCGAGCGCCTTCCGGCGCGCCGCCTCTTCCGGACGCAGCGCCCATTGCCGGGCCGCCGCCACGCATGCCCGCTCGCTCGCCGTCAGGTCCTTCATGTCGCGCATGGCGTGACATGCCCACCAGACCGCTTCGCGACGCGGCAACAGATAAGCGCAATAGGAGATGGCGGCGTCAGGACGCTTCTCGGCCAGACATCGACGAATAAAGGCGACGGATTCCTCGGCGCTCGCCTCCTCCCCCGTCTCGATGGCGGCCGTCGAAAAGGATGCAAAAAGATCCTTCAATGTCGCAAATCGAATCCTGTTCATGGACTCAATTCCAGTCGATCTTCGGCGCCGAGAAAGCGATATGGCCGGACGTCACCTTGATCTCCGTCGGCGTGATTTCGATGACGCTCGCGCCGCAGGTCAGTTTGATGCTCTGGTCGGCCGTGACCGCCTGATTGCCCGAAATTTTTATGATCTGGTCGCCCGCCTGGATCGTCAGATGGTCGCTGCCCTTGTCGAGCGTCGTCGTGCGCGAGGCGTCGGTTCCGCCCTGAAATTTTTCGCCGATCTCGTTCGTCTCCGTATTCAGCACCGTGACTTGATGATCCTTCTGTGCGTGCATCCGGATCAATTCGGAATCCTTGGCGTCGTCGAACATCAGCTCGTTATATCCGCCATGCCCGAGCGTGCTGTCCGACTTTATCCCCGACTGGGTTTTCTGCTTTGGAAGCGCGTACGGAAATTCATTGTCGCCATTATAGACGGCGCCGACGACCAGCGGGCGATCGGGATCGCCTTCGAGAAATTCGACGACCGCCTCCATTCCGATGCGCGGAATGAACTGGCCGCCCCATTGCTTGCCGGCCCAAACCTGGGCGACGCGAACGCGGCAGGATTTCATTTCCTTGCGGTCCCAATGGAACAGCAAGAGGACGCGGCCATATTTGTCGACGTCGATTTCCTGGCCCTCCTCGCCGACGACGCGGGCCGTCTGCGGCCCATGGATCAGCGCCTTCGGCGTCAGCAGCGGCGGCCGATAGGGAATTGAGGCGTCATGGAGTTCGTAATTTCCCGAATAATCGGCCTCGCCGGAGCCGCCCGAACGATAGCTCTGCGCGACAAAGGAATGCTTCGCCCGCAGGATCAAATATTCGATCTTTTCCGCCGGAACCGGATGGCGATCCAGTGTCGTGAAGCCCCCCGGAAACAGACTGATGGCGTTTCCAATCGCATAGCGGCGTTTATCTTGAGCCTGATCGGCGTCCAGACGCACTTTGGCGCCTTCCTCGCCATCCTTCATTTCCGTATACAGCCCAGGATAGTCATATATCTCCATCTGACCCTTGCTATATTTTGAAGCAGATTCCTTTTCCGTTTGCAGCTTTTTTGTGGGCTGCTTAAAATCGTAATCGTTCAATTTATATTTACCGGATCGGAATTGCCGCTCGCTGCTCCAGCTCCGGAAGTATTCGACGTCATGTCGCGCCTGGAGATCGTCAAAATACGAAATTGTCGCGTGGCCGGGAACGGCATCATGGGACGACTTGGAATCGGCCAATTTAAGCATATGCGTCCCGGCAGTATGTTCGAAAAAATAATATATCCCGAACCTTTCCATCAATCGGCAGACAAAATTCAGATCTGTTTCACGATACTGAACACAATATTCGATCTTGCAATAAGGTTTTGTCGTCACGGCCTTGAAGTCGCTGAAACCGCGATCGCGGAACACCTCGTCGATGATCTGGATAACTGTCTTGTCATGCCAGATCCGGCAATCCGATGTGCGCGAAAGTAGCCAGAGCCAAGGGCGCAGAACGATCCGATACAAGAAGAGTTCGCGAAAGGCCCCGACCGCCTCGGCCTCCACCATCACGCCGTTGAAATGGCGATCGGGACCGTCGGGCGAGCTGAAGGTCACGCAGCAATTGTGGCCGAGCGCCTGGTCAAAATCGATGTGATCCGAAGCACTTAGAACCTCGATGCGAAATTCGAAAAGCTCGCTGACGCCTTCCGTAGCGTCGAAGCGCGCCAGAGCCAGAACGTCCTTCCCCAAAGGGCTTGTAAACGCGCTCGGGCGGCCTTCCTGTAAAAGCTGAGACATTCGTCCACCTATACTTGCGCCATTCTGCAAAAACTTGACGATATAAAACATGTCCCCCATAGTCGGGCGGCGCGCCTTGGCGCCTGAGATCGAATTTGAAATCGTTTAGACTTTTCGAGCGTCACAACCGGCTAAACACAATCTTGGCCCATTTCGTTCCGTCCGATGGCGACGGAAGAAGGAGCGCGCGAGGAGCAACATGGCCATCTTGCCGCTAGATCAGTTGATCAAACCCGTTTCGGACGACAGCGCTTGTGGCCCCGATCTGGATCTGCAATTCGATCCCGATTTCATGAATTTCCTTGCCCGGGTCGAGGGAACCCTGCCCGGCCAATTTTTCACGCGCGATCAGGAGAGCGGAAATGAAAAGCCGTTTGAACGCGGCTCCCTGAGTTTTCAGGGCGAGGTCGCGACGGCGGAAGAACTGCTGCTCCGCACCCGCGACATTCGTCTCCTCGTGGCCCTTGCCAAGTTCGCCGCCCTCGATCGCAAGCTGCCGGATTTCGTCGATCTTGTGGAGACAATCGCCAACCTGCTCGAGGCGCGGTGGGAGGAAGTCAATCCTGGCGCGGAAGGAGACGATTTCGCCTTGCGCCTGGCGTCGCTGCAGGCGCTCGACGACATGACCCACATCGTCCTTCCCCTGCAATTCACGCCGCTTATTCGACATCCGCGCGCGGGCGCCATTACTTTTCGCCACAAGCTCGTCGCCGATGGCCTCTCCCCGCGCGAAGGCGAGGAGGTCCCCGACGCAACGGTCATCGACCGCGCCTTCATGGAAATTCCGACCGAGGATCTGATCGCGCAACGCGACCGTTTCGCGCGTCTGGCGGCGGCGGCCGCGGCGATTGGCGCGACAACCGCCGGTCGCCTCGGCCATCAAGCGGCCGTTCGCCTCGATTTGCTGGAAGGCTTGAGCAAAAAGATCCTCGCCTTCCTCGACGATTTTGTCCGCCGCAGGGAGCCGGCCCTCGCCGCGCAGGCTGAGCCCGAGGCGACGAACGGGGACGCCGCCCAAGGCCCCGCGACGCTCGCCGGCCCAATTGCGACGCTTGACGACGTCTCCGCGACCCTGGCGGGAATAGCCGCCTATTTTGCGAAATCGGAACCTTCGAGTCCGGCGCTTCTTCTGATCCAGCAGGCGGCAAGCCTGGTCGGAAAAAACTTTCTCGAAGTGATCCGCATTCTCGCGCCCGATTATTTCGATCAGGCGCGGATCGGGGTGGGCAGGAACGAGACTTTGGACCTCCCGCTCCATCGGCTGTCGGAACTGTTTGGAACAGAAGTCACGGAGCCGCCCTCGCCCGTCGCCAGCACGGTGAATATCGCCGACAAGTCCGCCGCCGTCGCCGCATTGCTTCAGATCGAGGCCTATTACGCCCGCAAGGAACCATCCAGCCCGGTTCCATTCCTGTGCGAGCGGGCGCGCAAATTTTCATCCGCAGATTTTCTGACAATATTGAAGGAAATACTTCCATCCGATGCATTGAAACAGCCAGGCTCAAGCTATTAGCGCGACGTGTTGAGCATTGACGTTAGCCAAAATTGCAGTAATGCTTTGGGTTCTGACCGATGCCGAGCATAATCGCCCATGGTCAGCTTTTAGAAGGACCGTTCGCCATGAGTTCGGACAGCGGCCAAAAATTCATCCGTCGAAATCGCGTCCCTCGCGTTCATATCAGCTACGACGATCCCTACGACGCCGAGCGGAAAATCGAGCTGCCTTTCGTCATGGCCGTCCTAGCGGATCTTTCGGGGGATTCCTCCGATATCGCCAAGCCGGAAGTAGGCGATCGAACGTTCCTCGATATCGACATGGACAATTTCGAACAGCGCATGGCGGCGATCGAGCCCGGCACGAGTTTTCGCGTCGCCAACAAACTGGGCGAAGCCGACGAAAAGCTCGCGGTGAAACTGAAATTTCAGAAGATGGAAGATTTTTCGCCCGCAGCGGTGGCGAGGCAGGTTCCCTCGCTCGCAAAATTGCTGGAGGCGCGCGAACAACTCGCCAACCTCATGCGTTACATGGACGGCAAAGCTGGAGCCGAAGAGCAATTGAAGAAACTGTTGAAAGATCCAGCGCTCATGGCCGCCGTTGGTGAAAAACTCGCGAAAAATCCATCTGAAGGCGGCGCGGAACAGTAAACCGGAAGGACTGCGAAATGTCGACAGAAGTCAACCCGGTCCCTCAAGGCGCGCAAGTCGAGACGCGCGAAATAGATGAATTTTCAGCCCTGCTGAAACAGAGCTTCCGGCCGCGCACCGAGCGCGCGGCGACGGAGGTCGAGAACGCCGTGGCGACGCTCGTCAAGGAAGCACTGGCCGACGAGTCTGTCGTCAAGGAGGACGTGCTCGATACGATCGAGAGCATGATCGCCAAGCTGGACGCCATGCTGACGGCGCAGGTCAACGAGATCATTCACGCGCCTGAATTTCAGAAGGTCGAAAGCGCCTGGCGCGGGCTGAACTATCTCGTCTTCAATTCCGAGACGGACGCACAGCTCAAGATCAAGGTGATGAACGTCTCCAAGACGGAGATCTACAAGAACCTTCGCCTCTATCCCGGCGCCCGATGGGATCAAAGCCCCCTCTTCAAACGGGTCTATGAGGCGGAATTCGGCCAGTTGGGCGGCGAGCCTTATGGCGCGATCGTTTGCGACTACGCCTTCAGCCATCAGGCGCCGGACGTGCAGCTCATGCGCGACCTCTCGAAGATCGCGGCGGCGGCCCACGCCCCGCTTTTCGCGGCGGCAGACCCCGTCTTAATGGGCATGGACAGCTGGAACGAGCTGATGAACCCGCGCGATTTGTCGAAGCTGTTCGACACGCCGGAATATGCCGCCTGGAAGGGCGTTCGCGATCAGGCGGATTCGCGCTACCTCGGCCTCTGCATGCCGCGCGTGTTGGCGCGCGTGCCCTATGGGGCCAAGACCGAGCCGGTCGAGGAATTCGCGTTCGAGGAAGACACCGATGGACACAAGGGCGAGAAATACGCCTGGATGAACGCGGCCTATGCGATGGCGGTGAACGTCAATCGCGCCTTCAAGGAATATGGCTGGTGCACGCGCATCCGCGGCGTCCAGTCCGGCGGCGAAGTGCTGAATTTGCCGACCCATACCTTCCCAACCGACGATGGCGGCGTCGACCTGAAATGCCCGACGGAAATCGCCATCAGCGACCGCCGCGAACACGAACTCGCCAAATCGGGCCTCATCCCGATGATCCATCGCAAGAACACCGACAAAGCGGCCTTCATCGGAGCGCAATCGGTCTACAAGCCCAAGGTTTATGAAGGCAAGAACGGGGTGGAGGCGACCGCTTCCGACAATCTGTCGGCCCGCCTGCCCTATATGTTCGCCGTATCGCGTTTCGCCCATTATCTGAAATGCATGGTGCGCGACAAGGTGGGCGCCACGAAAGAAAAAGAAGGTTTACGGATCTGGCTGCAGGAATGGATCATGCAATATGTCGATGGCGATCCATTGCATTCCAGCGAGAGCACGAAGGCCAAATTGCCGCTGGCCGACGCGCGTGTCGAAGTATTCGAAGACGAGACAAATCCTGGCTATTATAGCGCTCGGTTCTACTTGCGGCCCCATTATCAGCTGGAAGCGATGGACATCGGATTGAGCCTCGTGTCGCGTTTGCCCGGCGCCAAGATTTGATGCCGCCGAATTGTTTCCAGTACCTGTTCTGTTTCATGGGAGGGTGCGATGGCTGTACTAAAGGCTGACATTTTCATCAAGCTCGACGGCATTGAGGGCGAGTCGCAAGACGACAAGCACAAGAACGAGATCGAAGTACAGAGTTTTTCGTTCGGGGTGACCAATACGGGTTCTCACGCCGCCGGCGGCGGCGGCGGCAGCAAACATTCGCATATCGGGGATGTCCATTTCACGAAATTCGTGGACAAATCATCACCCAAGCTCTTTTTGGCCTGCGCTACAGGCGATACGATCAAAAAGGCTGAATTGACCTTCCGCAAAGCGGGACAAAAAGCAGGGCAGCTGGAATATTACAAGATCACTCTTAGCGATTTGCTGGTATCCTCTTTCCAGCAGTCCGATAGCAGCGGGCATGATCTGGGAACAGAGCAAGTTTCGCTCAATTTTTCGAAGATAGAATTTGATTATAAAGAGCAGAAGCCGGACGGATCGCTCGGCGGCTCGGTCAAGTCGGGGTATGATATCAAACACGCGAAGTCCGTTTGACGCGATCAGTTTCGGGCGGAAGGCGTGGCGCCGTCCGCCGAACTTTCCGAGGCTTCGAAATGGCGAGCGTCGCGCAGAAAAACCGGCTTGGTCCGCCGTTCATGTTCGCCTTCAGAAGCGCGCATGAGCAAAAGGACGCCAGGCGCGTACTTGATTTGCGCGACCAGAGCGGCGAGCGCGTCATCGCCGCCCGGCGCAGCTCCCTCCGGCTGGCCGTAACAGAACCCGTTCTGCGCAAGGAAGTCGCGCATGATCTCGAGCAATTGATGAATTCGATCGCGCTCGAGTCCACGCAGGATCTCACGTCCTGCCCCGAGGTCAGGAAATCCATTCTCAACTACGGCTTTCCGGACATGGCCCATCGCTCGCTCGATGAAGCGAACCTGTCGGATGTTGCGCACGAAATCGAAGACGCTCTGGCGCGCTATGAGCCCCGCCTCGTCCGAAGCACGATCAAGGTCTATCGGGACGAAAAGGCGGACAAGGTCGCACTTCGACTTCGGTTCGTCGTACAGGCGGACCTGTTCTGCCGTCCTGTCAATGTGCCCGTCGAATTCATTGCCGACGTCGAATATGACAGCGGCAAAGTCACGCTCAGTCGATTTTAACGCGCATGGACCGCGAGTTCCTCGAACATTACAATCGCGAACTGCAGTTATTACACGAGCAGGCCAAGGAATTTGCCGAGGAATATCCCGGCATAGCCGACCGCCTCGGCGGCCTCGTCTCAGAGCGAACAGACCCGATGATATCGGGCCTTCTCGAAGGCGCAGCCTTTCTCGCGGCTCGCGTACAATTAAAGCTGAAGCATGAGTTTCCCGAGTTCTGCAACAATCTGATCGAGCAGCTTGTCCCGAATTACCTTGCGCCGACGCCGTCCTTCATTCTGGCGCGCGTATCGCCGCCCTTCGGCGACGCCGCCCTTCGCGAAGGCCGCAAAATAGCGCACAACTCCTATCTGGAAGCAAATTATCGTGAGCTCGACCGACAGGTCGCCTGCCGCTTTCGCCTCGCCAACGAAATCATTCTTTGGCCGTTCGAACTGACGGAAGCGCAATATTTTCCGACGCCCGGCCCGCTTCAGGCGCTCGGGCTTTCGACTGGTCCAAGAGTGCTATCCGGCATGCGTCTGACTTTGGCCCATCGCAGTTCGGCCAAGTCCGAGGACGAAAAATGGGACGCGGAGACAGCCAAAAAGCCCGAGTTCTGGTTCGCCGGCTGCAAGACTGATGACCTGACCTTCCATCTGATCGGCGGCGAAGCGGACGCCGTCGCGATTTACGAACAAATATTCGCACACCGCGTCAGCGTGCATTTTCGCTATCTCGACGCGTTCGGGGATCCGGTCTTCGTCGCCGCGCCGCCGGACTGCCTCTCGCAGATCGGCTTCGACCCGGACGACGCCCTTTTTCCAAACGACAACCGCATCTTCACAGGCTTCGAATTCCTGCGCGAATATTTCGCCTTTCCGCGCAAGTTTCTCGGCTTTCGCCTGAGCGGCCTGCGCAAGGTCTTCGCCAATATCCCCTCGCGTTCGGTCGATCTTTTGATCACCTTCGACGAGATCAATGCGCGTCTCGCTGCGGCAGTGGCGCCGGGCATGTTCGCGCTCTATTCCGCGCCTGCGATCAATCTGTTCGAAAAGACGCTCGATCGCATCCCCGTGCGCCGCAACCAGCATGAATATCATGTCGTGCCGGACCGTGGCCGCTATCTCGATTTCGAGCCGCATCGCGTGCTGGAGGTCTATGGCCACTTCCGGGCCGGGCGCGACAAGGTGAAGGTTTACCCGCTCTATTCCGCGGCGGTGGACAGCTTCGCCGAGCCGGAACTGGCCTATACGGTCAGGCGGCTGCCGCGCCGGCGCTCGCAAGAAGAGCGGCGGCACGGCGGTGCCTCGAATTATACCGGCACCGATATGTTCATCTCGCTGGTGGAGCGCGCCGGTCTCGCAGACGAGCGAACCGTGGTTGAACTGAGCCTCAAGGCGCTCTGTTCGAACCGCCATCTCACCGAACATTTGCCGGTTGGCCAGGGCGGCGCCGATTTCAGGCTGCTCGATCAGTCGGAATTGATCCTGACCTGCGTTTCAGGGCCGACGCCGCCGCGCGAGCCGGTCGTCAAGCAATTGCGGAGCCGCAGCGAAACGGCGGGCGCCGGCGCGGTGACGTGGCGCCTCATCAATATGCTCGGGCTCAATCACCTCGGACTGGTCGAACGCGGCGCCAAGCAGAACGCCCATGCCTTGCGCGAACTCCTGTCGATGTTCGCCGATATTTCCGACAACGCCATCGAGCGTCGCATTCGCGGCGTCAGCAGCGTGGATTCACGGCCGATCGTGCGTCGCATGCGGCAAGCAGGCGGCGTTGGCGCGGCGCGCGGTGTCGAGATCGCGGTGACAATCGACGAGAAAGCCTTCGAAGGCAGCGGCGCCTTCCTGCTGGGCGCCGTGCTCGATCGTTTCTACAGCGAATATTCCAGTCTCAATCATTTCACCCAGACCGTCGTTCGCAGCCTTGATCGCGGCGAGATCGCGCGCTGGCCCGTGCGCGCGGGGGCGAGGAGGCTGCTATGACCGATCCGAAGGAGATGGAAAAAGAGCCGTGGCGGTTCGACTTTTTCGACACTTTGCGGCGCATCGAACGCCGGGGCGCCTTGCCCGGGACTGGCCCGCTGCCGCGGATCGGCGACGCCAGTTCGCGCCGCGAAGAATATGTCTTGCTGGGCCAGGACCCCTATTTTGACTTTCCCGCCTCCAATCTGAGCAAATTTCACAAGCGTTCGGACGGCCGTGTGCAGATCCTGGTCAAATTTCTGGGACTGCTCGGCCCGCAGGGCGCCTTGCCGCTCGCGACGACCGAGGAAGCCTTTCACTGGAGTCTGGCGCGCGACGACGCCTTTCCGCGCTTTCTCGACCTTATCAACCACCGCTTCCTGCAGCTATTCTATCGCGCCTGGGCGGATTCCCGGCCTGCCGCTCAACACGACCGCCCCGATGACGACCATTTCATCGCCTATATCGGGTCGACGATCGGGATCGGATCGCCGCCCTTCCGCGAACGGGACAGCGTGCCAGACTGCGGCAAGCTCGGCTATGCCGGCCTGCTTGGCGCCAAGGCGAAATCGGCGGCGCGTCTGCGCGGCGGGCTGCGCGGCTTGTTCGCTGTCGAAATCGACATCGAACAATTCGTCGGTTCGCGTCTGGAGCTGACGGCAGACGACTGCACCCGGCTCGGCGCGGCCTTTTGCGGGCTTGGCGTCGACACTATGCTCGGCGGCGTGTTCTTCAGCGTTCAGGACAAAATCCGCATTCGAATCTACGCGTCGGATATGGTCGAATACCGCAGGTTCCTGCCGCAGGGCGACCGTTGCGAGCCCTTGGTAGACTTCATTTTTTTCTATCTGGGCGACGAGTTCGACTGGGACGTCGAATTGGCGATCCCTGCGCCCAAGGCGCAACCCATGCGCCTCGGCGAGGCCGGCGAACTCGGATGGACCACGTGGCTGTCGCCGGATCTTTCCTCCGCGGGCCACCGCTCCGACGCCTTGTTTCATCCGGCGGAGCGACTGCGGCGAAAACGGAGCGAGGCGGCTTCAGCCTGAATTCACCGGAATCCGGCGGGGACGAAAATGACCGACATCAGTCTGGAAGCCGTCACGGGCAAGCTGAACAGGATCGGCTACGACGCCTTCATCAAGGCGTTGAGGCAGGCCAAGAGTCTCGGCAATCGCCATGTCGAACTGGCGCATTGGCTTTTCCAGATTCTGCAGAATGATCGCACCGATCTGGCGCTGACCTGCGATCATTTCAAACTGGATCGCGCCCGGCTTGCGGCGGATACGTCCCGCGCCATCGAGGGCCTCAGGAAAAACGAGACGGAAATGCCGGGCGTGTCCAACACGATCACGGATCTGCTCGATCGCGGCTGGCACTATGCGACCCTGTTGTTCGGAGAGACGCAGATCCGCACCGGCTATGTGCTGGTCGGCGCGTTGAAATCGCTGGAGCTGCGCCGCGCCTTTGTCGCGATCTCCCCGGAATTTTCCAAGATCCCCGTCGATCAGCTCGCCGCCGAATATCCCAAGATATGGAGCGGGTCCGAGGAAGAAAATCTGCGCCCGCTTGATGGATCCGGCCTGCGCGGCGAGGGAACGCCGGGAGCAGCGGCTGCGGGCCAGAAGGGCCAGACCGCGCTCGACCGCTTTTCACAGGATTTGACCGCCAAAGCCGCCGCCGGCGACATGGACCCGGTGCTTGGCCGCGACGAGGAAATTCGGCAGCTCATCGACGTGCTGATGCGACGGCGCCAAAACAATCCTATCCTGACTGGCGAGGCGGGCGTCGGCAAGACGGCGGTGGTCGAGGGTTTCGCCCAGAGGATCGCCGCCAATGACGTGCCGCCGCCCTTGCGCGGCGTCCGCCTTTGCGTTCTTGACGTCGGCCTGATGCAAGCCGGAGCCTCGATGAAAGGCGAATTCGAGCAGCGGCTGCGTTCCGTGATCGACGAGGTCCAGAACTCGCCGCAGGCCATCATTCTTTTCATCGACGAGGCGCACACGCTGATCGGCGCGGGCGGGCAAGCGGGCACGGGCGACGCGGCCAATCTGCTCAAGCCGGCGCTGGCGCGCGGAACCCTGCGAACCATCGCCGCGACGACTTGGTCCGAATATCGGCAATATATCGAAAAGGACCCTGCCCTGACCCGCCGGTTTCAGCCGGTGCAGATCGACGAGCCAGACATCGACCGCTGTTGCCGGATGTTGCGCGGCATTCTGGGGCCGATGGAAAAGCACCACAAGGTGCGTATCTCCGACCCCGCCATCGTCGCAGCCGTCGGGCTTTCCAGCCGCTACATTCCAGCGCGGCAATTGCCCGACAAGGCGGTCAGCTTGCTCGACACCGCCTGCGCCCGCGTCGCCATCAGCCAGAGCGCGACCCCGGCGGCCATCGCCGACGCCCGCGTCGAGCAGGCTGCGCTGGAACAGGAGAAGACGGCGCTGGTCGCAGACCGCGACCTCGGGCCGACCAATGACGCGCGCATCGCGGAAATTGACGAACAGTCCAAGATCATCGGCGAGAAGCTCGCCGCGCTTGAGGCGGCCTGGGAAGGCGAACAGAAAATCGTCGATGAAATCCGTTCCCTGCGCGCAATCCTCGCCACGCCGGAGGACGGCGCCGATCTCGACGACGCCCGTTCGAAGCTCGACGAAAACTTCCAAGCGCTCGAAGGCATCGAACCGGAAAAGCGGATGATCTACGCCCACGTCGATGCGCAGGCGGTCGCCAGCGTAGTCGCCGACTGGACCGGCGTTCCGGTGGGGCGAATGGTCAAGGACGAGATCGAGAACGTCCTGCGCCTTCCGGAAATACTGAACCGTCGCGTGATCGGACAAAGCCACGGCCTCGCGATGATCGCCAAGAGGATCGAGACCAATCGCGCCAAGCTGGACAATCCGAACAAGCCGATCGGCGTGTTCATGCTGTGCGGACCTTCGGGCGTCGGCAAGACCGAAACCGCCCTCGCCCTGGCCGAGGCGCTCTATGGCGGCGAGACCAACATGATCACCATCAACATGTCCGAGTTTCAGGAGGCGCATACGGTCTCGACACTGAAGGGCGCGCCTCCCGGCTATGTCGGCTATGGCGAGGGCGGCCGCCTCACCGAAGCGGTACGGCGCAAGCCTTACAGCGTCATCCTGCTCGACGAGGTGGAAAAGGCTCATCCCGACGTCCATGAAATCTTCTTCCAGGTCTTCGACAAGGGCGTCATGGAGGACGGCACGGGTCGGCGCATCGATTTCAAGAACACGCTGATCATTCTCACGTCGAATGTCGGCACCGACCTCATCATGGAGCTGAGCCACGACAAGGCCTTCGTCGAAAATCCGGAATCGCTCGCCGCCGCCATGCGCCCGGAACTGCTCAAGGTTTTCCCCGCGGCGCTGCTCGGGCGCATTGTCGCCATTCCCTATTTTCCGCTGTCGCCGGACATGCTGGCGGGCATCGTGCGTTTGCAGCTCGACCGCATCGGCAAGCGCATCCACGACAACCACGGAGCGGCGTTTTCCTACGAGGACGCGGTCGTCGATCACATCGTCTCGCTCTGCAACGATCCCGATTCCGGCGGCCGCATCATCGACAACATCATCACCAACACGCTGCTTCCCGCGCTTTCGCGCGAGTTCCTCAAGCGGTCGCTGGCGAAGGTCGAACTGACGGAGGCGCGAGTGGGAATCGAGGACGGCGTCTTTCGCTATCACTGGGGCGGCGGAGTCGGCGAGCGCGAACAGAGTCCCGCCGCGCCGGAGGCGACGGAAGACGCGAGTCCGTAATTAAGGGAGGTGGCTATGACCGCCAATCGCTTCGAACAGGTTGACGAATTGCAGGATGACGCGCTGAACCTGTCGCTGGCGCAGACGCATGAGGGTCAGACCGGCCGCGTGCGCGTTCCCGTCTCCGCCATCGAGGGCAAATTGCCCGGCGGCGTCGACAGCGGCGACATTCCCGCACGCGACGCCTTTCGCGGCGCGATCAAACTCGCCAATGATCTCAAGCTGGCGATCGTCGTGATCGATCCGGACAATATTTGGCAGAAGGAGTGGGGCGAGCTGTATCGCGACTGAATTTTTCACGCGAGGCGCCGCGACGCCGGAAGCTGGGAGAGGACGATGCCGGTTGCCCTTCAGGAAACCACGGCGACCATGACGGCCCATTACGCCGGCGCCCGGCCGGCCATAAGCTATGCAAGACGCGGCTCCGTCGCCATGGCCGTTCTGCACCAGGGCCGCTCCAGCGGCCCCATCGTTTCCGGCAGAATCCAGAGCGCGGCGCGGGCCAGCGCGATCAAGCTCACCGCCAGCATGAACGTCCTGGCGGACAGCATCGCCGACATTCAGCAACAATATGAATTCCACCTTCTTCAGCTGGCCTGGAAGCCGATCGATTACGCCTTGTATGCCGGGATGACGCCCTCTGACGGCAGCATGAAACTTGATTTCGCGGCGCCGCCGCTGTTTCCGGGGAGCAGCTCGTTTCTGCTCGACGCCGACGAGAATGGCGCGCCTCCGTTTCCATTCGTCGAAGCTGGCGGCGTCGCAATTCGCGGCGGCGGAAAACCCGGCGCCTGGGTGGCGTCGCTCGAATTCCACGATCATCCCTTCACGGATCGCCCGCTGGCTCTTCCCAATTTCGCCACGCGATCCGCCCGCGGCGGCGACGACAAGAAGAACTATCTCTATCAGGTCGAGCGGTCGCTGTTCTTCTTCAACACATTCGTCGTCAAAGACCTGAACACGGGCGTCATCAAGCCGATTGGCTTCATCAACTGGAAAAGCCGGCTCGTGGCCAAGATCCGATGGCGGATCAACTCAGATGGCGCGCCTGAAGCCCAGCCCGCCGAATTGATCACATCCTATTTCACGTCAGATGATTATCTGACGGGAACGCCCAACAGCGCGGCGGAGAAAATGATCGTCAACCCGCCGATGGATCCGGCTCAAACCTATAACGCTCTTGAGACCGCGACCTTCGGCGCTGTCCTGATGAGCCTGTCGAATTCCCCGAATATTCAGGCGAGCGGCGGCTGGTCCGCCTCGGTCCCGGCTACGCATTTTGCGCCTTGACGGCGTCCATCAAGAGCCTGTTGCCCGCCACTTCTTCCAGCGCCGCCGGAATCAAGCGCCGCGACTCGTCGATGGTCTTTCCCGTCGATGCGGCGACGAATTGCGCCAGTTCCTCATGGTCATGCGTTCCATCGAGCTGCTGCAAAAATGAATTCCAGAACGGATCGATCATCCGCACGGGCTTGTGATGCAGCGCCGCCAGCACCTCTTCGCCGCGTCGCGCCTGCGCCCGCGCCAAAGGACTTGCCAGCGGCCTTTTGCCGGGGCTCCGCGTAAAGATTGGCGGAGCCGTAGCGAGGGTGACCGCCGTGTTGACGAAAAGCCGCAGGATGGCTTCGACAACATCTGGGGAGCCCGCATATTCGTCCAGAAGAACCGCCGGCTCCGACGCCAGTCGTCCGAGCAGGCCGCCAAGCGCCGGATCGTCGGTCTCGAATTCCACGCCCGTCCTGGCCCGGAACGCAAAAGCCTTCTTGCCCGGTCCCGACGCCGGCGTGAGGTCGGCGGAGGCATAGAGCCCGACCACCCGGTCCGGCGTCGCGATCCGCTCAATTTTCTCCCCCGCGCGACAGAACAAGGACCAGCGAAAGGGGCGCATGTCGGTGAAATCGAGCAATTGTTCGAACTTCACCCAATCGCCGCCGGTATGCTTCTTCGCGGCGTCGAAACGAACCGAAGGAAACAGCCCGTCATTGAGAACGGAGGGATGCGCGTCGGCGAGATAATCGAGCCCCTGCGCTCGCGCAGCGTCCGCGACGTCGCTCAGGAATTGCGGTTCCCAAACCTCCCCCATTTCATCATGAAACAGCACTTCGATCGGCCGATTCAGATTGTCCTGCGCGGCTTCGAGCAGGGCCTTCTGGAATGGCTTCTCGGCCGACCAGCCCGACATCTGATATTCGAGCGCGGCCCGCGCCGCCTCCATGCGCTGCTGCGGGTCGTGGGCGTCCCGCAGGACATAGACGAGATAGTCGCGAATGGTTTCCCGCACCCTGCAGCCGGGAAAGGCGTTGTAGCTGATGAAAGCGACGCCGTCGGCGGACAGCTTCTTGCCGATCATCGCCATCAAGGCCGCGCGGACGTCGGCCGAGACCCAGGAATAAACGCCATGGGCGATGATGTAATCGAATTCGCCCTGAACGGCCTGTTCGTCCCTGATATCGGCCAGACGCAATCGCACATTGCCGAGACCAGCCCAGCCAATCGTTTCCTCGCCGCGCGCGATCGACGATTCCGCGATATCAATTCCGAAAAATTCCGAGTTCGGCGCGCCGACCGCCATATTCGCAATATTGACGCCTTCGCTGCACGCGACTTCCAGAACGCGGCACCGGCCGAACGGCGCGCCGGGCCGCCCAAGCAATTGCGCCAGCGCTCCAATCGTCGCGGGATGCGTCCGCGTATTGGGCCAGTTCGGGTAGCGAACGCTGTCGTAGAGCGTCGTCATCGGATTCCACCGAAACCAATGTTGATCGATTACTGCCTCGCCGCGAGTATGTCCGCGACCGCGCTCAATGTCACGGTCGCTTTTGCTCGCGACGCGGCGCATGGGGAGTCGTCTTGCAACGCTCAAGCGCCAGCAATTTCAGGTCACACGGGCGACAGTCGCGGCGGCCCCAATCTTGCCAATCCAGCCGGCCGGTGTCAGACTGCCCGTCGTTCTCGCGGCATTTGGCATGGATCGCAAATCGATCGAGCGCCGCGATCCAGGGTCGCCCTCGATCGCCCTGTCGCCATCGTCAAGACACCCTGCCCACATCACCTGGCTCGCGCCTAAGGCGCTCGTTTGAAGCCAAAGGAGGAACGTCATGGGAGGCATTGGGAACGCCATCGGCCCGAACACCGGTGACGCGGCTCTGGCTGTGGGCCTCACGGGCATTGCGCTGGAGACTGCGCTCGCGGCGAAAGTCGATCATCTGACCAAGCTGGTCCATATCCTTTGGAAAGAGGCCGAGCGCCTCGAACAGATCGTGCAGGTGATCCCGGAAGGGCTGCGGATCAAATCCGGCGCATCGGAAGTCCTCGTTCTTAAGAACGGCGGCATCATAATCAACGGACTGCGGGTCCTCGTTCAGACGCCGGGGAAGAGCGAATTTTATTACTGAACCGACCAATGGATAGGCGTCGGTTTGGGGCGCTCCGACAGGGGCTGCGACGTGCGAAAGCGCGGCGGGGATGCATCTGACGGAAATCAATTGGCATAAGCTGAGCGCAAAGGGCGCAGAGCCCCTGGAGCGCGTTTCCGACGGGCCGCCTTCGCAGGCAGCGGCGCTACGAATTATGAGCGGAGTCCAGTTTCTCGCTGGATACTCCCGCCTCCACGCAGGCTATCCACCGGCAAAGTTGAACCGCCGCATCCTGCCATCGCTGCCACTGGGACAGTTTCACTATTACACCGACGCGCTCGGCGTCCCCCGGGCGTTTTGCAATTGGACGTGGCTCAGCCCGCAAGTTTTAAGCGATACGCTCGCCACCGGGCGCGACCTCGAAGCCCACGAGTTCAACTGCGGCGACCTGCCCTTTTTCTATGAACTCCTGGCCCCATTCGGCCATTGCCGCCCGGTCGTGCGCGAGCTTCGCAGCCTGCCCTTTTTCAAGGGCCGCAGCATACCCGCGATCCGCGGTGAAATCCGCAGCGGAGGTCCCTTCACCCCGCGTATCCAGTATTTCCAATTTTGAGAGGGACTACTTGACCGGAAACATCCGAAGACTGTCGTCTCCTGAAAATGCAGGAAAAGCCGATGACACGCGTAACCCAGTCGCGGCATGTGTCGTGCCGCCGCCCCTCAAGCACACTCGCAATACTGCTTGCGATCGCGCTGTCCACGAGCGCCAATGCCGGCAGTAATCCGTCGAAATCCGACAGGCCGACTGCTGGCAGGGGTGTGCCGGCCTGGGTCCGCCGGGAGTGCCGGCCGGCGACGCCTGCAGAATTAGCTGCGCAGCGGGCGGGGCCCGGCGAATGGTTTTATCGAACGACGTGGGATTTTTGTTATCTGGACACACGGCCCGGCTTGTGGTGCCCGCCATATTGTTGATCCATAAGTCTCCTGCGTGCCCGATTGCGACACGTGCCTCGCCGGATACCATTTCAGTGACGCCGCCTTCACATCCTTCCCATTACGGAGGCCCCTATACCCCTCCAATCCGGCAGCGACGCCCATTTAGCATTTTTTTGAGGTTAGACCGCGTTGACGCCTATATCACCGGTTCGGATGCGAACTGCCTGTTCGACGGCTGCGACAAAAATCTTTCCGTCGCCTATACGGCCGGTCTGCGCGCTTTTTTGGATCGCCAGAATCGCTTCGTCCAATTGGTCGTCATGCACGACGACCTCGATCATCACCTTGGGAAGGAAGTCGGCCACGTAAGGGTTGCCATGGTATAGCTCGGTGTGACCCAGTTGGCGACCGATGCCCTGAACCTCGGTCACGGTAACCCCTCGCGCGCCCAGCTCTTGCAAAGCTTGATGCACCTCGTCGAATTTGAACGGTTTGATGATCGCAACGATCTTCTTCACAGCCCACCGCTCCTCTAAAGAAAAATGCGGCAGTACGACCATAGCGAGATTCGCGGCCAATAGGGCGCGTGCGTCGTGTGAGAGCCCCGTCTCACCGAAATTTGATTGCCGTGCGGCGCGGAGGAAATATTGCTTCGTTACAGAGGCGTCGCGCCCTTTGCCGCCCGCTGCACATTGACGGATTGTTTTTTGAACACGCGAAAGGGCGCGCAGTGGCGATGAAGTCCGCAGTTTTGCTTTTCCGTCAAGTCGATCGGCTCGAGCGAGGCATGGTCGCCGTCGCGTTTACAGGCGGCGTGGGCGCTGGGGTAATAGACAGGCGCCTCGCCGATCGTCGCCAGTGTATTGCCGACGACGAACCGCAGGGCGTCCGCTCCACGCAATTCCACATAGCCGGCCGGCGGATCGTTCAGGCGCGTCGACCGTTCCGGATCGGGATGGCAAAAAAAGGCCCCACCCTTGGTGATCACCCGCCGCTGCTTCCACGTATTTTTCAAGTCAGACAGGTCGTCGGGGACGTAAAAGCCCATGGCCCCGCCAATGCTGGTATCGTCGACTGATCCCGTCGTCTTGCGGAACACCCGGTATTTTTCGCAACGTGGGGCCGCCCCGCGATCTTCGCGGAGAAAGCAGTTTTCGGCGGCCGTGAGACGGTGCGGGATGGTTGGGCAGCTGAAGTCGGGCAGGTGACTGATGAACTTGGCGCTGATGTAAAAGTCGAATTCATCCATAGACAGGTAGTCGTCGTATCTAATCCCGATGGAATTGCCGATGATGAAGTTCACGGCCATCTGGCCGTGCAACTCAATGAATCCTTGGTCTGGATACTCGGGTGGTAGCGGCGGCGCCTCTGCAAAACCTCGCGTGGCCGCCAGCGAGAGCGAGAATAGAGCAATTACGAACGCAAGCAGTCTTGGCATTAGAATCGGCGGGTTCGTTGCAGGAACAGTCCGTTTGTTGATTGCCACTGAGAACTGACCCGCTTTGGGCGGGCATTTCCACTGAGATTTGACCCATGTTTGAACTTCTCCCGGCTGGCGTCAGCGGGGGTCTTTGGAGTGATAGACATGGCGTTATTGAGCGTTATCCGGCGCT
>NZ_JAGRPM010000026.1 GCF_019449565.1 Rhodoblastus sp. | reverse complement strand
GTGGTCATCAAGGCAGAAGTCGTAGAACAACCGAGCCGCTGCCGCCTGTACCCCCATCATCGCCGCTTCTCCCGCAAATCAGCAGGAGAAGTGAATCACGCCACCCGCAGCGCGGCAACGGATGAGTTTTTCAACACAATCCGCCGATAACGGACCGAGACGCGACGGCAGCGCTGCTCCAGTTCCAGACATTTTCGGGGATAATGACGCTCTTCTGAGACCAGCTTGAGGCAACCGTTGCTGTCAGGCTCCCGATTATCGGTTGCGACGGCAGCCGTTCGGCCGTGGCGCCAAGAAATTGATGCGCGGGCCGGGGAAGAAGCGATTGACCCGGCGCGCGTAATCGTCGAAAGCCGCGCCGCGCGACGCGCGCATGTGTTTTTCGAGCGGTGGGACGCCGCTGACATGGGCCAGCAGCCAATAGATGAAAGCCGGCGCAGCCAGCGCGAGCAGACCCCGCGGATAGGCTCCCGACGGATCGAAGGCGATCAAGGGCCAGGCGCACCAGAACAGGAATTCAAAAAAATAATTGGGATGACGCGAGGCGCCCCACAGGCCGATCTCGCATAATCCGCCTGATGGCGCGGCGCGGCGGAACTGCGCCAGTTGCGCGTCGGCCAGTCCCTCGCCAGCCAGCGCCGCAATCGCGACAAGCCCCCCGGCGAGATCGAACAGATCGGGGAAGGGACGCGGCGACCGCGCGGCCAGGGCGACCGCGCCAACCAGAGGCAAGGCCGCCGCCGCCTGGATTTGCAGGAAGACGAATAGGCGGCGCGGAAAGGCCGCGCCCCATTCGCGCGCCAGGGCGGCATAGCGCGGATCGTCGCCCGCGCCCCGGGTGCGCGCGAAAATATGCCCGGCGAGCCGCGCCGCCCAGATCAGCACCAGCCCGGCGGCCAGCGCGCGGCGGCCAAAGGGCGCCGCGGAAGGAGGCGCCAAAGCAAGAACGAAGGCCGCCAACCCCGTGGCCGCCGACCAGATGGCGTCGATCCAGCCGCTCTGGCCGGTGCGCATCCGCGTCAGCCAGGCCAGCGCCATGGCGAGGCTCAGCGCGGCGATCGCAGCGCCCGAAAACAAAAGCAATGGCGTTCTCCTTCGTTGTTTAAACGCCATGGCCAGTCTTTTGGATCGATCCGGTGAACCGCCGCGCGCCGCGTCGCGTATCAACCCCAGTCGGCCCCCTCACCTCTGGATTTTCGATGGATCGATCAATTCCCCCAGGCCAGATCCGTCAAAAACTTGCGGTGATCGGCGCCGGCGTCTCCGGGCTCTCCTGCGCCTGGTCCCTTTCGCGCGACCACGAGGTCACGCTCTACGAGGGCGAGCGACGGCTCGGCGGCCACGCCAACACCTGCGAACTGACGCTGGGCGGGCGGGCAATCGCCGTTGACACTGGCTTCATCGTCTATAACGAGCCGACATATCCCAACCTGACCGCTTTGTTCCAGCATATCGGCGTCGAGACGGCGCCGACCGACATGTCCTTTTCCGTTTCGCTCGACGGCGGCGCCTATGAATATGCCGGCAAGGATCTGCGCGGCCTGTTCGCCCAGCCGGCCAATGTTTTCAAGCCGCGCTTCTGGTCAATGATCCGAGACTTGCTTCGCTTCTATCGCGAAGCCCCGCGCGACCTGCCGCACATGGGCGACGTCAGCCTCGGCGAATATCTCGTGCGTGGCGGCTATGGCGCGGCTTTCATCCGCGATCACCTTTATCCGATGGCGGCGGCGATCTGGTCCACGCCCGCCGCCGAGGTTGGCGCCTATCCCGCGGCCTCCTTCATTCGCTTCTGCGACAATCACGGCCTGCTGAAACTCGTGGGCCGCCCAGTCTGGCGCACCGTGCGGGGCGGCTCGCAAACCTATGTCCGCAAGCTCGCAAAAAAAATCCCCAACATCCGCCTCGGCGCGCCGGTCATTCGCGTCAGGCGGCTGCCTGACTGCGTCGAAGTGACCGACAGGCGCGGCGGGACCGACCGGTTCGACCAGGTCGTGATCGCTGCTCACGCTGACGCCGCGCTCGGCCTTCTGGAGCGGCCGAGCGAGGAGGAACGGCGCGTCCTGGGCGCCTTCCGCTATGCCTCGAACATCGCTTTTTTGCATGGCGACGCCAGCCTCATGCCGCGCCGCAAGGCGGCCTGGGCCGCCTGGAACTATCTGGCCGAGGGCCGAGGCGAAAATTCGCTGGCGGTCAGCTACTGGATGAACGCCCTGCAGCCGCTGGGGTCCGCGCCGGAGCTTTTCGTGACGCTCAACCCGCCGGCGCCGCCGCGCGAGGACCTGACCTACCAGACGGAAACCTATCGCCATCCGCAATTCGACGCCGCTGCGATGAGCGCGCAAAAGCTTTTGTGGTCGCTGCAAGGCGTGGATCGCGTCTGGTATTGCGGCGCCTATTTCGGCGCGGGTTTCCACGAGGATGGCTTGCAGGCAGGTCTCGCCGTCGCCGAGCAACTGGGCGGCGGCAGGAGGCCGTGGCGCGTCGCGGACGAAAGCGGCCGGATCTTTCTTGATTCCGCGCCGTCGCCGCGCCAGAAGGCGCTGGCCCGATGATCGCCCCCGGCCTCTATTCCGGAATCGTGACGCATCATCGGCAGCGACCGCGCGCACATCGCCTCGCCTATCGGATCTATTCGATCCTGCTCGATCTCGACCGGCTGGAGGAGTTCGATGCGCGCCTGCGCTGGTTCTCGCTCGACCGCTTCAACCTGTTTTCCTTCTATCGGCGCGATCGCGGCGACGGCTCGGGCCGCCCGCTGCGTGAACAGGTGGAGGCAGCCATGCGCGCCGCCGGAGTCGAGCCGGACGGCGGCAGGATTTTCCTGCTCACCTTGCCGCGCCTGCTCGGTTGGGCCTTCAATCCGATCAGCGTCTATTACTGCTGCCGCTGCTCTGGGGAACTCGCGGCGCTTCTCTATGAAGTGGACAATACGTTCGGCGAGCGCCACGCCTACATGATCCCCGTCGAGGACGCGGTGGGAGGCGAAGTCCGGCAGGCCTGCCGCAAGCAACTCCATGTCTCGCCCTTCATGAACATGGAGCTTGACTATTCCTTCCGCCTGCGCGCGCCCGACGACAATCTGAGCCTGACAATCGATGTTTCCGACGCCTCCGGCCTGCTGCTCACCGCGCATTATCGCGCGCGCCGGAGCGAGCTGAACGACGCCAATCTTATGCGCCTGTTCTTTTCCGTCCCGCTGCTGACGCTACGAGTTTTTGGCGGCATCCATTGG
>NZ_JAGRPM010000025.1 GCF_019449565.1 Rhodoblastus sp. | reverse complement strand
CCATCTCCGGCGCGAACCAGACCGGCGACCGCGGCGGCCCCGGCTCGATCTGCCCTCTCTCGCCGGGGCCGCCGCCCCAGTTTGACCCGGCCAGCCCTAGCCCGCAACATGAGTCGGCCGAATCCGCCGGCTGCGCCGGAAATCGGATGACGTGACTTTAGCCATTTTTTGCCCGAGCTGACTATTGATATTGTCCGTTCCGCCCCGTTCAAGACGGCGCGACGCGAACAGCGGCGGTCAAGGCTCGCAACGATCCGCAAATAATCGGCTCATCGGCTCCGCTTGCGCGGTCTTGCGCAATCATTGCAAATCGAAACCATCCTGAATCGTGGCGAGCAGGCTGTAATGGTCATAACGATTCCCGTCCTGGAAGGCTGCGCCTCAGCGCGTGACGACAATTGTCGCGATATGATTGTCGGCGCCGCCCGCGCGACGGGCGATTTCCGAAATGGCCGACTCGGGATACCGACTGCGAGCGCCCTCGTCGAAAGTGATGACAATGGCCTAGCGCCGCCAATCGCACCGAAGGTTACGGCGCCGTGCGTGTCGCGGGAGGTTGTCGGACATTTTTCCAAAGATGCGTCTCGATCAAACGAAATTGATCCCGATTCATCGACCTTTCCTTTCTGAGGCCATGAATTGCAATGCTCTGAACATGCGAATTTTTTTGGGTTCCGCCCCTAATTCCGAGCTTGGGAAGGAGGCGCGGCAAAACGCTGTTCGCGGGAGCTACTCTTTTCAGGCGACGTTACCTGCGCCAATATCTACCGATTTGTTCGGGGACCGGTCCATTTGCGCCAAAGCAGGGAGGCGACGATGATCATCGAATTGTTCGGTCCGCCAGGCTCTGGAAAGACAACGCTCGCCCATGCGTTCGCACAGCGACTAAAAGATTGCGGCCATAAAGCGGAAGTCCTTGTCTCTTACAAGCCGGGCGAATCCGCCGCGCGACTCGGCCCAGGGGGATCTCTGTGGGCGGCAAATCGCGTCGCAAGTGCGATAGGCCGCACGACCAAAATGGCTTGTCATCCATACGATAACGCGGCAGCGTTTACGGTGGCGATGCAGCTCCTCGCGCTCCTCCCGCCAAAGGACGTGATTTGGTTTCTACGATTCAGTGCGTACATATTGCGTCTAGCAACTGTTTGGCGTGAATCGAAACCTGATCAGATTCAAATTTTCGATCAAGGATTCGTGCAAGTTATTTGCTCGCTCGCCAATTACTTTAACGTCGTGAACCACGATTTACTTTCGCAAGCGCTCGATGTCATTCCCGTGTCAGATTTGATAGTCCTCGTCGATGCTCCGCGAGAAGTTCTGAAAGCCCGCCTAGTGGGTCGGCTGAAACGCGAAAGCGCAATGGAGAGGCTCTTCGAATCTGATTTGACCAAAAACCTCAACGCCGCACGAGCGGTTGCGCAGATGGCGACGGTCCTTCAGGAACACGGTCGTTCAGTTATCCGTTTCAATGAGCTGGATCTGCGTTCGCTAGATTCGGCTTGTCAGCGGCTTGAAATGGAAGTCGAGACAGCACTTCGCTCCGGCCAGGCAACCTATAACTGACGACAGCGACGATTCAGAAGATGGAGAGGAATTTCACGACATTTCGGTCATGGAGCGGCGAATTCGCGCAGAAAAAGAGTTGGACCATTAGGGACCGCGTCGTCGAAGCTATGATTTTCAAGGACAATCACGAAGACATGGTTGAATTGCTCCTTCGCCCGCGCCGGTCCGGCGAGGATGGCGCTTAAAATCGCGGTGACGACGACGCGCGCCAAAATTCCCTTCATGGCCTCATCCACGTGACAGGTTCGCGGTCGCACCGGCGAAGGCGCTGGAACAACAGGCAAAAAGCCTTTAGCACAGCTTGGCGGCGACATTCACCTCCGGCGTGAGGCGCCACCAAGGGAGGCGCTCCTGCGCACGGAAATGTGAATTCGCCTATTGACGAGCGCAAAAAAGGTGTCACACTTCGATGTGTTGCAGCCTTGATTGAAAGACGTGCGGAGCCGCTTTTAAGTCAAGGAGAACGTCGACAGGCTACGAACCTGAGCGGCGAGCAGTAACCTGATCGATGAAATCTATCGAGCGGTCAAGACTTAAAACGCCTTTGCCCTTGGATTGATCGACCAGACCATATCTAACATCGTCGCCGGAATCAGGCTTCGCCTCGGTTCAGGCGCTCCAACGATGAGGATTTGGAACACGGAAACGATGACTCCACCTCAGCTCGCCTTTTCCCGCCGCCTTCGTCCCGGCGCGGCGTTTTGACGCCAAACAGGATGAAAACGCACGGAATCGGCCTCATTGACGGGAGATGCCCATCATCGAAGCAGTTCAGATTTCATAGCGGGAATGACCGCATTACCTTCTGATCACAATCAGAATTCGCCATGAGCGAATAGAAGGCCCCGCGCGCGCAAGGCGGCGGGGCCGTTCATCTTTTTCAGGGCCGCGCCCTGTTCGCAAAGTTAAGCTTTACTTAACAACAGTCACGCCGTTGCTTGTCGCCAAAGTGAGGTTCTTACGCGAGCCTGACTGTTGCTTCCTTGGCTTTGCGCGCGCGATTCGGCGGATCAGCGTCAGGCGGGACGGAAAACCTCGTCCGCCCGGGTCTCGAAAGCCGAGGAGAATTTCCGGAAGGCGACATCGAACATCGAGCCCATCAGCGTCGCAAGGGCGCGGCTGCGGAATTCATAGGCGATGTAGAATTCCACCCGGCATTTGCCGCCATCGGCCTCGCCGAACCGCCACATATTTTCCAGATGGCTGAACGGGCCGTCGACATATTCCACATCGATACGATGCCCGGCGCGATCCAGCGTCACCCGGCTGGTGAATCTTTCGCGGATCGCCTTGTAGCCGACCTCCATCTCCGCGACGATCACCTCGGCGCCATCGGCCCCTGCGAAACGGCGGCGGATGCGCAAGGTCTGGCAGAGCGGCACGAATTGCGGATAGGATTCCACATCGGCCACCAGATCGAACATCTGCTGCGGCGTATGGTTCACCACATGGCTGGTGCGGAAGCTCGGCATTCCAGCCTCACCCCCGCGATGCGCGGCGCCGGGCGCGGAGCCGTTCGAAATCCTCGCCCGCATGGTGCGACGAGCGCGTCAACGGCGAGGATGAGACCAGGTGGAAGCCCTTGGCGTAGGCGATGGACTCATAGGCCTTGAACTGTTCCGGCGGGATGAAGTCCTTGACCGGATGATGCTTGCGGGTCGGCTGCAAATATTGGCCGATGGTGAGGAAATCGACTTCCGCCGAGCGCAGGTCGTCCATCAGCTGCAACACCTCGTTGCGCTCCTCGCCGAGCCCCAGCATGATGCCGGACTTGGTGAAAATATCCGCGTCCAGCTCCTTCACCTTCTGCAGCAGGCGCAGGCTGTGGAAATAGCGCGCGCCCGGCCGCACCGTGAGATAGTTCGAGGGTACGGTTTCGAGATTGTGGTTGAACACGTCCGGCTTTGCCGCGACCACGCGCTCCAGCGCGCCCGGCTTGCGAAGGAAATCCGGCGTCAGGATCTCGACGGTGGTGGCGGGGCTCAGCCGCCGGATCGCCGCGATCACCGCCGCGAAATGGGCGGCGCCGCCGTCGTCGAGATCGTCACGGTCGACCGAGGTCACGACCACATGGGATAGGCCCAGCTTGGCGGTCGCCTCGCCAATATGGGCGGGCTCGGCCGCATCCAGCGGCGCCGGCAGGCCGGTCTTGACGTTGCAAAAGGCGCATGCGCGGGTGCAGGTATCGCCCATGATCATGAAGGTGGCGTGCTTCTTTTCCCAGCACTCGCCCATGTTGGGGCAGCCCGCTTCTTCGCAGACCGTCACCAGCTTGTTGGCCTTCACGATGGCGTTGGTCTCGGCCCAGCCCTTCGAGCCTGGGGCCTTGACGCGGATCCAGTCCGGCTTGCGCATGATGGGCTGGTCCGGCTTGTGCGCCTTTTCGGGATGACGCGGGCGAGCCTCCTCCTGCTTGCGAGGATCGGAGTTCAGGGTGTCGATGACGACGGCCATGGTTTTGTTCCCGATAGACGATCCCGGATCACATAAACTCTAATCCGCCAGCCCGCAATGGAGCGTTAATCGAGCAGCCCAGCCGGACGTTCGATCAGCCCCCTGAAGGCCGCAAGCAAGGCGCCAGCCGCGGTCTCGTCCATCGCGCGGCGGTCGATCGCCAGCGTCACGGACAGAACGGTCGCGATGGATGCGGCCCCGTCCTCCACGACGACACGCTTTTCCGACGCCCCTAAACCAAGCACGCTGGTCCAGGGCGCCATGACGAGCGGGAACACGCGCTTGACGCCGAAAGAACCGAGATTGACGATCAGGCTCACGCCGCCCGCGAAGCAATTCGGCGAGAAGCGCCCGGCCAGAAAAGCGGCGCGCGCGGCGGCAATTTCATCCAGAGACATCGCCTCGGCGGCGGGCAGCGCCGGCGCGACGATATCGCCGTCAAAAACCAGACCCAGGGCGACGCCGGCGCCATGCGCCGACATATAACCCTTGGGCGTGAGAGCGACATTGGCGCGGGGCGTCCGGTCCAGGGCCAGAGCGAGCGCCTTGACGACGCAATCCAGCAGCGAAATCCGGGTTTTGCGCGTGGCGCGCGTGGCGCGCGTGGCGTCGTTGCGTTGCGCGCGCAGGGCTTCCAGCGCGTCGATACGGCAATCGGCTTCGAGATGGACCTGCGGCGACCATTGCGCCGCGTCGATCAGCGGCGCCCTTCGACCGTCGGGCGTGCGGAGCAGCGGCGTGGCGCCCGACAGCCGCGCGTCGTGACCATGCGCCTCGATCGCCGCGCGTACGTCGGCCTCGACGATGCGTCCATGGGGACCGCTGCCCAAAAGTCCCGACAGGTCAAAACCCGCCTCACGCGCCAGGCGCCGGGCGCGGGGCGAGGCGGTCCGCGCGCCGCAACCCTCTGAAACCGCCTCTGACGCGCCAAAGGGTGGAGAATGCGACGGCAAATGCGGCGCCGGCCCCGGCTCGATCAGGCCGATCTCCGCGCCTCCCGCAATCTCGGCTTCGCCCGCCGCGAAAATGATACGCGCCAGCACGCCGGTCCGCGGCGCCTCGACATCCATGGTCGCGTGAGGGGTGGCGATTTCGGCGACGGGCTCGCCCGCTTCGACGAAATCGCCCTCGCGGAGCAGCCACCGGCTCAGCTTCGCCGTTCGCATGGCGGCGCCGAGGGAAGGCATAAGGATCGCAATCGCCATGGTCCTCCCCTCCCGCGCCGCAGCGCGCTCAATTCAGCGGCGTCTGCCCGGACTCGATCTGGTCGAGAGCGGCGTCGAGCGCGACGCGAATATCCGAAAGCGCCGACCCGGCGTCGAGCGGCGTCTCGCGCGCGTAAAGCGCGGCGGCCTGCTGCGCCAGTTCCGCCAGCAGACGGCCCCAGGCTTCCGGCTCGGCGAAGGCGCGCTGCATGGACAAGGACATGGCCCCGGAACTGATGAACAGGCGCAGGATCTCCGTGCCGCCATTGGTCTCGACGTCGGGAGGAACCGACAATTCGCGTTTCAACTCGCTCATGAAACTCCCTTTTTCGCGCGTCGCCTTACGGCTCAAGCTTTCAGATAGAGCGCCTTCCTGGCCGCCGCAACAATGTCCGCCTCGGTCGGCAGCGCGCGCTTTTCAAGATTGGCCGCATAAGGCATGGGAACGTCCCTGCCCGTCACCCGCGCCACCGGCGCGTCTAGGTCGTCGAAGGCCTCTTCCATCAGGCGCGCGGAAATTTCCGCGCCGATCCCGCCCTGTGGCCAGCCCTCCTCGACGATGACGCAGCGCCCGGTCTTGGCGACCGAGCCGAGAATTGTCTTCATGTCCAGCGGGCGCAGCGTGCGCAGGTCGATCACTTCGGCCTCGATCCCCTCCTCGCTCAGCCGCTCGGCGGCTTTCAGCGCGAGGCCGACGCCATGGGAAAAGGCGATAAAGGTGATGTCGCGGCCCGCGCGAAAAATATTGGCGGCGCCGATCTCGACGAGATGGTCTTTTTCGCGCGGCGCCGGGAAGCTCTGGCCATAGAGCTTTTCATGTTCGAGGAAAATGACGGGATTGGGATCCCGGATCGCGGCCTTGAGCAGGCCCTTGGCGTCGGCGGCGGTGTAGGGCGCAACGACCTTGAGACCGGGAATATGCGCGAACCAGGCCGAGAAATCCTGCGCATGTTGGGCGCCTACGCGCGCCCGCGATCCGTTGGGACCGCGAAACACAATCGGAATGTTCAGCGCGCCGCCCGACATATAGAGCGTCTTGGCGGCGGAATTGACGATATGGTCCATCGCCTGCATCGCGAAATTGAAGCTCATGAATTCGATCACGGGGCGCAGCCCCGCCATGGCCGCGCCCACGCCAAGCCCGGCGAAGGCGTGTTCGGAGATCGGCGAATCCACCACCCGCCGCGCGCCGAATTCCTGCAGCAGACCCTGCGTGATTCTGAACGCGCCCTGCGAGTCGCCCACCTCCTCGCCCAGCACGAACACATTGGCGTCGCGCCGCATTTCCTCGGCCAGGGCCTCGCGCAGCGCCTCGCGCACCGTGATGCGCGGCAAAAATTCCTCTTCCTCTCCGGGCGCGTCGTCCGCGGCTTGCGTGCAGAGCGCCAGCGACGAAGACGCGGAGAGATCGCCCGGCGCGATCACCGCGATTGACGTATTCACGGCGATATTCTCGGCCCCTTCCGGCGCAAGGATGCGCAGCAGCACGCCGGATTCGGCGGCCTCGACCTCCATGGTCGCTTTGTCCGTCTCGATCTCGGCCAGAATCTCGCCCGCCTCGACGCGGTCGCCTTCGCGCTTCAGCCATTTCGCCAGCTTGCCGGATTTCATCTCGGGCGAAAGCGCGGGCATCAGCACATAGACCGTCGCATCGATCATCTCATGCGGCGTCTGGGGAAGCGTCTGTTCGGGCGTCTTTTGGGTCGCCATTTATGTCTCCAAATGGTCCCGCATCAGATCAGCACATCGGTATCGAGGTCCGCCGCATTCGGCTCGGGGCTGTGCGAGGCATATTCCGCCGCCTCCCCGACGATGGAGCGAACCTGGGCGTCGAGCCGTTTCAGAAGATCCTCGTCGGCAAGGCCGTTGCTCAGGATTTTTTCGCGCAGGCGTTCGATGGGGTCCGGCGCCTGCGCGGCGCGGGCCTCGTCCTTGCGCCGATATTTGGCGGGATCGGCCAGCGAATGGCCGCGATAGCGTTCGGTCCGCATTTCCAGAACGCTCGGCCCCCCGCCGCTTCGCGCGCGCTCGATCGCCCGCGCGCCCGCCTCGCGCACCGCCTCCACGCTCATTCCATCGATGGTCTCGCCGGGAATGTCGAAGGCGGCGCCGCGCCGGGCGAGATAGCCAGGTTCGCCGGTCCCGCCCGGCTGAGCGCGGTTGTTCTCGATGACAAAGACGATCGGCAGGCGCCAATGCGCCGCCATTTGAAAGGTCTCTGCGATCTGCCCTTGGTCCGCCGCGCCGTCGCCGAAGAAACAAACGCAGACGCGACCGTCGCCGCGATAGGCGTTTGCGAAGGCGAGTCCCGCGCCGAGCGAGGCCTGGGCGCCGACAATGCCATGGCCGCCGTAATAATCGCATTCGGGCGCAAACATATGCATCGAACCGCCCTTGCCGGCCGAAAGACCGCCACGCCGCCCGGTCATTTCCGCCATGACCGCGCGCGGATCGGCGCCGCAGGCGAGCAATTGGCCATGGTGGCGATAGGAGGCGATGAACTGGTCGGACTCGCGCGCCGCGAGCCTCATGCCGACCACGATGGCCTCCTGCCCGATATAGAGATGGCAGAAGCCGCCGATGAGGCCCATGCCGAAGAGTTGGCCGGCCTTCTCCTCAAAGCGGCGAATGAGCAGCATGGCGCGATAGATCGAAACATCGTCGCCATCGCCCAGAAAGGCGGCCAGACGGGCGTTGCCGCCTTCCGGCGGCGCAAGATTTGCGGCGGCCATAGATCCTCCCGCGCCCGCGCTTCGGCCGTGCGGCGGATCGCACGGGAATCGCAGGCCTTCCCGCCGGAAAGCTAGCCCGAAGCCAATGAAAAAGCGAGATGGACGTCGGTGTCAGCGCAGGACCGGCTGGCCCTTGTCCTGCGGCAGGATCACGACGAGATCGGTCTTGCCGACTCGATTGAGCAGGTTGCGCGCCTCCTCGTCGAGCAGGTCCCGGTCCACCACCGGCCCGCGCAGCAGATCGACGCGCTTCTGCCACTCGGCCTTTTCCGCGCGCACGACCTTCAGCTTGGCTTCGATCTCCGCCATTTCGCGGCGCGTTTCGAGATCGGCGGCGATGCCGCGCTCGCCGTGGAAGGCGTGCCAGACGAAAAAGCCTCCAACCACGCCCGAGAAGACGTGGAAGAGCAAGGGAATGGCAATGGCGGCGAAGCGCGTGCGGACAACCATGCGTCACTCTCGCGCGTAAAGGTTAGGCCAGGGTTAAAAAATCGAAAAGACGCTCGCTGGCGCCCGAATTGAAGCTTGTTCAGCAAGACCGCCGCCTTGTTTCAAACTGAAACGAAATGGCGGCTCTCGAAGTCAAATCGGGACGAAGACAATGGCCAGCCTGGGATTCACGATCGAAAACAATTTCAAGAGGCAGTCCGCTCCGCGCCGTCGCGGCGTCGGCGGCAAGATCGAACATGTGGACAGTCTCGTTGCTCAGGAAGAGAAGCGTTCCCCCGTCCGGACCGTCGTGAGCCTTGCGCTGCTCGCCATCGCCGGCTTCGCCTTATACGCCCTCCGTGACCAGGCCGCCGCTTTGCTGCGCGCCCTGAACGGCTGACGCAGGCAGCGCCACTTCAGCCGGGCGGCCACCCGCCGAAATGCGCTGCGCCGAAAGCTAGCGAAAGGACAGTCGCCGGAAAGCCGACGACTAAAAAATCCCAAAAACTCAAGGGCGCGCCGGAACGCCGGGCGATTTCGGCGACAATCAGATTGGCCGCCGAACCGAGCAGGGTGAGATTGCCGGCGAGCGTCGAAGCCATCGCCACGACCAGCCAGCTGTCCCGCGGCAGTTGCGCCATGAAGGGCTTCAGGGCGAGCACAGCCGGGACATTGCTGACGAGATTGGACAAGGTCGCCGTGACCGCCGTCAAAATCCAGGCGTTTTCCAGCCCCCAGCCCTGCGCGCGCCGCAAGATGTCCGGCGTCAGGAAGGCCCTCTCGCCCGCCGCCGCGACGATGAACAGCCCCGCGAACATCAACAGCAGCCCGCCATCGATCCGGCGATAGACCTTTTGCGGTTTGATCGCCCGCGTCAGCAGCAGCAGGCTGGCGCCCGCGAGCGCCGCCTTGGGGGCCGGAACGCCGAGAAAAAAGGCCACGACGACGCCGAGCGCCGTGAGCGCGGCGCGCAAGGTCAGGCCCTTGTGCGCCCGGGCCGGGCCGATCTCCGGCTCGCCAGATGGGCGTTCGCGGAGATCGCGCCGGTAGACGAAAGCGATCAGGGCGAAAACCAGCAGCAGCGCGACGGCGGCGACCGGCGCCAAAGCGGCGGCGAAACGGCCATAGGGAATCTGCGACGCTGCGCCGATGATCATATTCTGCGGATTGCCGGTGATCGTCGCCGCGCCGCCGGCGTTGGAGGCCAGCGCGGTCGCGAGCAGAAAAGGCTTGGCGTTCAGCTTCAGCGCGCGTGTGACGCGCAAGACGAGCGGGGCCATCACAAGGCAAACCGCGTCATTGACGAGAAAGGCCGAGAACAGGCCCGTGACCGCGACGATGCCGGCGAGCAGCGCGAATTGCGAATGGGCGCGGCGAGCCGCGAACAGGCTGGCGCTGCGGAAAAAGCCGGCCAGCTCCAGTTCCGCGACAATGGCCATCATGCCAAGCAGCAGGGCCAGCGCGCCGAGGTCGATGGATTTGAACGCCTCGTCGAGCGTGAGGCCGCCGCAGACGACCATGGCGGTCGCGCCGACCAGCGCGATGCCGGCCCGGTCCAGCCGGGTAAAAGGCAGGCGCCCGAACGCGACGCCGCCATAGGTCGCCAGAAAGACGAGGGCGACGAGAAGTTTCTGACTATTCACGGCGCCGGAGCCTCGGGGACGTTGCGGGAAAAACCCTCAACGTCCCTTGTGCTGAAGTGTTCAGGCCAGCGCCTTGAGCGCCGAGCGGCCAGCATAGATCGCCTGCTTGCCCAGCTCGTCTTCGATGCGGATGAGCTGATTATACTTGGCCAACCGATCGGAGCGGGCGAGCGAGCCGGTCTTGATCTGTCCGCAATTGGTGGCGACCGCGAGATCGGCGATGGTGGAATCCTCGGTCTCGCCGGAACGATGCGACATCACAGCGGTATAGCCGGCGCGCTGCGCCATATCGACGGCGTTCAGCGTCTCGGTCAGCGTGCCGATTTGGTTGACCTTGATCAGGATTGAATTGGCCACGCCCTTCTTGATGCCGTCCTGCAGGCGGGAGACATTGGTGACGAAGAGATCGTCGCCGACCAGCTGGACCTGTTTGCCGATCAGGTCGGTGGTGATCTTCCAGCCTTCCCAGTCGTCTTCGGAATTGCCGTCCTCGATCGTGACGATCGGATAGGCCACGGCGAGTTTCTTCAGATATTCCGCCTGTTCCTGAATCGAGCGGACCTTCCCTTCGCCTTCATAATGATAGGCGCCGTTCTTGAAGAATTCGGTCGAAGCGCAATCGAGGCCGAGCGCGATGTCCTCGCCGAGCTTAAAGCCCGCCGTCTCGATGGCTCGGGCGACGAAATCGAGCGCCGCTTCCGCCGAGGGCAGATTGGGGGCAAAGCCGCCCTCATCGCCGACATTGGTGTTGTGGCCGGCCTTTTTCAGCGCGGACTTGAGGCCGTGGAACACTTCCGCGCCCCAGCGCACCGCTTCCACCAGGCTTTCGGCGCCGACCGGCAGGATCATGAATTCCTGAAAGTCGATCGGATTGTCGGCATGGGCGCCGCCGTTGATGATGTTCATCATCGGGGTCGGCAACACGCGGGCCTGCGTGCCGCCCACATAGCGATAGAGCGGCAGCTTGGCGGCCTCGGCGGCGGCCTTGGCGACCGCGAGCGAGACGCCGAGAATGGCGTTGGCGCCCAGACGCGCCTTGTTCGGCGTGCCGTCGAGTTCGATCATCGCCTCGTCAATGGCGACCTGGTCTTCGGCGTCGAGGCCGGAAATGGCGTCGAAAATATCGCCATTGACCGATTCGACCGCCTTGAGCACGCCCTTGCCGAGATAGCGGGCCTTGTCGCCGTCGCGCAGTTCGACAGCCTCATGCGCGCCGGTCGAGGCGCCAGACGGAACCGCGGCGCGGCCGAACGAGCCGTCTTCCAGCGTCACATCGACCTCGACCGTGGGATTGCCGCGCGAATCCAGAATTTCGCGAGCGAAAATGTCGATAATCTCAGTCATGCAGCTCCCCTGAACGATAAAATGCGGCTTTGCGGCAGATTGGCGGTGACGGCAAAGGCTGGCGGCAAAGGTTGGCCGCCTTCTACGCCGGATGAGCGAAATAAAAAAGATGGCCAAAGGCCGCAGCGTGGATTTTCCCGGCGGCGCGCCTTGCCGGGCGGCCTCGGCGCGCGTAAATCCGGGGCAAGAGGACAGGAAATGGTTCAAATCCATGACGGCGCCGGCCTGCTCGGCGCACAGACGAAAACGCCGCAAAGCCCTGACGAGGCCGTGCTCGACCGTGTGCCCAATCCGCATCCGGATGTGGATTATGTCGCGCGCTTCACGCAGCCCGAGTTCACCTCGCTGTGCCCGGTCACTGGCCAGCCCGATTTCGCTCATCTCGTGATCGATTATGTTCCAGATCAATGGCTCGTTGAATCAAAGGCTTTAAAGCTTTATCTCACCTCATTTCGCAACCATGGCGCCTTTCACGAGGCCTGCACGATCCGCATCGCCAAGGACCTTGTCGCCGCGTTGGCGCCGCGCTGGCTGCGCATCGGCGGCTATTGGTATCCGCGCGGCGGCATGCCCATCGACGTGTTCTGGCAGACCGGCGAGCCGCCCAAAGGCCTCTGGCTGCCGGATCAGGGCGTGGCTGGCTATCGCGGGCGGGGATGACGGAACATCAGTTCGATGCTGTGACCGCCGCCCTTCGTCCAACGCTGACAGCCAGCGCGGCGAGGATTGCAAAGGCGCCAACCATGGCCAGGCCGTCCACGGCGGCATGATTCAGGACGGTTGGCGATACGCCAAGGCTCCCGCCCCCGGTCCCACCACGGGCTTCGAGCCGCCACGACAGCAGCGAACCGGCTGCCGCGACTCCGACACTAGTGCCAACGACCCGCATTAAACTGAGCAGCGCCGCCGCCTGACTGGAAAGCGCCGGAGGAGCCGCGCTCATGGTCGAAGTGTTGTTGGGGGCAATGAAGAGTCCCAATCCCGAGCCAAACAGGGCGAGCCCCGCCAACACGCCAGAAAGCCCGCCGGCGCCGCTCGTCATGACGAAAGACAGGACGACCAAGGCCGCGACCACGATGGCGATCGCCGCCATTTTTGTCGCCCAGGCGCCAAGACGGTCAACCAGCGGTCCAGAAAAAGATGCGGTCAGACCGAGCCCGATGGGGGCCAGGGCGAGATGGAGTCCGGCGACCGAGGGTGTCTCCTGATAGCCCCGGACAAGGCTGAACGACATCACGAAAAACATGCTGTACAGCATGGCGTAAGAGAGGATCACCGCGACGATCCCGCCGGAAAAGGCCGGATTGGCAAAAAGAGCCATATTGACCAGTGGCGGCGACATCCGCCGCTCCTGCCATACGAACAGTGGCAGCAGGATCGCCGCGGACGCGACGACCGACAAAAACGCAATGGAAGTCGGACCCCAGGCATGGATTTCACTGAGCGCGGCCACCAGCGAGATCAAGGCCGGCGTTAGAAGCAAGGCGCCGCCCCAATCGAAGCGCTTGTCCGGGTCCAGATCCTTGCTCACAGGGAAGACCAGATAACCTGCAATGGCCCCGATCACGCCCAAAGGCACATTGATCCAAAAAATCCAGCGCCAGCCCAGCGTATCCAGAATAATGCCGCCAAACACAGGGCCAGCCCCAGCGCCAATGGCTTGCGCGGCGGCGAAAAGGCCCAGGGCCTGCCCGCGCTGCTGTGGATTGGTGGCCTTGACCAGAATGGCGACGCTATTGGCCCCAAGCATCGCGCCGCCAATGCCCTGGAGAACGCGGAAGCCGACCAATGCGCCGAAACTCGACGCCAGTCCGCACAAGGCCGAAGCGCCAGTAAAGAGAATGAAGCCGGCAATATAAAAGAGTTTGCGCCCTTTGATCGCGGCGAGCCGCCCGAAGATCGGCAAGACTGAGGCAAAGGCGATCAAATAGGCGGTCGCGATCCAGCTGACATCGCTGATCCGAAGATTGAACACGCGCTCGAACTCGGGCATCGCAAGTTGCACGATGCTCGCGTCAAGCTGGCCCATGAAGGCGCCGATGCAGGTCGTTGCGACAACGAGCCAGGGATAGGCGGCGAGCCTTGTCAGGGCTGGCGCGGGCGCCGGTTCGAGCGTCGTCAACATGGCGCGAACACTAGCTCCGATTGTCTAGCCTGGGGCAGGCGGCAGAATGTAGCCAAGTTTTGCGACGCTTTGCCAGCGAATAGCCGAGCCAACCAGCGCAATCTCCGGCTGTCGCGGAAGATCGCGGATGACGCCGGGCAATCTAATCCTTATGTTGCAGCTGTGCCGAAAGAACCAGCCCCCAAAAAAGCTCCCATGCCGAGCCGCGAGGACATCCTCGCCTTCATCGCCCGCGAGCGCGAGGCGGCGGCGCAGGCTGGCGCCGCCTTGCCAGACAAGATCGGCAAGCGCGAGATCGCCCGCGCCTTCGGCATTCGCGGCGACGACAAGATTTTTCTCAAGAAAATCCTGAAAGAGCTGGAGCTGGAAGGCGAGATCCAGCGCTCCCGCAAGGGCCTGCATGAAAAAGGCGCCCTGCCCCAGATCGTGCTCGCCGACATCACAACGCGCGACCGCGACGGCGACCTGATCGCCGTGCCGGTGGAGTGGGAGGAAGACCTCGGCCCAATACCGCGAATAGCTATTTTCGCGCCGCGAAAGGCCCGCGTCGGCGGCCCCCCGGCGGCGGGCGTCGGCGACCGCGCCCTGGTGCGCGTCACGCCTTTGCGCGAAACCGGAGGACCAGCCTATTCCGGCCGCGTGGTCAAGCTGCTGTCGCGCGCGGTCAAGCGCATCCTCGGCGTGTTCCGAGAAGACCTTCGCAATGGCGGCGGGCGCATCGTGCCCGTGGACAAGAAAATGCGCGACAAGGAATATCGGATCGCGGAGGCGGATCGCGGCGAGGCGCGCGACGGCGATCTCGTCAGCGTGGAGACTCTTTCACGCGGTCGCCTCGGCCAGCCGATCGCCAAGGTTCGAGAGCGGCTCGGCTCGATGAACAGCGAAAAGGCGATCAGCCTCATCGCCATCAACACCCATTCGATCCCGGACCTGTTCCGTCCCGACACCATCGAGGCCTCGGAGGCCGCCAGGCCCGCGCGGATGGAGGCCGAGGGTTTTCGACGTGAAGATTGGCGCTCGCTGCCCTTGCTGACCATCGACCCGCCCGACGCCAAAGACCATGACGACGCTGTCCACGCCGCGCCGGACGACGCGCCGGACAATCCGGAAGGCTTCATCGTCACGGTCGCCATCGCCGACGTCAGTTTTTATGTGCGGCCCGGGAGCGCGCTCGACAAGGAGGCGCTGGATCGCGGTAATTCGGTCTATTTCCCGGACCGCGTCGTGCCCATGCTGCCCGAGCGCATTTCCAACGACCTCTGCTCATTGCGGCAGGGCGAGGACAGGCCCGCGCTCGCCTGCCGCATGCGCCTCGGCAAGGACGGCCACAAGCTGGACCATAGCTTCCATCGCGTGATGATGCGCTCGGCGGCCAAGCTCTCCTATCAACAGGCGCAGGACGCCATCGACGGACGCCCGGACGATACGACCCGGCCCCTGTTGGACGAGGCGCTGAAACCCTTGTGGCGCGCCTATGAGGCCACGAAAATCGCACGGACCAAGAGGTCGCCGCTCGATCTCGACCTGCCCGAGCGCAAGATCCTGCTGAAAGCCGACGGCACGGTCGACCGTGTGCTGACGCCGCCGCGTCTCGACGCCCACAAGGTGATCGAGGAATTCATGATCCTCGCCAATGTCGCCGCCGCGGAGACGTTGGAAAAGGAGAAGTCGCATCTGATCTACCGCGCCCATGACGAGCCTTCGATCGAAAAGCTCAATGCGCTGTCGGAGTTCCTTGCGACCATCGGCATCAAGCTGGCCAAGGGCCAGGTGATCAAGCCCATGCAGTTCAATGAAATTCTCGCCAAGGTGCGCGGCACCGAGCACGAGAATGTCGTGAACGAGATCGTGCTGCGCACCCAGGCGCAGGCGGAATATGTCGCGGAAAATTACGGCCATTTCGGCCTGCATCTGCGCCGCTACGCGCATTTCACCTCGCCGATCCGCCGCTATGCCGATCTGATCGTTCATCGGGCCTTGGTACGGGCGCTGGACCTCGGCCCGGGCGGGTTGCCCGAGATGGGCCGCGAACATCTGGCCGAAATCGCCGCGCGCATTTCCGCCGCCGAGCGCCGCGCCATGGCCGCCGAACGCGAGACGACCGACCGGCTGATCGCGACCTTTCTGGCCGAAAAAATCGGCGCCAGCTTCGAGGGCCGTATCGCCGGCGTCACCCATGCCGGGCTTTTCGTCAAGCTGTCGGACACCGGCGCCGACGGCTTCGTCCCGGCCGCCTCCATCGGCGATGATTATTTCCGTTACGACGAGGCGCATCACGCGCTGATTGGCGCGCGGACCGGCGAAACATATCAGCTTGGCGATCAGGTGACGGTGAAGCTCGTCGAGGCCGCCCCCTTCGCCGGCGCCCTGCGTTTTGAAATGCAGAGCGAGGGCAAGCCCCGCGCGGGCCGCGCCAGCGCGCTCAAGACCAAGCCCGCCAAATCCTCGCGCGCCCGCCCTTCCGCGAGAACGTCCCGGCGGAGGACCCACGCATGATCACCGCCGCCGAATCGAGCAAACCCGCATCATCTGACATCGTCCTGACGGCGCGTCCCGTCTGGCCGGCGATGAAGCGCGGCATGCGCGGGTTATGCCCCGCCTGCGGGCAAGGAAAAATCTTTTATGCTTACTTGAAGGTCAATGATCTCTGCCCCGCCTGCGGCGAGGAATTGTTCCATCAGCGCGCCGACGACATGCCGCCCTATGTCACCATGGTCATTGTCGGGCATATTGTCGTTTCGGGCGTCATCGCGGGGCAGGAACTCTTCCCAAATCTGCCGGATTGGCCGCAGATGGTCTTTTGGCCCGTCATCGGGCTGCTGCTGAGCCTCTGGCTGCTGCCCATCGTGAAAGGCGCGTTGATCGCCTATCAATGGGCATTGCGCATGCATGGCTTCGGGGTGGAGGCGCCAGACGAGCGTCGCTTCTCCGGAGACAGGCCATGATGGAAGGTGAAACACGCGCAAGCAAACCAAGGCCCGCGCGCCCGCGTGACGCAGCGTCGCTGATCCTGCTCGAAGGGATCGGCAGGAAAAACCCCAGAATTCTGCTTGGCAAGCGCCATGAGGCGTTGAAATTCATGCCCGGCAAGTTTGTCTTTCCCGGCGGAAAGCTGGAGCCCTGCGACCGCCGCATGAACATCGCCGGACCGCTCGACGCCCGCGTCGAGACCCGGCTGCTGAAAGGCCGCGCCGGGTCCGATCCGACCTTCGCCCGCGCCCTGGCTCTCGCCGCGATCCGCGAAACCTTCGAGGAGACGGGCCATGTCGTCGGCTCGGGCGAATTTGGCGGCCCGGAACGCCCGCCTCCGGCCTGGCGAACCTATG
This sequence comes from Rhodoblastus sp., assembly GCF_019449565.1. Lineage (GTDB taxonomy): Bacteria > Pseudomonadota > Alphaproteobacteria > Rhizobiales > Beijerinckiaceae > Rhodoblastus. The sequence goes on along the minus strand of NZ_JAGRPM010000025.1, from coordinate 66,351 downwards.
CGGCGCACAAGTGCCTGCCCGATTTGCAGGATCTGCATTTCATCGCCCGCGCCATCACCCCGCCCTCGCTGCCCAGGCGTTTCGACACGCGCTTTTTCGCGCTTGACGCCCGCGCCGTGACGGCGCGGCTGGACGGCTTCGCCCATGCCGACGCGGAACTGGTGGAACTGGCCTGGGTCCGCTTCGACGAGGCCGAGAAACTTGACCTGCCGGACGTCACGCGCGGTGTGCTGGCGGAACTGCGGGAACGGCTCAAGGCCGGCATGAGCCATTATTTGCCCACGCCCTTCTATTACCAGAGCCGTGGCAAGTGGCGGCGTGAGGAGCTCTGAGGCGAGGCGCCGGCCCTCAAGCCCGACCGTTTCCTGTACAAAAAAAGCTTCGAAATATTTTGGTAAACAAAGCTTAAATCACAGATTCCGCAACGGAATTATTCATTAACCAGAAAAACGAGCAACTTTCGATAAAATGTAACTTGTATCCCTAACACGCTATTCAATGGTGACCGTTTAGATATATTCCAACGGTACGCTTTTGAATAGGCAGACATCCCATGCGTGCGTTTCATGATCAACGGGCCCTTGGGGCCTTCGTCGCCGACAAGCGCGGCACTGTTACGATTTTCGGCGCCGCGCTGATCGCAGGTCTGATCGGAATTGTCTCGCTTGTCGCCGAATACGGCCTTACGCTCGAACGGCAGACTGAGGACCAGAGGATCGCCGACATGGCGGCCTATGCGGCTGCCACTTATTACGGCGCGCATTCCGGCGACTCCAATGTTCTCGCCATGGCCACCTCCGTCGCCCAGAATGTCGGCAAGCTGAACGGCGTTCCGGTCGCGGGCGTGGCCGCCGCCGTCGTGACCTCGCCGCAAGATTCGACCAAGAACGCGCTGAGGGTCATCGTCACCACCACCCCGACGCTGTTTCTTGGCAGAGTGCTCGGCACTCATACGACCCTGACGACGACGGGAACCAGCTACGCCCAGTTCGGCGGCGGCGTGAGCGCCTGCATCACCGCCCTCTCCGCGTCGAGCGGCATTACGTTGAGCGGCGGCACGGCGATTTCCGCGCCGCAATGCGGCATCGCCACCAATGCGACGCTCACCGTTCCCTGCGGCACGACCATCACCGCCAAGGGCGTCAGCTATGGCGGCGCGACGCCGACCCAGGGCTGTAGCGGCATCACCGCCCAGACCCTGACCCACGCCTCGGTCACCGATCCTCTCGCCACCAATACCGGCGTCGTGGCGGCGGAGGCCTATGTCGCCGGCATCGCGTCACAGACCGGCCCAACCGCGCCGACCGTCACTGTTGGCGCGACCGGCACGACCGTCTCCTTCACCCTCTCATCCTATCCGACCACCACACAAACTTCGGGCGGCTGCTCCGCCACCTACGCCAGCAGCACCTGGACGGTCGCCTGTCCGGCTGGAACTTACAATATCACCAAGCTCTCACTGGGCGGCGGCCTCAACCTCAGCTTCAATCCGTCCGGTTCGGCCAGCTCGGTCTATAATTTCAACACCGCGATCACGACGGCCGCGACCACCAGTTTCGGCCCGGGAACCTATAATTTCGCCAGCGCCGTCGTCACCGCCGGCACGACGACCTTCGCCGCGGGGAATTACAATTTCGCCAGCACGGTCACGGCCGCCGGCACGACGACCTTCGGCGCCGGGACCTATAATCTCGCGCTCGGCCTGACCACGTCCGGCGGCTCGACCACCACCTTCGCCGGCGGCGGAACCTATAATTTCGGGCGCAGCACCGCGAAATGCAGCGGCCAAGGCTATTACAGCATCTGCAATGTCGCCACACTCTCCTTCTCGGGCGCGAGCACGTTCTCGCTGTCCAGCGGCATCTATGTGAGCGGCGGCGCGACCCTGACCATGGGCTCGGGCACGAGCAACAGCTACAAGATCGGCGCCGCGAGCGACGGCAATGCGTTCTGGCTGGGTGGCGGCGCCAAGATCACTCTCGCCGACGCCACCGGCAACTCCAGCCTGTTCAAGGTCACCGGCAATGTGAACGCGGATGCTGGCGGCGGCAGCTGCATGAGCCTCGGCGCGGCGACCAACCACGACATCAACGGCTGGTTCTCCACGGCTGGCGGCACGATCCTGGGCGCAGGAACCTATTCCATCAACGGCTATCTGGCCTATGGCAATAACGGCGGCGGCTCCGTCTCTTGCAATGGCTCGACAGTGGGCCTGCAGGGAACCGGCGTCACCATCATCTACAGCGCGTCCACGACCCCCAGCAGCGGAACCTGCTCTGGCAAGGGTCTGTGCTTCGCCGCCGGCTTCAGCAATGTCAATGTGAGCGCCCCGACCAGCGGAACCTACGCCTTCCTGCTTTTCGTGGGACCGCAATCGGGCAATTCGGCCGGCGCCTATTTCTCCGGCGGCTCGGGCGCCTCGATGTCGGGCGCGTTCTATCTGCCCGTTGGCGCCTTCACCATGGCGGGCGGCGCCTATATCAACACCCTGACCGGCGGTTGCCTGCAAATCGTGGCCCTGTCGGTCTCGATGTCGGGCGGAACGACCGCAGCCTCGACCTGCATCACAGGCTCGGGCGGGTCCGGCTCATCGACGCCAAAATTCGTGATGTGAGGATAGACCCGTAGAATGGAATCCTCTGCAGCGATTTCGCGGCCGCATGATCCTGGAAAAACGGCCAGACCACGAGGCGCCAGCCGCGCGCGAGGCTTCCTGCGCGACCGGCGCGCCGCGTCGATCGTCGAATTCGCCCTGATCGCGCCCGTATTCCTGCTGGTGCTGGGCGCGGCGGTCGATTTCGGCCTCGCGGTGCGAACGAAGTTCAAGCTGTCCTCGGCGCTGGCGACGGCCTCGAACGTCGCCTTGACCAACGCCAGTTCCGTCGGCACTTCCAACGAAGCCCCGCTCGCCTCGACTCTTGCAACCCTGATCGGCTCCGCAAATGCGGCCAACTGGTCCAGCTCCTCCGTGAACGTCAACAATGGCAGCACCGCCTCGACGACCACCGGGAGCGCGACCGTGACGGCCGGCGGCTCTACGTCTGGCGCGACCAGCTGCTATTGCCCGACGGGCTCGGGGACGAGCTTCGCCTTCGGAACCGCGGCGACCTGCGGCTCGGCCTGCGCCGGCGGGGCGGTGGCCGGGAAATTCGTCAAACTCTCGGCGAGCCGGGCCTACACGCCCATGATCCTGCCCTCCAGCCTGATTCACTCGCCCATCACGGCGAGCAGCGTGATCCAGGTCCAATGAAGCACGCTTGGCTCTCTCCCCTCGCCTTGCTGCGGCGCGACCAGAGCGGCTCCTCCGCCGTAGAATTCGCCGCCGTCTGCATTCCGCTGATGTTTTTCTTGTTCGGCATTCTGGAATTCGGGCGCGCGATCTGGGTCGAGGAGGCCCTGCAGAACACCGTCTCCAAGGTCTCGCGCTGCATCGGGATGAAACTGGCGAATTGCGCGTCTTCCGGAACCTACAGCTCCAGCCTGACCGCCACATACGCCCAGACCGCGGCCCAGTCCTGGGGCCTCACGATCCCCGTCAGCAATATCACGACCTCCGCTTCGACCTCCTGCCCCGGGATGTCAGGCTCCACCAGCTACGCCAAGGTCACAATTTCCTATCCCCTTACAAATGTCGCGGCCTATTTGATCCCGTCGCTCGCCAACCAGACGGTTTCGGCGCAGGCCTGCTTCCCGATGGCCCCCTGACCGTTGGCTCGCCGGTCGGCCTAACATGGCCTATAAGCGCTCATGTTTTCCGCCTTCGATTCGCAAACCTGGAAGCGGCTCGCCGCAGCGATCTCCTGCATTTCCATTGTCGGCATCGGCCTGTCGCTGGTCATTCCGCTGCTCGCGCTGCGGCTCGAAGCCGCCGGCTTTCCCGCCCACACCAATGGCCTGCACATCGCCGTCACCGGCGTCGCCACGCTTGTCGGCGCGCCGCTGACGCCCTGGCTGGCGCGCTGGATGGGAATCCGCGCGCTGGTCTTCTCGGCCATCGCCCTGGGGATCGCGGCGCTGATGGGCTTCGCCTTCTGCGGCGACTACCAGCTCTGGCTGGCCATTCGAGCCGCCTTCGGCCTTTCGCTCACCATAATTTTCGTCGTCAGCGAATATTGGATCAGCGCGGCGGCCCCGCCCGCGCAGCGGGGCATGGTGCTCGGCCTTTACGCCACCGTGCTGGCGCTGGGATTCGCCATCGGCCCCGCTTTGCTGAGCCTCACCGGCGCCGACGGGCTGCTTCCCTTTTTCGTCGCCGCCGGCCTGATCGGCGCCGCCGCCATTCCGGTCGCGCTGGCGGGCGAAGCGGGCGCGGTGAAAATGGAGGGACCGGCGCTGCCGAATCTGCGCGCGATCTTCGCCGCCGCGCCCATCGCGCTCGCCGCCGGCCTTCTCTATGGCGCGGTCGAGACCGGATTGAACGGCCTGCTGCCCGTGTTCGGCGTTCGCTCCGGCTTTCCGCAGTCCTGGGCGACCTTCCAGTTGACTCTCGTGGCGCTGGGCAATGTGGTCTTCCCCATTCCGATCGGACTGGTCGCGGACCGTTTGAACAAGACCTGGATGCTGGCCTTTTTCGCGCTTTTCGGTTTCGCCGGCGCTCTCGCTTTGCCGGCCCTCGCCGCCGACCCGACGACCTATGCCGTCGCCCTTTTCTTCTGGGGCGGCCTGATCGGCGGCCTTTATCCGGTCGGTCTCGCCATTTTGGCCGGGAAATTTCAAGGCGCCCGGCTCGGCTCCGCCAACGCGGCCTATATCATGATGTATTCCGTGGGAATGATGGCCGGCCCGCCGGCGCTCGGCCTCGGCCTCGACCTGGAGAACCCGGGCGGTCTGTTCGACGCCCTCGCCGCTTTGTTCCTCGCCTATCTCGCGCTCATCGTCGCCTTGTCCCGACCGGCGCGGGCGGTATGGCGACGGGGCCGCGCTTGACAAAAGCGGACCATTGCTTATGGTGCCCGCGAGTTTGGGCCGGAGCGATCCGGCCCCTTTTATTCCGTCAATGGCCTCCGTCCCCTTCAGGATGCGACGCCAGTTCCGCTTGCAAGGTTTAAAGCCATGGCCAAGGCCGCCACGATCAAAATCAAGCTGCTGTCGACCGCCGACACCGGCTTTTTCTACGTCACCAAGAAAAACGCCCGCACCAAGACCGACAAGCTGGCGTTCAAGAAATATGACCCCGTCGCGCGCAAGCACGTCGAGTTCAAGGAAACCAAGATCAAGTAAGGCTTGAACTTTTTCCTTCAAAGCCGCCTTCGGGCGGCTTTTTTCGTTTTTATGACTTCTCCGTCCCTAGCGTTTGCGCGGCGATCGCAACGCGCAAGTCCTCAGGCTTGTGATCGCCCGATAGACGGATCGTGCGCTCTTCGCCTGTGATCCGATTTCTCATGACATAGATCAGGTCCACAGGAATCGGAGGGCCAAGCCCCGAGCCAAGCAATTCGTCCAAACCCAGCCGCAGCCAGAATGAAGTGTCATAGGCATAGCGCCGGCTCCCGATACTCCAGTCGCCGAAATCTTCGAAATTCTCCGTCATTCCAAATGACCTCGCGCCGAAAATCTGCGGCTGCGCTCAAGCGAAAAAACCTTCGAAAATAATCTGGTCGGCGTGACGCCGCGCGACCTCCGCCTGTTCCGGCGAGCGAATCGTCCAGGTCATCACTGGCGTTCCCGCGCAGGCGCGGGCGAAGGCCGTGACCGCCACGGGCAGATCGGAGGCCCGCCATGACAGGAAATCGGGCCTCGTCTCGGGCGCGTGGGTGAAGCGTGTCAGGCTCTGCCGCAGGCTCGGCGGAAGGCCGCTGAACTCCCCGTCATCGTAATCGCTCTGCGCGACGATTCCGAGCGGCCATGGACTTTCCTGCCCGCGCAAGGCCGCGATCAGCGCCGGATCGAAACTTTTGAGCGCCACCGTACCGGAATAGGCGCCGAGCGCGGCGGCGGCGGCGAGCGCCAGAGCGATATCGCCCGAAAAATCGCTCTTGAGTTCGAGAATCAGAGGGACGGCGCCGTCAACCGCCGCCAGCCATTGCTCCAGCGTCGGGATCGCTTCGCCGCCTTCGCGGAAGGCGATCTGTTCCAGCTCATTGGCGTCGCGCGCTGCAAAAGGCCCCTGCGCCTCGGTCAATCGCTCCAGGGAATCATCATGGAAGACGAAAACCTTGCCATCGCGCGACAGGCGCAGATCGCATTCGATCCCATAGCCGTGAGCGACCGCCTCACGCGCCGCGCCGATCGAATTCTCGACCCGTCCGCGCGACAGATCATGCAGGCCGCGATGAGCGATCGGGCGCCCGACCAGCCAGGAAAAGTCGGGAACGCAAGGGCTCGTCATTCCGCGATTTCGAAAATCGCTTCAACCTCGACACAGGCGCCCAGCGGCAATTGCGCGACGCCGATGGTCGAGCGCGCGTGGGCGCCGAATTCAGCCAATGCGGTTCCGATCAAATCCGAGGCTCCGTTCATCACGGCCGCCAGCCGCGTGAAATCCGCATCGCAATGGATGAAGCCGCCGAGTCGAACGCAGCGGCTGATGCGGGCGAGATCGCCGAGATGCAACTTGGCCTGGGCAAGACAATTCAGCGCGGACAGCGCCGCAGCCTTCACGGCGTCCTGCTCCGAAACCACGCGCCCGACGCTGCCGACATGGGCGGGCGCAAGCGTCCCATCGGCGCCGAAGGGCAACTGCCCGGAGACGAACAGCAGGCGGCCGGTGACGACGGCCGGGACATAATTGGCGATCGGCGCGGCGGGTTGCGGCAGCGTGACCCCCAGCGTCTTGAGCCTCTGCTCGATCTCACCGCCGATCTGCGCCATTCCATTTTCCTTTCGCGTCCAAAATCATGAGTTCAACCTTCGACTGGCCAAGGCTGAGCGGGCCGAGCTTCGGCGCGGCCGCCGTCGTCTTTTCCAGTGCCCGACGGCGTGAATCATCGTAGTTTCGCCACAGCCTTCCGGCAACAATGGACTGGAGCCCGGCTGGCTGACCAGCGAATCCTCTCGTGAAGCTTGAATCCATGTTTTTGAAAGTTCCGGCTTCGGCCTCCCGCGCCTGCCCCGCCTTGTTCGCAACCCTGTTGAGCGCCTTTCTCTCCGTTCCTGGCCAGTGCCAGCCGCTGCCGCCATCCGTCGCCGGATCCGCACTGGCGAGCCACAAGGCGCTTTACGATCTGCGTCTGCTCGAGGGCGCGGGGACCAAGGCCCCGGCGAGCGCGAGCGGAGGCATCGCGTTCTCGTTCGATTCGGCTTGCGAAGGATATGCCCAGACTTTGCGTCAGGTGCTCGATCTTGAGCCCAGTGAGGGCGAAATGCGGACCACCGAAACACGCTCGACCACTTATGAAGACGCCAGGGGCGCCGATTTCCGCTTCAACATCCTCGGGGCGCTTGGCAAGGGCTCCGAGGTCGACGGCCATGCCGCGCGCGGCGCCCGAGGCGTCTCCATCGCCTTGAAACGCCCGGAACCCTTCCGTCTCGACGCCCAGGCCGACGTCCTCTTTCCGACCCAGCTCATAGAGAAGGTCATCGCCGCCGCGCGGCGCGGCGAAAAAATCCTGCTGGCCCGTGTCTATGACGCCTCGGACGACGGACGAAAAATTCTCGACGTCACGACGGTGATCGGCAAGCCCCGGCAGGAGCCCGACGGCGACAAGGGCGCCCAGATCCCGGAATTGCGCCGCCTGACGCGCTGGCCGGTGGCGGCGGCCTATTTCTCACCCGAAAAGCGCGATGGCGCCCCGGATTATGTGCTGTCGTTCAACCTCTATGAGAACGGCGTGTCTTCCGGACTGAAGCTCGATTATGGCGATTTCGTCCTCAGCGGCGAACTCACCCGAATCGAATTCCCACCGGCGACGAAGTGCCGCCGCTGAAGCCGCACGGCGAAACTGCGTCCGTCAGGCGCTGAGCGCCTGGCCCGCGCATCCGGGACGGTATTGCTCGATCACGCCGGCGACTTCATCTTCGGGGACCGGGCGGCAAAACAGAAAGCCCTGAACGAAGGTGCCGCCGAAGCCGCGCAGCAGGTCGAACTGCTCCTGCGTCTCGACTCCTTCGGTCACGCAATCGAGGTTCAGATTGGCGCAAAGGCCGATCATCGACCGGACGATATCGCGGGCAATGCTGTTCACATGCATTTCCTGAACGAAACTGCGATCGATCTTGATCATGTCCAGCGGCAGGCGATGAATATAGGCGAGGCTCGAATGGCCGGCGCCGAAATCGTCCAGCGAAATATTGACGCCCATCCTCTTGAGCTGGGCGATCGCCGCCGCCGCCCTTTCGAAATCCGCGACCAGCGCCGTTTCGGTGACCTCGATATCGAGGCGGGACGGATCGAATCCGCTGCCCTCGATCAGCGTCATGATCTGCGTCAGGGCGCGCTGCGAAACCAGATCGCGGATGGAGATATTGAAGCTCAGCTTGATGTCGTGCGGCCAGTTCCGGGCTGCGCGCAGCGCCTTCCGCAAGGCCGCGCGCGTGATCGCATGGATCAGCTCGCCTGATTCCGCAACCGGAATGAAGTCTTCGGGGCTCACATCGCCAAGATCCGGGCTGGTCCATCGCGCCAGCGCCTCAAAGGCGACAATCCTTCGCGTCGCGACATGCAGCAGCGGCTGGAACCGGATCGTCAGCTCCTGCTCGAAATCCGCCTTGCGCAGGGCCTGCTCGATCCGCGCATTGAGCAGCATCTTGCTTTCATGTTCGGACGAAAACAGCACGGCGGCGCCGCGATGGTTCTGCTTGCCGAAATAAAGCGCGTAATCGGCCCGCTCATAGAGATGGTGCCCATCCATCGCATCCTGAGGATAGCGCGCGAAGCCGATCGAGGCCGACACCCCGGCGTGGATATCGGCGAAACGCAATGGCGCGCGCAGCGCGGCACAGACCTCTTCGCCGAGCCGCAGGATATCGCTCTCCTCGAAGCAGCCACGCGTGAAGATAGCGAACTCGTCGCCGCCGAGGCGCGCGATGGTCGTCCCGCCGCTTGCGAATATCTGGAGCCGAGCCGCGCATTCCCGCAGGACGCAGTCGCCGATAGCATGGCCGTAGAGATCGTTGATCGGCTTGAAGCCGTCGAGGTCGATCACGCCCATGACCAGAGCGCCTTGCTCGCCCTCCTCGCGGATCGCGCACTCAAGACGCTCGAAGAACTCGCGCCGGTTGGGCAGTCCGGTCAGGCTGTCCGTATTGGCGAGGAGTCGATTTTCCTCGGCCAGTTCGACGGCGTGAAGTTTCGCCGCGACCATCTTCTCGAAATCTCGCGCCGACACCATCACGATATAGGCGAGGAAAAGGCCGACGAGGCCGAGGTTCATCGCGATGACAGGCGCATCCGGCCCACCGGTCAGCATGAGCAGAAGCAGGAAACCGGGCATCGAGATCCCCGCGAGCGTCAGCGCAACCCGGGGCAATTGCCCGAGGATGTAGCTGCAGATCATGTTCGTGATGACCACGGAAAAGACGAGCTGGCTGCGCAGCGCGCTATCGCCATAAAGATAGAGCGCGACCATCCAGGCCGTGCCGAGCGTGCCGAACCCGACAGCGATGAACTGAACAATGCGCAGCATGTCATGCGCAACGCGCCCATCGACCGGGATGAACCTCCGCAGGCGCATGAAATGAACCGCCCGGACAAGGGCGAAAAGAATGAAAGCCAGGGGCAGGCCATAAACGAGGGCCCGCGGCGCCACGCCGGAAAAACTATAAGCCGTTACAACGATGTGAACGCAAATCACGCCGTAAAGCAGCGGCAGGTTCGCAATCAGGATTGAAAGGCGCGCCAGGTCGAGCTCTTGCTCTATGCCCGCCACCGGCGTTCGACGCCAACCGTCCAGCAAAGAAGGCAACACCAGCATGAACGATCCAATTTGCCAGGTGGCGGCCCGAAAGGGCCTGGAAGCCACCCAATGCGACGAACGCATAGTCTTAACTGGAACCGCTTAAACTTACCTTACGGCGACCCCGCCCCGCCGTTCACGACCTGGCAATATAACGAAAGGCCTCCCGCTTGCGGCGGGAGGCCTTGTGATTTTCACCGATGTCTCGTCGGGACCGCGCTTAAAGCGGAATGTTGTCGTGCTTCTTCCAGGGATTTTCCAGTTCCTTGTGGCGCAGCATGGCCAGGGCGCGCGCGACGCGCTTGCGCGTGCCATAGGGCTGGATCACCTCGTCGATATAGCCGCGTTCGGCGGCGACGAAGGGCGAGAGGAAGCGGTCTTCATATTCCTTGGTGCGCTCGGCGATCTTCTCGGCGTCGCCAATGTCCTGGCGGAAGATGATCTCGACCGCGCCCTTGGCGCCCATCACCGCGATCTGCGCCGTCGGCCAGGCGTAATTGACATCGCCGCGCAGATGTTTCGAGGCCATAACGTCATAGGCGCCGCCGAAGGCCTTGCGCGTGATGACGGTGATCTTCGGCACGGTGGCTTCGCCATAGGCGAACAGCAGCTTGGCTCCGTGCTTGATGAGGCCGCCATATTCCTGCGCGGTGCCGGGCAGGAAGCCGGGCACGTCCACAAAGGTGACGATCGGAATGTTGAAGGCGTCGCAGAAGCGCACGAAACGCGCCGCCTTGCGCGAGGCGTCGGAATCCAGCACGCCGGCCAGAACCAAAGGCTGGTTGGCGACAATGCCGGCGGTGCGGCCGTCGAAACGGCCGAAGCCGACGACGATATTTTTCGCGTGGGCTTCCTGAATTTCGAAGAAATCGCCCTCGTCGACCACTTTCGTGATCAGTTCCTTGACGTCATAGGGCTTGTTGGGATTGTCCGGAATCAGGGTGTTGAGCGACATGTCGTAGCGGTCGTCCTGATCGAAGGTCGGCCATTCCGGAACTTCGTCGGTATTGGAGGACGGCAGGAAGTCGATCAGGCGGCGCATCTGCAGCAGCGCCTCGACGTCATTGTCATAACCCTTGTCGGCGATCGAGCTCTTGGTCGTGTGGACCGAAGCGCCGCCGAGTTCTTCCGCCGTCACCGTCTCGTTGGTGACGGTCTTCACCACGTCCGGGCCGGTGACGAACATGTAGCTCGTCTCCTTCACCATGAAGATGAAGTCGGTCATCGCCGGGGAATAAACGTCGCCGCCAGCGCAGGGGCCCATGATGACGGAAATCTGCGGGATGACGCCCGAGGCCAGCACATTGCGCTGGAACACCTCGCCATAACCGCCGAGCGCCGCGACGCCCTCCTGAATGCGGGCGCCGCCGGCGTCGAACAGGCCGATGATCGGCGCGCGGTTGCGCAGGGCCATGTCCTGGATCTTGGTGATCTTCGCCGCATGGGTTTCGGACAGCGAGCCGCCGAGCACGGTGAAGTCCTTGGCGAAGACATAGACGACGCGGCCGTTGATCGTGCCCCAACCGGTGACGACGCCGTCGCCGGGGATTTTTTCGCCCTGGTCCATGCCGAAATCGACGCAGCGATGCTGCACGAACATGTCGAATTCCTCGAACGAATTATGATCGAGCAGCAGTTCGATGCGTTCGCGGGCGGTGAGCTTGCCCCGGGCGTGCTGCGCGTCGATACGCTTCTGGCCGCCGCCGAGGCGCGCGCCTTCGCGGCGATCGTCGAGGATTTCGAGAATGTGTTTCATGGAGACTTCCCGGTCTTGGCGGAGTGCGCCGCAAAAAACGTTGGCCCGGGTTTAGCACGGCTTTTTTGGAGCCGGAACCCGCAACGTGACGAAAGGATGAAATCCATTCGGATAATGCGTTCGCCTGCCCAGCCGCCCGCCGGAGCGCCGACAGGCTCTCACGCCGACAGGGCGGCGTAAAGCTCATAGGCCGCGCGCATTTCCTTGAGGCGGCCGGCGCGACGGGCCGAAGCCTCCTCGTCCGCGCCCCAGAACCGCGCCTGATGGTCCTCGTCGACATGAGCCGCGCTCCAGGCGGCGTCGAAGCCGATCACGCCTTCGATCAGGGCCAAGGCGATCAGGACCGAGCCGGTCAGCGTGGTCATGGTGTGAAGCGCCGTCAATCGCAGTGCTCCATCGGGCCGCGCCGCCTCGCGCGCGACCAGCGCCTCAACCGCCGCAACGGATTCAGCGGGCTGCGACACGAACATCACGCCCTCGGCGCAGACGAAGCGGGCGCCATGCCGGTCGCGGAAATGACCGAGTACCGGCGACCATGCGGCCTCCTGCTCCGACACGAGCCCCTCGGGAGCGCCCGCGCGGTAGCAGACCAGATCGGAGCCTGCGAATTTGGTAATCTCCGCCGCCGTCGCCGCCATTTCCCGCGCCACGCCGTCGATCGCCGTATTGACCATGCGCGTGAGCGGCATGTCCGCCGGGTTGATCTCCGCGCCCTGACGGCGCCATTCCTCGGCCACGGCCTCGGCCAGCGCGCGGGTGGGCGCGATGAGCGGCGCGCGGCCTGGCGTGCGCACGGGCTTGCCGTCCAGCGCGATTCCAAAGCCCTCGCCCTGCGGGATGACCGAGACTTCGGAATAGAATTTCTTGGGCAGCGGACGCTTCATGTCCCGCTGCGCGGATTTCAACGGATTGCGTTCGCCGTCCTCGACGAAGATCGCGCTTAGATCGTCACGCATTGCAGAAACTCTTCCAGAACCTCGCGGAGCGCCGGGAAATCCGACACGATTTGCTTGGCGCCCGCCTTTGTCAGCTTGTCATGGCGATGGTAGCCCCAGGCGACGCCGATGGCGTGGGCGCCGGCGGAATGGGCCATGGCCATATCGAATGTGGTGTCGCCGATCATGCAGGCGTCGCGCGGCGACAGGCCGGTTTCGGCGAGCGCGCGCAGGAACATGTCCGGCGCGGGCTTCGACGGAGCGTCGTCCGCAGTCTGGATCGTGGCGAACAGATCATGCCAGCCATGGCGCTCGCACAGGCTCTTGACGCCTGCGCGCGACTTGCCGGTGGCGAGGCCGATCAGGCAATCCTCGCGCGCCGCAAGTTCGGTCAGCAGATCTTGCGCCCCGGGATAGAGCGGATCATGAAAGCCGGGCTGCGTCCGCAGTTGCCGCCAAGCCTCCTTATAGGCCTGAGCGAGCAGATCGCTCGGCCCCTCTCCGTCCGTCAACGCATTGAACGCCTCGACCAAAGACAGGCCGACGACCGAGAGCGCGCGCTCGCGCGAGGGCGCCGGAAGGCCGAGAGAAGCGAAAGCCCTGCCCTGAGCCTCGACGATAAGGTTCTGGCTGTCGACGAGCGTTCCGTCGACGTCGAACACAAAGAGTTTCATGGTCGCCTCCCCAGTCTTAGCCTTGTCCGGCGTCGCCGCGCCGGGAGCGTTCTGCGCGCCTTTCGACCTTATAGACCCGGGCGCGCGCCGCGCCAATCGGGCCAACGCGGGCTGCGGCGTTATTAGACTTTCAAATTGTTGCGAAACGAAAAAAAACGGCTTTACATTGTCTCGTTACAATTGGCTCCGCCTCGATGCGTTCGCCAAGAATGAAAAGCGCCCGTCCTTGACGCGGGTCGCGAGGGAGGAATGACATGAACGCACAAACGCGCGCCAGCGGCCCCGCCGCGTGGCTGGGCTGGTTAGCCGTCGCTCTCATCGGCGCTTTTTCGTTGGGAACCGTCGCCCTCCATCGTGGCGAAACCATCAACGCCTTGTGGCTCGTCACCTCGGCGGTCTGCGTCTATCTGATCGCCTATCGCTTCTACAGCAGGTTCATCGCGGAACAGGCGCTGGTCCTGGATGATTCGCGCCCGACGCCCGCCGTGCGCCGCAATGACGGCCTCGATTACGTCCCGACTGACAAATATGTGGTGTTCGGCCATCATTTTGCGGCCATCGCCGGCGCCGGCCCGCTGGTCGGACCCGTGCTCGCCGCGCAGATGGGCTATCTGCCCGGCACGCTCTGGCTGCTCACCGGCGTGGTCTTCGCCGGCGCCGTGCAGGATTTCGTCGTCCTGTTCATCTCGGTTCGCCGCGACGGCCGTTCTCTGGGCGATCTGATCAAGACCGAGATGGGCGAGACCGCCGGCCTCATCGCGCAATTCGGCGTGCTGGCGATCATGATTATTCTGCTCGCCGTGCTCGCGCTCGTGGTGGTCAAGGCGCTCGCGGGCAGCCCATGGGGCACGTTCACGGTCTTCTCGACACTGCCGACCGCGCTTCTCATGGGCGTCTACAGCCGCTTCATCCGGCCCGGCCAGATCGCAGAAATGTCGATCATCGGCTTCGTGCTGCTGATCGCCGGCATTCTGTTCGGCCAGACGGTCTCCGAAAGCCCGACGCTCGCCCCGCTGTTCACGTTCAAGGGCGAAGAACTCGCGCTGATGCTGATCGCCTATGGCTTCGTGGCCTCGGTGCTGCCGGTCTGGCTGCTGCTGGCCCCGCGCGACTATCTCTCGACCTTCCTCAAGATCGGCACGATCCTCGGTCTCGCCATCGGCATCGCCATCGTCATGCCCGATCTGAAAATGCCGGCCGTGACCAAATTCATTGATGGCACGGGCCCGGTCTTCAAGGGCGCGCTGTTCCCCTTCTTGTTCATCACCATCGCCTGCGGCGCCGTTTCGGGCTTCCACGCCCTGATCGCGTCCGGCACCACGCCGAAAATGGTGATGCGCGAAAGCGAAATGCGCTTCATCGGCTATGGCGCGATGCTCATGGAAAGCTTCGTCGGCCTCATGGCCCTGATCGCCGCCAGCGTGCTGGAGCCCGGCGTCTATTACGCCATGAACTCCGCGCCGGGCGTGATCGGCACGACGGCCGAACAGGCCGCCCAGACGATCACGTCCTGGGGCTTCGCAATCACGCCCGACGTACTGACCACTGCGGCGAAGGAAGTGGGTGAAAGCACCATCCTGTCGCGCGCGGGCGGCGCTCCCACCCTCGCGGTCGGCATGGCGCATATCCTCTCAGGCTTCCTGGGCGGCTCGGCCATGAAGGCGTTCTGGTATCATTTCGCCATCCTGTTCGAGGCCCTGTTCATCCTGACCACGGTCGACGCCGGCACCCGCGTCGCTCGCTTCATGATCCAGGACTTGCTCGGCCATTTCGTGCCGACCATGGCGCAGACCCAGAACTGGGGCGCGAATCTGATCGCCACGGCGCTGGCGGTCTCGGGCTGGGGCTATTTCCTCTATCAGGGCGTTGTCGATCCGCTCGGCGGCATCAATACCTTGTGGCCGCTGTTCGGCATCTCCAACCAGATGCTGGCCGCGATCGCGCTGATCCTCTGCACGTCGGTGCTGTTCAAGATGAAGCGCGAGCGCTTCGCCTGGATCACCATCCTGCCGACGTTCTGGCTGCTCGTCTGCACGCTGACGGCGGGCTGGCAGAAGCTGTTCGACGCCAATCCGGCCATCGGCTTCCTCTCCCACGCCCGGAAATTCTCGGACGCGCTCGCCGAGGGCAAGGTGCTCGCCCCTGCCAAGAATGTCGAGGAAATGGCCCGCGTGATCACCAATGATTACGTCGACGCCGGCCTCACCGCCATTTTCGTCGCGGTGGTGCTGGCCATGATCGTCGCGGGCTTCGCGACCATCCGCAAGGCCTATTCGAATCCCAACGCCACGACCCGGGAGGTGGGCGATGATCTGTCTGGATTGCAGTCCCTCAAGGCTTAAGGGCATTGGCCGCGATGTCGGCCGCAAATTGCGGCAGACGGCGTCTCTCATGATCGGCCAGCCCGATTATGACGCCTATCTGGCGCATTGGACGCTGAACCATCCCGGCGTCGCCGCGATGACCCGCAAGGAGTTCTTCCGCAATCGCGAGGACCGGCGCTTCGGCGGCGGCATCGCGACCGGCGGCTTCCGCTGCTGCTGAAGCCGCCGAAGCTTCTCCGCCACATTCATCGAGCCGGCGCTTCCCAAAAGCGCCGGCTCTCATTACATCTGGGCCATGCGCGTTTCAGACCTCGACATTCTCATCATTCCCGGCCTCGGCGGCTCCGGCCCCGATCATTGGCAAAGCCGCTGGGCGCAAAAGCTCTCCACAGCCCGCCTCGTCGAGCAGGGGGACTGGCTTCAACCCGACCGCGACGACTGGATCGCAAATATCCTGCGCGAGATCGACGCCGCCCGTCGCCCCATCGCGCTGGTCGGACATAGCCTGGGCTCCATCGCCGCCGCCAGCGCCATAGCGGAAACTTCGACACCCGAGAAAATCGCCGCGGCCTTTCTGGTCGCGCCGCCCGACCCGGCCGCCGCAGCTTTGCCCCCGGGCCTCATCGACCCGCGCTTCAAAGAAAAAGCGCCGCAAGCGGCGCTGGGAGTGCCCGGTGTGATTGTCGCCAGCCGCAGCGACGCCTTCGCGGATTTTTCTTATGCGGAAAGGCTCGCCCAATTATGGGGGCTGGACCTGGCCGACGCAGGCGACGCCGGCCATATCAACGCCGAGAGCGGTCACGGTCCCTGGCCAGAAGGCCTGATGCGCCTGGCCGGGCTTTTTTCCAAATTGGCGCCGTGACCAATTTGATTGCTGACGCCGCCACTTGTTTAACGGCGGGAGCCGCGACTTGCCTTCCGCGCCGCTGAACGGGGCGCGGCGGACTCAGGATGCGGAGGAGCGCCAGCCGCAGCCGCGCTGCGCGCCAGTCGGCGCGGCGCCTCAGAAGGGGCGTCATCAGCCAGCCTTGTGGGTGATGGCGCGCGCGGCGGCCACAGCCAGCGGAATGCCGACGGCATAGCCGATGAGCGCGGCGATCGGGATGACCCGCAGAGCCTGGCCCTGAAGGGAAGGCATCATCAGAACGACGAGTACGGCCACCCCCGCGAGCACCGTGCCGCCCATGATCCACAACAAAGCCGCCAATCTCGTCATCATCGCCTCCCGAAACCCTTGAGCGAAGCGGTCAAAGCCCAATCGCCGTCGCGCTCTCGCTTCGCCTGACGGCAAGATGGTCGCGCTGGGTCCGGATTCAGTCGTTGACGTGAATCAATCGCGCGACCCACCGCGACGTTTGGCCGCAGAACGAAAAAGGCCGCCCGAAGGCGGCCTTTCCAGATCTGAAACTTCGCGAGAAAAGATCAGCGCGAATAGAATTCGATGACCAGATTCGGCTCCATCTGGACCGGATAGGGCACTTCGCTCGGCAGCGGGATGCGGGTCAGCTTGGCGGTCATCTTGGAATGATCCACCTCGTAGAAGTCCGGCACGTCGCGCTCGGAGAGGCCGACCGATTCCAGCACGATCACGAGCTGGCGCGAGGCTTCCTTGACCTCGATCACATCGCCCGGCTTCACGAGATAGGAGGCGATGTTGACGCGGCGGCCGTTAACCTTGACATGGCCATGGTTGACGAACTGGCGCGCGGCGAACACGGTCGGCACGAATTTGGCGCGATAGACCACGGCGTCGAGGCGACGCTCCAGCAGGCCGATCAGGTTGTCCGAGGAGTCGCCCTTCATGCGGATCGCTTCGGCGTAATATTTGCGGAACTGCTTCTCGGAAATATTGCCGTAATAGCCCTTGAGCTTCTGCTTGGCCTTGAGCTGGGTGCCGAAGTCCGAGAGCTTGCCCTTGCGGCGCTGGCCGTGCTGGCCGGGGCCATATTCGCGGCGATTGACCGGGCTCTTCGGGCGGCCCCAGATGTTCTGGCCCATGCGGCGGTCGATTTTATACTTGGCTTCTGAACGCTTGGTCATCTAAGTCCTCAAAACTCGAATGCGGCATGAGGACAGCGTCACGCGAACGCAAATGAATGCGCCGTGGAAAAGCGTCCTCCCGCCGCGCGGGAAGTACGCCCCCTCCTCTGCCCGGAAAATCCGGGCCGACAGACGGCTCACCATGAAGGCCTTAGGCCTGTTGGGAACGGTCACGGGTGCGAGCCTGCGCTCCGGCTTTTGGACCGAAGCGAAGGAAGCTGTCTCCTACAAGGCGCGCGGCCCCGCGTCAAGGCCAACGGACCTTACGGCGCCGCAGTTCTGAAGCCGATTTGCCGTTAACGCTTTGTTCAGTCTAAAAGCGTCCTCTGGCTTCGCAACTTCTGGCCGCCGCTTCAATGAATCGCAGCCCCAAAATCCTCGTATTCGATTCCGGCCTCGGCGGGCTGACGGTGTTTCGCGCTCTCGCCGCGCAGCGCCCCGACGCCGATTATGTCTATGCCGCCGACGATCTCGGCTTTCCCTATGGACCAAAGGCCGAGGACGAGGTCACGGCGCTCGTGCTCGCCGCCATGGAGCGGCTCATCGCGGACCGCGCGCCGGATTGCGTGGTGATCGCCTGCAACACCGCGTCCACACTGGTTTTGCCGCATCTACGGTCGCGCTGGCCGGAAATTCCCTTCGTCGGGACGGTGCCGGCGATAAAGCCTGCGGCGGAAGCCTCGCAATCGCGGCTAATCTCGGTTCTCGCCACGCCCGGCACGGTGGCGCGCGATTATACCCGCGACCTGATCGGAAAATTCGCCGGCCATTGCGAAGTCACTCTGGTCGGCTCGCAAAAACTCGCCGGCCTCGCCGAAGCCTATATGCAGGGCGAGAGCGTCGCCGACGGCGATGTCACAGCGGAAATCGCGCCCTGTTTTGTCGGGCATGACGGGCGCCACACCGATTCCGTAGTGCTCGCCTGCACCCATTATCCGCTGCTGCTGGACTCGTTCAAACGGCTGGCGCCCTGGTCTGTGCGCTGGATTGACCCAGCCCCGGCCATTGCGCGGCGCGCCGACCATGTGCTGTCGGAGCGCTTTCCCTTCCACGAGATCCGCGACGCCGGCTTCGATTTCATCTTTACCAGCGGCGCCGCGCCCGAGCCGCGCCTGCTGAAGACGCTCGACGTGCTGCGCCGGAGCGTCGCGCGCGCGGCGCGCCCGCGCGCTTCGGCCTGATCGCTCAGGAAAACCTGTTCGCCTTCGGAAAGCCCTTGGGCGGCAGGCGGCCAGCGTCGGCGCGGTGGCCGATCCATTCGGTCAGGGCGTCCGCCGCCACATTGAAGACGCGGCCCGCCGGGTCGATCCAGCTCAGGCCCTCGCTAAGCGCAAAGGTTTTGATGTCCGACAGGCCGCCGTCCTTGTAGCGTTGCAGGCGCACGCCCTTGCCCCGGGTCATTTCGGGCAGTTCCGACAGCGGGAAGCACAGCAATTTGCGGTTCTCGCCGATCACGGCGACATGGTCGCCCTCGGCGGGGACGACGAACCGCGCCTTGGCCGCCCCGTCCACGCCGAGCAGCATTTTGCCCTTGCGCGTATTGCCGACCATATCGTCCTGCCCGGCCAGGAATCCGCGCCCATCCGTCGTCGCGACGATCATTTTCACGCAGGGGCGATAGACGAAGACCGCGGCGACGTCCTCGTTGTCGCCAATATCGGCGAGCAGGCGCATCGGCTCGCCCGCGCCGCGACCGCCCGGCAGTTTGGACGCCTCAAGCGTGAAGACCTTGCCGTCCGTGGACAGCACCAGAATCTTTGACGTCGTTTCCGCAAAAAAGGATAGCCGCAGCGAATCGTCGCCTTTGAATTGGACGTTGGACAGGTCGGCGACCTGACCTTTCAGCGCGCGAATCCATCCCTTGTGGCTGACGACGATGGTGACAGGCTCGCGCTCGACCAGCACGTCGGAGAGGTCGAAATTCTCCGCGCTGGCGGGCGGAGCCTCGAAACTGGTGCGGCGCTTGCCAATCGCCGTGAGCGGACCCCATTTCTTCTTGATTTCTCGGATCTGCGCGGTGATCGTCTTCCATTGCCGGGCCTCGCCGCCAAGCAGATCCTCGAGATCGGCCTTTTCCTTCGTCAGCTCGGCATGCTCATCGCGCAGCTTCATTTCTTCCAGACGCCGCAAGGCGCGCAGTCGCGTGTCGAGAATATAATTGGCCTGATTGTCGGTGAGCTCGAATTGCGCCTTCAGGACGTCCTTGGGCTCTTCCTCCTCGCGGATGATGCGGATCACCTCGTCGAGATTGAGGAAGGCGACGAGCATGCCGGCGAGGACTTCGAGCCGGCGCTCGATCTCGCTCAGCCTGAACTGGGTGCGGCGGACCAACACATTGCGGCGATGGTCCAGCCATTGCCGCAGCGCCTCCGGCAGCGAGACCACGCGCGGAACCACGCCATCGACCAGGACATTCATGTTCATGGCGAAGCGCGTTTCCAGCTCGCTCATGCGGAACAGGCTTTCCATCATGACGCCCGGATCGACATTTCGTGCGCGGGGTTCGAGCACGATGCGGACATCCTCGGCCGATTCGTCGCGAACATCGGCAAGCAACGGCAATTTCTTCTCGTTGACCAGTTCCGCGAGTTTTTCGATCAGCCGCGACTTCTGCACGCCATAGGGAATTTCCGTCACCACGACGTTCCAGACGCCGCGCGCGCCCTCTTCCTTCACCCAGCGGGCGCGGGTGCGAAACGAGCCGCGCCCGGTGCGATAGGTCTCGATGATGGTCTCGCGCGAATCGACGATCACGCCGCCGGTCGGGAAGTCCGGCCCCGGCACGAAAGTGACGAGCTGTGCGGCGTCGGCCTTCGGATTGGCGATGAGATAAAGAGCGGCGTCGCAAAGCTCGGCCACATTATGGGGTGGGATCGAGGTCGCCATGCCGACCGCGATGCCCTGGCTGCCATTGGCGAGCAGGTTCGGGAAGGCCGAGGGCAGCACCACCGGCTCCTTCTGGTCGCCGGAATAGTTCTCGCGGAAGTCGATGGCGTCTTCGTCGATACCTTCGAGCAAGGCACGCGCGACATCGGTCATGCGGGCTTCGGTGTAGCGATAGGCGGCGGCGCCGTCGCCGTCGATATTGCCGAAATTACCCTGGCCGTCGACGAGCGGATAGCGCGAGGCGAAATCCTGCGCCAGCCGCACGAGGGCGTCATAGATCGCCTGATCGCCATGCGGATGGAAGGAGCCCATCACGTCGCCGACGATCTTCGCGCATTTCTTGAAGGGCGAGCCGGGGTCGAGCCGCAGGATGTGCATGCCATAGAGAATGCGGCGGTGGACCGGCTTCAGCCCATCGCGCGCGTCCGGCAGGGCGCGGCCCATGATGGTCGACAAGGCATAGGCGAGATAGCGCTCTTCGAGCGCGTCGCGCAGATTGATCGGCTGATTGTTCTCGCCGGGCGGCGGCACATGCGGTTTGGCCATGGGCCAGCCATAGATCAGCCGGGCGGCGCGTTCAAGTTCGCTATTTGTACGCCTCCCGATTTTAACGAAATATGTGTCCTTTCCGCACTAGTCTGGCGCCGCCGGCGGGTCTAGAACGCGATGGACATTTCGCACATGCGGAACCTTTACCCCCCTGAACTGTTCAATTCCCGGCGTCACAATGCTTGATCGCGGCAAGGCAAATGTCTTGCCCGAGCCGTTTGCGTCGGGATCGGACTGAGGCAGTCATGAAAACGTCGAATCGCTTGATGACATTGTTGTTTCTGCTGGGCCTTTTCGCTTTCTCCGCCATTGCTTATCTCTCGCCCATCGGGCAGGTGATGGCGGAAGGCGGCGCGCGGGCGGTCGAGGCCGCATCCATCCAGGCGGACGCAGCCGCCGCGAACGCCCGCCAATGCGAGGACCGCGAGGTCGAAGCCGACGAAGGCTATGGCATTTCGCACAAGGAAATCCGCCACGTCTGCCAGTGAAGGCTCACGAATCGGCGTCAGAATAGCCGGTGAAGGCCGGACGTTTTTCCAAAGATGGTGAATGAACCGCGTTTCGGCGCGGTTTTTTCGTTTTTGTCCCCCGCACTCCGCCCCGGCTGCCGCGCCTTGACCAGCTAAGATCGGGGAGAGCGAAAGTAACCACATTTACTCAAGAGAAAAATTCACCACGGGAGACTCAGAATTTCGCAAGGGCTTTCGATTTCAAATGATCCCGATCACGAACTTTGTTTTTCGCTCCATTCCCAACCAAAAAGATTGAACTGAAGATGGCGTCATCGAGGCTCTCAGCCAAAAATGGACCAGAAGAACCGGTCTCCCGTCTGGCGGTGCTTATTGACGGCGACAACGCCCAGGCATTGGCGATTGAAGGAATCCTGGCGGAAGTCGCGCGGTTTGGCGAAGCCACGGTGAAGCGGATCTACGGCGATTTCACCGCTGGCCCCAGCTCATCGTGGAACGAAATCCTCCAGGAATACGCCATCAAGCCTGTTCAGCAATTCGCCTACACGCCAAGGAAGAATGCAACGGACATCGCGCTCGTCATCGATGCGATGGACTTGCTCTACACCCGGAATTTTGACGGTTTCTGCCTTGTCAGCAGCGATAGCGACTTCACCGGACTCGCAACGCGAATTCGAGAGGAAGGGCTGAAGGTGCTGGGTTTCGGGGCGCACAAAACGCCATGCGCATTTCAGAACGCCTGCGATGAGTTCATGTTCATCGAAGCATTGTGCCGCAGCAAGGCAGAGACAGCGAGCGTTGCAGCGAACGCCAATGCGGCCCCCGAAGCAGCGCCGAAAAAACCTGCCTCAGCATCCGTACCCGTCCGGAAGTTCCCCAAAGAAATCGCGCTGAACGCCTTGGAACAATCATCGGATGAAAACGGCTGGGTGCATCTGGGGACATTCGGCAGCAATCTGAACAGACTCGATCCCAACTTTGATCCCCGAGCCTTTGGCTACAAGAAGCTGTCGCATTTGGTGAAGGGAAGAACAGACCTCTTCACAACCGAGGCACGACCGGTTCCCGGCCAATCAAGCGAGAACCTGTATCTCCGGGCTAAATAAAACGCGGCGCTATCCTTAAGTCAGCCCGCTTCATCGCGGCAAAAATCCGACCGGAAATGCTCAAAAGCTCGCGATAAAAGCCGCGCGCGCTTCCGGCGGCTTGAGCCCGCGCGGCAGATAAACGTCGCGGGCGAGAAAAAATTCGGTGAGTCGGAAGCCGTCCCGCACATTCTCCCGCGTGACCGGAGCGCCCGGCGCCTCGCGCAGAAAGGCCGGCAGCGGCAGCAGCTTCGCCGCCCAGGGCGCGCCGGCCTCGCGGCTCACGGCGCGGGCGGATTTGGGCGAGACATAGACCAGATCGTCCCGCCCTCCCGTCGCCGCGCATTGGTCGAGATCGAGGCCGAAGCCGAGTTCGGCAAGCAAAGCCAGTTCGAAATGGACGAAAAGCGCCGGGGCCAGCGGCGTGGTGAGCTGCGCCAGCAGAACCTGCGCCCGCTCGTAAAGGCCCGGATGCGGATCGCGTTCCGGCAGCAGCCGCAGCAAGGCTCCAAGCAGCCCGACGCCATGCAGGCCCTGCGGGTTCGACAGCAACAGATCCGTCCGCAGCGCCGCCGCCTCGACGGCGAACATGCCGAGATGTTCCTCCAGCCGCGCGCGCCAGACCGCCTGGACCTCATTGCCCGGCTGCAGCACCGGCTGCATGGACTTGGAGCGCCCGCCGCGCACCACGCCGAGATGGCGACCATGGCCGCGCGTCATCAATTCGAGAATGACGCTGGTCTCGCCATGTTTCTTCAGGCCGAGGATCAGGCCGCGCTCCGACCATTCCATGGCCGCAGCCCCCTTACTTCCTGGGAAATTCCAGACCCATTTCGCGATAGCGCTCCGGGTCGTCGCCCCAATTCTCGCGCACTTTCACGAACAGGAACAGATGGACCTTCTGTTCCGCCGCCTCCATGATTTCCTTGCGCGCCGCTGAGCCGATGCTCTTGATCGTCTTTCCGCCTTCGCCGATCACGATCTTCTTCTGTCCCTCGCGGGTGACATAGATCGTCTGCTCCACGCGCGCGGAGCCGTCGGGCTGGTCTTTCCACAATTCGGTCTCGACCGTGGACTGATAGGGCAATTCGTCGTGCAGGCGCTCGAAGAGTTTTTCGCGCGTGATCTCTGCGGCCAGCGCGCGTATGGGCGCGTCGGAAATCTGGTCTTCGGGATAGAGCCACGGACCCGGCTGCATATATTGCGCAAGCTTCTCGCGGAACTTCACGCAGCCATGGCCTTTCAGCGCCGAGATCATGAAAGTGTCGGCGAAGTGAATCCGCTCGTTCAGGCTGGCGGCGAGTCCAAGCAGCTTTTCATGCTCGATGGTGTCGATCTTGTTGAGCACGAGGATTTTCGGCGCGCGCAATTGCGGCAGCCTTTCGAGGATGGCCTCGACCTCCTCGTCCACGCCCTTGCGCGCGTCGATCAGCAGGCAGACCACATCGGCGTCGCCCGCCCCGCCCCAGGCCGAGGTGACCATGGCGCGGTCGAGCCGGCGCTTGGGCGCGAAAATGCCGGGCGTATCGACAAAAATGATCTGCGCCTCGCCTTCCAGCGCAATGCCGCGCACCAGCGTGCGGGTGGTCTGGACCTTGCGCGACACGATCGAAACCTTCGCGCCGACGAGCTGGTTGAGCAGCGTCGACTTGCCGGCGTTAGGCGCGCCGATCAGGGCGCAAAAACCGCAACGCGGCGCCTTCGTCTCCTCAGTCATTCCCCCTCCTCCCAGACGCCCTCGCGGGTCAGGAAGCTCTGCGCGCAGGCCTGTTCGGCGAAGCGCTTCGAACTGCCCCGGGCGGCCATCGGCTCATAGCCGTTGACGACGACTTCCATAATGAAAACCGGCGCATGATCCGGCCCGATCCGCGACGACTGCCGATAGGACGGCGGCGGCAGGCCGCGCGCCTGCGCCCATTCCTGCAAGGCGGTTTTCGGGTCGCGCAGGGGCCGCGCCGGATTGAGCATTTTCCCGTGAAAGAAGCGACGGATCGTCGCCTGCGCCGCCGCGAAGCCGCCGTCGAGAAAGATTGCGCCGAGAATGCTCTCGCAGACGTCGCCGAGAATGGCGGATTTCTTGGCGCCGCCGGTCTGGGCCTCGCCCTCGCCAAGCCGCACGACGTCGCCAACGCCCCATTCGCGCGCGACATCGGCGCAGGTTTCCTTGCGGACCAGATCGGCAAGGCGGCGCGAGAGTTCGCCTTCCTCAGCTCCCGGAAATTGCTCGCAGAGCATGTCGGACACGGCGAGGCCAAGCACGCGGTCGCCGAGAAACTCAAGCCGCTGATAGGAATCGACCCGGCGCGCCGCCTGGGTCGCCGGCAAGGCGCTGACATGGGTCAGCGCGCGCAACAGCAGCAACGGATCCGCGAAGCGATAGCCCACGCGCTCCTGCAGGGCGGCGAGATCGCCGAAATCCGCCGCGGCGTCGCCAGCGACGCTCATCGGACCGCGTGGAACATGCGGTTCAGGCGCAGGGTCCACGGCCAGCGCCAGAACTCCCAGGCCGCCGCGCCGCCGCCGACCGAGAAGAAGATCATTTCCGCGCGGCCCTCGACATTGACATAGGGCACATAGCCGACGCCGCCCTGATCCTGCGGCACGCGGGAATCGGTGGAGTTGTCGCGGTTGTCGCCCATCATGAAATAATGGCCCTGCGGCACAATGAAGGGCCCGGCGTTGTCGTTGAAGCCGTCATCGCCCTGGATCTCGATGATCGTGTGGGTGACGCCGCCCGGCAAGGTTTCCTTATAGGTCGGCACGGGGCCGAAATGGCCGTAAAGATCCTCGGTCTGCGCCTTCTCGATGGGCTCGCGCTCGACGATCTGGTCGTTGATATAGAGCCGGCCCTTTTTCATCTCGATCTTGTCGCCGGGCAGGCCGATTACGCGCTTGATGTAATCGGTCTCATTGTCGCGCGGCAGCTTGAACACCACGACATCGCCGCGCTTGGGCGCAGAGCCAAAAATGCGGCCCTGGAACGCGGGAAGGCCGAAGGGAAAGGAATAGCGCGAATAGCCATAGCTATATTTGGAGACGAAGAGATAATCGCCGATCTCCAGCGTCGGGATCATTGAACCCGACGGAATATTGAAGGGCTGGAAGAGGAAGGTGCGGACCACGAGAGCGATCGCCAGCGCCTGAAGGATCACGATGATCGTTTCGCCAATTCCGCCTTGTTCGGTCTTCTTGGCGGCGCGCGGCGACGTTTCGCTCATGGATTCGCTCATATCTTTTTTCCAGTTCCGGGCGCCGGTTGTCGGCGTTTTCGCGCTCCGACGCAAGGCTGTCGCGCCAATTCGGGGCGAATTTTTGTCCGTTTTCTGTCCGCCCGCCGCGCAAAATGGGGCGAGGCTCAAGGCTTGGCGAGGCTCAAGGCTTGGAGAGGCTCAAGGCTTGGAGAGGCTCAAGGCTTGGACAAGGGTTGGGGAACCGCCTCGATCATCACCTGCGCCTGCGCCAGCGGATATTCGTCGGTCATGGTCAGATGGACGCGCGCCTCGCAGCCCGCCGGCGTGAGCCGGGCGAGCCGCTCCGCCGCCCCGCCGGTCAACTCCATTGATGGCCGCCCGAACGGATCATTGACCACGCCCATGTCGCGCCACGACACCCCCTGCCCGATCCCGCAGCCGAGCGCCTTGGCACAGGCCTCCTTGGCGGCGAAACGCTTGGCGTAGGTCGCCGCCCGCGCCTTGCGGCCGTCGGCCTTGGCGCGCTCGACGGGCGTGAAGCAGCGGCGAGGAAAGCGCTCGCCATATTTCTCCAATGTTTGTTCGATGCGCCGGATGTCGCAAAGGTCGAGGCCGAGTCCGATGATCATCCCCCGGCCCGTCCCTGAGCAATGGCGGCGATCATCTCCTTCACCGCGGCGTCGAGGCCGATGAAGACCGCCTCGCCGATCAAGAAGTGACCGATATTAAACTCGACGATCTGCGGGAAAGCGGCGATCAGCCGCGCCGTGTCGAAATCGAGGCCGTGGCCGGCATGGCATTCGATCCCGAGCCGCTCCGCCTCCGCCGCCGCCACGCGCAGGCGCTCGAACTCGGCGTCCGCCTTATCCGTCTCGCCCAGCGCCAGGGCGTTGCACCAGGCGCCGGTATGAAGCTCGACCACCGGCGCCTTCAAGGCGCGCGCGGCGGCCAGTGCCTCGGGCGACGGCTCGATGAACAAGGAGACACGAATGCCTGCGCGCAAAAGCTCGTCGACGAAGGGCGCGAGCCTTTCGCGGCCGCCGACCACGTCAAGGCCGCCTTCCGTGGTGCGCTCGGTGCGCTTTTCCGGTACGAGGCAGCAGGCGTGCGGGCGAATCTTGAGCGCGATATCGAGCATTTGTTCGGTCGCGGCCATTTCGAAATTCAGCGGCGCATTGATCGAAGCCTTGAGGCGGCGCATGTCCTCGTCGACGATATGGCGGCGATCCTCCCGCAGATGCGCGGTAATTCCGTCGGCTCCGGCGGCGAGCGCCATCTGCGCGGCGCGCAGGGGATCAGGCGCGAAGCCGCCCCGCGCGTTGCGCAGGGTGGCGACGTGATCGATATTGACGCCGAGACGGATTTTTTTCGCAAAACTCATCGCTGGGCCTTTCGTGGCGGCGCTCTCTATCCGATCACGCGCTCAACGCTGTTGATCATCGGCAGGACGCGCAGCCGCGAGAGAATATCGTTGAGGTGTTTCAGGTCGAAGACTTGAATGTCGAAGGTCATTTCGCGGAAGTCCGGCGATTTCTTGTTGAAGGTCACGTCGTCGATATTGCCGCCCTGCTCGCCGATCAGGCTCGCCACGGCGCCGAGGCTGCCCGGCTCGTTGATCGCCGCGACCACGATCCGCGCGGGAAACAGGGCCTGGGCGTCCTCGACGTCCCAGCGCACGTCGAGCCAGCGTTCGGGCTGGTCGTCGAAGGCGGCGAGCGCGGGCGACTGGATCGGATAGACCGTGATGCCCTGGCCCGGCGTCATGATCCCGACGATCCGGTCGCCGGGCACCGCGCCATTGGGGGCGAAGGCCACCGGCAGGTCGCCATGTAGCCCGCGGATCGGCACGGCTTGGGCGTCGCTTCCGCCGCCAGGCGCCTTGAACTGCACCCCCGAGGCTTTCTGCATGCGGAACCAGCCCGGATCGCTGCGGTCTGGCGACTGCGCCTTGCGCTCTTCCTTGAACTCCGGATAGACGGCCTTGACCACATCGCCGGAAAACATCTCGCCGCGCCCAACCGCCGCCAGCACGTCTTCGATCGTCGAGCGCGCAAGGCGCGGCAGCGACGGCCTCAATTTATCGTCGGAGAATTTCTTGCCCGCCCGTTCGAAGGCGCGCAGCACGATCTGGCGGCCCAGGCCCGCATATTGCGCGCGCACCGCGTCGCGGGTGGCGCGGCGGATCGCGGCGCGCGCCTTGCCGGTCACGGCGATGGATTCCCAGGCGGCCGGCGGCGTCTGCCCCTCGGTGCGCACGATCTCGACCTCGTCGCCATTGTCGAGCGGCGCCAGCAGCGGCGCGAGGCGGCCGTTGATCTTGGCGCCGACCGCCGAATTGCCCACGCTGGTGTGGACGGCATAGGCGAAATCGATCGGCGTGGCGCCGCGCGGCAACGCGATCAGCCGGCCCTTGGGCGTGAAGCAGAACACCTGGTCATGGAACAGCTCCAGCCGCGTATGCTCCAGAAATTCTTCCGGGCTCGATCCTTCCGAGAGCATGTCGATGGTGCGCTTGAGCCATTGATAGGCGTTGCTCTCATGCGAAAGCACGGGCGCGGGCGCGTCGCGGCCATCCTTGTACAAGGCGTGGGCGGCGATGCCGTGGCGCGCGATGTCATGCATCTCATGGGTGCGCACTTGCAGCTCGACGCGCTGGCGTCCTGGACCGACCACGGTGGTGTGGATCGAGCGATAGTCGTTCTGCTTGGGCGTCGAGACATAATCCTTGAACCGCCCCGGGACCATCGGCCATTTCCGGTGCACGACGCCGATGACGCGATAGCAGTCGTCCGTATTGTCGACGACGACGCGGAAGCCGAAAATGTCGGATAACTGCTCGAAAGCGAGCGACTTGCGCTCCATCTTGCTCCAGACCGAATAGGGCTGCTTCTGGCGCCCGCGCACATCGGCCTTGATGCCGCGCCGCGCCAGCTCTTCGGTCAATTCGTTTTCGATGGTCTTGATCAGCTCGCGGTTCTTCTCGCGCAGATCCTCCAGCCGCGTCGAAACCATCGCGAAGGCTTCGGGCATCAAATATTTGAACGAGAGATTCTCAAGCTCGTCGCGCAGGTTCTGCATGCCCATGCGACCGGCGAGCGGGGCGTAGATGTCCAGCGTCTCCTCGGCGATGCGGGCGCGCTTTTCCGGCGAAACGTAATGTAGCGTGCGCATATTGTGCAGGCGGTCGGCGAGCTTGACCAGCAGCACGCGCACGTCTTCGGCGATGGCCAGCAGCAGCTTGCGGAAATTCTCCGCCTGCGCGGCCCGCTTGGAGACGAGATCGAGCTTTTTCAGCTTCGTGAGGCCATCGACGAGGCGACCGATCTCCTGGCCAAATAAAGTATCGATATCGGCCCTGGTCGCGCCCGTGTCCTCGATCGTGTCATGCAGCACGGCGGCGACGATGGTCGCGTCGTCGAGCTTCATCTCGGTCAGGATGGCCGCGACTTCTAGCGGATGCGTGAAATAGGGATCGCCCGAGGCGCGCATTTGCTGGCCATGCGCGCGCATGGCGTAGACATAGGCTCGATTGAGGAGATCCTCGTCGGTCTGCGGATTATATTTTCGAACGCGATCGACGAGTTCGTACTGCCGCATCATGCTGAAGACATTCCCTGCGGCCCACCGCTCCCACAAATTCCACCTTGCTACTATCGACGCCGTGGCGGAGTTGAGCAAGCGATTTGGGCGATGAATTTAGGTCAAATCCGCGCGCAAACGCGCAAGAAAAAGCCCCCCGCAAATGATTAGCGGGAGGCGTTCCTTCCGTCGTCGCCGCTATGGGCGGCGCGAGCGGTTGTTATTCCGAATCGTCGTCCGTCTCGGCCGGAGGCACCAGGCCTTCGAGACCGCGCAGCAGGTCTTCCTCAGTCATGCGATCGAACTGGACGTCGCCGGCCGCGTCGCTGGCGGGCGTCACGAGGGTCGGCACGACCTCGGCTTCGGGCTCGTCGACCTCGACATGCTTCTGCAGCGAATGGATGAAATCTTCCTTCAGATCGTCGGGCGCGATCATCGAATCGGCGATCTCGCGCAGGGCGACGACCGGATTCTTGTCATTGTCGCGGGCGACGGTGATCTGCGAGCCGGATGAGATCATCCGCGCGCGATGGCTGGCCAGCAGGACGAGATCGAAACGGTTATCGACCTTGTCGATGCAATCTTCAACGGTGACGCGCGCCATTCGGCCAGCTCCTCAAAACATCGGGCGATCGGGAATTTCCAATTGTACTACATAAAAATGCCCATCGGGGCAAGTTTCGCAATTTTTGCGACGGGTCAAGCCTTTTCCGTCAAAATGTCCCAATTGGCTTTTACGAGGAAAGGAATTATGACGGATTGGAACAATATTCTCCAGGTCGCTTACACTAGAGTTCCGAGACGCGAACGCGCGCGGTCCAATCCTGATGGACATCCAGCCGATCGAGGGCGCAACCGAGCAAACCCCGAAGTTAGGGCGATCAAAGCAGCCTTGTCGATCGGAAATGGACGACGCAGCCATCTGGCCAGAGCACGACAGGAGAGTTAACACGAATCTGTCCAAATCTTCATGATGATGAAACTTGCTTTTGGCCAGTTTTGGAGTAAATCGACTCTAAATCATAACACTTGCGAATTGTGCGTAGCTTTAGCACAACCGGAAATGGAAAAACATAATGGCAGATCAGGAACGCATCGCTTTATTCATTGACGGAGCAAATCTTTACGCGACCGCGAAATCACTCGGCTTCGACATTGACTACAAGCGCCTCTTGAAAGAGTTTCAGTCCAAGGGCCGCCTGCTGCGCGCGTTTTATTACACGGCCTTGGTTGAGGATCAGGAATATTCCTCGATTCGTCCGTTGATCGACTGGCTCGATTACAATGGCTATGCGGTCGTCACCAAACCCGCCAAGGAATTCGTGGACGCGCTCGGCCGCCGTAAGGTCAAGGGCAACATGGATATCGAACTCGCCGTGGACGCCATGGAAATGGCCGATCACATCGACCACATGGTGCTGTTTTCGGGCGACGGCGACTTCCGCTCGCTGGTCGAGGCGGTCCAGCGCAAGGGCGTGCGCGTCTCGGTGCTGTCGACCATAACGACCCAGCCGCCTATGGTCGCCGACGAATTGCGTCGCCAGGCTGACGAATTTGTCGATCTGGTCCATCTCGTCAACAAAATCGGCCGCGATCCCGCCGACCGCACCGAGCGCCTGCAGCGCTTCCAGGAGCGCCGTCCCGTCACGCCGACGACTGCTATGCCGCATGAGACCGTGTCGGACGACGAATGACCTGCCGAGCATGGCGGCGCGGGTTCAAGAGCAGATCCAGCAAAGAGGCGCACCGATGAAACGGGAAGCGCCTCTTTCTTTTGCGGAGACCGGATCCTTTGCCGAGCCAGCTCCGGATTGCGCCTTGTGTCCCCGCCTCGCGGAATTTCGCGCGGGAAATCGCTATGCTTTGCCGGGGGCGCATAACGCCCCTGTGCCCGCTTTCGGCGCGCTGGACGCGTCCGTCCTGATTCTCGGACTCGCGCCGGGTTTGCATGGGGCCAATCGCACCGGACGGCCCTTCACGGGCGACTGGGCCGGCGATCTGCTCTATCCGACCTTGATCCGGCATGGTTTCGCCTCGGGAAATTATTGCGAAAGCGCGGACGATGGTTTGCATCTAAACAATTGCCGGATTTCGAACGCCGTGCGCTGCGTTCCCCCGCAAAACAAGCCAACGCCGCAGGAGATTTCCGCCTGTCGTGATTTTCTGGTTCGGGAAATAGCGGCCATGCCGAAGCTGCGCTTCATCCTCTGCCTCGGCCGCATCGCCCATGACAGCGCACTCAGACTGTTCGGGGAAAAGGCAAAGGCTTTTCCCTTCGCGCATGGCGCGGTTCATCGCCTGAGCGCCCGGAACCTCACCCTGTGCGACAGCTATCATTGCTCGCGTTACAACACCAATACCGGCGTGTTGACGCAGGAGATGTTCGATTCCGTCTTCGTGCGACTGGCCGCAGAGCTTCGCGCGGGCTGACCTGATTTAGTCTTTCGCGGCGACCTTCTGCCGCAGATCGACGGCGAACAGGTTCGGCGCCGGATCGCTCAGCCGGGCGCGGTAGATATGCAGGTTCTCGACGATGCGCTGCACGTAGTTGCGCGTTTCGGTGAAGGGAATGCGCTCGATCCAGTCGATCGGATCGACCAGCGGATTGCGCGGATCGCCATAGGCCTTGATCCAGTCGCCGACATTGCCGCCGCCCGCGTTATAGGCGGCGAAGGCGAGCACATGCGAGCCGCGATATTCGCCGAGCAACTGCCCAAGATGAAAGGCCCCGAGCTGAGCGTTGAACGCGGCGTCGGTCTTCAGCCGCGCCTGATCGAACGCCACGCCGGCGCTCTTGGCCGCCTTGCGCGCGGTCGGTTCGATCATCTGCATCAGCCCGAAGGCACCCGCGCCGGATTTCGCCGTGGCGTTGAAGGCGCTCTCCTGCCGTGCGATCGCCAGAACCATCGGGCGGCTGGCCGAATTCGCGAGTTCGGAATATTGCGGCACGCCATTGAGCGGAAAAGCCAGGCTGTCGATCGCCATGCCGCGATGCAGCGCCGCCTTGCCCGCGATCAAGGCGGTATTGGCGTCGCTATTCGCCTCGATCAGGCGCGACAGCGCGGCCATCTGCTCGGGCGCGGTCAGGACGGCGGCGCTTTCCAGCGCAAGCAGGCGCGCGGCGTCTTTCTGGCCGAGCGCGAACAGCAATTCGACCGCGCGCACGGAATCGGCGCGGGCGTCGCCTTCCGCGGCCACGGCCGCCGGACGCAGCACGACCGGCTCGTCGCCCAGCTTGGCTCGGGCGAGCTGGCCGTAGAAGGTCTCGGTCTCATTTGCGGCGCGGGCGTAAAAGGGCTTGGCGTCCAGTCCGCGCGCCTCGGCGACGCGTCCCTGCCAATAGGCGGCCCGGCTGACCGAATGGGGCTTGCGCGCGATCTGCGCCAGCTTGTCGAAATGAGGCGCGGCGAGCGCCGGATCGTTCAGGAACCGCAGCGCGATCCAGCCGGAGTGGAACTCGGCCTCGATCTGCGCCTCGGTGGAAGCCGCCGCATGTTCGGCGCAAAGGCGATAGGCGCGCTGGGCGTCGCCGGAATCGAGCAATTTGCGCGCGATCAGGCGGCGTTCGGTCCACCAGTCGTCGGGGCTCGTCAGTTTCGACTGCTCACGCGGCGCGGCGAGCATGAGTTTCGCCGCCTCGTCGATATGCTCCGCGTGGCGCTCGCTGTGGATACGCAGATAGAGCAAAGCCGGATCGTCGCGCAGACTCGCCGGCACGCGGCCCGAAACCTTGGCCCAGCTGGCGTCATTGGCGAGATCGGCCTGAGCGCGGAAGAGCGCCTGGGCGTCCTTGCCCGCCAAGGCCGAGGCGCGCGCGGCGGCCGAGCGCTGCTCGCGCAGCATCAGCCGGTCGGCGCGGTAGATGTGATCGGCGGCGGTCAGCACGCCGGAAAAGGTCTTGAGCAGGCGCTTTTCCTGCAATGGCGTCAGGTCGCTGTCGCGCCAGACGTCGCGGGCGATTTGCGCCGCTTCCGCCGTTCGGGCGGGATCGGCGTTGAGCATTTCGGCATAGGAGATCTGGCCGGGCGGCGAGACTGGCGGAAATTCGGCGAAAAATGCGGCGACGCGCTCCGGCTTCGCGCCTTCGCCACCGGCCAGTTCGTCCGCGCGCTTGCGCAGCCCCGCGACCGGCCAATCGGCATGGGAACGGATGAAACTGGCGACACGCGCGAGGCCCGCCTCGCCCGGATGAAGCCGCACAAAGGCCCATTCCACGGCGGCGCGCACGACGGGGTCCTTCGTCGCCAGAACGGCGTCTCCCGCCTGTCCCTGCCCTGCGGCATAGGCTTCAAGCGCCTCGCTCGCGCCCGCGAGGTCATAGCCGAGCGCCGCAGCCTGCGCCGCGCGCGCTTCGCTGTCCGGCGAGCCGCCGGCGAATTTGGAGGGATCTGGCGCGCTCCAGGCGCCGTCGCCCTGCGCCACAGCTTCGGAATCCAGCGGGGCGACGGAGGCCGGAAGGCTGCCGAAAGGGGCGTGAGGAGAGACAGGAGCGGCCGGGATATGGATTCGACGCGCGATTTGCTGCTCGGCTGGTATGACGAGGCAGAAAGCGGTCGCCAGGGCGGCGCCCGTCAGCCTTCGGTCCATACGCAAAATCCTCATCGCGATATCCTGTTGCTCCGCCACGTAAGTTTTCAGCCTGCGCCCGGGGAATTAACGACGGGTTAACCAAAGCTCGCCCGAAGGAAATCAGCTTTCGACGTGACGGAAGCTGCGCACCCCTTCCCGTCGCCGCAATCAGCCGCTATGAGTGGCGCCAGGCTAATAACCTGCCAAAAGCGGCGCCCTTGCGGCGAGAAGCAGGACGGAAAGAGGCGATGGCGACAGGTACGCGACTGCAAGGCTGGATGACGGCGCTGGTGACCCCCTTCAAGGAGGACGCCGTGGACGAGGCCGCGTTTCGCGCCTTGATCGATTGGCAGATCGAAAGCGGCATCCATGGACTGGTCCCGGTCGGGACGACCGGCGAAAGCCCGACCCTGTCGCATGCCGAGCACAAGCGCGTGGTCGAGATCGCCATCGCGGAAACGAAGGGCCGCGTTCCGGTCATCGCCGGCGCCGGCTCCAACAATACGCGTGAGGCGGTCGAACTCGCCGTCCACGCCGAAAAGGCGGGCGCCGACGCGGTTCTGGTCGTGACGCCCTATTACAACAAGCCCAATCAGGAAGGCCTGTTCCAGCATTTCAAGGCGATCGACGAAGCCATCGGCATTCCGATCGTCATCTATAATATTCCGCCGCGCTCGGTGATCGACATGTCGGTCGAGACCATGAAGCGCTGCGCCGACGAATTGCGCAATATCGCCGGGGTCAAGGACGCCACCGGCAATGTCGCGCGCATTTCCATGCAGCGTCAGGCCATGGGGCCGGGCTTCCTGCAGTTTTCTGGCGACGACATGACGGCTCTGGCCTGTTTCGCCGCCGGAGCTTCCGGCTGCATTTCGGTGGTGTCCAACATCGCGCCGCGTCCCTGTGCGCAATTGTGGGAGGCCGCCGCCAGTGGCGATTACGTCAGGGCGCTCGCCATTCAGGACAGCCTGACGCCGCTGCACGCCGCGACCTTCCTTGAAGCCGGCGTCACCGGCGCGAAATCGGGCCTGAGCCTGCTCGGCCGCGCGCGCGAGGAAGTCCGCCTGCCGCTGGTCGGCTCGACAGACAAGACCCGCGCGGCGATCCGCGCGGCCATGGTCCATGCCGGCGTCCTGGCGGGCTGACGATCGGAACCCGGAATGTATGAGCCCGCGCTTTTTCGCATTGAGGACAAAGGCGAACTGATCGCCTTTGTTCGCGCGAATCCGCTCGGACTCGTCATTGCGGCGGGCGCCGAAGGAACCAGCGCCGATCTAATTCCCTTCATTGTCGACGATGACGGCGTTGCGTTGCGCGCCCATTTCGCCCGCGCGAATCCATTGTCGCAAACTCTCGCCTCGCCGCAGCGCGTGCTCGTCGTCTTCATGGGTCCGCAGACCTATGTCAGCCCCGGCTATTATCCATCCAAGGCCGAACATGGACGCGTCGTGCCGACCTGGAATTACGCCATGGTCCAGGCTGCGGGAACCGCGAGTCTGCGCGACGAACCGGACTGGATCGCGGCGCAGCTCGCCGACCTGACCGCCCAGCAGGAGGTTGAGCGCCCGGCGCCATGGGCGCCGTCGGACGCGCCGAAAGACTTTCTCGCCGCGCAATTGCGCGCCATCACAGGCCTTGAGATCGTCATCGACGATCTTCGCGGCAAATATAAATTGTCGCAAAATCGGAATGAACGCGACCGGCTCGGCGTCATGGCCGGACTTTGCCGGGAGGCGGCGCCGGAAGCGCAGGCCGTTGCCGCAATGATGCGGGCGAAACTACAGACCGACGGGCCGGAGGCCCATTCATAAATTGGCGGAAAAACCAGCAAAAAACTTCAAGATCGTCGCCGACAATCGCAAGGCTCGTTACAATTACGAAATTGGCGAGGTTTTCGAGGCGGGCATCGCGCTGACCGGGACGGAGGTCAAAAGCTTGCGGACCGGCCGCTCGACCATCGCCGAATCCTACGCCAGCGTCGACAAGCACGGCGAAATCTGGCTCGTGAACGCCAATATTCCCGAATATCTCGCCGGCAACCGCTTCAACCACGAACCAAAGCGCCTCCGCAAACTCCTGCTCAAGCAGCGCGAAATCGCGAAACTTTCGCAGGGCGTCCAAAGAGAGGGCATGACGATCGTGCCGCTTAAGCTATATTTCAACGCGCAAGGCCGCGCCAAGGTCGAGATCGCTCTCGGCAAGGGCAAGCAATTGCA
Organism: Rhodoblastus sp.; assembly: GCF_019449565.1. GTDB lineage: Bacteria > Pseudomonadota > Alphaproteobacteria > Rhizobiales > Beijerinckiaceae > Rhodoblastus. Next base: position 30,244 of record NZ_JAGRPM010000025.1, on the reverse strand, counting down.
CGATAAGCGCGAAACAGAAAAACAGCGCGACTGGAACCGCGAAAAAGGCCGGCTCCTGAAACAGCGCGACTGACGTGGCGACGCCCCGGCGAAAACCGCGTCGCTGAAATGCGGGAGGGGCTCGCGTGAGCGAGAAGCTGCAAAGTCATTTTTTCAAATCCGCCGACGGGCTGAACTTGCACGCCCTCGACTTCGGCGCGGAGAGCGGCTCGGTCCCCGTCATCTGCCTGCCGGGCCTGACGCGTCCGGCGCGCGATTTCGTCGTGCTGGCGCTCTTCCTGAGCACGCGCACGCACAGGCGGATCGTCGGCATTGATTATCGCGGGCGCGGCGGTTCGGACTGGGACCCCGACTGGACCCATTATTCCTTCCCGATCGAATTCGCGGACATCCTGACGGTCATCGACGCCTTGGGTATCGACTCTGCCATCTTCATCGGCCTGTCACGCGGCGGCCTTCACGCCCTGACGCTCGGCGGCGTCCGTCCCGACCTCGTCAAAGGTCTGATCCTCAATGACGTCGGCCCGCAGCTCAACCCCGCCGGCCTCGCCAATATCAAGAATTACATTGGCCACCTGCCCCTGCTCCGCGATCTCGACGAGGCGGTGGCGCATTACAGGCGCGTCATGGGCCCACGCTTTCCCGACGTGCCCGACGAGCAATGGCGGTTCTATGCGGAAAATTCGCTGAACATCACGCCGGAGCGGCTGCGCCTGTCCTATGATCCGCAATTGGCGCGAACCATGGAATCATTCGACCCCGAGGCGCCACTGCCGGATTTCTGGCCACAGTTCTGCGCTCTCAAGGCGCCCATTCTCGCCCTGCGCGGGGAGAATTCGGACCTCTTGACGCCCGAGGTCCATGCAGAAATGGCGGCGCGCAATCCGCTTTGCCAGACCCATGTCGTGCCGGGCCAGGGCCACGCGCCGCTGCTGCTGGATTCGCCAACCCTTGAGCGGATCGCCGCCTTCGTCAACGAAGTCGACGCCGCCCCAACAGGCTGAGTCTTGCAGGGATGAGGCTCAGGCCTCGCGCACGCCGGTGAAATCGGTGGCGCCGAGCGGCGAGGTGAAGGTGCCCGCAAGCGCGTCGCCGCTGGCCTTGACGCTGAAGCCGATGGCGAAATTGCCCATTGGCGTCGGAACGCTCGCGCTGAATTCCGCCGTGTCGTCTTCCAGCACCAGATCGTTCAGAGGCGCCTCGCCGATCGGCGAGATGAGTCCGCCGGTGCCGTCGGCATTGATCCGCAAAGAGGGAGTCTGAACGCCGAAAGGCGTTTCCAGCGACAGTTTCCACGTGCCGACGATAGCCATGATGCCTTCCTTTACCGAAAATATTGCCCGCGCATCGGATTGAAGCGCGGGCGATGCGATCATAACGGGGCGCCGACGCGGCCGCCAGATGGGGAAAAAGATTTCAGCCGCCGGGCCGCTTACCAGCCGGCGATGCGCGAGCAGGAGCTGGCGCCAGCGCCGAAATCATAGCGGTCGCCGCAGGCATAGGCCACCGGCGGAACATGGCTACGCTGGAACATATCGTAGCCTTCCTTCAGGTTGCGCCAGAAGCCCGACCAATCCCTTTGCGGCTGCGCGTTCACCGGCGTGAGGAAGGCCATGAACTGCTTCGGAGAACTTTCGCGCGCGATCGCCTCTTCCGTCATGCGGAAGGGAAAAATATGAACCGGCACCTCGCGCTGGCCATTGCGCAACGCCGCCTCGACGATGCCGTAGATTTCGTCAATGCCATTATTGGTCATCGCGAAACAGCCGACCGATTTGCAATCGCCATGAACCATGACGGCGCTGCCGGTCGAGCCCTGACGGCGATCATAGGCGTTGGGATAGCCGATATCGAAAGCGAGATGATAGTGCGAATTCGGATTGAGCTGGCGCGCCGAGACGGAATAGAAGCCCTCCGGCGACTGATAATCCGCCTGACGGGTCTTGGGTCCGAGCTGGCCGGACCATTTGCAGACGGGGTAGGACTTGTAGAGCGCGTAATTGTCGCCGCGCTTCAGCCAGAGTTCGAGCACGCCTTCCTTCTTGAAGATACGGACATAGGCGGGCGAACCCTTCTTGAAGCCGCCCTGGGCGTTGTCGTCAGGCAGAACCTCGGCCGACGGCTGGCCCGGCGTTACGGCGGCATTCGCGCCGCCGATCGAGGCGGTGACTGCCGCAAGAGCATTGGCGACGCCCGGGAAGGAGCCCGGCGAAGCGGCGGCGGCCATTGAGGCGGCGGGCGGCGTCGCCTTGGCCGGAGAAGCGAGGGCGGCAGGCGAAGCCGGCGCGGTTGCGGCAGGCGAGACAGTGGCCCCAGGCGCCGGTGGCGCGGCGGAGACCGTGGGAGAAGGACCAATGACGGGCTGCGGCGCAGCCGGAAGGGCGGGTATGGCGACAGGCGAGGCCTCGATCAGGGCGGCGATTGTCGTGGGAGCCTTGAGCGAGGCCGGACGGACCGGCGGCAGCGGGGCCGGCTTGCCATGGAACAGGGCCTGACCCTCGGGTAGCGAGGCCGACGCGGGGGGAAGCGACTGCGGATTGGCTGGCGTTGCGAGGTCGCTTTCGGGGAGCGCCGATTCCTGAGCGGGCGACGGTGAGGCCGGCGGCGCATCGTCCGTGCGCAGCGACGACGACCCGGCCAAGCCGCCAGGAAAGGCGCCGGACGAGGAAAAGATGGGCAGGTTGTCCGGCTGGAGGCTCGCCAGCACCGTTAGGCGGGGATCCTCCGGCGCGGGAGTAGGAGTTTCGGCGGTCTTGACCGGAGCGGGTTTGATGGTGGCGGTCTGGTCGGGAACGGCAGGCGTCTCAACCGCAGCGTTTTCGGCGCCGGCGGCGCCGAACAGAGCAGCCACCCCGGAAGCAGGCGCTTCCGCCGATTCGGCCTGCATCGCGGCTTGATAGGAGAGGAAGGCGCCAAGGCAAAGCGAGGCTGCGGAGGCGACGGAAAGCCCCAGAAAACGCACCCAGTTCCGATGCTTCACTGCATTTGCCTCCGCCTCCGGATCGAATCGCGATTGGTGGCGATTCGTATCCTGCGCCATCATGCGCTCATGGCGGCGCTTACAGGATCATCAGGTTAACATCTTGCGCCGAGCTTGCTCCGATTCAAATCAATTCCCGGCGCAGCTCCAGCCTGACGGCGCCTTTTTTCCACAACCATTGTCTTTTTGCAACAGCCTTGAACTGGCTCACGAAAACCCGCTTCGAACACCCGCTTATGGAATGCCGATCATCTTGTGGGTCTGAAGGCTCAATCGCCAGCGCGGATGGGCCAGGCAAAAGGCGATCGCCTCGCGCGTGTTGCGCTCACGGTCCGGCCCGTCCATGGGCTGCAGGAACAGCCGTTCGAACGCCAGCGCCTCGAACTCTTCCGGCGCCAGCCCCGACTGGGGAAAGACCAGCTTCAGTTCCTGTCCGTGACTCACGCGCAGCGGCGCGCCCGCCTTGGGGCTGACGCACAGCCAGTCGATTCCCGGCGGCGGCGCGAGCGTCCCATTGCTTTCGACCGCGACGAAAAAGCCCTGGGCGTGGGCGGCGTCGATCAACGCGGAATCGAGCTGCAGCAAAGGCTCGCCGCCGGTGAAGACGACGCAGCGCCCCACCCCGCCCTCGCCCCAGACCTCGGCGAGCCGTCGGGCGAGATCCTCCGCCGTGGCGAATTTGCCGCCGCCTTCGCCATCGATTCCAACGAAATCGGTGTCGCAAAAGGTGCAGGCGGCCTCGGCGCGGTCTTCCTCGCGACCGCTCCACAGATTGCAGCCAGCGAAGCGGCAGAACACGGCGGCGCGCCCGGCCTGCCCGCCCTCGCCCTGCAAGGTCTTGAACATTTCCTTGACGCTATAGGTCATCCCGGCTCCCTTGCGCCGATCCTATATCGGATTTCGCGACGACCAGATCAATTGCCTTCGCCCCCTCAGCAATCGTCGGGAAAGCCGCCGGCGAAAACGATATCCGCAATCGCCTTGCGACCATTGGGCTTTTCCAGCGGCTGGCGATCCGCAGGAAGGCTGGACGCGTCGCCGCGCCGGCCGATGGCGATCATCGCTTCCAGCTTGAGGCTTTCCGCCGCGCGGGCGGCGACGCGCGCGCGCTCCTTGTCGAACCCGCCCATGGCCCGCGTCGTCCAACCCAGCAGCGCCGCCTGAAACGCGAGGCTCGCCCAGGCCGCGCCCGTGTCGAAGGAGGCGCTGGCGGACGATGCCTGTTCCTTCTGGCCAGGGGGCGTAAACGCCGCCTTGCTGGCGATCAGGACCAGGGCCGAAGCCTGCTTGGCCCAGACCTGATTCATTTCGCTCAGGCAGGCGAAGAATTTATCGAAATCCGGTTCGCCGCGCCGGGCGAAGGCAAAGCGCCACGGTTGGGAATTGTAACTGGATGGAGCGAATCGCGCCGCCTCGAACAAGGCGAACAGAATCTCGTCCGGAATGGGCTCGCCCGTCATCGCTCGCGACGACCAGCGTCCGATGAACAATGACGAGACAGGCGTTCCGGCGCTTCGCTCGCCAGCCTCCGAGACGAGGGCGGCGAGGTCGGGATTGGTCTTGGTCATGGGTGTGCGTCCGCAATTGAGGCGTCATCGATTTCATCGCGCGCTGCGGGGCGAGGTTCAAGTCCCGCGCCGCAAGGCCGGACTTGCGTCAGCGCAGGCGTGACAATAGTCAAAGACAGCAAAAGGATTTTGTGAATTAATCGCCCCGATAGCCACCCGCCCAACGAGCCCGCCGTGACCGCCCTTTTTGTCGGACATACCTATATCGACATGACGATGATCACCGACGTCATGCCCTCGGGCGATGAGAAATCCGTCGCGAAGGACTTCGCGGTCTCCTTCGGAGGCAATGCGGTGACCGCCGCCTTCGCCTGCGCCCGGCTCGGCCTTCAGCCCGATCTGCTCACCACCATGGCCGACGACTGGCTCGGGCAGATGTTCTGGGAAATGGCGCATAAATACGGCGTCTCGATCTATCCGCGCAAAGTCGCGCGCTCCTCGCTGTCCTTCGTGCTGCCGAGCGGCGGCAAGCGCGCCATTCTGCGTGCGCGCGATTCGCATCACCTCCGCCCCTTCATGAAGCTCGACGTGTCGAGCTATGAGGCGCTGCATCTCGACGGTCACCAGGCCGACGCCGCGCTTTATTATGCCAAGGCCTTCCGGGAGAAGGGCCTGCTGACCTCGCTTGACGGCGGCGCCCTGCGCGTCAATACCGAGGAAGTGCTGCACTCCATTGACATCGCCGTGGTGGCGGAGGCCTTTTGCGCGCAACTGAAGCTCACCGCGCTGGAGACCCTGGCCTATCTCGCGGCGCGCGGGGTCAAGATCGCCGCGGTGACCGAGGGCGAACGCGGCCTGCTCTGGAGCGACGAGGATGGCCTCATCTCGCGCATGCCCGCCCTGCCCGTGCCATCGGACAAGGTGATCGACACCTCCGGCGCTGGCGACGTGTTCCACGGCGCCTATCTCGCCTCCTATCTGCGCAACCGTAGCGCACGCTGGGCGGAGCATTTCGATTTCGCCCGCGCGGCGTCGGCCTTCAAGATCCAGCATCTGGGCAATGAGGCCGGCCTGCCTTCGATGGACGACATCGCCGAAATGCGGCGGCTTTATGCGAATGAGGACTGAGCCAGCCGAATTTGCCAGATTGCTCGAAACTTGACACTTTATCCCGGCCTTTCGCCCGTTCCCGGAAAGGAGCGCATTATGACCCGCGCCGTCACACTCAAGATTCTCACCCTCGCCTCGGCTTTCGCCCTGCCCCTGGCCCTCGCCGCGCCAGCCTTCGCCCAGAACAAGACTTGCCATAGCGAGATCGCGCGCCTGCAAAACGTGCTCGACACGGGCGGCGATATCCCGCTGGATATGAAGGAATCGGATTTCGCGACCACGCACCACCAGCCGACGCCCGATTCGATCGCCGCCGCCAAGGGGGTCGCCCGGGCCAAGGCCGCGAAGGCGCTCGATCAGGCGCGGCAGTTCGAGGCGCAGGGCAAGGAAGCGGACTGCCTTAAGGCCCTCGACGTCATCGCTTTGCCCAGCCAGCGCTGAGCGCCGCCCGGATTTAGCCTGCCCAGATTTAGCCTGCCCAAGCCAGCGCGCCGCCGGTCATAGGTTCGCTCACGCCGGTCGTGCTCGGGAAGGTCAGCGGCAGGCCCTTGACCGAGCGCACGCCGAGGAAGGCGAAGGCCTGGGCCTCGATGGCCTGCGCATCCCAGCCGAAGTCCTCGGCGCGCCGCACCGGACAGGGCGCGCGCTCGGCCAGCGCCTGGACAATGGCGGGATTATGCGCGCCGCCGCCGCAGAGAACGATCATGCGCGGCGTCTCGGGCAGGAAGCGCAGATGGGCGAGAATGCCGCACGCCGTGAAGGCGACAATGGTCGCAGCGGCGTCGGGCGTCGCCAGAGCTGAAACAGCTTTTGGCGAAAACGCGTTCCGGTCCAGTGACTTCGGCGGCTTTTGTGAGAAATAGGAGTGAGCGGTCAAAGCCGCGAGCGCGGCCTCGTTCACCGAGCCTGACAGCGCGCAGGCGCCGTCCCTATCCATTGCGGCGCCCGTGCGGGCCAGCATCAGGTCGTCGAGCAAGGCATTGCCCGGCCCCGCGTCGCAGGCCAGCGGGTCCGCATTCGCCGTGACATAGGTAATGTTGGCGACGCCGCCGATATTGACGAACAACATGGGCAGGATGGCGCCCGAGGCCTCGGCCAATGCGCGATGATAGACCGGAACCAGAGGCGCGCCCTGCCCGCCCGCCGCCATATCCGCAGCGCGCAAGTCATAGGCGACGTCGATGCCCACGGTGCGGGCGAGGAAGGCGCCGTCGCCGAGTTGCACTGTCAGGCCCCGGTCGGGACGGTGCAGCACGGTCTGGCCGTGGAAGCCGATGACGTCAACCGCCGCCGGATCGATGCTTTCGCGCGTCAGAAAATCGCGGATCGCCTCGATATGACGGTTGGTGACCAGGTCTTCCGCCTCCGCCAGCAGGCCCGGCCGGTCATCACGCTTGACGAGATATCTGGCCGCGTCCACGGCGCCGCGCAGCAGGACGCGGTCGGCGTCGGAAAAAGGATAGGAGGCCGCTGGCCCGAATTTCAGCATCTGGCGGCCGTCTGTTTCCAAAAAGGCCAGATCGACCCCGTCCATTGACGTGCCCGTCATTGCGCCGATGGCGCGGAAGATTTTCGGCATTGCAAACCCCGCAGGGACTTTCGGACACTATGTTGAGAATCAAGCTAAACGCAAAGAACCGGAAACGCGACTATGATCGAACTTTTTTACTGGCCCACTCCCAATGGCCACAAGATCACGATTTTCCTTGAGGAAGCCGGCCTGCCCTATGAAATCAGGCCGATCAATATCGGCGCGGGCGACCAGTTCAAGCCGGACTTCCTCAAAATCGCGCCGAATAATCGCATGCCGGCGATCATCGACCACGCCCCCGCCGATGGCGGCGCGCCGATTTCCATTTTCGAATCGGGCGCCATTCTCCAATATCTGGCCGAAAAGACCGGCAAGTTCCTGCCTGCCGCCACCCGCGAGAAATATGCGGCGCTGCAATGGCTCTACTGGCAGATGGGCGGGCTTGGCCCGATGGCCGGGCAGAATCATCATTTCGGCGTCTATGCGCCGGAGCAAATACCCTATGCCATCGACCGCTATGTGAAAGAGACCAACCGGCTCTATGGCGTGCTCGATCGCCAGCTCGCCACGACCCAGGATTCCGGCGGCTTCGTCGCCGGCGCTTTTTCCATTGCCGACATGGCCAGCTATCCCTGGATCGTCCCGTGGAAGAACCAGCAGCAAAATCTCGATGATTTTCCGCATCTGCGCCGTTGGTTCGACGCCATCCGCGCACGCCCGGCGGTCGTGAAAGCCTATGAGATCGGCGAGAAGATCCGCCCGACCGCGCCAATGACGGAAGAAGCGAAAAAGGTCCTGTTCGGCCAGACCGCCGAGAGCGTCAAAGCGAAGGCGTGAACATGGCCGCGGGTTTCGCCGCCATTCGCAGGCGCGCCGAACGCCGCAAGGGCGGCGCGTACGCGCTGGCCGCCTTGCTGCCGGGGCGCATCTCCAACGCCGATCTGGCGGGGACGCCCGACGACCGTATCCTGGCCGGCATGACGCGGCGCATTTTCTGCGCAGGCTTCGTCTGGCGGGTGATCGACCAGAAATGGCCCGGCTTCGAAGAGGCTTTTCTGGGCTTCCAGCCGCAAAGGCTCGCCTTCGAGCCGGACGAGTTCTGGGATCGGCTGGCGAGCGATGCGCGCATCGTCCGCCATGGCGCGAAGATCGCCGCCGTCCGCCACAACGCGGCCTTTGTCAGCCGCGTGGCGGCGGAGCGCGGCTCCTTCGGGCGGCTGCTCGCCGACTGGCCCGCTGGCGACGAGATCGGCCTCCTCGCTTTTCTCGCCAAAAACGGCGCGCGGCTCGGCGGCATGACTGGCCAATATTTTCTGCGCTTCATCGGCTGGGACGCCTTCATCCTTTCGGGCGACGTGCTGACGTCCTTGCGCGAGTCCGGCGTCGAAATTTCTGAAAAGGCGACGTCGAAACGCGATCTGGCCGCGGCGCAGACGGCGTTTAATGGCTGGGCGCAGGAGACTGGCCTGAGCTTTGTCGCGCTCTCGCGCATCTGCGCGATGTCGGCGGGCGAGAATCTCGACGCTCAGACCCTGCTCCAGCGCATGCACGGCGAGGAATGATGTTTTACGAGCCCGACCGCCGCGATCGCGCCCTGCTCCCGCACGATCCGTTCAAGGCGATGGTCGCCCCGCGCCCGATCGGCTGGATTTCCACGCGCAGCCCATCGGGCGCGGTCAATCTGGCGCCCTACAGCTTCTTCAACGCCATTGGCGGCGCCCCGCCTTTGCTCGCCTTTTCCAGCGAGGGCGCCAAGGACAGCGCCTCCTTTGCCGAGGAGAGCGGCGAATTCGTCTGGAACATGGCGAGTTTCGCGCTGCGCGAGGCGATGAACGCCAGCGCCGCGTCCCTCCCGCGCGGACAAAGCGAGTTCGAATACGCCGGGCTGGAGACGGCGCCTTGCGTGAAGGTGAAGGCGCCTCGGGTCGCAGCGAGTCCATGCAGCCTCGAATGCAAGGTGACGGAAATCATCCGGCTGAAGGACATCTCCGGCGAACCGATGGGCAATGTCCTGACCATCGGCCAGGTGGTCGGCGTCCACATCGACCCGGCCTTTCTGCGCGACGGCAAGTTCGATCTCGTCGCCGCCCAACCGCTGCTGCGTTGCGGCTATGCCGGCGATTACGCCACCATCGGCGCCCTGTTCGACATGCGCCGGCCGGTCTGATCATTTTTCAAGAATTTTCTCCACCAGCACGCGTTCGCAGGCCTTGAAGCCCAGATACATGGCGAGCGCGAACAGGCCCGACGCCAGAAGCTGGCCAAGCTGCGTCAACGCGCCTTCCATCACCGCCATCGCGCCATGGACCGAGAGGAAGCGGACATTCGCCTCCAGCATGACGAAAATATTGACCGAGGCCAGGGCGCCGAGGAAGGAAAATACGCCCATCAGCAGGAAGGTCGTGACCCAGTGGAAGGCCAGGATTTTCTGGAACGCCTTGCGCATGAGCGGTCCTCAAAAAAGCTCTCGTGTTCGAAACGCTCAACGCTTCCTGGCGAGGTGCCGGCTCGGCAACAATTCGCCAGTTCGCTCCAGCAAAGGATAGGCCGAAGCGGCGACGATGTGACCATTGATCTGCTTGAGGTCGCGCATCAATTCGAGCCGGAACGCGCTGGCCCGGGCGAGCGCGGCGGAACCGGAGCCGATGGCGTTCAGATGGGCGAGCGCCGCCTGCGACTCAGCATCGCGAAACGCAATTTTCTCGTCGGCCAGAAGATGCGCCACGCGCGGATCTTCGGTCATGAACAGCGATCCCGCCGTGCGGAGATTGCCGTCGAGGCGATCAATCATGCGCAGGACTTCGTCGCGATCCGCTGGGTCGAGCCCAATGGCGTCCTTGAGCTGTTTGGCGAGGGCGGCAAGGAAGCCGCGCGACAGCGCGTCGCCCGCCTGCTCGATTTCGGAGACGAAAGTCGCGATCTCCCCCATGCGGCGCTGATCCGCCGCGCTCAAGGCCTCCGGATCGAGCGAAACAAGATAGCCCTTGATTGCTCCCGCGAGCCGATCGATCAGATCGTCGCGGCGCCGGGCCTCGACCGCGGCGCGGCGATCCCCCTTTTCAACCGCCAGACGCGTCGCGCCGATTGTCTCCTGCACCAGATCGACCAGTCGGAGCGCCTCGCGCCCTGCGCCGCCCAAAGCGATAATTGGGGTCTCCCGCGCCGCGGCGTCGAGATAGATGGGGTTCGCGGGGTCCGCCGGATCCTCGCGACGCGGCAGGAGGCGCTTCAGCAGCGAGGCGTAATAAGGAAGAATAGGGAAAAAGGCCGCCGCGACGACCAGGTTGAACAAGGTGTGGAAATTCACCACCGCCCGGCCATTGTCCGGGAAAGCCGTGACCATGAACCGGCCGATCGGCGCGAGAAAGGCCAGCGCGACCGCTGCTCCCGCCACACGGGTTATGAGATTGCCCAGCGGCAGGCGCTTCGCCACCGGATCGTCGCCGGCCGGCCCTTCCAGCACCGGGTTGATGGCCGCGCCGATATTCGCGCCGAGAACCAGCGCGAAAGCGGCGTCGGGCGGCACGGCGCCGCGCGCGGCGAGAGACATGACGAACAGTACGACCGCAACGCTCGAATGCGCCGCCCAGGTCAGACCCGCCGCGACCAATACATCGACCAGCGGCTCGGTCGCGATCGCGCCCAACAACATGCGAAGGCTCGGCGTGTCCTCATAGACCATCATGAGGTCGAGCAGTTGGCTCAGGGCGAGGAACATCAGTCCAAGGCCGATGAAGGCGCGGCCGACGTCGCGCGCCGCGCCTGAATCGCGGCGAAACAGGATGACGCCCAGCAGAATGAAAGTGGGCGCGAAGGCGGTGACGTTGAACGTCAGGAATTGCGCGACCAGCGTTGTCCCGACATTGGCGCCGAGCATGACGGCCAGCGCGGGAACGAGATCGACCATGCCAGCGGCGGCGAAGCCCGTCGCCATCAGACCGGTCGCCGTGCTGCTCTGCAACAGGGCGGTGACGCCGACTCCGGCAAGAAAAGCCTGGAGCCGTCCATGCAACGCGGATGCGAGAAAGGCTCCCAGGCGCGGCCCAAAGGCGCGCTGGATCCCAGTCTGAACCATGTGGGAGCCCCAGAGCAACAGGGCCACGGCGCCGCAGAGGCTGAGCAGGTTCAGTGGAAAAGTCATCGCGCGGCCTCCGGTTCGCTTCGCAAGCGCAACACAGATTTAAACAGGCCTGCAGCTCCACGTCCAATGGCGAAAAGCCCGCGCTGTTCCCGTCGCCGCCGCTTCCCGCCCCTCAGCCCCCGATCACGCTGGTGATGACCTGCCCGCCGCGATTGATCGTGAGCTTCCACATATAGGGACGCTGGCCCGTGATCCGCGCCAGATCGCGCGTAGTCTGAACCTTCTCGCCATTGAGCGTCAGCACAATATCGCCCTTCTGGAAGCCGACCATGGCGGCGGCGGTATTCTCCTCGATCTCGACCACAGCGACGCCTTCCTGCGCGTTGGCGATCGAGAATTCCTCGATCGTCGCGGGCGAAAGATTGACCACGCTGGCTCCGGCCAAGGGCGACGCGCCCTCGATCTTCATCATGTCGCGCGGCGGGCGCTCGGGCGCGGCCGTCAATTTGAGCGGCACCACCGCCTGCTTGCCATCGCGACGGATGGACAGGGACGCGACCCCGCCAGTCGGCCTCGCGCCGAGGCGATAGCCGACGCCGCCGGCGTCCGTGACCTCCTTGCCGTCCACGGCGATGATGACGTCGCCACGCTTCAGGCCGCCCTCCGCCGCCGGTCCGCGCGGGTCGACTTCCGCCACCAGCGCGCCATTGGGACGGTCGAGGCCGAGCGAATCGGCCAGATCGCGCGAGAGACTCTGCAGATTCGCGCCAAGCCAGGGCCGCCGCACCTCCTTGCCGCCCGCCTTGGCCGCCGCGACCACGCTCTTGACCATATTGACCGGAATCGCGAAACCGATGCCGACCGAGCCGCCGGATTGCGAAAAGATCGCCGAATTAATGCCGATCAGCCGCCCTTCCATATCAACCAGGGCCCCGCCGGAATTGCCCGGATTGATCGCGGCGTCGGTCTGGATGAAGAAGCCGTAATCCGAGATGCCGATCTCGGTGCGCGCGACGGCGGAGACAATGCCCTGCGTCACGGTCTGGCCAACGCCAAAGGGATCGCCGATGGCGAGCGCGAGATCGCCGACCTCGATGGCGTCGGAATCGCCCATATCGAGCACCGGGAAGACCTCGCCGCCGCCCTTGATGCGCAGTATGGCGAGATCGCTGCGTGGGTCGCGCAGCAGGACCTCCGCCGGCAATTCGCGCCGGTCCAGCAGCGCGACCTTTACGTCGGTCATGTTCTCGATGACGTGATTATTGGTCACGACGAGGCCGGAGGGATCGACGATCACGCCCGAACCGAGCGACTGCGCCTTCGCGCCGCCGGGTCGCTGGCCGCCCCCGAAAAAGCGCTGAAAAACCGGATCGTCGAACAAAGGATTGCGCGCCGGCGCCTTCTCCACCCGTTGCGCATAGACATTGACCACCGCCGGCGCAGCCTTCTTCACCACCGGTGCAAAGCTGAGCGTCACCTGGGCCTTGGATTGCGGAACGGCGCGCGCGTCCTCCGCGACGACGGGCGCGGCGGCGAGAAGAATCAGTCCGGCGGCGAATATGGGACGAAACATGCGAATCCCCTTCTGGACCACCAAATATATTCGTGGCCGCCGAATATAGGATTCGCATCGCGGACGAAAAAGGGCAAGGAAGCGAAGTTCGCCGCCCTTTCTTTGACGATCACGCCGCGCGGGACCGGGCGATCTCCGCCGCGCGGGCCGCAAGCATCCGCCGGATCGCCTGCGGCGTCTGACGCGCCGACTTCGCTCGCGGATAGGGCAGCTCCCTCATCGGCGGAGCCGGCTGCGCGGATTCATGTTCCTCCCAATTGTCGAAAGCCATGCGATCGACATTGTCGATGAACGTCTCCGCCGCCACGCCTTCGGCGCGGACCAGGGCGTGATCCGCCAGTTCGATATGCCAATAGGTGAAAATCTCCGGCACATTGCGCTCGCGAATGATGCTCACATCATTGACCAGAGCCCCCGCATGCACCAGCACCCGATCGATCAGCAGCGCGTGGTCCGGCGAGACCAGCAGATCGCGAACGGGCAGACCCTCGCCGAGCGCGCCCGCGCAAATGCGGATCGGAAGCACCCGAAGAGGATCGCTGAAGCGGGTCGAGACGGTCTGGCGGCCCATCCAGCGCACCGGCGCGGCTTCGCCCTCGGAAGTCAGGACCAGGTCGCCCGCCGCCAGCGCCTCGACGGGAACGTCGCCCGCCGGCGTGGCGATCCGGGTCCCCGGATAGAAACAGATGACATTTTCCACCAGCGTTCCGCCGTGGCCGTCATCGGCCTGAGCGAAGGTCGAGGCGCTATAGTCGGCGGATGGATCGAGTTGCAACGTCAGGGTCTGGCCGCCGCCCGTCAGGGTCAGGACGTTATTGGCGCCGAGAACGACGCTCGTGAGGCCCGTTTCGCCCTGAAGATCGAGACGGTCATCCGTTCCGAAGCCGGAAATGGTCGCGGCGAAGGCGCCGTCGGCGAAAAGGCTCGACGCGAGCGTCAAATCCTGCGCCCCGCTGGCAAACACGACTTTCTGCATCGTCTCGCTGTCCAGCGTCCAATGGCCGCCGAGCAGATTGACCGTTTCGATATCCGCGAGATTGCCGATCTCGCCAGACCCCGACCCTTCGAGATTGAGCGTGTCATTGCCGGCGCCGCCCTCAATGGTCCCCGTGATCGACGAGCCGGTGAAAATATTGAAGAAGTCGTCGCCGCCGCCGAGATCGACGCTGCCTATGATGGTCCCGGAATTGGTCAGGGTGTCGGCAAGGATATCGGTGATTTTGATCGCTTCGCCATTGTCGCCTTCAATCAGGCCATAATTGGTGATCGCGGTCGCGGCCGGAGCATTCCCATCATTGCTGTCGTCGACCGTGATGGCGCGCTGAACGCTGACGATCTTGCCGGTGGCCTCATTGATGATCGTGCCGCCGCCGATGGTCACAGCCTCGGACAAACCGGCGCCGGACGTCCCGGTCGCGGACACCGTGCCCGAATTGTCAAGATAGAGCAGATAGTCGACGTCAATGCCGTCGCCATCGGTCGCGCCGCCGGCGTTTCCGGTGATCGTGCCGCTGTTATAGACGGTGGTCGTCCCCGTCGTCGTATCCATGTTGACGCCGGAGCCCAACTGGCCCCTGATGACGCCGTCGTTGTGGATGGTGATCGCAAAAATGCCGGTGATGCCGTGATGCGACCCGGTGATCGCGCCAGTCGAATAATTATAAATCGTCGCCGAACCGGTCAGATGATTTTGAAAGGCGACGCCATTATTGCCCGATGTCGAAGAGCCAAGGTTGCCGCCGACAATCGACCCGTAATTATAGATGATCGCATCGGCGCCGGGACGAATGCCGTCGCTATCGGCCGATTCGATCAAGGCGCCGGCGTAATTGGTGATCGTGACCAGAGAACTCGCGATATCGTCGAGATCCAGAGCCTGTCCGCTCGTCGGCGCGCCGGCCGCCAGACCGACCACGCCGCCAGAATAAGAGCCGGCGACAATGACGCCACTATTGACGATGGAGATCGACCCGCCTGAAAAATCCGTCTTGACCTTGATGGCGTCGTTATTCTCGCCACTGGCGCCGGTCGCGGCATAGGCCCCAAGAATGACGCCGGTCGCATTATTGGTGATCGTGATGCTGTCGCCGGTCAGCAGACCGGAAGCATAGAGAGCGCGATCCGCCGTCACATTGATCGTGCCGGAATTGGTCAGGGATTCCGACGTATTGGAAGACGTGAACTTGAACGTGATCGCCGGATTGGCGCTCGTCGGCGCGAGGACCGCGCCGATCCCGATAATGCCGGTGTTTCCGTCATTGAGCGTGTAGCGGTCGGTATAGGTTTTCGCGATGTTAAGATTGAACGAACCCGAAATATTCGCCATGGCCGTGATTCCTGAACTCTTTGTTTTCAGGACTTAATTCGTAGCCATGACAGTTCGGTGACCGAACCCGTTGCAGCCAAGCTCGAGCCTTGTAAAATCACGAGGGTTCGACACCCCCAAACGAAAAAAGGCGACCCGAGGGCCGCCTTTGAAATTCGTTAAGGCCCGCGCCTTATTCGGCCGCTTCCGCGATCTCGACCGGGCCGGAATCCTTGCCCTTGGCGCTGACGTCGCGATCGACGAATTCGATCACGGCCATGGCGGCGTTGTCGCCGTAGCGGAAGCCGGCCTTCAGCACGCGGGTATAGCCGCCGTTGCGCTCCTTGTAGCGGGGCGCGAGCACATCGAACAGCTTCTTGACGAGCACGACGTCCTTGATCTGGGCAATGGCCTGGCGACGGGCGTGCAGGTCGCCGCGCTTGCCAAGCGTCACCAGCTTTTCGACCACGGGACGGAGATCCTTGGCCTTGGGCAGGGTCGTGACGATCTGCTCATGCTTGATGAGCGCCTGCGACATATTGGCGAACATCGCCTTGCGATGTTCGGCCGTGCGGTTGAAACGGCGTTTGGAACGACCGTGATACATTTTGGCTCTCCATTTTGGTTACGGCCGCCGCGCCACGGTACGGCCGTTCGGTGCTTTGCCCCTTTTGGGGCGTTGAGCCGGTCGCCTAAAGCCGACCGGAAATTGCATGCCAAGCCCCGCAGGGGATTGGCTAGGAGCGAACGCGACGCCGAGCTGACGCGAGGGGCGCCGGCTGCGTCGCAGCCGGCAGCTCAATAATGCTCTTCGAACCGCTTCGCGAGTTCGTCGATGTTTTCCGGCGGCCAGCCAGTGACTTCCATGCCGAGATGCAGGCCCATCTGCGCCAGCACTTCCTTGATTTCGTTCAAGGACTTGCGGCCGAAGTTCGGCGTGCGCAGCATTTCGGCTTCGGTCTTCTGGATCAGGTCGCCGATATAGACGATGTTGTCGTTCTTCAGGCAGTTCGCCGAACGAACGGACAGCTCCAGCTCGTCGACCTTCTTGAGCAGCGCCGGATTGAACGCCAGTTCGGGGATCGACGGCGTATGCTCTTCGCGCTTGGGCTCTTCGAAATTGACGAAGACGTTCAGCTGATCCTGAAGGATGCGCGCGGCGAAAGCCACGGCGTCTTCCGGCGTCAGCGAGCCATTGGTCTCGACCTGCAAGGTCAGCTTGTCATAATCGAGAACCTGGCCCTCGCGGGTCGGCTCGATCCGGTACGAGACCTTCTTGACCGGCGAATAGATCGAATCGACCGGGATCAGGCCGATCGGAGCGTCTTCCGCGCGGTTACGGTCCGCCGGAACATAGCCCTTGCCTGTATTCACGGTGAATTCCATGCGGATTTCCGCGCCCTCGTCGAGGGTGCAGAGCGCCAGCGTCGGATTCAGAACCGCAATATCGCCGGTCACGCCGATGTCGCTGGCATAGACCACGCCCGGACCCTGCTTTTTCAGGGTCATGCGCTTCGGGCCGTCGCCGTGCATCTTGATCGCGACGTCCTTGATGTTGAGGACGATATCGGTGATGTCCTCGCGGACGCCGGGGATCGAGGAGAACTCGTGCAGCACGCCGTCAATGTGGACGGAGGTGATGGCGGCGCCTTGCAGCGACGAAAGCAGAATACGGCGCAGGGCGTTGCCGAGCGTCAGGCCGAAGCCACGCTCAAGCGGCTCAGCCACCACGGTTGCGACCCGCTTGGGGTCTTCGCCGGGGATGACATGCAGCTTGTTCGGCTTGATCAGTTCCTGCCAATTCTTCTGAATCATTTTCGACCTCTTCCTTCGGCCGCTGGGCATATCGGTCCGTCGACCCTGGCGCCAGCGCCGCATAACAGGAAAACGCGCGCGGCTTCCGTCGAAGCCCCGCGCGGCATTTCAGGAAATATCAGACGCGGCGGCGCTTGCGCGGGCGGCAGCCGTTATGCGGGATCGGGGTCACGTCGCGGATCGAGGTGACGGTGAAGCCCGCCGCCTGAAGGGCGCGAAGAGCCGATTCACGGCCCGAACCGGGACCGGAAACTTCGACTTCGACCGTGCGCATGCCGTGTTCGGCAGCCTTGCGGGCGGCGTCCTCAGCGGCCATCTGCGCGGCGTAAGGCGTGGACTTGCGCGAGCCCTTGAAGCCCATGGTGCCGGCGGAGGACCAGGAAATGGTGTTACCCTGGGCGTCGGCGATGGTGATCATCGTGTTGTTGAACGACGAATGCACATGCGCGACGCCGGAGGCGATGTTCTTGCGTTCTCTGCGGCGAACGCGGGTGTTTTCCTTGGCCATTGTTCTCGTTCCTTCTGGCGCGCCCGTAATGCCAGGCGCTCGGGTTGGCGGACCTGTCCGGGCCCTATGATCTCGCTCGCGCTGGAAAAAAACCGGCCAGAGCGAATTGAATTTCGGGCGAGATGCGGGAAATGCCCGGCTCGCGAAGCGAACCGGGCAAAGCGCTGACCCGAAGGGTATTTACTTCTTCTTGCCGGCGATCGGCTTCGCCTTGCCCTTGCGGGTGCGGGCGTTCGTATGCGTGCGCTGACCGCGAACGGGCAGCTGGCGGCGGTGACGCAGACCGCGATAGCAGCCAAGGTCCATCAGACGCTTGATGTTCATCGCGACTTCGCGGCGCAAGTCGCCTTCCACGATATAGTCGCGGTCGATCGTTTCGCGGATCTGAAGCACTTCGGCGTCGGTCAGCTGGTTAACGCGGCGCTCGGCCGGAATGCTGACCTTCTCGCAAATCTCTTCGGCCTTTTTGGCGCCGATGCCGTGAATATATTGCAGCGCGATGACGACGCGCTTGTTGGTCGGAATATTGACGCCGGCTATACGAGCCATTCTTCATTCTCCATCTGGGGCCATGAGGCCCGGGTGATCCCGCGTCCGGTGGAGGCCGGCCCATGCGGGCGATGCAAAAAACCACGCTCCAGCCCTTTGCAAGCCGGAGCGTGTTTGGAAAACGTTCCCTTAGAACGGGCGCGCCTCGGCGTCAACCTTCGCCGAAGATTATTTACCGAGAATCGAATCGATCTCGGCGGTCACGGCGTCGATGGCGGCCATGCCGTCGACCGTGCGAAGCTCGCCGACCGAACGGTAATAATCGGAAACCGGCGCGGTGAGCTGGTGATATTGCTCCAGGCGCTTCTTGAACGCATCCGGATTGTCGTCCGCGCGGACGGCGCCGCCCGCCGCAACAGTTTCGCGGGCGCGTCCCTCGATGCGCGACAGCAGAATCTGGTCGTCCACGACCAGCTCAATCACCGCGTCGAGCTCCTTGTGCTTGGACTTGAGCATCGCGTCGAGCGCTTTCGCCTGCGCCACGGTGCGCGGGAAGCCGTCGAGAATGAAACCCTTGGCGCAATCGGGCTCTTCGATTCGCGCGGCGATGATGCCGACGACGATTTCGTCCGAGACGAGGCCGCCTGCATCCATCACCGCCTTGGCCTGAAGACCAACCGGGGTGCCCGCCTTGACCGCCGCGCGCAGCATGTCGCCAGTCGAAAGCTGCGGGATGCCATATTTCTGTTCAAGGCGCGACGATTGCGTGCCTTTGCCGGCGCCGGGCGGTCCGAGCAGAATCAGCCTCATTTCTTTTTCCCCCTGAGTTTGGCCTTTTTGACCAGGCCCTCATATTGCTGCGCCTGCAGGTGGCCGTGAATCTGCGCCACCGTGTCCATGGTGACGCTCACGACGATCAACAGGGACGTTCCGCCGAAATAGAACGGAAGCGCAAATTGGGAAATGAGCATTTCGGGTAGGAGGCAGATGATCGCAAGATAGGCGGCGCCCAGAACCGTGATGCGGGTCAGGACGTGATCGATGAATTGCGCCGTGCGCTCGCCCGGTCGCACGCCGGGAATGAAGCCGCCGTGCTTCTTGAGGTTTTCCGCCGTCTCGACCGGATCGAACACAATCGCCGTATAGAAGAAGGCGAAAAACACGATCAGTGCGACATAGAGCGCGATATACGCCGGGCGACCATGGCCAAGATAGGTAGCCAGGAAGCCGAGTACGCCGCCCGCCCCGCCATTCTCCGAGAAATTGGCGATGGTCGTCGGCAGCAGCAGCAGCGACGAGGCGAAGATCGGCGGAATCACGCCCGCCGTGTTCAGCTTCAGCGGAAGGAACGACGTCTGGCCTTCATAGACCCGATTGCCTTGCTGGCGCTTCGGATAGGTGATCAGGAGCCGGCGCTGGGCGCGCTCCATGAAGACGATGAAGGCGATGACGCCGAAGGACATCACGATCAAGCCCATCAGGACCAGCGGCGAAATTGCGCCCTGACGCGACAGCTCCAGCGTATTGGCGACCGCCGACGGAAAGGCCGCCACGATGCCTGCAAAAATGATCAGCGACGAGCCATTGCCGATGCCGCGCGAGGTGATCTGCTCGCCAAGCCACATCAGGAAAAGAGTGCCGCCCATGAGCGTCAGCACGGTCGAAATGCGGAAGAACCAGCCCGGATCGCTGACGACATTGGGCTGGCCCTCAAGGCCGACCGCGATGCCATAGGCCTGGAACGCAGCGATCACCACGGTCAGGTAGCGGGTATATTGGTTCATGACCTTGCGGCCCTGCTCGCCTTCCTTCTTCAGCTGTTCAAGCGAAGGAATGACCGAGCTCATCAACTGGACGATGATGGAGGCCGAAATGTAAGGCATGATGTTCAGGGCGAAGATGGCCATGCGCTGCACGGCGCCGCCCGCGAACATGTTGAACAGTTCGAGCACGCCCTGCTGCTTGCCATGGAAATTGGCGGCGAAGGCGGCGGGGTCGATGCCCGGCAGCGGAATATAAGTTCCCAGGCGATAGACGATCAGGGCCCCGAGGGTGAACCAGATCCGCTTCTTGAGTTCCTCGGCCTTGCCGAAGGAGGCGAAATTGATGTTAGCCGCAAGCTGTTCAGCTGCCGAGGCCATGTCTGTCGCTCCAGGATGCGCGAACGCCGCACGAGACTTGCGCGGACGCCGCGCGGCACAAAGGTAAAAAAACGGGGCGGAGACTGTTGGTCCGCCGCCCCGTGTTAATCATTCGTCACGGCAAAATCACGCCCTTTTGACGCTTCGCCGTGAATTTTCCTCAAACGCCAGTGCTTCAGGCGCTCGGAGCCGCTTCCGCGGCCGCCAGCAGCTTGACAGCGCCGCCAGCCTTCTCGATGGCCGCAACCGCCGATTTCGACGCAGCGGCGACCTCGAAGGTCAGCTTGGCGGTCAATTCGCCCTGGCCCAGAATCTTGATGCCGTCGCGGGCCTTGGTGACCACGCCAGCTGCGATCAGCGATTCGAGCGTCACCGGAGCAGCGATGTCGAGCTTGCCGGCTTCGACGGCCTGCTGGATGCGGCCGAGATTGACTTCATTGTAATCCACCGAGAAGGGATTCCAGAAGCCGCGCTTCGGCAGGCGGCGATGCAGAGGCATCTGGCCGCCTTCAAAGCCCTTGATGGCGACGCCGGTGCGGGCCTTCTGACCCTTGACGCCGCGGCCGCCAGTCTTGCCCTTGCCGGAACCGATGCCGCGACCAACGCGCATGCGGTTCTTGGACGAGCCGGGATTGTCGGAAATGCCGTTGAGCTTCATGTGCGTCGCTCCCCTCAGGCTTCGACGCGCAGAAGATGCGCGACTTTTGCGATCATGCCGCGAATGGCGGGGGTGTCTTGCAACACCGCCTTGCGGCCGATCTTGTTGAGATTCAAGCCGACCAGCGTCTGACGCTGCTCGGCCGGACGGCCGATCGGGCTCTTGGTCTGAACGACCGTGATGGTCTTGGCTTCAGTCATGGATCGCTCCTCCCTCAGCCTTCAGCCGTACCGTCTTCGCCGCCGGGGCGACGAGACTGCAGCACGGACACCTTCAGACCGCGGCGAGCGGCGACGGCGCGGGGCGAATCCTCGGCCTTCAGCGCATCGAACGTGGCGCGAATCATGTTGTAGGGATTGGAAGATCCCTGCGACTTGGCGACGACGTCATGGACGCCGAGCGTCTCGAACACGGCGCGCATCGGACCGCCGGCGATGATGCCGGTGCCCGCGGGAGCCGCGCGCAGGATGACGCGGCCCGCGCCATGGCGGCCGTTGACGTCATGATGCAAAGTGCGGCCTTCGCGCAGCGGAACGCGGATCAGGCCGCGCTTGGCGGATTCCGTCGCCTTGCGGATGGCTTCCGGCACTTCGCGCGCCTTGCCATGTCCGAAGCCGACGCGACCCTTCTGGTCGCCGACGACGACGAGCGCGGCGAAGCCGAAGCGACGGCCGCCCTTGACGACTTTGGCGACGCGATTGATATGGACCAGACGGTCCACGAATTCGCTGTCGCGCTCTTCTTCCTTGCGATCGCGACCGCGACCGCCTTCACCTTCACGAGCCATTTGTTCGTCCGTCACTTGCGCGGAACGCCCTCAAGGCGCCCGCTCGCTGGGGTTATTGGCCTACCCCCCTACCGAACATCGGCATGCCCGGGGAGTTGGCGATTTCCTCAAAACCCAAACCCGGAACGCGCTAGGCGGTCCGGGTCGGATGTGAGGGTTTCAACCGGCGGAGGCTCCGCCGATCAGAATTGCAGTCCGCCCTCGCGCGCGCCATCGGCCAAAGCCTTGACGCGGCCGTGGTACATATAGGCGCCGCGATCGAACACGACTTCCTTGACGCCGGCGGCGACAGCGCGCTCCGCGATCAGCTTGCCGATCGTCTTCGCGGCTTCGATGTTCGCGCCGCTCTTGAGAGCTTCGCGGTTGTCCTTCTCCAGGGTCGAAGCCGAAGCCAGGGTGACGCCATTCTGGTCGTCGATGATCTGGGCGTAGATCTGCTTCGACGAACGGAAGACCGACAACCGGGGCTTGCCATAGGCGCGAGCGCGGAGAGTACGGCGAACGCGCGCCTTGCGGCGGCTTTCGGAGGATTTGTCCTGAGCCATGACGCGGGTCCTTACTTCTTCTTGCCTTCCTTGCGGAAGATAAATTCGCCGGCATATTTGACGCCCTTGCCCTTGTAGGGCTCGGGTCCGCGATAGTCGCGGATTTCGGCGGCCACCTGGCCAACCTGCCTCTTGTCGATGCCGGAAATGGTGATTTCGGTCGGCTTGGGCGTCACGATCGCGATGCCGGCCGGGATGGGATAGTTGATGTCGTGGCTGTAGCCGAGCGACAACTGCAGGCTCTTGCCCGCAACAGCCGCCTTGTAGCCGACGCCCGTGATTTCAAGCTTCTTTTCGAAGCCCTGCGTCACGCCGATCACCAGATTGTTAATCTGGGCCCGGGCCGTGCCCCAAAGCGCGCGGGCGCGCTTGGTTTCAAAGCGGGGGTCCACCTTGATCTGATTGTCGTTCATCTCGACATTGACGTCGTCATGGACAACGAAGAACAATTCGCCCTTGGCGCCCTTGACGGTCACCTTCTGGCCTTCGACCTTGGCGGTGACGCCGGCCGGGACCGCAACGGGCTTCTTACCGATACGAGACATGGTTTTCTCCTTCTCGTCTCAATCAGAAGACCGTGGCGAGGACTTCGCCGCCGACATTGGCGTCGCGCGCCGCATGATCGGCGAGGACGCCCTTCGGGGTCGAGATGATCGCGATGCCAAGACCATTGGCGACCCGCGGGATGGCGTCAACAGCCGCGTAAACGCGGCGGCCGGGCTTCGAGACGCGGTTGATTTCGCGGATGACCGGCTGACC
The DNA here is from genome assembly GCF_019449565.1 of Rhodoblastus sp. GTDB lineage: Bacteria > Pseudomonadota > Alphaproteobacteria > Rhizobiales > Beijerinckiaceae > Rhodoblastus. The sequence continues at coordinate 7,454 of NZ_JAGRPM010000025.1, read as the reverse complement.
GTCGAAATATTTCAGCTCGATTTCGAAATCGGTGCGGCCGTTGCCGAATTCCGTGACGCTATAGCCACGGATATAGCCTTCGTCCTTGAGCACGTCGAGGACATGGGCGCGCAGGCGCGAGCCAGGCGTCGAAACCGACGACTTGCGGCGCATCTGGGCGTTGCGAATACGGGTGAGCAGATCGCCCACAGGATCATTGATCGCCATGACGGTCTCCTTACCAGCTCGACTTCACCAGGCCCGGGATCAAGCCCTTGGAGCCCAGTTCGCGCAATGCGATACGCGACATCTTCAGCTTGCGGTTATAGGCGCGCGGACGACCCGTCACCTCGCAGCGGTTGCGCACGCGATTGATGCACGAATTGCGCGGCATCTCAGCGAGCTTGAGGGTCGCCTCGAAGCGCTCTTCAACGCTCAGCGACCGATCTTTCGCAAGCGCGCGCAGACGGGCGCGCTTGGGAGCCTTCAGCTCCGCGAGCTTGGCCCGCTTCTTGTTGTTCTCAATCGAACTTTTCTTGGCCATGTGTTACCTCTGGTCTCCGCGTCTGAGGACGAGCCTCACTGCCGGAACGGGAAGTTGAACGCGCGCAGCAATGCGCGAGCCTCGTCGTCGGTCTTGGCGGTGGTGCAGACGATGACGTCCATGCCAAGAACCGTGTCGACCTTGTCGTAGTCGATTTCCGGGAACACTAGGTGCTCCTTGATGCCCATGGCGAAATTGCCGCGGCCATCGAACGACTTCGGATTCAGACCGCGGAAATCTCTTACGCGCGGCAGCGCGACCGTAACAAGACGGTCGAGGAATTCATACATACGGGTCTTGCGCAGGGTGACCTTGGCGCCGATCGGCATGTTTTCGCGCACCTTGAACGTCGAAATGGCGTTGCGGGCGCGGGTGATCACAGGCCTCTGGCCGGCGATGAGAGCGAGATCGGCGGCGGCGACCGTCACCTTTTTGGTGTCGTTCACAGCTTCGCCCACGCCCATGTTCAGCACGATCTTTTCGATCGCGGGAACTTCGAGCGGGTTCTTGTAGCCGAACTCCTCGATCAGCTTCGGGCGCACCACTTCGTCGTAGTGCTGCCGCATGCGCGCGACATAGCCCTCGGGGATCGCGGAAACAGCGCCGGCGGCGGCGACGTTCTCGGAGCCCTTGTTCTTGGGGGCCTTATCGGCGCCCTTCTTGGGGGTCTTGGCCTCAGCCATCGATCAATTCTCCAGAACGCTTGGCGACGCGGACCTTGCGGCCGTCATCGAGAATCTTGAAGCCGACGCGCGTGGCCTTGCCGTCCTTGGGATCGGCAATCGCGAGGTTCGACAATTGGATCGGGGCTTCCTTGGAAATGATGCCGCCTTCCTGGGTCTGGGTCTGCTTCTGGTGACGCTTCACCAGATTGACTCCGGACACGAGGGCTTTGCCTTCCTTCGGATTGACAAGCGTCACTTCGCCCTTGCGGCCCTTGTCACGGCCGGCGAGCACGACGACTTTGTCGCCCTTCTTGATCTTCGCGGCCATTACAACACCTCCGGAGCGAGCGAGATGATCTTCATGTGGTTCTTGGCGCGAAGTTCGCGCGGAACCGGTCCGAAGATGCGGGTGCCCACGGGTTCTTTCTGATTGTTGATGAGAACGGCCGCATTCGTGTCGAAACGAATCACGGAGCCGTCCGGGCGCTTGATGTCCTTGGCGGTGCGAACGACGACCGCCTTCATCACATCGCCCTTTTTCACGCGTCCGCGCGGAATGGCTTCCTTGACGGACACAACGATAATATCGCCAACGCCTGCATATTTGCGCTTGGAGCCGCCAAGCACCTTGATGCACATCACACGGCGCGCGCCGGAATTATCGGCCACGTCGAGGTTGCTCTGCATCTGAATCATGGCTTCGAGCCTTTCATCTCAGATCGGTTTCCGTCCGGAATCATTTCCGTAGGGACTACGCCTGAAGGAAGCGAGCGCGCTTCCTCGTTCATTTCGACCCAAAAATCAAGCCTTGGTTTCGTCTTTCACGACGATCCAGCGCTTCAATTTCGAAATCGGACGGGTCTCCTCGATGGAGACAACGTCGCCGACCTTGAAATCACCCGCTTCATCATGCGCGTGATAGTTCTTGGTGCGGCGGACGGTTTTCTTCAGCAGCGGATGAGTGAAGCGACGCTCCACCTTCACCACCACGGTCTTTTCCTGCTTGTCGCTGACGACGACGCCCTGGAGAATTCTCTTCGGCATGGGAAAACCTTACTTCTTGGCGTCGGCGCGCTTCTGCGCGGCAACCGTCTTAATCCGGGCGACCTCGCGGCGCACGATCCGGACGCGCGAGCTGTTCTCGAGCTGGCCGGTGGCGCGCTGGAAACGCAGGTTGAATTGCTCTTTCTTGAGCTTGAGCAATTCGTCGTTGAGCTGATCGTCCGACATGGCTTTCAAGTCGGACAGGCGCTGTTTCTCTTTCATGCCGTCCTCTTATTCTGCGATGCGTTCGATGAAACGGGTCTTGATCGGCAGCTTCGCAGCGGCGAGCGTGAACGCTTCGCGAGCGATGTTCTGCGGAACGCCGTCGATCTCGAACATGATGCGGCCGGGGGCGACGCGGGCCGCCCAGAACTCCGGCGAGCCCTTGCCTTTACCCATACGCACTTCGGTCGGTTTGGCCGACACCGGAACGTCGGGGAAAACGCGGATCCAGACACGGCCCGCACGCTTCATGTGACGGGTCATGGCGCGACGCGCGGCTTCGATCTGGCGGGCGGTGACGCGCTCAGGCTCGAGAGCCTTCAGGCCGTATTGGCCGAAGGCGAGCTCGAATCCGCCCTTGGCGACGCCCTTGATGCGGCCCTTAAAGGCCTTGCGGAATTTTGTGCGCTTGGGTTGCAGCATTTTTCAAACTCTCAAGCTCGGTTCAGCGCGCGCCGCGCGGTTCGCGGGGTTCGCGGGGCTCGCGACGCTCGCGCCGGCGATCGTGCGAATGATCTCCGCCGACCTCGTTGGCGCGGCGCTCCTGCGCCATGGGATCATGCTCCAGGATCTCGCCCTTGAAGATCCACACCTTGATGCCGCAAGTGCCATAGGCCGTGTGGGCCGTGGCCACGCCGTAATCGACGTCGGCGCGCAGGGTGTGCAACGGCACGCGGCCTTCGCGATACCATTCGAGACGGGCGATTTCCGCGCCGCCGAGACGGCCGGAGCAGTTGATGCGGATGCCTTCGGCGCCGAGACGCATGGCCGACTGCACGGCGCGCTTCATGGCGCGGCGGAACGCCACGCGGCGTTCGAGCTGCTGGGCGATCGAATCCGCGACCAGGGTCGCGTCGATTTCCGGCTTGCGAACTTCGACAATATTGATCGCCACTTCGCTGGCGGTCAGCTTGGCGACCAGCTTGCGGATCTTGTCGATGTCGGCGCCCTTCTTGCCGATCACGACGCCCGGACGGGCGGAATGAACGGTGACGCGGCACTTCTTGTGCGGACGCTCGATGACGATCTTCGACACAGCCGCCTGCTTCAGCGCCTTCATCAGCACTTCGCGGATCGCGAAGTCTTCGTGAAGAAGCTTGCCATATTCGCCCTTGTTGGCGAACCAGCGCGAGTCCCACGTCCGGTTCACGCCCAGACGAAGACCGATCGGATTAACTTTCTGTCCCATCGTTCTCTCCTCAGGCCTTCGCAGGCGCGGCTTCGACTTCGCGCACCACGATGGTCAGGTTCGAGAAGGGCTTCTCGACCCGGCCGGCGCGGCCGCGAGCGCGGGCGTGGAAGCGCTTCATCACCAGCGCCTTGCCGACGAAGGCTTCGGCGACGACGAGATCGTCCACGTCCAGGCTATGATTGTTTTCCGCATTCGCGATCGCGCTCTCGAGCGTCTTCTTGACGTCGGCGGCGATGCGCTTGTGCGAGAAGGTCAGGTCGGCGAGCGCGCGATCGACCTTCTTGCCGCGAATGAGCTGGGCGACGAGGTTCAGCTTCTGCGGGCTGACGCGGATCATGCGGCAGACGGCCTTGGCCTCGTTGTCCTTGAGCGCGCGGGGATTCTTTTCCTGCGACATATCAGCCCCTCTTCGCCTTCTTGTCGGCCGCGTGGCCATGGAAGGTCCGGGTCGGCGAGAATTCGCCGAACTTGTGACCGATCATGTCCTCGGTAACCTGCACCGGCACATGCTTGTGGCCGTTGTAGACGCCAAAGGTGAGGCCGACAAACTGCGGCAGGATGGTGGAGCGGCGGCTCCAGGTCTTGATGACCTCGGAGCGCTTGGCGGACTGAGCCACCTCCGCCTTTTTGAGGAGGTAGCCGTCGATGAACGGACCCTTCCAAATCGAGCGCGACATGAGGTCAGCCCTTCTTCTTGGCCTTGTGACGCGAAGTCACAATGAATTTGGTGGTGAATTTGTTGGACCGGGTCTTCTTGCCCTTGGTCGGCTTGCCCCACGGCGTGACCGGGTGGCGGCCGCCCGAAGTACGGCCTTCGCCGCCGCCGTGCGGGTGATCGACAGGGTTCATGACGACGCCGCGGTTATGCGGACGCCAGCCCAGCCAACGCTGGCGACCGGCCTTGCCGATCGTGGTGTTCATGTGGTCCGGGTTGGAAACCGCGCCGACCGAAGCATAGCACTGGCCATGCACGAGGCGCTGTTCGCCCGAATTGAGGCGCAGGATCACGTAGCCCTGGTCGCGGCCCACGATCTGAGCGTAGGAGCCGGCTGAGCGGGCGATCGCGCCGCCCTTGCCGATCTTCAGCTCGACATTGTGGACGATCGTGCCGACCGGGATCGCGGCCAGCGGCATCGCGTTGCCGGGCTTGACGTCGACCTGCGGGCCAGCCACCACGGAGTCGCCAGCGGCAAGCCGCTGCGGCGCAATGATGTAGGACTGCTCGCCATCGCCATAGGTGATGAGGGCGATGAAGGACGTGCGGTTCGGATCGTATTCGATGCGCTCGACCTTGGCGACGCCTTCCTTGCGGCGCTTGAAGTCGATGATGCGATACGCCTGCTTGTGGCCGCCGCCGCGGAAGCGGACGGTGATGCGGCCAGTGTTGTTGCGTCCGCCGGCGGAGGATTGACCCTCCGTCAGCTTCTTGACGGGCTTGCCCTTGTAGAGCTCGCCGCGGTCGACGATCACGAGCTGGCGAAGGCTCGGCGTGATCGGCTTGAACGTTTTAAGCGCCATCTGCCTGTTTCCTTACTTCCAGCTCAGAGCCCGGTGGTGACGTCGATTTTCTGGCCCTCGGCCAGAGTCACAACCGCGCTCTTCACGTCGGAACGCACGCCGCGCGTTCCTTTGAAGACCTTTTTCTTGCCCTTGCGGACCAGAGTGTTCACAGCCTCGACCTTCACGTCGAACAGGCGTTCGATGGCGGTCTTGATCTGATGCTTGGTCGCGTCCGGACGAACCTTGAACACGAACTTGTTCTGCTCGGACGCGATTGTCGCCTTTTCGGTGATGACCGGGGCGACGATGACGTCGTAGTGGCGCGGATCCTGGCTCATTTGAAGCGCGCCTCCAGCGCATCGATCGCCGCCTTGGTCAGCACCAGCTTTTCGCGGCGGAGAATGTCATAGACGTTGATGCCCTGAATCGGCAGGACGTCGATCTGCGGAATGTTGCGCGCAGCCAGTGCGAAATTCGCCTGGACCTCGGCACCGTCGATGATCAGCGCGTTCTTCAAGCCGATCCGGGCGAAATTGGCCTTCAGCGCGGCGGTCTTGGGCTCGGACGCGTTGGCGGCATCCCAAACCACGATCGCGCCGTCTTTGGCCTTGGCCGAAAGGGCGTGCTTGAGCGCCAGGGCGCGGACCTTCTTGGGCAGGTCATGCGCATGCGAGCGCACTACCGGACCGAAGGCGCGACCGCCGCCACGGAACTGCGGCACGCGGGCCGAGCCGTGACGGGCAGAACCAGTGCCCTTCTGCTTGTACATCTTCTTGCCGGTGCGGGCGATCTCCGCGCGGTTCTTGACCGCATGGGTGCCGGCGCGGCGCTTGGCGAGCTGATAGCGCACCATGCGATGAATAAGGTCCTCGCGGGGCTCCAGGCCGAAGATGTCGTCCGAGAGGTCCACGGAGCCGACGGCGGCGCCGTCGAAGGAGGTGATGTCGATCTTCACGGCTCAGGCCTCCGAAGAAGGTGTATCGGCCGGGGCCGAAGCTTGGGTTTCAACCGCCGGCGGGGCGGCTTCTTCGGCCAGGCGGAATTTGCCGGGCTTGGGGGCGTCGGCCGGAAGGGCCTTTTTCACCGCGTCACGGATGAAGATCCAGTTGCCGGCATGACCGGGAACTGAACCCTCGACCAGAACCAGGCCGCGTTCGACATCGAGCTGAACGACGCGCAGGTTCTGCGTGGTCACGCGGTCCGTGCCCATGTGGCCGGCCATCTTCTTGTTCTTGAAGGTCTTGCCCGGGTCCTGACGGCCGCCGGTCGAACCGTGCGAACGATGCGACAGCGACACGCCATGCGAGGCGCGAAGACCGCCGAAGTTCCAGCGCTTCATCGGACCGGCGAAGCCCTTGCCGAGCGTCGTGCCGGTGACGTCGACGAACTGGCCGACGACGAAATGGTCCGCGGTGATTTCGGCGCCGATCGGCAGCAGGTCGTCTTCCGCGACGCGGAATTCAGCGAGCTTCAGCTTCGGCTCGACATTCGCGACGGCGAAGCGTCCGCGTTCGGCCTTGGAGACGTTCTTGACCTTCGCGCGGCCGATGCCGAGCTGAACGGCGGTGTAGCCATTCTTCTCAAGCGTGCGATGCGCGACGACCTGAACGCCGTCGAGTTTCAATACCGTGACCGGAACATGTTCGCCGCTGTCCGTGAAGACGCGGGTCATGCCGACCTTCTGTGCGATGACGCCTGACCGCATTGTTTCTTTCCCATGAAGGCGCATTCACTCGGTCATATTGACCGGGAAGAGGCGCCGAGAGACGTCGTCAAAACGTCTCAAAACCAGATTAGAGCTTGATCTCGACGTCCACGCCCGCCGCAAGGTCGAGCTTCATCAAAGCATCGACGGTCTGGGGGGTGGGATCGACGATATCGAGAACCCGCTTGTGGGTGCGGATTTCGAACTGTTCGCGCGACTTCTTGTCGACGTGGGGCGAGCGGTTCACCGTGAATTTCTCGATCCGGGTCGGAAGCGGAATCGGACCACGAACCTGGGCGCCGGTGCGCTTGGCGGTGGAGACGATTTCCTTCGTCGAGGTATCGAGAATCCGATGATCGAACGCCTTGAGGCGGATACGGATGTTCTGGCCGTTCATTGATTGCATCCCTTGGCGGACCGGCGCCGGGAAGACCCCTGCGCCGGCGCATCCAGCCTGATTATTCGATGATCGAAGCGACGACGCCCGCGCCGACGGTGCGGCCGCCTTCGCGGATCGCGAAGCGCAGCTTTTCTTCCATGGCGATCGGAACGATCAGCGCCACGTCCATCGAGACGTTGTCGCCCGGCATCACCATTTCCGTG
>NZ_JAGRPM010000024.1 GCF_019449565.1 Rhodoblastus sp. | reverse complement strand
GGAGGTGCGGAATGCCGTCATAGACGGACAGCTCCAGCATTTTGGGATCGACCATGATGAGCCGGCACTCCTGCGGCTTGAGCCGATACAAGAGCGAGAGGATCATGGTGTTGATGGCGACGGACTTGCCGGAGCCGGTGGTTCCGGCGACGAGCAGATGGGGCATTTTGGCGAGATCGACGATGACCGGCTCGCCGCCGATGGTCTTGCCGAGCGCGATGGCGAGCTTGTGCTTGGTCTCGGCGAAATCGGGCGAGGCGAACAATTCGCGCAGGTAAACGGTCTCCCGGCGCGGATTGGGCAGCTCGATGCCGATGGCGTTGCGCCCCGGCACCACCGCCACGCGGGCGGAGACCGCCGACATGGAGCGCGCGATATCGTCCGCGAGGCCAATCACCCGCGACGACTTGATGCCCGGCGCGGGTTCGAACTCGTACAGCGTCACCACAGGGCCGGGATGGGCGTTGAGCACGTCGCCGCGCACGCCGAAATCTTCCAGAGTCTTTTCGAGCGCGTCGGCGTTGACCTCAAGCTGGTCTTCCGGCTCTTCCTCGACGGGCTGGACCGGCGGCATGGCCAAGGTTTCGACCGAAAGCGGCTCATATTGCGTCGCGTCGAAATCGAGCCGTTCGAGGAAGCCATTGGCGGGCTTGACCCGCCTGATGGTCCTGGCCGGTTCGTTGGGCTCCGGCGCCACCCGGACGGGCTCGGGCGCGGCTTCGAGCGGCGCGGCCACGGCTTTTACGCGCAGGCGCATTTTCGCAGGTTTCTCAGTTTCTGCGGCGATCGGGGCTGCGGCGACAGGCTCGGGCGCGGCGGGAGCCTGAACGGACGCAGGGGCGGGCGCGGGGGCGGAGATGCCGCCGAAGCCGACGCTGAAGGTGAAGCGCGCGCCCATGGCCCCGAAGGCGCCGAAGCCAGTCAGGTTCTGGGCCGGAACGGGCGGGGCGACGGAAACCGGGGCGAGCGTCGCCGGCGAAAGCGATTCAGCGGCCTCGGGCGCGGCGATCTCAGGCGCCTTTTCCGGCTCGGGCTGGGGCTTCACCCCATTGCGTTCCTGCATCACGCGGTCGGGCGTGCGGGCGTAGCGCACGCGCGGCTTGGGGGCGTTGATGGCGTGGGACTGGGCGAGGCGGGTCTCTTCGAGGCGGCGCGTCTGTTCTTCGGCCTTGAGGCGGGCCTCCTCCTCAATGCGGCGGGATTCTTCCTCGGCGGCGCGGCGCTGCGCCTCCTCCTCGGCGAGGCGGCGGGCGATGGAGGCTTCGGGCGTGCGGGTGAAGCGCACGTTCGGCTGGTCGGCGCGCCAGAATTTCGGCGCGGGGCCTTCCTGCGGCGAGGCGACGACGATGTCGGACTGGAACTGCGGCTCGAACTGGGCGGCGGCGAGTATCTCGCGCGACTTTTGCGCGGCCATGGCCTCAAGCCGGACGCGCTCATCCTGTTCGGCGGGGATGAAATGTTGCGGCGGATAGTCCGGCTCCGGCGGCGCGGGCGGTGCCCACTCGGCGGGGGGCAGGGCGACCGGCGCGCGCGGCGCAAAATCCTGGCTCGAATCGACGAAGACGGCGCGCGGGCGGCGGAAATGGGGACGATAGGGCGAGGGCTCCGACTCAGGCTCCTCGTCCCATTCCTGCAATTCGAAATTGGCGTCGATCTGGCGCATCTCCATGCCGTCGAGACCGAAGGAGGCGCGTTGAGAGAGAGGCGCCGGGCGGTCGGCGCGACGGCCGGCGCCGAAAAAGCGGGCCAGCCATTGGTCGAGTGTCATCAGCATGCAGGCATCGCCTTGAATACGCAGTACGACGCCCGCCGCCAGGACGAATCCTTAGAGCAACTTCGGGGGCGTTTCGGCTGCGAGAATGGGGCCTTCACGGTTAACGCCCGGTTTCGGAGCGGGCGACTTGCGCGCCTTCACGCATGGCCTTTCGGCGCCTTGCCAATCGGTAACTTGCGAGCCGCTCGCGGATCGCGGATTGTGCCTCGGACAAGGCGCTGCAAAGGCCGCGAGGGACGGGATTCGATGAAATTGGCGAGGGTCTGGCGCGGCTTTTTGCGCGGTTGCGCGCGAATCAAGAGCTGGGGGCGGCTTTTCCGCACCACCGCCTTCAAGCTGGCCATCGCCTATTTCGTCATCGTCGGCCTCGGCTTCACCCTCGTGCTGGAACATGTCGGCGAAAATGTCCGCGAATTGATCAATGACCAGATGCGCCAGACCATCGACGCCGAGATCAAGGGGCTGGCTGACCAATATGCGGACGGCGGGCTTAATCAGCTGGTCGCGGTCGTCGAGCGCCGCTCGCGGGCGCCCGGCGCCTCGATCTATCTCGTCGCCGCGCCTAATGGCGTCGCCGTCGCCGGCAATGTGATCGACCTGCCCGCCGGCGTGTTCGACCAGCCCGCCGCTGTCGAGACGACCTATGAGCGCCTCGGCGAGCCCAACATCCCGCGTAGGGCCATCGCCCGCGTTTTCAAGCTGCCCGGCAACTTTCGCCTGCTGATTGGCCATGATCTCGAAGACCGCGAAAGGCTGCGCCACATTCTTGGCTCGGCCCTGTTCACCTCATTGCTGTGGCTGCTTGTGATCGCCACATTCGGCGGGTTGTTCGTCGCGCGCCGCCTGTTGCGGCGGGTGGACGCCATGAGCGCCAAGGCGGCGACTTTGCTGGAGGAAGACCTCAAGGGCCGCCTGCCACTATCGGGCGCCAATGACGAGTTGGACCGTCTGGCGCGCAATCTCAACGCCATGCTCGACCGCATCGCCAGCCTGATGGAGGGCATAAGGCAGGTGTCGGATAATATCGCCCATGATCTGCGCACGCCTTTGACCCGGCTGCGCAACAATGCGGAGCAGGCCTTGCAGATCGACAGTGGCGAGGCCGGCTGCCGCGCCGCGCTGGAGCAGGTGATCGAGGAATCCGACGACCTGATCCGCATTTTTAACGCCCTGCTGATGATCGCCCGCGCCGAATCGCAATCCTCGCGCGAGAATTTCACCGATCTCGACGCCGCGGAGCTGGTCAGCGACATGGTCGAGCTTTACGAGCCGGCGGCGGAGGAAAAGGGCGTGGCCCTGAGCGTTGAGGCCGTAAGCCCGGCGCCGATTCGCGGCCAGCGCGAGCTGATCGGGCAGGCGCTCGCCAATCTGATCGACAACGCCCTGAAATATGGCGCGCCCGAGCTTCCCGGCGCCGCCGCCGAAGTCTGCGTCTCGGTGGCGATCGCCGACGACAAGGTGGAGATCTCTGTCGCCGATCGCGGGCCAGGGATTCCCGCCGAGGAACGCGCGCGGGTGCTGGAGCGTTTCGTGAGGTTGGAGGCCTCCCGCACAAGGCCGGGCTCCGGCCTCGGCCTCTCGCTCGCCGTCGCCGTCGCGCGGCTTCATGAGGGCGCCTTGCGCGTCGAGGACAATGCGCCGGGCCTGCGCGTCGTGCTGGCGCTGCCACGTCGCAGGGAGGGGAGCGCGTCGTGAAAACAATAAAAAAGACGCCCAACGCCTTGTCTCGCCCCCGTCCGGTCAAGCTGACGGTGGCGCGCGTCCGGGTCGCGGAGATGCTCGCCTCGGCGGGCGAGGATTGCTCCTCGGCTTTGCGCGCCTTGCCGGACTGGCCCTTGCTGGAGGAGGTTCTGGTTGGGATCGCCGACCAGTCGCCATTCCTGTGGGGCCTGGCGCGGCGCGATCCCGCACGGTTGCTGCGCATCCGCCAGCAATCCCCGGAAGCCGCGCTGGACGAGGCGCTGCGCCGGCTTTCCGCCTGCAATCTCGCCGATTGCACGGAGGCCCAGGCGAAGAGCCTGCTGCGCAAGGCGAAGCAGGAGACAGCGCTCATCGTCGCGCTCGCCGATCTCGCGGGGGAGTGGGACGTCGTCGCCGCCACCAAGGCGCTGTCGCGCGCGGCAGACCGTTTCGTCGCCACGGGTTTGCGCGTCGCCCTGCGGCTTTCCGGCGACAAGCTGGCGCTGGTCGATCCGGCCGAGCCGGAACATGGCTGCGGCCTCGTCGTGCTGGCGCTCGGCAAGCATGGCGCGATGGAGCTGAACTATTCCTCTGACGTCGATCTTGTCGTGTTTTATGAGTCGCGCTCGCCCGTCCTTGGCGCCGGGCCGGGGGTCAAGGCCAATTCCCTGCGCATCGTCCAGCATCTGGTGAAGCTGCTGCAGGAGCGCACCGGCGATGGCTATGTGCTGCGGGTCGATCTCCGCCTGCGGCCCGATCCCGGCTCGACGGCCGCCGCTGTCTCGCTCGACGCCGCCCGCCATTATTACGAGACGCTTGGGCAGAATTGGGAGCGCGCCGCCATGATCAAGGCGCGCCCCGTGGCCGGGGACCTGGCTTTGGGCCTAGACTTCCTCGGCGAAATGGCCGCCTTCATCTGGCGCAAATATTTCGATTACGCGACCATCGCCGATATCCACGCGATGAAGCGGCAGATTCACGCCGCCAAGGGCCATGCCGAGATCGCCGTCGGCGGCCATGACGTGAAGCTGGGGCGCGGCGGCATCCGCGAGATCGAGTTTTTCGTGCAGACCCAGCAACTGATTTTCGGCGGGCGCCGCATGCTTTTGCGCGGCGCCCGGACGCTGGACATGCTGCGCCAGCTCTGCGCCGACGACTGGATCACTCCGCAGGCCTCGGACGAGCTTTCCGACGCCTATCTTTACCTGCGGGCGGTCGAGCATCGGCTGCAAATGCTGAACGATCAGCAGACCCAGCGCATGCCCGAGGACGAGGAGGCGCTGAAACATTTCGCGCGCTTCTGCGGCTATCCCGGCGTCGCGGGCTTTTCGCGCGATCTGTTGCGGCATTTCCATGCCGTCGAGAAACATTACGCGCGCCTTTTCGAACATGCGCCGGGCCTCGACACGCGCGCGGGCAATCTGGTCTTTACCGGCGCGACTGACGACCCCGAAACGCTGGAAACCCTGCGGGACATGGGGTTTCGCAACCCGGGGCTGGCCGCCGAAACCGTGCGCGGCTGGCATTTTGGTCGGCGTCCGGCCGTGCGCAGCGCCCGCGCCCGCGAAGTCCTGACCGAACTCGTCCCGGCTTTGCTCGAAGCCTTTTCTAAATCCGGCGACGCCGATTCCTGCATGGTGGCCTTTGACGCCGCGCTGGCGCGCATGCCCGCCGCGTCGGAGCTGTTCGCATTGCTGAAGTCGCACGAGCCGATGCTGCAATTCTTCGCCGATATTCTTGGCGGGGCGCCGCGTCTGGCGCAGGTGATCGCGCAGAGCCCGCATGTGCTCGACGTCGCCATTGATCGGGGCGTGGCCGCCGCGCCGATGGACGTCGCGGATTTTTCGCGGCGCCTCGCCCGCTTCCATGAAGGCGACCAGGGGCTCGAACCCTTCCTCGATGCGGCCCGCGTCTTCGCCAGCGAAGAGAATTTCATGATCGGCCTGCGGCTGTTCGCGGAGCTGATCGAGCCGGAGCAGGCCGCGCGGGCCTATTCGGCGCTCGCCGAAGCCGTCGCGCGCGCCTGTCTGGCGCAGGTGCAAGCCAATTTCGCGATTGAACATGGCGAGGTTCCGGGCGGGCGTTGCGTCGTTCTCGGCCTCGGCAAGCTCGGTTCGCGGGAACTGACGGCGACCTCTGACCTGGACCTCGTCCTGCTTTACGATTTCGACCCCGAGCGCGCCGAATCCATTGGCCCGCGTCCCCTGCACGCCATTGTCTATTACACCCGCCTCACCCAGCGGCTGATCGCGGCGCTGACGGCGCCGACCCGGCGTGGCAAATTGTTCGAGGTGGACATGAGGCTGCGGCCCTCGGGCAACAAGGGGCCGCTGGCGACGCAGATCGCCTCGTTCCGGTCCTATCAGGCCTCCGAGGCCGAAATCTGGGAGCATATGGCGCTGACGCGGGCGCGGCCCATCGCGGGGGATGACAGCCTCGCCGCCGAGGCCTCTCAACTGATCGCCGAAACGCTTTTCCACCCGCGCGACCTTTTTGTGCTCGCCAAGGCTGTGCGCGACATGCGCGCGCTGATCGGCAAGGAAAAGGGCGAGGACAATCCCTGGAACCTCAAGCTCGCCTCGGGCGGCCTCCTCGATGTCGAATTCATCGCGCAATATCTGACGCTCGCCCATGGCGCCGAGGCGCCGGGGCTGCGGGCTTCGGCGACGGCGGATATTCTGAAAGGCGCCGCCGAGGCCGGATTTCTCGATGCGGCGACGGCGGAGAGCCTGCTTGGCGCGCTGGCGCTTTATTCCGGCGTCACCCAATGGCTGCGGCTGGCCCTGGACGAGGGCGCGGACCCCCGTCACGCCGCCGAAGGCGTCAAGCGCCGCATCGCCACCGCGATCGGCCTGCCCGATTTCGCCTTGCTGGAGAGGGAGCTGACGGCCAAACGCAAGGAAATCCGGCGCATTTTCACGCGGGTTTTGGCGAAGGGCTGAAGGCGCGCGCGCCGCGCACAACATGCGACGCGCGCGATGTCGGATAGCCTCGGGCGCCTATCGGAACGAGAGGTAGCCAATGACAGCGCTGGCCGCCACGAGCAATGCCGGATTCATCTTGTATTGCAGCAGGATCAGCAGCACGCCCGCCGCGATGGCTGCGGTTTCGACGCCGAAGATCGCGCCCTTCGCCATCGTATAGCAGCCGGCGAGCAGCAGGCCGATCGACACGGGCGCGAGTCCTGCCTGGATCGAATCCCGCCACGGCCATGATTCCAGCCGCTTCCAGCCGCGCCCGACGGCGAAGGTCAGCAGCGCCGTCGGCAGAAAAAACGCCAGCAGCACCGCCAGCGCGCCGAGCGCGCCAGCCGCCCAATCGCCGATGGCGACGATCATCATCATGTTCGGCCCAGGCGCCATCTGGCCGATCGAATAGAGATGGATCAACTGTTCCTTGGTGAGCCAGTGGTGCACATCGACGCTGAGATATTCCATCTCCGGAAAGGCGGCCATGCCTCCACCCACCGCCAGCAAGGACAGATAGGCGAAAACGCGGATCAGCGCGGGAAGCTGGCTCATTGGCTCCCGGCCGACTTTGCGCGGCGCGGATGACGCCACAGGATGCTGATCAGGCCCACGCCAAGAAGCGCCCATAGCACCGACACATGATAGCGATCCACCGCGATGACCGTAAGCGCCACGAATGCCAGATCGGCGCGGGTTTCGAGCGAGCGCCGCCCGAGCTGGATCGCGGTAAACAGCGCCAGTCCGACGGCAGCCGCCGCGACCCCCTTCAAGGTTGCCGCTGAGGCGGCGTGGTCGCCGTGACGCCAATACAGGATGCCGGCGACATACATGAGCGCGGCTCCTGGCAGGCACATCCCCACAATCGCCGCCGCCGCGCCCGGCGCGCCCCGCAGCTTCTGGCCGACCAGAATCGCGAGATTGGTCGCGTTCAGCCCCGGCAGAGTCTGGCTCATGGACAGCATCTCGACGAATTCCTTATCGTCGACCCAGCCTTCGGTCTCCACGAGCCGGCCGCGTAGATAAGGCACGGCGCCGCCGAAGCTGATAGCGCCGATGATCAGGAACTCGCGGAAAATACGCGCGACCGACACGGCCGGCGCCGCCTCCGCGCCCTGTTTCGCTATGTCACTCATGGCTTTGCGGCTCGTTGCCTTTGAGACGATAGACCATCGCCGTCTTCGTCACGCCCAGCGCCAGCCAGTCCTCCACTTCCTTCTGCAAGGTCATGTAGAACGCGCCAGCGAGCCGTTTGGGCTTTTCGGCGACCGCCTCCCGGCTGCCAAACTTTACCTGGAAAGCGAATTCGCCGACCAGCGATTTGTGCTCGCCGCGCGTGCGCCACAGCGAGACATCGCATTTCGCCACGACGCCCTTGCCGAAATCGAGCGTGCCCAGCGGGCGAAGCACCTCCTCGACGATCCCTTCGTTCACGACCAGGATGCGCTCCTTGTCGCCGCCGCCGAGGAGTCGCAGCGCCGGGAAGACCTTCGCCAGCGTCCCCATGCTCAACCCGTCGCGCTTGCGCGCCTGACTCAGTCCGAACTGGCAATTATGCGAAAACAGGATGCGGTAGCCGCCGGTCCGATCCTTGAGCGGCAGCGCCTCCGCCTTGAACTTGATCTTGCATTTGCCATCGATACTGGGCCGGACGTCCATCTCCGTGGCGGCGCGCTCATCGGGGTGCCGGTATTTCAGGACGATTTCTGGATCGCCCACGGGAAAACCGTCGACATAGCGGATGCGGCGGCGAAGGATGAAGGCATTGTTGTAGAGCCGGAAATCCGGCGTGTCGCCGAAAACGATCTCTCGGATTTCCGGCCGCAGATTCATTTCCGGATGTTCGATGAAGCCGACGCCGAGATCTTCGGCGGTGCGTTTCACGATCGCGCCGAAATCCCGGAAGGCCTGGACCGAGGTAAAATTGTCCGGCTTCAGGATCAGCTTGGCCTCCAGATATTGCACCTGGTCGAATGGAGCGCCGTCCTGGTAAACGCCGATCGGAGACGCGGGCAGCAGCGTGACGCCGGCCCGTTTAATGGCCTTATTCTTCTTTTGTTTCGCAAGCGCTTTGGCGGAATTCTGTTTCTCATCGGCCATTCGAAACGTCCCAAGCCCGTCGCGCGCTCAATGGCGTCGCGGACAGCCAAGCTTAACCCGCAAAAGTTAAAAAAACCGAGGCAAATACGTGTGTTGGGCTTGCGCGCAAAATCCGTCAGGCGGGTTTCAGCCGCCGGGCGCGCTCAACTGATAGCGTATGGCGCCGCGATAATGAGCGGCGTATAAGAGAAAAAGTGACCACCCGCGCGTTCGACGAGGCGCGATGTTGGATATTTGAATGATGGAAGCTTCGATGACCCGCATTCCCGATTTCTCGACACTCGCTCTCGACAAGGACCAGAGCGCCGCGCCGCCGGCCTTTTCCGCCGAGCCCTGGCTGACCCCGGAAGGCATTTCGGTAAAGAGCGTCTACGGCCCCGATGATCTCGAGGGGCTGGCCTCGGTCGATTCCTTCCCCGGCTCCGCGCCCTTCCTGCGCGGCCCCTATCCGACCATGTATGTGAACCAGCCCTGGACGGTGCGGCAATATGCCGGCTTCTCCACGGCCGAGGATTCCAACGCCTTCTATCGCCGCAATCTGGCGGCGGGCCAGAAGGGCCTGTCGGTGGCCTTCGACCTCGCCACCCATCGCGGCTATGATTCGGACCATCCGCGCGTCGGCGGCGATGTCGGCATGGCGGGCGTGGCGATCGATTCGATCTATGACATGCGGACCCTGTTCTCGGGTATTCCGCTCGACCAGATGTCCGTGTCCATGACGATGAACGGCGCCGTCCTGCCGGTGCTGGCGCTCTATATTGTCGCGGCGGAAGAGCAGGGCGTGCCGGCGGCCAAGCTTTCCGGAACGATCCAGAACGATATTCTCAAAGAATTCATGGTGCGTAACACCTATATCTATCCGCCCAAGGATTCGATGCGCATCATTTCGGACATCTTCGCCTATACCTCGCAGAATATGCCGAAATTCAACTCGATCTCGATCTCCGGCTATCACATGCAGGAAGCCGGGGCGACGCAGGATCTCGAACTCGCCTATACCCTCGCCGACGGCGTCGAATATTTACGCGCGGGCATTGGGGCTGGCTTGACGGTGGACCAGTTCGCGCCGCGCCTGTCGTTTTTCTGGGCGATCGGCATGAATTTCTTCATGGAAGTGGCCAAGCTGCGCGCCGCGCGGCTGCTCTGGGCCAATCTGGTCAAGACGTTCAATCCGCAATCGGAAAAGAGCCTGCCGCTGCGCACGCACAGCCAGACGTCAGGCTGGTCGCTGACCGCGCAGGACGTGTTCAACAATGTCGTCCGCACGCAGATCGAGGCCATGGCCGCGACGCAGGGCCACACCCAGTCGCTGCACACCAATGCGCTCGACGAGGCCCTCGCTTTGCCGACCGATTTCTCGGCGCGCATCGCCCGCAACACCCAGCTTTTCCTGCAACAGGAATCGGGCACGACCAAGATCATCGACCCCTGGGGCGGCTCCTATTACGTCGAGAAGCTGACCGCCGAACTGGCCGAAAAGGCCTGGGCCCATATTCAGGAAGTCGAGGCGCTCGGCGGCATGTCCAAGGCCATCGAGGCCGGCATTCCCAAGCTGCGCATCGAGGAGGCTGCCGCCAAGACGCAGGCGCGCATCGATTCCGGCAAGCAGGCGGTGATCGGAGTCAACAAGTTCCGTCCCGAGAACGAACGGCCGATCGACGTGTTGAAGGTCGAGAACGCCGCCGTGCGCGCCCAGCAGATCGAAAAGCTGAAGCGCCTGCGGGCCGAGCGCAACGAGGCGGAGACGCAAGCCGCGCTGGACGCCTTGACCGAGGGCGCCAAGAGCGGCGCCAATCTGCTGGCCTTGTCTATCGAGGCGGCGCGGAAAATGGCGACGGTCGGCGAGATCTCTTATGCGCTGGAAAAGGTTTTTGGACGTCATCGCGCGGAAATCAAGAGCATTTCCGGCGTCTACAAGCGGGAGGCCGGCGTGAATTCCACCGCCATCGCCAAGGTTCAGGGGCAGGTCGACGCCTTTGTCGAGAACGACGGCCGCCGGCCGCGCATTCTGGTCGCCAAGGTCGGCCAGGACGGCCATGATCGCGGCCAGAAGGTGATCGCCTCGGCCTTCGCCGATCTCGGCTTCGACGTGGATATCGGCCCGCTATTCGCCACGCCGGAAGAGGCCGCGCGACAGGCGGTCGAGAATGACGTGCATATCGTCGGCATTTCCTCGCTGGCGGCGGGCCATCTGACGCTGGTTCCGGAGCTGAAGGCGGCGCTGGAGAAGGAAGGCCGCTCCGACATCATGATCGTGGTCGGCGGCGTGATTCCGCCGCAGGATTTCGATGCGCTTTATAAGGCCGGCGCCTCGGCGATCTTCCCGCCCGGCACGGTGATCGCGGAGGCCGCGGGCAAGCTGATCGACGAATTGAACAGCCGCCTCGGTTACGCCAAAGCCGCCGCCGAATGATTCAGGCCGAGGCCCAGCGCGCGGGCGAGGATGGTTTTCTCGTCGCGACGGAGAACCCGCCGGACGAGCAGACGCAGATCATCCTGCTGAGCGGTCTGGCGAGCTTCAACGAATCGCGCATCGGGCCGGACCCGGTGCGCGATCCGAGCAACCATCTCTGCGTCGTCGCGCGCGACGCCGAAGGGCGCGTGCGCGGCGGGTTGCAGGGAGTGATCGTCGGGGCCTGGCTGGCGACGGATCTGGTCTGGGTCGAGGAAGCCTATCGCCGCAGGGGCCTGGGCGCGCGCTTGCTCGCCGAGGCCGAGGCCGAAGCTCTGCGGCGCGGCTGCAAATGGGCTATCCTGGCCACATTCGATTATCAGGCCCCGGGCTTCTATTCCCGGCGCGGCTATGTTGAATATGCCCGCATGGAGGATTTTCCCTGGGGCTCGACCCGCTTCCAGCTGAGGAAAACGCTGGCGTGAGCGGGTCCGACGCGACCGGGAAGGGCGGGGGGCGCCGTGGCCGCAAGAATTGGCGCCGCGCTTTGTCGCGCGCGACCAGCAAGGCTCTGCGCGAACCCATTCGCAAGATTCGCGAGCCTGCCCGCCAGTTCCTGCTCAGATTCATTCCCGGCGCGCCGGTCGAGATCGAATCTGCCGCTTCCTTGCCGCTGGTTCCCTATGAGGGCCAAATGCCCGGGCCGCGGACGCGATGCCTTGTCTATGGCGAGGCGCGGGTCGCTGTGCGCCTCCATCCACTCAGCCGCAATTCCGCCGATACCGACGGCTTTCACTATGTCGATCACGAGGTGGTTCCGCCGGGCCTGACGCTGGAGCATCCCGGGCCGCATTTCTGGTTTTCCCGCTCCGGCCTGATGCTCTCGCCCGGGGGCGGGATCTGGCCGCATTCTTTCACCGGCCCCTTCCGGCCGGATCGCCTGCGGACGGTGAAATGCGTTAGCGCGACGGCGGAAGGCGCGGGCGGGACCGGGCTGAGGTTTCACCCTGCTTTGTTGAAAAGCGCGCCGCGCATCTTGGATGCGCATTTGATCGTGGCGCAATCCGAGGCGCCGAATTTCGGCCATTACCTGCTGGATGTCGTTCCGCTGGTCCATCTGGGCAAGGAGATCGGCGCGCCCATGCTGTCATGGCCGCTCAAGCCCTGGCAGAAGGATATTCTGGCGCGGCTGGGCGTCGGGCCGGGACGCATTCGCGAAGTCCCTTGCAAGACCCATCTGCTGGATCATCCGGTCGTCAGCAATCGCCTGTCGGGTCTTGGCGCCCATATCGCCCATCCGCAGGCGAAGCGGACATTCGACACGATCAAGGCCAATGTTCCAATCGAGCGTCACGCCTCGCTGCCACGGCGGTTCTATCTCGTCCGCGGCCAGGGCCATGGGCGCGCGCTGAAAAACCGCGACGCCTTGGCGGAAGCGCTCGCCGCGCGGGGCGTCGTCGCGGTTCAGCCGGAACTGTTGAGCTTCGACCAGCAGGTCACCTTGTTCGCGCGCGCGGATCTGGTAGTCGCGGAATTTGGCGCGGCGCTGGCCAATGTGGTGTTCTGCCCGCCCGGCGCCAAAGTCGTCGAGATCATCAGCGAGGGCCAGCACGACCCGTGGTCGTCTCACTTATGCGCCATGCTCGGGCTGGAGCATGTCGTGCAATTCCAGGCGCTTTCGCGGGAAGAACAGCTCTCGCGCGGGGATCGTTTCGCGCCGTCGCCGGATTTCGCCTTTACGGCGGATGTCGCCGCGATCTGCAAGGCGGTCGATCAGCTGGGCTGAGTTTTGCGGGCCGCCTGAGCGGCGGCCCGTTTTTGGCGTGAGATCAGCCGACGGCTTTCTCATACTGGGCTTCGACATATTCCCAGTTGACCAGATTGGCGAGGACGGTCTTGACGAAGTCGGGACGGCGATTGCGATAGTCGATGTAATAGGCGTGTTCCCAGACGTCGACGGTCAGGATGGGCGTCGCGCCGTGGATCAGCGGATTTTCCGCGTTCGGGGTCTTGGAGACCGCGACCTTGCCGTCCTTGACCGCCAGCCAGGCCCAGCCCGAGCCGAACTGCGTTACGCCGGCGTTGGCCAGCTCTTCCAGGGCCTTTTCGACCGAGCCGAACGCCTCGACGAGCGCCTTTTCGACCTTGCCGGGAACCTTGCCGCCGCCAGCCGGCTTCAGATATTTCCAGAATTCGGCATGGTTCCAGATCTGCGCGACATTGTTGAACACCGCCGGATTCTTGCCGAAAGAGCCGGTGATGACCTGCTCGATGGGCAGGCCTTCCCATTCTGTGCCCTTGATGAGATTGTTGGCGTTGTTCACATAGGCGGCGTGATGCTTGTCGTGATGGAACTCAAGCGTTTCCGCAGACATGTGCGGGGCCAGCGAATCATAGGCATAGGGCAGTGGATCGAG
Organism: Rhodoblastus sp.; assembly: GCF_019449565.1. Lineage (GTDB taxonomy): Bacteria > Pseudomonadota > Alphaproteobacteria > Rhizobiales > Beijerinckiaceae > Rhodoblastus. Next base: position 39,497 of record NZ_JAGRPM010000024.1, on the reverse strand, counting down.
AACGAAAGACATATATCTCTCCTGAGGAAATTTGCGCCGGCTAAGGCGGCGCGGCGACCCGGGAGGGGCGGCGGCCAAACGTAGAAAGATCGCTCCCGCAGCGCAAGGTTGCAAAAGCGACGAATTGGCCCAAATGATGGAATCAAATTTAAGCAATTTGCTTTTATATTGTTGATTCACGGCTCTTGCGGCCTGAACATTGTCTCGCGGAGAAAGGTTTTCCTCAGCGTGAAAGCGGATCGTACGGTCATTGTGTTCGGCGTTTTCCTGTTCCTTGTGGGACTGGCCGTCGCCTGGAACGGATACGGCTATGTTCAGATCGAACGTGGCTGGACCCTTGTCATCTCGGGTACGATCGCCTTTTGCGCTGGTCTGATCCTGATCGCCCTCGGCTTTGCTTTGCGGGAGCTGGCGGCCATTTCCGCCTCGGTCGCGAAATCGGCGCTGTTTCTGGCGAAAGGCCGGAACAATGGTTCGCCCCTGGCCGAGGCGTCGGAAGCCGCGCCACTTGCCTCGCCGCCACTTGCCCCGCCTCTTGCCGCCTCCGCCCCGGTTCCGGCTCCGGTCGAGCCGGAGCGTATCGCCAATCCGGAGGAAATCGAGCCCGAGCCCGCCGAACCGGCGCATTTTTCTTCAGAGCCTTTCGTGAACGAGACCTTTTCGCCGGAAAGCTGGCGGAAGCCGCCATCGGCGGATTGGGCCAAAGCCGAGCAGGGCGCGCCTCTTCCCCGGGAGGAAGCCCCCTCGGCCAAGCCGCCGGTCTGGATGACCCGCGCTGCCACCCATCTCTCCACTTACGCCAGCGCCCGGACCGAGCAGCAGCCGGCCATTCCGGAAAAGCCTTCCGTCGAGGAAAACGTCGATTGGCTGGAGCAGGCCATCGCGCATGAGGCGGTCGCCGAGAAAGAGGCGGTCGAGCCTTCGGACCATGAAAGCGCAGAACCGCAAAGTGCGGAACCGGAGAGCACGAAACCTGAAAGCGAGGAACCCGAAAGCTTCGCCGAGGCCAGACCCGCTATTGCGCCTTATTGGCGCGAACCTGAGGCCGAAGCCGGGGATCGCGAGGCGGAACGCGAAGCCGAGCCTTTCGGCGAGACCCACGATCACATTCCAGCCCCCGAAGCCAGGCCGGAGCCGGCTTTTTGGTCTGAGCCGAACCTGACAGCTCCGCCGGCGCCCGAGCCGGATTTCGCGCCCGAGCCCACGGAGCCGGAACCTGAGCCCGAGCCCGAACTCGGAGCGGACCTAGAATATGCGCTGGCGCAAGAGTTGGGCCGGGAGCTTGGACGATATCCCGCGCTCCCCGCCGCTCCGGCAAAGCTCGATCCGTCGGAACCGGAACCGGAAGCGGAACAGGAGTCTGAGCCTGAGCCCGAACCTGCGCCGGAGGAAGAGTTCGAGCCACGTCCCGCCATCATTGGCAGCTATGAGGCGCATGGCACCCATTACACTATGTATGCCGATGGCTCGATTGACGCGGAAACCGCGCATGGCGTCTATCGTTTCGCCTCGATGGACGAGTTGAAACGCTTCATCGAAAAGTCCTGAGCGCGGGCCTTCCAGCTCGCGTCAGGACTTCGGCCTCAAGTCTCGGCGCCGACCGCAGCGACCGCAAAGGCCTGGCGCAGGGCGTCCTCCTCCAGTCCGTCGTAACGCCCCGCCGCGCCGCCATGGCCCGCGTCCATATTGGTCTTGAGCAGGATCGGGCCGCCCCCGGTCATGCGCGCGCGCAAGGCCTGCGCCCATTTGGCCGGCTCCCAATAGGTCACGCGCGGATCGGTCAGTCCGGCTTCGATCAGCATGGGCGGATAGGCCTGCGCCTTCACATTGTCATAGGGTGAATAGGACAGCAGGCGGCGGAAGACCTCCGCGCTTTCGATCGGGTTGCCCCATTCATGCCATTCCGGCGGCGTCAGCGGCAGGCTGGCGTCGCAGATCGTGTTGACGACATCGACAAAGGGCACCTCGGCGATGATTCCGCCAAACAGTTCCGGGGCGAGATTGGCCACGGCGCCCATCAACATGCCGCCGGCGCTGCCGCCCTCCGCGACGATCTTTCCCGGCTCTGTCAGGCCAAGCGCGCAAAGATGGCGCGCGCAGGCGATGAAATCCGTGAATGTGTTCGCCTTGTGCTCCAGCTTGCCATCCTCATACCAGCGCGAGCCCTTCTCGGTTCCGCCGCGCACATGGGCGATGGCGTAGAGGAAGCCGCGGTCGATCAGGCTGAACAGAGTCTCGTCGAAGGAATCGGGCAGGGCGGACCCATAGGCGCCATAGCCATAGAGCAGAACCGGGCCGGGGCCGGATTTTCGGTCGCGGCGCCAGACCATGGAAATCGGCACTTTCTCGCCGTCGGGCGCGGTGGCGAAGTCGAGGCGCGAGTCATAAGCCGCAGGGTCGTGTCCGCTGGGAACCTTCTGCCGTTTCAGCAAAACCCGCGCCCGCGTCGCGAGATCGTAATCGTAGATTTCTTCCGGTTCGGTCAGCGAGGAATAGGAAAAACGCAGGATCGGCTGTTCGAAATCGAAATTGCGCTGCAGGCGCAGATGATGGCAGGGCGCCTCGAAATGCAGTTCTTCTTCGACGCCGTCGCGGGTTTTAGTCATCAGACGCGGCTTGCAATCCTCGCGCTCCAGCCAGACCAGCCAGTCGGCGAAAGCCGTGGCGTTGAAGATCATGCGGCCGGGGCGGTGCGGAACCTCCTCCCGCCATTCGCCGAGATCGAGCGCGTCGAGCGCGATGCTCATGAGCTTGTAATCGAAGGCGCCGTCCGCATTGGTTCGCATGAAGAGGCGGTCCCGGCCCGGCTCGACCTCGTAGCGCAGGCCCTCGCGTCGTGGCAGGACAAGGCGGGCGGGGGCTTCGGGCGTTTCGAGATCGACGAGCCAGCACTCCGAGCAATCATGGTCGCTGATCTTGACGATCGCGTGGCCGCGCGACCGGGCGGCGCGAAGATGCACGAACCAGGCTGGGTCGGTCTCCGAAAGGATCAGGCGGTCGGTCGCCGGCTCTGAACCGAGCCGATGCAGGAAGACCTGCGCGGAGCGGAAGTCGTCGTCCATGCGCGTATAGAGAAAGGCGCGGGAATCGCGGGTCCAGACGATGGTTCCGGCGCAATGGTCGACAATATCGGCGCCTTCCGCGCCGCTGGCGAGGTCGAGCCAGCGAATGCGGTGCAGCTCATTCCCGCGTTCGTCGCAGCTATAAGCCAGCAGTTTGTGATCGGGCGAATGGATGGCCTCGCCGAGATCGAAGAAATCCTTGCCTTCGGCGAGGCGGTCGCCGTCGAGAAGAATGATTTCTTCGCCGCCGGCGGCCGGCCTGCGGCAAATCAGCTCATGCTGGCCTTCGGCCCGGTAGCGGCGATAATAAAGCCAGTCGCCATCGCGCGCGGGCGGGTCGCTGTCGGTCTCATCGATGCGCCCTTCCATTTCGGCGTAAATTTTGTCGGCAAGCGGCGCGAGATCGGCCAGGACCGAATCGGCATAGGCGTTCTCCGCCTCCAGCAGCGCGCGAATTTCCTGCGGGAGGACGGCTGGGTCCTGAATCGCTTCACGCCAGTTTTTTGCGCGAATCCAGGCGTAATCGTCGCAAATATCCACGCCATGAGCGGTGAAACGATGCGGGCGGCGCTCGGCGCGCGGGGGCGTGAAGGAGCTGGCGCTGGCGAAAGGCGGCATATGGCGATCGTTTCTCTGGAAGTGGAATGGACGCGGGCAGACATTATTCTTTGCCGGCGCGTTTCGCCAAATTCTTTGGCTTGCGGTCGCGAAAGTCTTATTCTTTCGTAACCCGATAATAAATATGGCCTTGCGCGCGTCATGACTTGGGCCGGAGCGGAGGAATAGTCGTCGGTTTGGTTCCGTTGCGCGGCGTTGCAGCATGACCGGATTTCCCTGCTGCCTTCAGCCGTTTCACGCTATTTTCACGCAATAAATCATGCATTTCAGGATTTCGCTGCGCCGCATAATTCGCCCTTTTATTTAGGTCCTGTTCACATTTCCTGTTGAGCGGGAACCGGCAAAACCATGTTTGTGAAGAAAATCGGAAATTGCCCTTTCGACGATATTGCAAAACATTACTTCTTGCCGTATCTAGAAGCTTAAGGGGCAAATGAATTGCTCCGGGCAGCGTATTCGCTGCGGCAGTCGTCGCCGCGCGGGCGTCTTGCAAAATGAATTCAACCGTCTCAAGGAAAGCCTCGAAGCCATGAGCGACGCGGGTGCGCAAAATTACATTGATCTGGCCGCGGATATCGTTTCCGCCTATGTCAGCAACAATTCTGTTCCGGTATCTGACCTTCCGGGCCTCATCAGCGATGTGCACGCCGCTCTTTTGCGCGTGACGAGCGGCGTCGCGCCGACGGTAACCGAAGCGCCCAAGCCTGCGGTTCCGGTCAAGAAATCCATCACCAACGATTACATCATCTGTCTTGAGGACGGGAAACAGTTCAAGTCGCTGAAGCGTCACTTGCGCACGCAGTACAACATGTCGCCGGAAGACTATCGCGAGAAGTGGGGCCTCGGCGCCGATTATCCGATGGTGGCGCCCAACTACGCCAAGGCGCGCTCCCACCTTGCCAAGCAGATGGGTCTCGGCCAGCAGCGTCGCCGCACCCGCGCTAAATAATCGACATTGCGGCGCGGCGCGCCGCGACTTTGACATCGATGAAATTGATAAGGGCCCGGGGCGACAAGCCGCCGGGCCCTTTTCTGTGTCGCCGCCTCTTGTGACATCGCCCTGTGAGGCCCGCTGGCGCCCCGCGCCGGCCTACTTGCCGGCGAGACGAATTTCGCGCCATGCCGGGGCGCGATCGGCTTGGGTGAGGGTATCGCGCCCCTTCGCATCGACCCGCTTCGTATCGCTCGCCTTGGCGCTGCCCTCGCGCGCCACGCTCCCGCTCTTGATCGCGCCGCCCGCCCGCGCCGCCAGTTCCAGGCATTTCGCGGGTTCGACGCGGCATGTCTCTTGAGCCGCCTGCGCGGCCATCTGCCCTAGCGCGGCGGCCTGATCACCAGCCGCGCCCGTCGCCTCTCCGGCGAGCGAGGCGGCGGTCGTTCCTTCCAATTGGGCGATCTGACTGAACGCGAGTCCAAGCCAGAACAGGCAACGCAGCAAGAACATATGTTTGCCTTTGCGGCGCATGCCGCTGTTTTCAGAATGATCGCCGTCCGGTCGCCAATGTTCGCGTCGGGAGGATCGTCTGAAAAGAGCCTAGCAGCCGCGCGTCGCAATTGGATCAAAACATTCGCTCAAATGCTGCCCCGCGCTTTTAGCGCATTTTAATTTTTTGGCGACATTACAGAAACAAAGCTGAAACCATATCCGGACAATAATGCTTTCAGAAGCCGGAGGATTTGCCCACGTCTTAGAGGTCACTTAACGGGCGAGGCGCAAATTGGTTCGATGAAATGCGTCTTCTGGCGCATGGTTGGTATCGAGTAGAGGCCCATGTCGCACGGTAATGTGCAAAGGCCTGCGTTGGCGGCTTCCGCCGCGCAGCTTGGCGAATTCGAGCGCTGGCGCCGCAATCATTTCATTTCATTGCGCCTGGCCCTCACCATGCCCTTCATGGCTCTTGCGCCCGTGTTCCTGATGGTCCGCGGCGCTCCGAGCAGCTGGGATGTGGTCGCTTTCGCCTTCCTGCTGGCGCCGCTGGTCGGCGTCTACGCCCTGCATCGCTATGGCCGTTTCGACATCGCGCAGGCGATCTGCGTCGGCGCGACCTTGCTGCTCGGCGTCGTGTTGACGCTCGCCAATGGCGCGATCACGATCGGGGCGGTCGCGTGTTTCCTGCTCGGCCCGCTCGAGGCGGCGCTGGGCGATATGCCGCGCTTCGCCAATGCGGGCGCGGTCGCTTCGCTCGCCGTCATGCTGGCGATGATCGCAGCCAATTATCTCGGCGTGCTCTCGCCCCATGGCGAAAGCGGCGCCTATGTCGACCTCGCGACGGTCGTCTCCGCCATGATGTATGGCGGGCTTCTCGCCGCCTGGAGCGCGCGCATGGGCGAGATGCGCGACCGTAACGCCCGCGCCAGCATCGCGGCCTATCGGGAATTGACCGAAACCGTCGGCGATCTCGTGGTCCAGCTCGACCGCACCGGAGCCGTCGTCGATTTCATCACCAATCCCGCCAACGCCTTCCGCCCCGCGCGCAGCGATCTTCTCGGCCGGGGCCTGTTCGAGCGCGTTCTCGTCGCCGACCGCCCGGCCTTCCTGAAGGCCGTTTCCGAAGGTCGGCTCGGCGATCAGATTTCTCAGGCTGAGTTCCGCTTGCGGGTCGAACACGAAGCCGGGCAGGAGGATGAGCACGCCGCGCCCCGCTACATCTGGGTCGATATGCGCGCACATCGCTCGCGCGCCGCCGAGGGCGCCGTCATGGCGATCCTGCGCGATGTCACGCCGATGAAGGAAGCCCATGCTCTGGCGCAGGAAGCGCGCCATGAGAGCGAGCTGGCCAACGCCTGGCGGGAGCGTTTCCTCGCCAATGTCAGCCACGAATTGCGCACGCCCCTGAACGCCATCATCGGCTTTTCGGAAATGCTGAACAATCCGGCGATGGCGCCGAAGGACCCGGCGCGCCAGCGCGAATATGCCGGCATCATCCATCAGTCCGGCCAGCATCTCCTGAGCCTAGTCAATACCATTCTGGACGTGTCGAAGATCGAGACCGGCAATTTCGAGATCGAGCCGGAACATTTCGACATCCCCGGCCTGATCGATTTTTGCTGCGACGTCGTGAAGCTGAAGGCGGAGGAAAAGAAGATCGCGCTTACCCGCTCCTGCCTGCCGCAGATCGGCGAGATCGTCGCGGACAAGCGCGCCTGCAAGCAGATCTTGCTCAACCTGCTGTCGAATGCGATCAAATTCACGCAGGAGGGCGGCAGCGTCGCGGTTCAGGTCCGCGCCGACGGCGCCTTTGTCGAGATCGCCGTGTCTGACACCGGCATCGGCGTGACCCAGGCCGATCTTGACCGCCTCGGCGATCCCTTTTTCCAGGCCAAGTCGACCTATGACCGTCCTTATGAGGGCGCCGGGCTCGGCCTGTCCATCGTGCGCGGCCTTGTCGGATTGCATGGCGGGTCCATGACCTTCGAGAGCGCGCCCACGGAAGGGGCCTGCGTCACCGTGCGGCTGCCATTCGATTGCCGCGAGGGACGCAAACAAGCCGGAAATTATGTGAAGATTGAAACCCTGGCGCGGCGCGGTCGCCCGCTCGCGGCGTCCGACGCCGCACGCCCTAACGATACGGTGAAGAAAATTGCGTGAAATCGCCGCCGCTTCCGATTTCGATTTCGTCGCCCTTGAACCGCGCCGGCCCAGCGCCCGCAAAACCGGCAAGGGGCAAAAGGCCGCCGCCGGGGCGCGTCCGTCGCGGCTCGCCGCCTTGTGGCGCTATCGCACGCCGGCGCTCGGCGCGGGGCTGCTCTGCGTTCTTTTGGGCGGCATCGCCGTCAACGCCATGTTCCTCCAGCATGGTCGCCATCCCGCGCCTCTGTTCGGCTCGACGGTAAAGATCGAGCAGCCAAAGCCGCCGAGGCCGCCCGTCCGTCCGTCTTCGATCGACGCCCTGCTGACGGAGCGGATTCCGAGCGCGCCCCTGCAGCCGGTCAATCCCGCCCAGGGCGCCGCGTTTTCGCCGCCCGCGGTCGATGACGAGCCCGCCAGCGCGCCCGCCAGCCCGGCCGCCACAGCGCCGGTCAAGAAGACACGCGACCCGATCGGCGCGCTGATCGCAGGCAATGGCGTCGCGACGCCCGAAGCTTCGGACAGGAGCGTAACGGCGGCGCAGCGCGCGCTGCGGAAGCTCGGCGCGCCTGTGAAGCCCGATGGCGATTATGGCGTCGCGACGCGCAAGGCGGTCGAAGCCTTCCAGCGCGACAATCACCTTCCCGTGACGGGCGATCTCAACGCCAAAACGCGCCGCCTGCTTTCCGCGCGCGCCGGCCTTCCGGTCGATTAAGGCCGAAAGCGTCTCTCCCTCCGGTCTTTCAACGGTCGAGGCTCGGCTCGTTCGTAATGGTCGACGACGCGGAAAAAATTGACGTCTCGAACCGCGACGCATACAGGTTGCATTCCCAATCTCGATCAGAACAGGATGAGAATGCCGGCTTTCAAAGGCGCGAGCTTTCAGGACAGACAGAAATCGACGGCTGAAGCCAAGAAGGCTTTGCTGGAAAAATTCAAGGCAAGGCCTGCCGCCGACGATCCCGCCGTGATCGCTCGCGAGGCGCAGCGCCGGGAAATCGCTGCGGCGCGCGAGGCCCGCGCTGCCGAACGGGACGCCCGTTTGCGCGCCAAGGCCGAGGAACTGGCCCGTCAGCAAGCCGAAAAAGATGCGGCGGCGCAGGCTCGTTTGAAAGCCGAAGAAGAGGCGCGAAAGGCGGAGAGCGCCGTCGACGCCGCGCGGCGAGAGCTTGAGGAGGAAGCGGCGGTTCAGGCCAAAGCTTTGCTCGAAAGCGAAAAGAAAGCCGAACGCGACGCCCGCTACGCCGCGCGCAAGGGGCGCAAGGCGGAATCCAAGGCTGAACAGCGGCGCTATCGCTAATTCATTGCGACGGCCGCGATCAGCCGGTAGCGGCGATAGCGAGGCGCGCCAGCGCAGGAAGCGACTTCACGCCGGTGCGCTTCATGATCGCGGCGCGATGATTTTCGACGGTGCGCTGGCTGATGCCGAGATCGGCCGCGATGTTCTTGCTCGGGCAGCCGGCGAGAACCATCTCCATGATCTGCTTTTGCCGCTGCGTGAGCCCGGCCATATGGCGCGCGGCGCTCTCGCGCCATTCCGTCAGCTTGCTTGCATCCTGCGAATGGTCCAACGCCCGCCCCACGCAGGCGAGCAATTCGTCGCGGCCCACCGGCTTTTCGAGGAAGTCTGAGGCGCCGGCCTTCATCGCCTCCACCGCCATCGCGACGTCGGCTTCGCCGGTGATCATTACCGACGGCAGGCGATGGCCGTCTTTGGCGAGGCGCTGCAGCAATTCGAGCCCGTTCATTCCGGGCAGGTTGGCGTCAATCAGCAGGCAGGCTTCGCGGCCCGGGCGATAGGCGTCCAGAAAGGCCTCGCAGCTGGCGAAATCCTCGACGGTCCGGCCGTCGTCCTCAAGCACGCTGCGCAGCGCGGCGCGAATGGAATCGTGGTCGTCGACGACGTAAATCACAGGCGGTCCCGGCGGCGCGGCCGTGTCTATCGGCGGGCTGGGCCGTGCGTGCTGAGCCCTCGGCGCAAGGGCGCGTTGAACGGCCTGTGTCACGTCGTCCAGTTTCACCGGCTTGTTGAGCTGCGCGCAATCGGCGCTCGCTATGGCGCTCAGGGTCTTGGTCGAGATGTCGCCGGTCAGGATGATGACGGGCACGTCGCGATGAAGCCTTTCGCGCACCTTGGCCGTGACTTCGAGGCCGTTCATGTCGTTCGGCAGATTGAAATCCGCCAGGATCGCGTCGGGCCGAAAATCCTCGCGCTCGATCAACTGCATCGCCTCGCCGCCATCATAGGCGCGCGCGACGCGATGACCTTCTTCGCGGAGGAATTGCGCCAGCAAGTCGCGCAATTGCGGATCGTCCTCAATGACCAGAATGGCGCCCTTGCGTGTGATCGGCGCCGCGTTCGTGGACGCGGCCTTCTTGCGGCGCTCCCCGGACCCGGCCGCTAAGGCGCCTTCGGACAGCGCGACCTCGATGGCGAAGACCGAGCCGTCGCCATGGCGGGAGCGCGCGCGCACGCGATGGCCGAGCAGGTTGCCAAGACGCCGGACGATGGCGAGGCCAAGGCCAAGACCCAGGCTGCGCTCGCGGGCCTCATTGCCGACCTGATGATATTCCTCGAAAATCGCGTGGATCTCGGCCTCGGGGATGCCGATCCCGGTGTCCCAGACCTCGATCGATAACGCGCCGGCGCGGCGGCGGCAGCCGAGCAGAATCTTGCCGCGCTTGGTATATTTGAGCGCGTTCGAGAGCAGGTTCCGGATCATCTGTTCGAGAATGCGGGGGTCGCTGTAGATCGACAGGCTGCAAGGAACCATGCGCAGCTTGAGGCCTTTCGCCTCCGCCTGATAGGCCAGCTCGTCGCGCAGCTTCCCGAGTACGTCATTGACCGGAAAGGCGCTGATCTCGGCACGGACCGTCCCGGACTCGATCTGGTTGATGTCGAGCAGGGCGTTGAGCATGCCGGTCATGGCGCCGAGCGTTTCGCCGATCCGCGCGACCAGTTTGCGCTCCCGCTCGCCTTCCACCGCGCGCGCCAGCAATCCTTGAAGCAGGGCCAGCGTTTGCAGCGGCTGGCGCAGGTCATGACTGGCGGCGGCGAGAAAACGTGACTTCGCCGCATCCGCCATTTCCGCCCGCTTCCTGGCGACCTCGAGCGCGTCGTTGACGCTCTTGCGCTCGGTAATGTCGGCGAAGGTGATGACCACGCCTTCCACGCCGCCGTCCTGCGTCCGGTACGGCAGGATGCGGCGCATGTGCCAAGTGGCGCCGCGCATCTCGATCTGGCGCTCGACCGGCGCGTTTTTCGCCAGCACCGCGCGCGCGTCGGGCAGCAGCGCGGTGTCGGCCGCAAGCGAGGCGAGGTCCGCCAGAGGCCGCCCGACATCGCCGGGAATGAGGTTGAACAGGGTTTTGGCGGCTGGCGTGAACAGACGGATCTTCAAATTCACGTCGAGAAAGATCGTCGCGACATCTGTGCTGTAAAGCACATTCTGCAAATCGTCGGAGGTGGTCCGCTGCCGGTCCAGCGTTTCCTGGAGCTGGTTGTTGAGAGCGGTCAGCTCCTCGTTGAGCGATTGCAATTCCTCCTTCGAAGTCAGCAGCTCCTCATTGGCTGACTGGAATTCCTCATTGACGGACAAGGCCTCCTGGTTGATCGCCTTGTGCTCTTCGCCGACGATCTCCAGATTGCGGATGGCGCCCTGCAATTCGGTTCGCGTCGCCTCAAGCTCTTGCTCGAGTTCGGCCGCTCGCGAAGCCTCTCCCGGCGCGACGGCGCGGCCATTGCGGCGCTCCTGCTTCGCCTCGTCGAGAAAGCAGATCAGGGCCAGTTCCTCGCCTTCGCTTGAAACCGGACGGGCGGACAGGCTGAAGCAGAGCGTCTCGCCATCGCGCTCGATGCGGCAGCCGCGCGTCGTGATGGGCGCATTGTCCTGAAAGGCTCGCTGGATTGTTGATCTGAGCTTGGCGGCGAAACCCTTGCGGGCCATGAGCAGCAGGTCGTGGGTTGGCTGCCCCGGCGCGACCGTCAGATAGCGATCCGTCGGGCCAACCGAAAAAAGGCATTCGTTCTTGCGATCGATCAGCACGGCGGCGGGAGCGTAATTTTCCAGCACCAGGCTGTGGCAAAGTTCGGCCAGGCGGCTTTGGCGCGTCGGCGTCGACCCCGGGCCCGGCCGCGCCGGGACGCGGGGGCCCTGGCCGCCGGGGAATTCGAATTCCCCCGGACGGCCGCGGGCGGCATGGCGGTAGATGCGATCCGATCTGGAGATCGTGGTGAAGCGGCCGTGAGTGTCGCCGACCGTTTCCGCGCCGCCCAGCAACAGCACGCCGCCCTGCCGCAGCGCGAAATGAAACGGGGCGATGACTTTTGCCTGCGCCTCCGGGCTCAGATAGATCAGAAGATTGCGGCAGGACAGGAAATCGATGCGCGAAAATGGCGGGTCGGCGAGCACGTCCTGCGCCGTGAAGACGACGTCCGCGCGCAGGTCCGAGTTGATTCTGTAGCCGCGCTCCTCCTTGACGAAAAAGCGGGCCAGCCGGTCCGCCGCGACGTCGGACGCGATCGACAGCGGATAGAGCCCGTCGCGGGCCTGTGTCACGGCGTCGGCGTCGATATCCGAGGCGAAGATCTGAAGCTTGACGGCCTTGCCGGCGGCCGCGACCGCCTCGCGGAACAGAATGGCGAGGGAATAGGTTTCCTCTCCCGTGCTGCATCCCACGATCCAGATCCGCAGCGGCTGACCCGCCGGCTGATCGCTCACCATCGGGGGAATGACGTTCTTGGCGAGAAAGTCGAACGCCTTCGGATCGCGGAAAAATTGCGTGACGTTGATGAGCAGATCCTTGGCCAGGAGGTCGAGTTTCACGGGATCGTCGCGCAGGATTTGCAGATAATGACCCATGTCGTCGGTTTCGATCGCCATGCGCCGCTCGATCCGCCGCTGCAAGGTCCCCGGCTTGTACAGCCGGAAATCATGGGCGGTCTTGGTCCGAAGCAGCTCGATGATCCGGGCGAGCCAATCCGGCTCGGGCGCGGGCGGAGCTTCCGCCGCGCGCGCGCGTTCGCCGGGGCTGAGGATCGCCTGCGGGATTTTCGCCGCCAAAAGCACCAGATCCACCGCCCCCGTCAGGATCGCGCTGCGGGGCATGCCGTCATATCCGGCTTGTTCCGGGTCCTGCGCGATGACCAGGCCGCCTTTTTCCTTGACCGCCTTCAGCCCTGCGCTGCCGTCGGCGCCGGTGCCGGACAGAATGACGCAGACGGCGCGGGGGCCGAACTCCTCGGCAAGGGCGTGCAGCAGGAAATCGAAGGGCAGCCGCGCGCCGTGACGCTCACGCGGCTGGGTCAGGCGCAGGACGCCCGCCTTGACGGCGAGATAGGCGCCCGGCGGAATGACATAGAGATGGCCGCGCTCGACCGGCATGCCCTCCGTCGCCTGGCAGACTTTCATCGAGGTGTGCCCGGCCAGAAGTTCGACCAGCATGCTCGCATGGGTGGGATCGAGGTGCTGGACCAGGATGATGGTCAGGTCGGGGTCGGGAGGCAGCGCGTCCAGCACCATCCGGCAAGCGTCCAGCCCGCCGGCGGAAGCGCCGACCGCCACGACGGGAAACGCAGCCGCCTCGGGCGCGGGCGGCGGCTGGTCGGGCAGGAGCGGCGCGGGGGAGGGCGCACCCGCTTCTATAACGGGGCGCAGTTGAACTTTTCGCATGCGAAGCCTTCCGGGAAGATCGCCTGCGTAGCCAGGGCGCCTCGATGCTATCACTTAATTCATCGCCGAAGGCGGTTTTTTGTCGCGGGACGCATGAGTAGTTTCCGACTCTTCGCCGAGTCGAGTGAGGGAGCCTATGTTGCGGATAGGGCGCGCAGCAAAGCGCGGCATTCGATGGAATCGCCCATGAACAAGCTCCGCGTATTGATCGTGGAAGACAACTGGCTCATCGCCGACCTGCTCGCCGAAATGATCGAAGCCATCGGTCACGAAGTCTGCGGCATCGAAACCGGCGAGAGGGGCAGCGTGGCTTCGGCGCGCCGCCTCCGGCCCGACCTGATGATCGTCGATGCGCAATTGCAGGAGGGCAGCGGAATTGGCGCCGTCGACGCGATCGAACGCGAATTTCGCATTCCACATATCTTCGTCAGCGGCGACGTCTCCAAAGTCAGACGGCTCAAGCCAGAGGCGACCCTGCTGCAAAAGCCCTATTTCGAATTTGATCTGTTGGTCGCGATCAAGTCGGCGCTCGCGGCCGAGGCGTCCTGAACGCGAGCGGCCCTCTCGATCAGCGCGCGCCTATGGGTAAATTCCGATGCTGCCGGCGCGGCCGCCGCCGCGATCTATAGGGCCGCAAGCGCGCGTTAATTGAGGAACCCGGGAGAAGACCATGCGTTTACATCATGATGCGATGGCGGGCGAACCGCTCCTGAGAATCGTCTTTGCCGATACGTCCTTTTTGGTCGACCTTCGAGATCACCCAACGCTCGGGGACATCGCCGGCCGGGTTGACGACATCGCGCGCCAACACGAGTCGGCGCCCCTCTCCATCGACGTCAGGTTCTCCGCCTATCGAGAGCCGCCGCGCGCCAATGCCCGCATTTTGATGGGCTGATTAAACCAAGGGTCACGGCGCGCGTGAGCCGCTCGCGACACGTCGGCAAGCCTGCGCCAGCAATGGCGCGGGCTCTCTCAAAGCGCAAAATTCTTGGCCGAATAACAAGGCCTAACGTCATCACCGCCAGCATCACGGTCATGGCTGAACAGTCGACGATCTGGGAGGCGCGCCCATGCCCGCCGCCCTTTGCCGGACCCTGCACGAGAGGAGCCTGGACATGACCGGACATAACCACAGCGTCGTCTGGATCGACCATCATGAAGCGCGCATTTTCCATTTCACCGCCGATGAGGTAGACTCTCTGACTGTGAGGCCCAATGATCCACATGTTCATGTCCATCACAAAGCGAATGCCATCGGCAATGGCCATGCGCCCGAGGACAAGGCCTTTCTTTCAGCCGTCGTCGACGCCATCGGCGGATCGAAGGCGATCCTGATCGCGGGGCCCGGCGTGGCCAAGACGGCGCTCGTCAAATATATCGCCCGCCACGCTCCGACGATGATGGCCCATATTGCCGGCGTCGAGACTGTCGACCATCCGGCCGACGGCGTTCTCCTCGCTCACGCGCGAAGCTATTTCAAGGCGGCCGATCTGATGAGCGCCCAGAAATGACCGCGCTCCCGGCGCGAATTTTCGACTGATGCGCCCAGGCCATTCGGCCTGCTCAATCCAGGCGCGCCCGCTGGCGTGGCAGGGCCGGCGGATGACGACGACAAAAGGATTCAGACCATGAAAATGAGGGAAAACAGGCCAACAATCGAAGACAGCCTGTCCACGACCCTGGAGGTCGAAAATCGCGAGCATCTGGTCCGGCTAATCGTCGAACGTCTCGGGCGGACGGGCGCCGCCGTGACGGAAAGCATGATCCATATCAGCCATTACGGCTTCGACGACCGGATCGACTGGGATGAGCACATCATCGTCGTCGACGGACATGGGGTATTCGGCTTCACCAACGAGGCGTGCCCGCGTGTCGAGATCAAGGGCGATTCCAACAAGCAAAGCGCCCAGCAAATTTTCGGAGATGAGGTTTCCCGCGCCTATGGCGTGGTCGACGGAAACCTCTCCCGACGAGTCTAGAAAGGCCAGAAACAAGAATGAAACCACAGCAGAATAACCGATCTCGCGAGGGCTCGACGAGCCGTCGCGAATCCGGCGCGGGCGCATATGAGTCGCATGGACCGGACGTCACGATCCGTGGCGGCGCGCAGCAGGTGGCGGAAAAATATCTCCAATTGGCGCGCGACGCCTATATCGCCGATAATCGCGTCGCCGCCGAGAATTACCTCCAGCACGCCGAGCATTATTTCCGGCTGGTGGCCGCGGCCAAATCGCCGCGGCCGGAGCCAGCAAGTCAAACGTGAGAGCTTTATTGATGAGCCCATTGTCGGCTGCTTGGGCGATGCAAGCGCCACTCGGGGCGCGAAGGATCAAACCGTTGTGCCGAACAGGGCGCCGACGCCTGTCGTCAGCCCCATGGCCAGCGCGCCCCAGAACGTGACGCGCAGCGCGCCTGGCCCGACGGGCGCGCCGCCCGATCGCGCGGCAAGCGCTCCGAGCGCCGCAAGAAAGATCAGGGATGTCGTGGCGACGAACAGAATCAGTTCAGATTCGGGCGCCAGCGCCGTCACCACGAGCGGCGCCGCCGCCCCCGCTGCGAAGGCGCCGGCGGATGAGAAGGCCGCCTGGATCGGACGCGCCATGAATGATTCGGAAATGCCCAGCTCGTCGCGCGCATGGGCGCCGAGGGCGTCATGGGCCATGAGCTGAGCGGCGACCGTTTTCGCGAGCGCGGGATCGAGACCTCGCGCGACATAGATCGCCGCCAGCTCGCGGTGCTCGCCGGCGACATTCGTCTCGAGTTCGAGCTTTTCGCGCGCGAGATCGGCCTTTTCGGCGTCGGCCTGCGAATGAACGGAAACATATTCGCCCGCCGCCATCGACATGGAGCCTGCGACCAGACCGGCGACGCCGGCGATAAGGATCGCGCTGCGCGTCCCGTGCGCGGCAGCCACGCCGAGCACTAGGCTGGCGGTCGAAAGCAGGCCGTCATTGGCGCCCAGCACGGCGGCCCGGAGCCAGCCAATATTCCCCGTCCGATGGCGTTCCCGGTGTTTTCCGCGCATGCTAGGTATTCCTTGCCGCCTGATGGCTTGGGGGCGACGTTGACGTCGTCCTTCAGCCTGTCCTTGGGGCGCAATTTCGCACAATTGTCCTGATGGCGGCGAGACTTTTTCAGTGGCGGCGGAATTCGAAATCGGTCCGCAGAAACTGGAGCAGATCGTGCTTCTGCCGGTCGTCGAGGCTGGCGTAGAGGGGCTCGGCCGCGTCCGCGAGTTTCTTCAGGGATGCGCCCCGCGCCGTGAGATCGTCCGCCATTTTGCGCAACAGCTCGATATCGTTGGGGCGTTCGGCGCGGTCATGATCGTCGCGGTCGCGACGTCGGGGACGCTCGGGGTTTTCCAAGGCTGCCTTCAGCTGCCCGATTCCGTAATCGTGCAGGACAGTTTGCAAGCCCGGCCAATCCTTTTCCTGATCGACAGTGAGGCGCAAGCTGGCCTTGAGCAAGGCGATCCTGGCGTCGACGTCATTGGCGATCTGGTTGTCCGCCGGACCAGTCGGTTCGGCCTGTCCGGGCTGGGATTTCATCATCGGCTCCGCTTGCGCGGGCGGAGATTTTTCGGGGGCCTGAGCGCGCGAAGCGTTGAAGCCCGCTGCGCCAAGCAGCACAACGCCGGCGATGCCGGCGGTCAAGAAATGTCTCACGCTATTCTCCCCTGAATTCTTATGAAACGCGGCCGCGACGCGCGAAGAACGCGCGGCGCGTCCGGTTCACGCCAAAAAATATCCGGTGGCGAAGGCGGCGCGGTAGCGTCGGAAAATACTCACGGCCTTTCCGGCCTGAACGCCTGTTGAGCGGCGGCAGCGGCGGCCGGCCCGGGGCGTGGCGATGCAATTTGTTTTTCCGCCCCACCCGCGTCCGTCCCGGAACTTTGGGGGGCTTTCAGGCGTAAGTATTTTCCGATTCTGTCGGCTCAGCTTGCCGTCGAGGTAAAGTCGCTAGACGAACGGGCGCAGGGCATTTCGCCACGAGGCGTGTCCCCGGCGAAAAGGCGCGACGTTCATGTCGCGTCAGCGGCGGCTTTTCCGAAACCTGCCGCAGTTCGCCCGTTAAGGAGTATTCCCATGCTAGGCACAATCCTGCTCATTATCTTGGTGCTGTTTCTTGTCGGCGCATTGCCGTCATGGCCGCACAGCGCCAGTTGGGGCTACTACCCCAGTGGCGGCATTGGTCTCCTGCTGATCATCGTGGTCGTCCTGCTGCTGATGGGACGAATCTAGGCCTGGACGAGCGGCTCGCATGCGATGCGTCGCGCGGCGCCGCTCGTAAAATTCTGCTTATCAGGAGACTCCCCATGCCCCTCATTAACGTCGTCATCGTTCTGATCGTCGTTGGCGTGCTGCTTTGGCTCGTCAACAATTACCTGCCCATGGATGGAAAGATCAAAAGCATCCTCAACGCCGTCGTGGTCATCTGCGTCGTGCTTTGGCTGTTACAGGCTTTCGGCGTGCTCGGATCATTGAGCACCATTCGCGTCGGAAAATGACCGGACTTCCAAATTGTCTGAAATGAAATTGGACGATCGCGAGATCGTAAAAAGGCGGCCACGAATTGGCCGCCTTTTTTTATGACTGACTCGAGGCCCTGTCAGGCCTTGTCGACGATCTTCTTGATAGCGTCCTTGCCCTCGCCAATGGCCTCTTGCGTCTTGCCCTTGAGCTTCTGCGCGGCGCCTTCAACTTCAAGGTCCGGGTTTCCAACGGCGTGTCCCGCCGCCTGTTTGACGGCGCCAGCGACCTGATTGGCCGCGCCTTTAACTTTGTCGCCAATGCTGCTCACGATTGATGTCCTCGGTGATGAAGGCGAAGCATTCCCGCGCTTCGCCCTCCAGGTTGGTTCTCGCGGGTCCAATTTAGGTCGTTTTCGTGAGGCGCTTTCAGTAGCGGCCACGTCCATAGCCGTGTCCATAGCCGCGCCCGTGGCCATAGCCATGACCGTGACCGCGCCCCCAGCCGTAATGGTGGCCGCGCCCCCATCCGCCACGCCCGCCCTGGTGGCCGTAATAGCCCTGAACCTGCGTGATCAACGGGTCCGATTGCCCCGTCGTCACGCCGGCGGCGGGCGCGAGAGGCATGGCGCTGGCAGGCTGGGCCAATGTCAGACCAAGCGCGACCAGCGCGCCGCTCAACAAAAGTTTCATTCAGAATCTCCGTCATCGGCGCTCGCCTGCGAGCGCAATTTCCATTGCATGCGAAACGCTCAAACCGCGCGGAAGGTCGAAATCGCATCGCGCCTTAGGCCAACCGCCCGGGCGCGGCCGCATCGATTTTGATGCGCCGCGCTCCGTGCGTTGAGGGGTCAGCTTTGCGCCAGATCACATCCGGCGGCAGCCTCGGAAACTACGCAGGCGACCCATGACGGAACGGTCGAGATCACATCGATACTGGCGCGCCGCGCGTTGGCCGCTATGATGCGCTGATGCGCCTACGCACCGATATCTGGGTCGCGGCCTTTTTGCGCCGTTGCGCCTCCGAGAATGTCCCGGTCTTCCTGCGTCGGCGCGGCGCGGCGGAAGCCGGCGCCATTTTCGTCAAGATCGACCGCCTCGACGGAACGGCCGCACTGTTCGCGCCCGCGCCGCAGAGCGAGACGCGCGAGGATATCGCGCGGCTGTTTTCGCGGGCCCACAGCGACGAATGGATCGCCAGCGTCGACATCGAAACGAAGCTCGCAAGGGAAACCAGCTTCGATCCGGATCTTTGGATCGTCGAAGTCGAGGATCGCGCGGGCCGCGTGACGCTGGATCTGGTCTGACGCGCTCAGTCGTCAGGCGGCGCCATTCTTCCTGAGGTCGCGCTGTGGCGCGGAGGCGCCGCGCGCTGCGGTTTGCGCCTGCGGGGCGGCGGACGCCGGACTGTTCGAAATCGCGCGCGCGAGACGCGGGCCTTCGATGCGCTGGGCGCCAGTCACCGCCTCGACGATCCGCGACGCGATGCGGCGCGGCAAGCGATACAGGTTCATGTTCCGGCCGAACAGTTCCGACGACAGGGCGACCCTGGGAAAGGCGATCAGGAAAATGCGCGCGGCGGCTTCCTGCGGCAGGCCGATGGCGATGAAAGCCAGGGTCAGCGCGTCGCCGCTCTCATCTGCCACGATGCGCCGCGCGCAGAGCGAATCGCATGTGAGCAGGTCGGCGAGCAACAGGGCGAATGTCGCGCGTTTCTGACGCAGCGCCGCCGACTCGATGCGCGCAGTCGTCTCTTCATCCAGACTTTCGCCGACGGACCGGCCGATCTGGCCAAGCCCGGCTTCGAGCGCGAGGGTGAGGAGTTTCGCTCGCTCGCTTGCTTTCGCCGAAAGATAGAGCGGCAGGCAGTCGAGCGTGAGCGCGCAACGGTCGAGCAGGGCGCGCGCGAGCGCGGGATCGTCGCGTCCGCGCTGGGCGAGCAGGCGCAGGCTCTCGTTGGTGAGCGGGGCGAGCGAATTGCCGGCGAGTGCGCGCGCGATCTCGCGTTCGGGGCGCGCGGCGAGCAAGCGGACAATCTCGCGGTCGAGATCGCTGCGCGCCGCCACCGCGCTGGCCTGGTCGCAGGGGCCGCTCGCGGCGACATGGCGCAGTTCGCGCCATTCGACCTGCGGGTCGGCGAGAAAGATTTCACGCGCGGCCTCGCCGCCGCGCGCCTTGATCCGGGCGAGAAGGGAGGCCGGCGAATCCGCGCAGCGCGCCAGTTTGCGGGCGACCTGGGCGAGGGTGGCCTCGTCGGCGGTGTCGATCAGCCGGCCCGCCATTTCTTCATAGAGCCGGATTTCCTCAGGCGAATGCTGGGGCTGCAAGGCGAAGAGATCGGTGGTGACGCGCAGAAGAACCGGACGCATTTCGCTCGGTTTGGCTTCCGCCGAGGCCGCGAGATCGCGCAGGCGGGCGTAAATGTCGGTCGGCATGACAAGGGCCCGGAAAAAGTTCGGATAAACAGACCCTAGCCAAGCTTTATTGACACATCATTAACCATCGCAAAGGATTAATGAGGGCAGGACATCGGATGTCCAAAATTTTAACAAATGCGCTATTTCATTTTTCACGGTTGGGCGCCCGAACGATTCGGGGCCGCCGGGCGAGGGCGAGAGCCATGGGCGAGATCCTGCCATTCCGCATTGAATCGAGGCCGCGCGCCGCAGCGGTCGCTCCGCAAGGGCCAGCGGAGATCCTGTTCTTCACGGGCGTTCGCTACGAGCGCCATGACGATGGGACGAGCGGGCCGCAAAGCCGCGCTCCCGCGGGAACCGCGCCGCGCCGCCAGCGCCGCCGCAAGCGCGCCTGAGCCGCCGAGCGGCATTCTGGCGGGCCATGTCAGGGCGCGGTCTTTTCCGTTGCACATGCGAAGCCGCCGCGCGCCGCCGCCGCCGCTTCATAATCGCCTTCGCGCAGGCCGAGCGTTCTGAACAGGACGAAGCCTCTCGCGCCGGGAGAAACCAGCCGCAATTCATCGTCTTCGCCGGCCGCCCGCGTCTCGTCGGCGTTGTCCTGCGTCGAATCCATCGCGTCGGACTGCGCCTGAGTCACCACGAGGACATTGAACTTCCCGTTCGGCGTCTGCTTGTCATTGGCGGAATAGATGATCGTGCCGTCCGCGAGCCTGACCGAAATGGAGGCGGGGCGATCGCCATCGGTTGAGGCCCGCACGCGGAATGGACCCTGGGCGAGATCGAATCGACAAACCGCCAGCGCCGCGAAGGGGTCGGCGAAGGTCGACCCGCCGGAGGAAGCGGCGGCGCGCGGCAGGAGCGCCCTTTCGCCGGGCGCGAGAGGCAGTGCGAGCTTGCGGAACGGGGCGCTCGGCGCGAGCGCCGGCAGCGACAGCACCGCCAGCAAATGAAGGGCGATGGCCCCGAGCAGCGCCGCGAGAATCCAGGGGATGAGGCCGATGGCGCGGTCGGCCGCGGAAAGGCGCGGGCTCATGAGCAGCCTTCTCGCGTAATCTTGGGAAGGACAAGGCCGTCCAGCGCGCCGGCGACGGCGCTGCTCGTCAGTTGATAGGCGCGCAGGACGAGGATGAAGCGGCTCTTTTCGCCGAGCGGAAGCCAATTGCCCGGCTGCGCGTCGCGCGATGCGTCGATGACGAAGCCGCCCCCCGACTCGCGCAGCAGCGCGGTCGAAGTGAGGCCATAGCGATTGGCGGCGTTCGGCCGCAGGTCGCCGTCGACGTCATAGGCGGCAAGAGTCCAGAACCGCGCCGAAGGAGCGCCGCCGGAAATGCGATAATCGCAGCGCGCGTCCAACGCCGCGTCAAAGTCGTCGGTCTTTGCGACGAAGGCGAGCCCTTCGCCGGAGCCGAGCGGCAAAGCGCCGCTCGCGGCGAGAACAGCGCGGGCGTAGGGGTCGATTTCGGAATCGCCGACGCGCGGCCAGGTCCTCCAGGGCCCCATCTCGACGGCGCCGAAAGGCGGGTCGCCTTGCAAGGCCGCCAATGTCGCCGCCATGCCGAGGGCCAGCGCGGCGATCGCGGCGAAGGGCAATGCTCTTAAACCGTTCAAGACCCCACCTCTGCCCCGGCGCGCGATTGCGCCGGGCGAAAAATGCGCCGCTCACGCTGTGCGAAGGGCGCATTGGTGGCATAAAGCCGGATTGTCTGGCAAGTTGTCTGCGACCGATGAGGCGGGCGCGGGCCCTCGGCTCAGCGCCAAACGCCGGCGATCTTGCCGCCGAGGCCCCAGGCTGATTCGCTCCAGCGGCCGGCGTTTTCCCGCACGGCGGCGACGCGGTCGCCAATTTCCGCCGCGCCGGGAATTGTAACGCCGAAGAGCCTCACGGAACGATCAGCCGCAGGCTCAGAGGCAATGGTCGCAGCCAAAGGGGCGGGCGCGCGGCCAGCGAGCGGCGACGCGGATTTGGCGGGCGCTTCCGTGCGGCGGGCCGGCTTCGCGTCTGTGGCGGGCGCCGACGGATGCGCGGCGCTGGCGGAGGGATCGGCAAGCGGATCGGCAACCCTGGACTCGGGACCCGGCGTGAAGTTCGACAAGCTCGTCAGCACGGCCAGCTGTTCCGGATAATAGGCGAAGCTCCGCACGCCGGACGTTTCCGTCGCCTTTTCTTGCGCCTTTACTTGCGGCGCGAAGGCGCGCGTGACCGCGATTTGCGTGGGCGCGAGAGCGGGCCGCAATTCAAGCCCGGCGTCCAGCGCCAGCAGCGCGATGGCGCCGGCGGCGAATACGGCGGCGATCTTTACGCGGCCGGGCGGCGGAGAAACTTGATCACTGGAAATGCAATTCATGCGCGGAACCCCGTCGGCCTGTGCCGGCGCCGGCGCAAAATGCCGGCGCGCTTTTGACATCAGGCAGGACCATTCAACGAAGCCATTGCGGCTAAACCGCGACAGCTTTCCGGCCTTCTGATGTTTGCGGCGGCGACGCCGCAGGAAAATCCGGCGGCGCGGCGGTTCACGCCATATTCAGACTCGCCCGGTCAATCTGCCGCATGGCCAAAATCCGCGCGCTGGCTGCGATCTTCTGCCTTTGCGGGCTGCTCCTTACCCTCGGCGTCAACGCCGCTTGGGCGGATGGCTTTCGCTTCGGCGGCTGGCGTTTCGGCGGCCCGCGATTCTGGGGTCAGGGTTTCTCCGGTCCGCGCTATGACGGCCCGCCCGCCTATGACGTCGAACCGCTGCCTGACGATTACCCGGACGAACGCCCCGGCATGCATGCGGGGCCGCCGCATGGCCAACCGCTTGGCCCGCCAAACGCTCCTCCGGGCGAGCCGCTTGGCGCGCCTCCCCCCGGCGCGCCGCCATTCGGTCCCCGGAAATGCTATTCCCCCGCCGAAACGCGCGAGCGCGTGGCCAGCGCCGGCCTCCGCGAGCCGTTCGCCTTGATGCGCAAGGCCTCCGCCATGACGCAGTCCGAGGCGCTGGCCGGGAAATTATGCCGATGGAACGATCTGGATATCTATGACATCAGCCTGCTGCGCAGCGACGGCGCGCTGATCCATGTATATATGAACGCCGCGACCGGCCAGGTCGTCAGCGGATTGAACGCGCACTGAAAGGACATTCGATTGCGCCTTCTCGTGATAGAGGACGACAAGGACCTCAACCGCCAGCTGGTCGCCGCGCTGGAAGACGCGGGCTATGCCGTGGATTCCGCGAGCGACGGCGAGGAGGGCCATTTTCTCGGCGACACCGAGCCTTATGACGCGGTAATCCTTGACATAGGCCTGCCGAAGATGGACGGCATCGCCGTGCTCGCGGCCTGGCGCAAGGCGGAGCGGGCCATGCCGGTGCTGATCCTGACCGCCCGCGACGGCTGGTCCGAGAAGGTGAAGGGCTTCGACGCCGGCGCCGACGACTATGTCGCCAAGCCGTTCCATATGGAGGAAATTCTGGCCCGCCTGCGGGCCCTGCTGCGCCGCGCCACCGGGCACGCCAGCAGCGAGCTGACCTGTGGCCCGGTTTCGCTCGACACCCGTTCGGGCCGGGTGCTGGTCTCCGGCGCGCCAGTCAAGCTGACCTCGCATGAATACCGCCTGCTGGCCTATTTGATGCACCATTCCGGGCGGGTGGTTTCGCGCAGCGAAATTGTCGAACATCTCTACGATCAGGATTTCGACCGCGATTCCAACACCATCGAGGTCTTCATCGGACGGCTGCGCAAGAAGCTCGGCGTGGACGTGCTCCAGACCGTGCGCGGCCTCGGCTACATGCTGGAGCCGGGCGCGGCTCCGGACCACGCTCCGACGCGCTGACATGAGGCGACTCGCCGCCACCTCGATCGCGATGCGGCTGTTCGTCTCCTCGGCGGCGGCCTGCGTGGTGATCCTGACCGTGGCGGGGCTTGTCCTGACGGCCCTGCACCGCGATACGGCGGAGGCGGCGCTCGACGAGCAGCTCGGCGTCTATCTGCGCGCCCTCGTCGCCGACATTGCTTCTCCCCGTGACGACGCGTCCGACGCCGGCCAGCTGGCCGAGCCGCAATTCGAATTGCCGCTTTCAGGCTGGTACTGGCAGATCACCCGGCTCGACGTCAGCCCGACCGACATCCGCGCCTCGCGCTCGCTGTTCGCCAGCCGCCTGCAAAGGCTGCCGGAATCCGCCGCCGAACCCGGGCAGGCGGGGCGCCGTCGCGGCAATATAGCGGGGCCGGACAACAAGCCGCTGCGGATGCTGGAGCGTGTCATCAACGCCGGCGACCAGGGCCATTTTCTGGTGCAGGTCGCTGCGACGACCCAGACTGTGGATGGGCAGGTCGCGCAATTCGAAATCGACATTGGCGTCACCTTTTTCCTGCTTGCGCTGCTGCTCGTCGCGGCCATGGCGTTCCAGGTGCGCTATGGCCTGCGCCCGCTGCGCCAGCTGCGGCGCGACGTCGTCGCCGTGCGGCGCGGGCAGGCCGAGGGCGTCGCCGGCGAATTTCCGCAGGAGATCGCGCCGCTCGCCGAGGAGCTGAATCTGCTGATCGGGGCCAATCGCGAGATTGTCGAGCGGGCGCGCATTCAGGTCGGCAATCTCGCCCATGCGCTGAAAACGCCGCTGAGCGTCATCGTCAACGAGGCCGATTCCGAGCAGACGCCTCTCGCGCGCAAGGTCGCCGAACAGGCCGAGGTGATGAGCGACCAGGTGAAATTCTATCTCGACCGCGCCCGCGCCGCGACCCGCGCCGGGGCGATCGGGGCCGCCGCCGATCCCGCGCAGGCTTTGGCCGCCATGGCGCGCGCCTTTGGCAAGATCTATCCGGCGATCGACCTCGCTGTGGATTGTCCCGAGGATTTGCGCTTTCGGGGCGAGAAGCAGGATTTCGACGACATGGCCGGCAATCTCATCGACAACGCCTGCAAATGGGCGAAAAGCGAGGTGCGGGTGGTCGCCGAGGCCCTGCCTTCGAGCGGGAGCGACCGGCTCTTCTTCGAGCTGACCATCGACGACGACGGGCCTGGCCTCGCCGCCGACCGCCGCGACGAAGCCTTGCGGCGTGGACGGCGGATCGATGAGAGCAAGCCCGGCTCGGGGCTCGGCCTGTCCATTGTGGTCGATCTCGCGGGGGCCTATGGCGGCAAGCTGAACTTGAGCAGTTCGCCGCTCGGCGGGTTGCGCGCCGGGCTGGTCCTGCCCGCTTTGCCGCGCGACTGACCCCGCATTGACCCGCCGTGATTTTTTAGTCTTTTCGTCTTTCGTCCCTGGAAGGCGGCGTCTAATATGCCGCCGAATTCAAGATCCCTATTGTTCTGGAGGTTTGCCGTGATGATTCTGGCCCGCGCCGGCCTGGCCTGCGCGCTCCTCGTCTCCCTGGCGGGTTGCGCGACCACCACGCCCGAGGCGACCGCCCCAGCGGCGGCCGCCGCTGCTGTCGCTCCGCCGCCGCCCTATACGGGGCTGGCCAGCGGCTCGCTTGGCGGCAGCCTCGACGCCGTCAGCCGGACCGCGGCCAATAATGCGGAGATCGAGGCGCTGAATTCCGGGGAACGCAAGACTTGGCGCGGCGCCGACGGCGCCTATGGCTATGTCGCGCCGGGCGCCGCGACTGGCGATTGCCGCGAGATCAGCCACACCATTTACGTCAATGGACGGCCGCAGGTCGGCAAGGGAACCGCCTGCCGCGCCGCTGGCGGCTGGAAGCTCAATTCCTGATTCTCCTGGCGTTATTCCTGAGTCTCCTGGTATTGCCTCGGCGATCAGGGCGATTCGATCTTCCAGGCGGCGGACCATATGGTCCGCCGCCTCATTTTTGAGCATTTGTTGGCTGTTTATTGTGTTTTTGAACGCTTTAAAGGGCTGTGGCGTGAATTGAATTAAAGGAATCGTATTTTCGACAAGGTTGCGTTAGATGAAATTGCCTGGATCGCGTAATATTGTGACGGATATCGTCGCGCGGTCGCGCCGCCGGCTCTGAAGACTGCTATGTTCCAGTTGGCGGGTCGGGAATTTCGTTTCAAGGTCAGGATTTTTAATGCGCCTTCGCATCGGCTATGACATGGCCTACGAAACTTCGGCGGTCACGCCGATCATCTGTCTGCTCAACGTCCACCAGCGCCAAGCCGCGCAGCTCGAACAGCCGGATTATATACGCACCGAGCCGGCCGTGCCGCAGCACACCTATATCGACGGCTTCGGCAATCTCTGCACGCGCCTTGTCGCGCCGCCCGGCTTGATCCGCATCAAATCGGATACCGTGTTTCATGCAATACGGGCGATCGATCCGGTCAATACCGAGGCGGTCCAGCATGAAATCGCCGACCTGCCGGCCGATACTTTGGAGTTTCTGCTCGGCAGCCGCTATTGCGAGACGGATCTGCTGTCGAATGAAGCGTGGCGGCTGTTCGGCTCGTTCCCGCCGGGATGGGCGCGCGTCCAGGCGATTTGCGATTTCGTCAATAATCATATCCGCTTCGGCTATGATCAGGCCAATCCGACCCTTACCGCCTATCAAGCCTATCAGAAGCGCACCGGCGTCTGCCGCGACTTCACCCATCTCGCCATTACTTTCGCGCGCGGACTGAATATTCCAGCGCGTTATTGCAGCGGCTACATCAGCGACGTCGGCCTGCCGCTGCCCTATGAGGCGCAGGATTTCTGCGCCTGGATGGAAGTGTTTCTCGGCGGCCGCTGGTGGGTGTTCGATCCGCGTAACAATGCGCCGCGCACGGGCCGGATCCTGATGTCGCAGGGCCGCGACGCTGCGGATACGCCGCTGGTGCATTTTTTCGGCGCGCAGACCTTGCGCGAATTCAAGGTTTGGGTCGACGAAATCCCGGACTGATCTTTCGCTGCGTCCGTCGGCGCCACGTCACTCGCTCAATTGGGCGCGGATCGCCTGCAATTCGTTCTTTCGCGCCTCGCTCACCTTGGGGAAGGCGAGGTTCAGCGATTCCAGCCTTTCCAGCATGATATGCGCGACAATCAGCCGCGCCGAGAATTTGTCGTCGGCGGGGACGACGAACCAGGGCGCTTCCTTCGTGCTCGTCTCGGACAGGCATTTCGCATAGGCCTTCTGGTAATCGTCCCAGAAGCCGCGCTCCTCAATATCGGCCTGCGAGAATTTCCAGTTCTTCTCCGGCTCGTCGATGCGGGCGAGGAAGCGTTTGCGCTGCTCCTCCTTGGAGAGATGGAGGAAGATTTTGACGACATGAGTGTGGTTGGCGGCCAGATGGCGCTCGAGATCGGCGATCGAGCGATACCGCTTGCGCCAGAAATCCCCGTCCGCCTTTTTCGGATCGAACCCTTCGGCCTTCAACAGGTCCGGATGGACGCGCAGAATGAGGACGCTCTCGTAATAGGAGCGGTTGAAAATGCCGATCATGCCGCGTTCGGGCAGTTCTCGCGTCGTGCGCCACAGGAAATCATGCTCCAGTTCGATGCCGCTCGGGTGCTTGAACGACGTGACCTGACAGCCCTGCGGATTGACGCCGGACATGACGTGGCTGATCGCGCCGTCCTTGCCCGCCGCGTCCATGGCCTGAAAAATCAGCAGCAGCGAGTCGCGGTCATGCGCATAGAGCTTCTGCTGCAGATCGCTCAGCCGAAGGATCTGGCTGGCCAGAAGGGCGTGGTAATCGTCCTTGTCGCGATAGACGGGATCGACCAGAGTCGGCCAGTCCGCCAGATCGACCTTGTCGCCTTCCTTGACGCGGAATTTCCTGGTGTCGATTGCGAATTTCGTCACGGCCATTTTTCCATCCCCCGGCATTATGGAACCAGCACGGCGGCGCCGTCGAAGGCGCCCGCGCGCAGGTCGGCGAGCGCGGCATTGGCTTGTTTGAGCCGGTAGATCTTGGTGGTGGTCTCGACGCCGAGTTGCGGCGCGAGGCGCAGGAATTCGACGCCGTCGCGCCGGGTCAGGTTGGCGACCGAGACGAGTTGCCGCTCCTCCCACAGGATCGAATAGGGAAAGCTTGGAATGTCGCTCATGTGAATGCCGGCGCAGACCACCGCGCCGCCCTTGCGCACGGCTCGAAGCGCGGCGGGAACGAGCGCGCCGACGGGGGCGAAGATGATCGCGGCGTCGAGCTTTTCCGGCGGCGTCTCGTCGGAGCCGCCCGCCCAGTCCGCGCCGATTTTCCGGGCGAAGTCCTGCGTGGCCGTATCGCCGGTCTGGTTGAAGGCGAAGACCTGATGGCCCTGCTTCACCGCGACCTGCGCGAGAATATGCGCGGCGGCGCCGAAGCCATAGAGGCCGAGCCGCTCGATGCGGCCCGCGCTGCGCCCGGCGATCTTGAAGGCGCGCCAACCGATCAGCCCGGCGCAGAGCAAGGGCGCCAGCGCGGCGTCCGCGCCCGATTCTCCCAATGGAAAGGCGAAGCGCGCGTCGGCGATGGCCATGGTCGCATAGCCGCCGTCGCGGGTGAAACCCGTGAATTCGGGATGGTCGCAGAGGTTTTCATGGCCGCCGACGCAAGGCCCGCAAGCCTGGCAGGTATGGCCGAGCCAGGGCACGCCCACGCGCTCGCCGAGCTCGAATCCGCTGACGCCGGGGCCGATCAGGTCCACCCGTCCGACGATTTCATGGCCCGGAATGATGGGAAGGCGGGGATGCGGCAATTCGCCATCCACGACATGGAGATCGGTGCGGCAGACGCCGCAGGCGGAAATCTTCAGGCGGATTTCGCCCGGGCCGGGCAGGGGATCGGGGCGCTCCGTCCATTCGAGCGGCGCGCCGATGCGGTTCAAAATCATGGCGAACATGGCTGCCATCCAAGGATTCGGCGCTCATAATCCCGACGTCGGCGCGCTGCTGTCAATGTTTTCTGCGTTACAGGCCGCTTCGGCCCAGGGGAGACGCGACCGCTTTCTTGCGGAGCGATTATCTTTGCCTTGACGAATACGTCGGCGATATCTACGATTGGAGTTATTATACATAACTGCAAGCTTTTCGCCGCACGCCGCGACATGATTTTTCAAGAATATCGGTAGTATTGCCCTGTCCGGATAGCGGGTGTCTCAGACGAATTCCTTTATCGCGAATTATCGAAGGACGCGCAGGCCAAAAACGAGGTCGAACAATGGCGGCGATCTGGGCCTTTTCCAAGAACGTTCCCCTTAGCGTTTGCGCGGATGCGCGCCTTTTGGGCGGGGGGACGAATTTGCAATATCCGGCAGGGAACGAACACGGTCAGGCCGGATGGGATGCGGGATTTATGTTTAATAATATTGGCGATTTGAGTGAGAAATTGGGGCAGGCGGCAGGACAAGTTACAGGTGGGATTTCTAGGCTTGCTATTAACGTCCATGGATCCCCCGGTCAAATTGACGCTGACAGTTCGGGGAAAGGATATAATTTCACTGAGCTTTGGAGAAAATATAGTTCGCCATTGGTCTTTATCAACAGGCTTCTGAACGCCGGAGCCCCGGTTCTGATTATGGGCTGCCAAGCAGCTGCTGGAGATGAAGGCGCGTCCTTTCTTTGCGAAATGTCGACCAGGGTGTTTCCGGGTCGCCGGGTCGTTGGATTTACGACCATTGGCGTTTCAATGAGGCAGTATAGAAAAAGCGAGTACTGCACAGAGCCGGGCATGCGCGATTCAAATTACGATATGCCGTCGGAAGGATTGCCCGAAATTCAGAGGCAGCGCGAAAAAGAGGTCCTGACTTTGCCTTGGGCCAGCGAGACTTCGCCTCACGCCAAGATTGCGCTGGACGGCAAGATCATCGCGGGAGCTGAAGCGTCGCCTGAGGCTGTCAATTATGCGTTTCAATCCTATTTGCCAGGGACTTGGCTCGCTGTCATCGGCGATTGGAGCGGTTATTTTGTTTTCGAAGGGAATGGCAAAGTTTCCTGGATGGACGCTTCAATGCGCCCTCATCGCGGGAAATGGTGGACAATGGCTGGCAGCATCGACTGGAGTTTCTCGGACGATCCGCCCGGATGGGTTCGGCAATTCGAGATTTTGACGCCGATGAAATCCACGATGAACGGCGCAGTCACCATTAACGGCGTCCAGCATGGCTACTTCACGATGTCCAAACAAACCTGAAGCCGCCGGTGCGCGATTGACCGGATGGATATGGGCCCGGTGCTTCCGAGGCGCGCGGGCGTTAAAGCGAAGCCCAGGCGAAGACCGCGGCTGAGGCGGCGGCGAGGGCGAACAGGCCCCATTCCAGCAGGCCCCAGAAGGTGACGATCTCGCGGGCGTCGGCGTCGGGCTGCGCCGGCGAGGCGGCGAGCAGCCTGTTGTTCAGCGGCACGATGACGAAATAGGTATAGGGCCAGCTCGCCAAAGCCAGCAGCGCGCCGATCAGGAAGCGCACGTCCGAGCCGTGGCCAAAGGCGGCGAGGCCCGACAAAGCCGCGAGCAGCGCGAGGCCGCCAAGCAAGGCGAAGCCGCGCCGGTCGCTCGGCGCCCATTCGCGAATCATCGAGGCGTCGTCGAGGGCGAGGCGGGCTGGCTGCTCGACGAGGTTCAGATAAAGCGCGGCGCCGGCGAAAGCCGAGGCGAAGACCAGAGCGAGCAGGGCAAACAGCATGAAAGGCTTCCGATTTTCCGCGCAAACCGCGTGTTTGCGTCATAGCTCGTTTGCCACGCGACCGGAAGCCTTTTCGCGCGAGGGCTCTGGCGCGTCGTTAACCGGGCGTTAAGCATGGCGTTGGCATGATCCGTGCTTAGACCAAAGCATTAGAAAATCGCCCAAGGCAATCGGGAATGCAATCGGGGCGAGGAGGCGGACCAGGGGCAAACCGGATCGGCGACGATCCGGCCGGCGCGTGCAACACTTTTTGCTGAGGACGACCAATGCCGATCACCCGCTGCATCTATTGCAAACTGCCCACTCGGATCCATTTCGCCTGGTGCCAGGAAAGCGGCGTCAAGGGAGAAATGCCGCCGGAAGCCCTGCGCCCCGGGAGCATCATCATGGAAACGCGCGAACTGCGCTGGTGCAAGCCGGTGGGCGTCAAGAGCCAACGCTGATCCCGAGCGGGCCGATCGTCTCAAAATGATGGCCCATGGCGGAACATCCGCTCGCCCGCGTTTCGGCGGGCGGCGGCGTTGCAAAGCGCGCGATTTCGGTCCAGTAGTGACGCCTCTCCGAAATCGTCGAAATGGCCTGAAAAATGAAGCGCGCTTTGCCCGTCACCCGCGAAGAAAATTTTCCCGATTGGTATCAGGCCGTCGTCGACCAGGCCGATCTCGCGGAAACCTCGCCGGTGCGCGGGTGCATGATCATCAAGCCCTGGGGCTGGGGAATCTGGGAGCTGGTTCAGGCCGCGCTCGACAGGCGCATCAAGGAAACCGGCCACGAGAATTGCTATTTTCCGCTCTTCATCCCCATGAGCTTCATCGCGCAGGAGGCGAGCCATGTGGAGGGTTTCGCCAAGGAAATGGCGGTGGTCACCCATCACCGGCTCAAGGCCGTCGATGGCAAACTAATGGTCGATCCGGCGTCCGAACTCGAAGAGCCGCTGGTGGTGCGCCCGACGTCCGAGACGATCATCGGCGACGCCTTCCGGCGCTGGGTCGCCTCCTATCGCGACCTGCCGATCCTCATTAATCAATGGGCCAATGTGGTGCGCTGGGAAATGCGCACCCGCATGTTCCTGCGCACCACCGAATTCCTTTGGCAGGAGGGTCATACGGCCCACGCCACCCGCGAAGACGCGCGGGAGGAAACGCTGAAAATGCTCGAAGTCTATCGCGAACTGGCGGAAGACATTCTGGCCATGCCGGTGGTGGTCGGCGAGAAGCCGGAGAACGAGCGCTTCCCCGGCGCCGATTCGACCTTCTCGATCGAGGCCATGATGCAGGACGGCAAGGCCTTGCAGGCCGGCACCTCGCATTATCTGGGGACCAATTTCGCCAAGGCGCAGAACATTCGCTACCAATCGGCGACCGGCGAGCTGGAATATTGCCACACCACCTCCTGGGGCGTGTCCACGCGGCTCATCGGCGGCGTCATCATGACCCATGGCGATGACGACGGGCTGCGCCTGCCGCCGCGCATCGCGCCCAAGCAGGTCGTGATCGTGCCGATGTTGCGCGACAAGCCCGAGGACGCCGAGCTGCTCGCCTATTGCGAGAAACTGGAGGCGGAAATTTGCAAGCTTTCCGCCTTCGGCGAACCTTTGCGCGTAAAACTCGACAAGAAGCCGATTCGCTCCGCCAACAAGCGCTGGGACTGGCTGCGGCGCGGCGCGCCGATCCTGCTCGAAGTCGGCCCACGCGACATGGCGTCCGACCATGTGACCCTGATCCGCCGCGACAAATTGCGCGACGGCGACAAGGTGATCTCGCAGGGTTTTTCGCGCAGTGACTTCCTGGCGCAGGCGCCGGCGCTGCTGGCCGAGATCCAGGCCAATCTCTTCTCCGAGGCGAAGGCCCGGCTCGACGCCAATATCCGCACGGATCTGAAGGATTTCGACGTCATCGCGGCATTTTTCGGCGCGGCTTCGGAGGATGACGACGCGAAATCCGGCTTCAAGGGCTGGGTGCGCGCGCCCTGGGCGCGGCCGACAGGCGCCGAACTGGAGGCGGTCGAGGCGCGTCTCAAGGCGCTGAAGCTGACCCTGCGCAATGTCCCCATGGGGCAGGAGGCCGCTTCCGGCGTCTGCGTCTTCACCGGCCGCCCGGCGATCGAGGAGATCCTGATCGCGCGCGCTTATTGAGGGCCGGGAATTGCGCTGGATCATTCCCGCTATGCATGGTCTTTACTTATTGATCTGATCGACCTAAGGGCTGTCACAAAAGATTCATCAAACTGTCATTTTCCGCGGAGGCGCGCATGCTTCGTTGGCTCCAGGCCCTGATGCCGAAAGAGGAGAAGTTCTTCGACCTCTTCGAGCGTCACGCCAAGATCGCCCTTGAAGGCGCCCAGACCTTGCGCGCCGTGCTCGATGGCGGCCACAAGGTTCCGGCCCTGTGCGAGGCCGTGATCCGTATCGAAAACGACGCCGACGACGTTTCGCGCGAGGTTCTGCTCGCGCTGCGCCGCAGTTTCATCACGCCCTTCGACCGTGGCGACATTCACGGCCTCATCAACGACATGGACGACGCCGTCGACCAGATGCGCCAGACCGTGAAGGCGATCGAGCTGTTCGATGTCACGGAATTCGATCCGAACATGGTCCGCATCGGCGATCTGATCATCGAGACGGCGCGGATCGCGCTGGAGACCATGCCGCTGCTGCGCGCCATCAACTCCAACGCTCAGAAAATCAACCTGGCCAATGAGCATATCGTCAGGCTGGAGGAGGAATCGGACGTCCTTTACATGAAGGGTCTGAAAGAACTTTATCAGGCGCATAAGGACGACCGTCCGATGGCTTATATCGTCGGCAAGGAAGTCTATTCCCATCTCGAAAAAGTCGTCGATTGTTTCGAGAACGTCGCCAACCGCATGAGCGGCATTCTTCTCGAACATTTGTGAGGCCAGCCGATGGATGGCGCCTCCGTCGTTCTCATCACCCTCATCGCCGTCGCCTTGCTGTTCGATTTCCTGAACGGCTTGCACGACGCCGCCAATTCCATCGCCACCATCGTCTCGACCCGCGTGCTGCGGCCGCAATATGCCGTGTTTTGGGCGGCTTTCTTCAATTTCATCGCCTTCGCCTTTTTCGGCCTGCATGTCGCCAATACGGTCGGCAGCGGCATTGTGGACGCTCATATCGTCGACGACCGGCTGATCTTCGGCGCGCTGACGGGCGCCATCGTCTGGAATGTCGTCACCTGGCTGGTCGGCATTCCGTCCTCCTCGTCGCACGCGCTGATCGGCGGGCTGGTCGGGGCAGGTCTCGCCAAAGCCGGGACCTCGGCCATCGTCTGGGCCGGGCTGAGCAAGACGGGAGCGGCTATCGTCCTATCGCCGCTGTTCGGCTTTTATCTCGCATTGCTGCTGATGCTGGCCGTGTCGTGGATCTTCGTCCGGGTCACGCCGATCGCGGTGGATTCCAGCTTCCGCATCCTGCAATTCGTGTCTGCCTCACTCTATTCGCTCGGCCATGGCGGCAATGACGCGCAGAAGACCATGGGCGTCATTGCCGTCCTGCTGTTTGCCCATGGCGCCGGCGACGGAACCTTTCATGTTCCGCTCTGGGTCGTGCTCTCCTGTCAATCGGCCATGGCGCTCGGAACCTTGTTCGGCGGCTGGCGCATCGTCCACACCATGGGCTCGAAAATCACCCGTCTGACGCCGATGCAGGGCTTCTGCGCCGAAACGGGCGGCGCGATGACCCTGTTCCTCGCCACGAGTCTCGGCATTCCCGTCTCCACCACTCATACGATCACCGGCGCCATCGTCGGAGTCGGGGCGGCGCGCCGGGTTTCGGCCGTGCGCTGGAACGTGGCGCAGAATATCGTCGTCGCCTGGGTCCTCACCATGCCGGCCGCGGGACTGATCGCGGCCCTTGCCTATGCTTGCGGGGGGTGGCTGGAGCCATGATCGCAAAAGCCTCGAAGGCCCGGAAAAAGGCCCGGAAAGCGGCCAAAAGCCTCAACGCGGGCGCGGTCGGGACGGAGCGCCTGCAATTCGCCGCGCTGCCCTGGCGTGTGACCGACGGCCTTGAGATCATGCTGGTTTCGTCGCGCGAGACGAAGCGCTGGATCATCCCGAAAGGCTGGCCAATGGCCGGGCGCAGCGGCGCGGCGGCGGCGGCTATCGAGGCGATGGAGGAAGCGGGCCTGCTCGGTGTCATCTCCGACGAGCCGATCGGCCATTTCACTTACGCCAAGCGGTTTTCGCGCGGCGAGGAGCTGTGTCGGGTCGAGGTCTTTTCCCTGCGCGTCGCGCGGCAGCGCGATCACTGGCCGGAACAGCACGAGCGCGAGACGCAATGGTTCCCGGTCGCCGAGGCCGTCGAACTGGTCTCGGATCCCGAACTGGCCGACGTCATCGCGGCTTTTGCGCGAGCGTTCGACGCGTAACAGGCAAGCTCACAGGTTGTGGCCTAAACGGCCCCGTTCATTGACGCTTCCCAATCAACGGGGCGCCGTCGCATGACGGTTTTTCGACGCCCTTTCGACCGCGATGAGTCGCGGTCAAGGCGGGATGATATTAAAGGTCTATTTACCAATTTTTCGCCAGAATCGACCAAAAATTCATTGATCGTTAAGTATTTTAGCATTTTGGCGTCCTTTCACAGCGTAATGATAATATCTGCTTAAGCTTTCCGTTCGGAAAAGAGACAGAGCCCCGCGTTAAGCCTAAACCGCCTCTTTACCGCGATGCGCGTAAGTTCGGCTGGTCAGTCAGTCGCGTTGTGGTTTTGAGTACATGCGTATCCTTCGCGCCGGGGCGGCCGGTCAAAAAGTCCAGAAACTGGTTTCGCGTCCTGGACTTTCGCCGGTTCGGCGCCCGGCGTCGGAGGCTCATTCCGGCCTCGCATTGGCGCCGCCGCTCAACCGCATCCTAACCGGCGATTGCATCGACGCCATGTGCGGCCTGCCCGAGGCCAGCGTCGATCTGGTCTTCGCCGATCCGCCCTATAATCTTCAGCTCGAAGGCGGACTCACCCGCCCGGACCAGAGCGAAGTCGACGCGGTGGACGACGACTGGGACAAATTCGCCTCTTTCGCCGATTACGACCGCTTCACCCGCGACTGGCTCGCCGCCGCGCGCAGGGCCATGAAGCCCGAGGCGACGATCTTCGTCATCGGCTCCTATCACAATATTTTCCGCGTCGGCGCGATCATGCAGGATCTCGGCTTCTGGATCCTCAACGACATCGTCTGGCGCAAGGCCAATCCGATGCCGAACTTCCGCGGCCGGCGTTTCACCAACGCCCACGAGACCATGATCTGGGCCTCGAAAAGCGCCGGCGTGAAGTCCTATACCTTCAATTACGATGCGCTGAAGGCCGGCAATGAGGACCGCCAGATGCGCTCGGACTGGTTCTTCCCGATCTGCACCGGCGCCGAGCGGCTGAAGGACGAGGCGGGGCGCAAGACCCACCCGACCCAGAAGCCCGAGGCCTTGCTGGCCCGAATCGTGATGTCGGCCTCGAAACCAGGCGACGTCGTGCTCGATCCCTTTTTCGGCTCCGGCACCACGGGCGCCGTGGCCAAGAAGCTCGGCCGCCATTTCATCGGCTGCGAGCGCGACCCCGATTACATCGCTGCGGCGACGGCGCGCATCGCCGCTGCCGAGCCCCTGCCGGAATCCGCCTTTTCGACGCCCCTCGGCAAGAGGCAGGAAAAGCGGGTCGCCTTCGCCAGCCTGATCGAGGCCGGCATGATCGCGCCCGGGACCGAGCTGTTCGACGAAAAGCGCCGCTGGCGGGCGGTCGTGCGCGCGGACGGCGCCATTGCGCTGGGCGATATCGTCGGCTCGATCCACAAGATCGGCGCGCTGGCCCAGGGCCTCCCCGCCTGCAATGGCTGGACCTTCTGGCGGTATAGCCGCGACGGCGCCGCCATCAGCATCGACGACCTGCGCGCGGAATTCCGCGCACGCGGGGGCGATTGCGACGAGGCGTGAAGGCGCGAGTGTGGTTTCTCCCGTTTTCGCAAGACGGCAATTGGGCCCGTGGCGCAATAGCACAGCGTGGAGACGGCTGACGCGCTGACGGAGCCATTTCGGGTGCCCGCTAAAGCGCTTGCCTATCGCGAGATTCTGCGTTGATATGCGCGCCGAATGAATCAACACTTTCGATCGACGCCTCAAGAACTACATTGTTCCCGTGACGACGAAGCCGAATTGCTTGATTTGAATCCGACGAGATTATCGCAGGTTGCTTGTGTGGTAATGCAGCCATAGAAGCCCTGGGGGGTTCGAAGCAATTGTCGCCCAAGGCATTCACAAAAAAATCGTCCCATCGTTTTTTGGTATGCCCGCCGGGTGGCGTAATTGACGTCGATAACATATTAGTGGTCAGCAAAGTTCAAAAAATGAGTAGGGATTAGATTATATGTTGACGACGAATGCTGACTATTTGCAGAAAATGCTTGCTGCAAACAAGGGTAACTGGCCAGACCTTGAAGGTTTGCTCAGAGACATCTATGTCGCTCATCTCAATGCCGGCGACATTGCGGTTGATGTTGGCGTCAATCATGGCACGCATCTTTTCCAGATCGCCGAGGCCGTAGGCGAGACAGGCAAGGTGATCGGTGTCGAGGCCGTACCTGCGCACTGCCGTAGCGTCCGCGAGGCAATGGCAGGGCCCTACGCTCGCCTTGCGCCGCGCATCCAGCTTTTTGAGTGCGCTGTTTCTGCGAAGGAAGGCCGAGCCGAATTCTTTGTTAGCCAAATCAATGATGGCGGTCTGAGTGGCCTCAAATTTCGTCCAGTCCTGAACAATACCGCCGTCGAGCAGATCGGGGTCGACGTGAAAACGCTGGATTCACTTGTTCCCCCAGACATAGCTGTCAAATTCATGAAAATCGACATTGAAGGCGCTGAATATGATGCGCTGCGGGGCGCGACGAAATTGCTGGAAAAGCGCCCTGTGGTTGCGTTCGAGTTCGACAACAGCGCTCCCGAGTCGTTCGGTTACACGGTGAAGGACTTCTTTGCTCTGTTTGCCCACTATAATCTGGCAGTCTACGACCTATTCGGCTTCCCCATGCGCAGCGCCGACGACATGATTGCGACGCCCATTTGGAACTTCATCGCGGCGCCGAGCGAAATGGACGCTGATGCGCTGACCGCTCCGGCGCGTCGCACGATCGATCGGGATGTTTTCCGCAGATAACAGATAGCTCAGGCGTAAGGAAAAATATTCCTCCCGCCGGATTAACCAATTTATAGATGAAGCTTATGTGAGTATTAAAAAATTTTGTTTTGTATAAAATATAATGATTGCTGCAATTTGGTGCAGGCAGACATATCAAAAAGCACCCGACGGAGCGATACGCTGCGAGTTGACGGCGAGTTGAAGGGCCGCGTATGCACGATCGCTACAGTGAGGAAGGATAGCGACAAATGACGCGATTTGTAGGCGCGCACGTAACAAAGGTCCGCATGAAATGAATAACGTATTCGATCAACGCTTTGGCGGAAAAGTTGTTGCGGAGATCGTGTCGCCGTCATTCGATGTCGCTAATCCGCATCTTATCAATGAAGCTTATATCCCGGAAGATGTATTGGCTCGCATGAAGGCCTCGTGGGCCAAGGGAAAAATTCCGGAGAGAATAATTCAATTAATTGAAATTAATAATGTTTTTGTCGTTGATGAAGGCGTTGTCTGTGATGCTTCTGGAACGGTAATACCGGCCTTTCTGACCCAGCAAGCGCCAAAGCACGTCGACGAGGCGATACAAAAAGTCCGCGAAGCGATCCTCCGGGGAACTTTTGACTCGGTTGTTGCGCCGACGGTTCTGTGCACCAAGCCGGGCTGGCAAAATTATGGGCACTGGCTCATGGAGTTGTTGCCGATCGCTGACCTTGCTCAGCGGATTTTGCGCTCGGCGGACGTACGATTCGCGATCATGCAGGAAAGCAGTCCGGAAATGGCGGCGGTCGTCAACGACTCGCTGTCTCGGGCCGGCGTCGGCGCGAAGCAAATTCAACGGGTGTCGCGCGCGCCCCGCTTTTTCAAATCCCTCTATATTGTTTTGGGGTTGACGAGGCACGGCGTTTATATGTCGCCTCAGGTGTTCAATCCGATCGATTTTATCTCCAAGGACATAGTTCCGTTTTCTGACGAAAAGCTCTTCGTGGCGCGGTCAAGCCAAAGCACGCGCTTTTTTCACGACAAC
Source organism: Rhodoblastus sp. (assembly GCF_019449565.1). Lineage (GTDB taxonomy): Bacteria > Pseudomonadota > Alphaproteobacteria > Rhizobiales > Beijerinckiaceae > Rhodoblastus. The sequence continues at coordinate 1,013 of NZ_JAGRPM010000024.1, read as the reverse complement.
GATCGTGTGGCGGAAACCATGAAGCAAAATGGATTCAAGGTTTTGTATCCTGAAAACTGCTCCTTTTCCGAGCAGGTCGCCCGTTTCAAAGGAGCCAGGGTCGTCGTCGGCATCGCGGGAGCCGCGATGGCTAATATCGCATTTTGCTCGCCTATGACGAAAGTCAAAATTTTCTATCCGTCGACGATGGCTGATACGTTTTTCTGGTTTATCGCGCAGCATCGGCGCTTGAATTTTGAGGATATCCGGGTCAGGGAAGTCGGAAAGAAAATAACACATAATACTTGGGATTCTGCACTGGAGTTTCCTTCCGAATTATCGACGGCGATTGTCTGATCCCGGCTGCCCGTTCAATTCGGCCGGAGCGAGCGCTCGCTCTGCGGCGTGATGCCTGCGGTTATCGCGCGGGAGCCGCTCGAGAGTGCTCGACCAAAACGTTTTGCGCTCTTTCCAGACTGGAGCTATTGACGCGCCGGTTCGTGAAGCTTGTGGACGCAGAAAAGCGCCCACTTGGCATGGGGACGGCAGACGGTTATGTTCCGCGGGCGCAATCAGGCTTAAGCTCCACAAACAACTCGTTAATTGGTTGCTGACTAGTCGCGATGGCGAGCGGGAAAAATTCTATGAGGCGGCCATCAGCGGGCATTGCAGGGAGAGAATCCCTGTCGCGGCGCGAATTCTCGGCGAGCTCCTGAAGGCCATGGAACAGGTTTCGATATTATGTCCAGTGAAGTCCCGGTTGCCCCCGTTGCTATCGCGCCTGATGAATCGGTCGTTCAAACGCATCTGAAATCGCAGAGCGACCAAGCCATCACGCTCGGCGCAATCGCCAGGAACGAATCGCGCTACTTGCCTGAATGGCTCGCCTATCATCGTATCCATCCGGCGTAGCACGCAGGCGGCCGGCATCAGGTTGATCGCCTCGCCAGGATCGTCGGATCGTCTTTGTGCATTTTGATGAGGTCGATCAGGTTCTCGATGCCGAAATCGGTGAAGGCCATCTCGCCATCTTC
>NZ_JAGRPM010000003.1 GCF_019449565.1 Rhodoblastus sp. | reverse complement strand
GGCGAAATGGCCTTCACAGACTTCGGCATCGAGAACCTGATCGATCTCATCAAAATCCACAACGACGATCCGACGATCCTGGCGAGGCGGTCGCGCTGAATCCGGCTGCCTGCGCCTGCGTGCTACGCCGGATGGATACCAGGAAGCTCGCCCGCAATTGCATGCTCTCGCCTGTCGAATTCGAACGCCGCAACAAAACCGCTACCGAAGGTGTCTTGAAAACGAGGGCAATTCACTGGTTCAATCACCGTCGGCTGCTGGAGCAATCGGCAATCCCGCCAGCCGAGGCTGAGGCGTGTTATTACGCCTCACTCAATCAGACCGCTGTCGCGGCCTGATTTAAACAAAAACGCCTCCGTCAAACCCGGCGCGGCTCAGTTCTCAATCAATAGTCAGGCCGCATGGTCAATAAATACGTTTTTCCAGTAATGTTCGAATTCTTCGCGATCCATTTCCTTGAATTCCGTGAGGATTTGATTGTAATTCGTCGTCAGGATGGTGTCGTCAGGATTTAGATTAGTTACGATGACCAGTCCTGTTGGAGCGCAATCCGTAATCGAAATGGATAAATCCGGTCTGTATTTTATGAGCGTCGGAACGATTTTCCATACATCGCCTGCCCACCATCCCTTGAAGTCGGACTCTGGATGATTGACCGCGTCATTGTCACGCGTCGTCATGTAAAAACCCGGAGGCAAACAATCGTGCATCACAATGGTCGATCGTGATGCGCAGTGCTTTTCCGTGTTTATGAAATCGCGCAGCAAAAACTCGAACCAATGCATTCCATCCAGAAACGCAAAATCAATAGGTCGACCAAAGATGGCAGTTGGATTGTTTGCGCCGAAAAACTCATCGCTTGTCATTTGATAACAATGACATACAGGCTTGCCGCATAAGACATTAATTTCGCATTGAAAGCGAGGGTCGACACAAATCGTGGCGCAATTCGCCAACTTCAAAGTGTCGCCAAACTGCACGCCGATTTCAAAATATGTTGCTGGCTTAAGTCGGCCATGCAGAACTCGCAAAAACTCAACATAGTTAACGCCGGCGACTCTTTCGCTATAATTGCAGTCTTTCATTATCGCATTCCTATTTGCCGCCACTACCCGAAATTGCGCGCCTAAGCCAATGCCGGCGCGATGAATGACAACAGATCGGGGATCGAAAGCTCGAAAGCTCTGTAGCCGGGCTGTTTTTGTCCCGCGATTTCCGCCTGTTCGGATTCCGGACTATCTTCACAGAAAAAGGGTCGCCAGTCGCCCTCGCCCATCGCGGTCAGGAAGGCGACCCATTTATGGGCGGTATCGCTCAGCGTCATGTCGCGTGGGATGATTTCAAAGACCGTCGCTCTTTGCGCGTAGAGCAGATTGGCCAGCGCCGCGCCGGTCGGCGCGACGATGATGCTGGCGTTTCTGAAAGTTTCGATCTGTTCGGCAATCGGCAAGTTTTCGGTATGGATAATGGCAAAGCCGATCGACTCGAGCGCCTGTTCCAGTTTGTCTTCGTTGATCAGCGGTCGTTTGTGACCCCGCCGACTGATGTAAATCCGCTGTGCCCCCCCTGCCGCGGCAGGAAGCCAGGACAGTTGCGCATCCCTCAGCGTTTGAAAATGCAGGTTCGGATTGTGCAGCGAGCCCTTCATGCCGGACACGAAGGCGATGTGGCCGAATGCGTAAATGGGCTCCGCAAGCTCCAGGGGCTCGATCTGCAACAATTTGAAATGCTGGCGTTGCCATTCCCGGAGGGGTGGCGTCACAAAGGGGACCTGCCAATCGATAGCCAGTTCGGCAACGGCGGCGACGGAAGTCATGGCGTCGAGAACGAAATGCCCGTAATTGTGCTGCGAGCCCCAGGACATGGTCACAATGCCGTCGGTAAGGCGTGGCGCGGACGCGCGGGTGGACCAGATCTGCTGGAGCTGTTCCAGTTTGGGATCGATGTAGGTCGCGTGGCGCGCAGTTGTCAGAAAAATCTGTCCGCCAGCCGTGAGCACCGCTCCCAACGATGGGACGTAATAGGCGTCATCCGTCGAGTATAATTCCAAAGCGTCGCCGGGGATCAAAAGGTCGGGAGTCCACCATCGGGGCGGCATTGTCCCGCCGACCAGACCGGACCATGCGGCGGAAAAGGAAGACGTCTGGCGCTCGAACGCCGGCCTCAGTTCCAGAATTGCGAGGTTCTCGACAGCGTCCTCGGAAACGCCGCTTATCGTTTCGTTTTGCAAAGTCATGCGGTCACTTCAGAGCCTGGCCGACCGCATCCAATATGCTGTCGCCGCCGACGATTGTGGAATTCAGCACAGAGCCGCCCTCATCGTGTTCATCCCATGAATAAATGATGCCCGTTTGCGCGGGACAGGATTGGGGATGAGTCCTGATCCAGGCAGACATGTTGTGTACATGCGCCGCGACCTGATGAGCCGAGCCAAGCAAGTAATAGTGTTCTTCGCCGGACGGTCCAAGTCCAGTTGTCGGCCATGGAGTTGGCGTTTCTTGACGCGGACGCGTATCCCATCCCGTCATGGCCGTCGGAACGATCGCCTGACCTGAGTCCGCGAGAACTTTCCAATAGGCTTCGGCAATCGTGACAAGCTCCGTGTAACTTCCGGCAATGGGCACCTCGCCCATCGTTGCATAGGCGCTGACAGCGTCGGCGCCCGTCGCCGCAAGCCCCCCTCCCTGAAGTGGAGACCAGAGCATCAGTACGACATAGGGATTTTTACGTCCCGAACGCTGGCATTCGCGTCTAAGGCCGCGAATGGCGTCCGACAGCACCGACGGCTTTGTATCGTCGGTCAGCATGAACAGCAGCGGCCTGCCATCGAGCACGGTTTGGTAGTTGGGCGCTGTGAGAAGGCCAACCAACTCGGGCAACGCGCAGGTCACCTGCCGGACAAATGGCTCGTAACTGAATATGCAGCACCATTTCACAAGAGTCTTGTTCGGGCTGCTTTGATGCAGTCTCCAAGCCCGTTGCATGGGGTGGTCGGCACCAAACCAGCAATAGGCCCAATAATCGATTCGCGCTGTGTGGGCTTTGACGATCTCGATATCGATGCGTGACTGTACTCCGCATTTATCCAACGATATCGCGTCCGGCGCATCCACAACGGCGCAGGATGGAGCGCGGCCTTGCCACCGCGTCGGGCTGAGGGTGTTTTGAACGACGCTGCGAATGCCGTCCGTCGCGGATTGCGTGTACCAGGCGTCCCAGCGAATCGCGCCTATCGTGGGCCGAGCGCCGGAATTTGCGCACGCCCGCCCCGCGAGCGCAGCGCTCGCGAGCCCGGCAAGCAACATCCGCCGATCGATCACCACTGCCGTTTTCGAAGAATGAACACATCCTGCGCCAAGCTTGTCGCGTCGAAGGTTGTGACTTCCATCGGCAAATCAAGTTCGGATACGAAACGGTTCAAAGCCTTCTCTCCGAGAAAGGCTTCGCCATATTCGGTGGAATCGGTATTGGTAAACCAGATGAAATCGCCATTCTCATAGTCCGCGATACGTTTGGAAATATTCCCCACGCCATCAAGGCATTGTTTCGAATACCAGTGTATTTCCTGCCCGGCGTCGAGGAGCGCCTGCTCACCTTGGAGACGCTTCAGAAAACGAATGCCCCAGGTTGTGAAGACCGCGTGACCGCCCGGCCTCAGCACTGAACAGATCTCGGTCAGCCACTCCTTGAGAGATTTTTCCGACAAGTGCGAAAAAATCGACCAGCCGACGACGAGATCGAACCAATCCTTCGGTATCGACCCATCCGGAGAAAATCCGCCAGTAAAGACAGTAAAATAGGGATTCAGGGATCTTGCAATGATCGCGTGCAGTGCGTTCGGCTCAAAGCCGTATATCTTGCCGAGATCGAAATCGCGCATGAAGGGTCGCGTCATGCGGCCCCAGCCGCACCCAAAATCCAGAAAACACTTGGCACCGTCCAATGCGCCGCTGGACTTGACGAACTCATAGAAAGCGAACGCCTCCCCCATCGAAATCTGCCAGGAAGACGAGCCGTGGATCTGCGATTGCAACTGCTGCTCGGGAATTGTCGGGAATTCGATGCCCTGGATATTCGAGCAAGTTTCAGTCGTGAGCCAGACGTCCTTCCAATTGTCGTCCGCAATGCCTCCGAACTTGTCTCTGAATGGATTCGCGCTATTGCGAAACTCCGAGCTGTAAGTGATGCGTGGGCTGCTAACTGTGTACACGGAAAACGCTCCAATTTCTATGTTGACGTTAGAACACACTGCTGCTGTGGTCCAGAGCGCCACCAAAGTGAGGACGCGGATGAAGGAGACGCGCAAAAAGAAGAGTTTCTGGCGAATTCTATCCTGGAGCCTTTCTAAAAGCCCCGCTCAGCCATGCGCGGCTGGTATTTTTATAGGCTGCGTGGCAATGGATCGCCGCCGCGCGGCGCATTTCCGCTAGCGTCAGGATGGAGACCTTGGAAAGACGCTCGTCGAGCCGCTCCGGTTCGTTCGCCAGCCAATTCGCGAAGGCGCGCGTCAACAGACCCGGCCCTGTGGTCAGCCACACGATATCTCTGTCGCCGCGTAGAATCGCGGCGGTGGCTTCGCCCAGCGCCCCTGCGATTACTGGATGGTGCGGCGTCGCACCGAGGACATTGTTGCCGATAGAGCCAGGATCCTCCTGATGCGCGAAAAACACAACCCCCGGCGGAACATGGGCCGAAAGTCCGCCCCGTGCGCGGTCGTCGGCGTCGATATAAAAGCCGCCCTCAACATGAAGGCGGGCGAGGCGGAAAAGATCGGCACGTTGGGCCGGTTCGCCTGTTCTGACGAAGGCGTCAAGAATTTGCGGCGGGCAACGCGCGCGCAGATAATTCAGCGCGGTGGAATCGTTGAATGTCTCAATCCTGAAGCGTGGCTCGCATTCGTTCCAGCTGGCCATGAGCCGCGCCACGTCGGCTGGCGGCTCGGGATCGTTCCAGAACCTGGTAATGAGCTTAGGGATTGCCCCCGTCGGAAGATTCGAATCTCGTGATGAAGGCGGGTCGAACCGGCCGGAGCGGCGCAGCGCAATCATCAGGCCAACGGCGGGACCGGTGGGGTCGGGGAAGGCCCGCACTAACTGCAACAGCGGACCGATCTGCTGCTCCGGAGGCGTTCCGCGCAGGGCCGCGAGCTTTTCGGCGAGATCGTCGTCGAGAATATATTCCTCATAAAGTTGTCCCGTATGCGAATGCACGGGATTGATCTTGCGCCGGGCCGATGGTGAACGGGTTTCGGCATGCGCCACAAGGTCGCGCCAGGCGCCGGGCAGGTCGAAGTGCATCAGCGCCAACTTCGCGCGTTCTTCACGTGCCTCGCCGTCCTTCGCGTCTAGAATAATCGCGGCTTCAAGGCTCTCGATGGCAGCTTCGAGCAGCCAGCGCGCCTTGGAGAACCGGGCGCGCAGCTTGAGGACATAGCAGCGCTCCTGGTCGGATGTCACGGGGGGCGGGGCGTCGAGAAGCGTCTGCGCGTCGTCGAAACGGCCGAGATCGATGCTGATCGATATTCTTGTATACCAGGGCCAGAAATCCTGCGGGAAGGCATTATTGGCCACGGTGATCATTTCGAGGCTCTGATCGAGGCGTCCAAGCTGGCGAAGGATGCACGCTCCCCTAAAGTCGATATGAGAATTTGGCGGGCATTTCTCGCGCGCCGTCGCCAGCACCCCAAGCGCGCCATCGGACTCTCCCATCCTGGCCATGAGCTGCGCCGCCGCGAGGTAAGACGAGACCGCATCTGGCCGCTCCGCGAACAGTTGCCGGTAGGTTGCGAGCGCGGCCTCATTCTCGCCCTGCACCGACAGCAGGTCGCCCTTCTTGAGCCGGGCGTCGTAATGCGCGGGATCCAGGCTCAGTGCGGTGTCGAGCGCCGCCGCAGCGCCTTTGACATTGGCGTCCGCAAGCTCCTCGACAGCAATTTCGACATGGGGCTCTGGAAGTGCCGGCGCGATTTCCGCAGCGCGCAGAAAAGCCCCGCGAGCGCCCGGACGATCATGCATCGCCCTTTTCAAATGCCCTTTCGCCATGTGGCCGCCATAGGATGTAAGATCGTTCGCCAGCAGCTGCTCGATCGCCTTCTCCGCACCCGGAAAATCACCTGCCGCGCTTCGGACCTCGGCCAGATTTCGCAGGGCGTCGGCAGGGTTCCCCGCCCTGCCGGCAGCTTGTTCGAAAAAGTCCCCGGCCTCGCCAAAATCGCCCCGCGCCCGCGCCATCTGGCCAAGCGCCATGCTCGCCCAGGCCAGGGCGGGAGACTCGATTTCAATCGTCTCGAATTTCTTCGCGGCTTCTTCCAACCTCCCGACATCGCGAAGGACATAGCCAAACTCCAACCGGTTCCAGTCCTCCTTCGGATTGATCGCGCAAGCCTTTTCGATCAGCGGCAGCGCCTCCTGGGCCTTGCCCTCCAGACGCTTGAGTGTGGCGAAGCCAGCCAATGCGGCGATGTTTTCGGGATCACGCGCGAGGATCCCGCGGTAGAGACCTTCCGCATCGTCGAAACGTTTCGACATACGGTATTGCTGGGCTAGTTCGCCGATGCCCTGGAGATCGTCTGCGTTCAGAGCAGCCGCCCCTTCAAAAAAAACGATCGCCTGGCGACCGTCCTGCAATTTGTCACGTGCGACACGCCCGCCAGCAAGCGCCGCCTGATGGCGTTCCGCACCCGAAATGCGTTCGTCTTCCATTATCTCCCTGTAAACCGAAAGCGCGTCCACATACCTCCCGAGTGCGCAGGTTTCGCAAGCGATCTCCAGTTTGAGCGAAAGCTGATCGGGTTTTTCGGACAAGGCCGAATTCCAGGTCGCGAGAGCTTCGTCGACGCGGCCCAGAGAGTGCAGGAGTCGCGCCTTGGCGCTCCAAAGGGCCTGCCTGTCGGCAACGACCTCAAGCCCGGTCGCCAGCGTTGCGATCGCCTCGTCGGAATCGCCCATGCGCGCGACAATTGAAGCCAGGTCTAAATAGGCGGCTGCGTCGGGCGCGAGGCTGACGGCGGCCCGGTAAAAATCAACCGCTTCGGCGAGGGCACCGCGCTGCGCCAACAGGCCGCCGAGCGCAATCAAGACGTGGAAATTTTGTGGGTCCAGCTCCAGAGCTTGGCGGAAGGCCTTTTCGGCCTTCTCGATGAGGTCACACGACCGAAATACAGAACCCAGTTCCAGCAGTGGCCACGGATGCGATGGCCAAACGGCGGCAGTCGCCTTGAGGCGTTCCTGCGCTACATCGCTGAGGCCCCGCGCTTTCGCGGCCAATCCCATTCCGACAAGCCCATATATATCCGTCGGATCATACGCCAGAAGCGCCAGATAGGCCGCTTCGGCCGCATCGGCGTCGCCACGATGCAAGGCCGCGCCGCCCTCGGAACGAAGATCCAGAACCGACCGCGCGTTCGCGGGAGCGTCCATTCCCGTCGTCAGCGCATTATCCACAGTTCAGCTCCAAAGTCCGTGCAATGTCCGATAGTAGTAATCGTTAGCAACAAACAAAAAAGCGCGCAATCCGGAGGGAGCGACGCGTATCGTTTGCAGGACTGAGCGGATCGCAGCGAGGGGCCGACAGCGCATCGATCCAACGACCACCCTCTTTCAGCGCATGGATAGATCCGCTGATAACTCGCCAATCATCGGTTCGCGGCTTGCCACGTTTGTCGGTTGGAAGATGCGGCGCAATCTTTGAAAACTGCGCGCTGTCAGCGATAATTGATCGCGATTCATCGGTCGCTTCCATTCGGAAGCCGAGAATCACAACGCGCCGGTCAAGCCAACATTTTATCGGCCTGGAGCCTCACATGCTAGCCGCCCTACTGACACCATTGTCGGCCTTTTTCTTCGGCGGAGAGCGTCAAGGGGCATCTACTCGATTTTCACCGCCAGTACGGCAAAAAGCCATATCCTACGTGGGCGTCCCCTTAAATATTCTTATGTGTTTATAGATTTTGTCAGCCGCCGTTTCTGGCCTATCTCTAAAACTGACAATTTCATCAACCGTTTCTGCTGTCAAAGTTTTCGTAGCATGTTTTGTATCACAATATAATCTGTCGAATATTAAATAGTGACCTTCTAGTTTATGATCCTCTTCGCCAAGCTTCCTTTGGCGGTATATAAATTTTAGCCCGGATTTTGAATTTTCGTCGTAATTGAGCCGTTCAGCAAGCCATCTTTGTGTCGCAGGCTCTGCCACTCCATCGTTCAAAAGCTTTAGAATCATGACCTCTAATTTTTCTATCTCACCGCCATTTTCAAGACGTGTTAGTTCCAAAAGCTGTCCAAGGTCACCCATCGAAGCACACTCCAGAGCAATCATATATAATTGCCCTCTATCACCAATCTTATCTTGCCGCGACCTGTTTTCAAGGGCTATTTTTCAACATAACAGGGACGATCCTTGAATAACCCCGAGTTTTCTAGACGCCTTCGTTGGCGGCTTTCATCTGCCGTTCGAACTCGACCGGTTACAGCATCCCGTTCCTGACGTGTTTACGCGTTGGATTGTAGAACATCTCGATGTAGTCGAACACATCCCGGCGTGCTTCATCCCGCGTTCGATATGCCTTGCGGCGTATGCGTTCGCGCTTCAGGAGATTGAAGAAGCTCTCGACAACGGCGTTGTCGTGGCAGTTTCCACGTCGGCTCATCGAGGGCTCCAGATCATGGTGCTTCAGGAACGAGGCCCATTCGATACTGGTGAACTGGGATCCTTGATCGGAATGGATGAGAACTCTGGTCTTTGGCCTGCGGCGCCACACGGCCATGTGCAGGGCTTGCAAGACAATTTCCGTCGTCTGGCGGCTCTGTATTGACCAGCCGATGACGCGGCGCGAGTACAGGTCGATGACCACAGCCAGATAGGCGAAGCCTTCCAGCGTCTTGATGTGGGGGATGTCTGTCACCCAGGCGACATCCGGTGCCTCGACATCGAATTGCCGATCGAGCGTTGTGTCGACGAGGACCGATGGCCGGTACCGGATCACGCTTGAAATCGTCGCTGAAATTGCCTTTGCCCATCCCGGCCTCCTTGCCTCAATTTTAGGGAAAGAAGGCGTCCACGAAACGAGCGACGATTTACCCAAAACGGGTCAGTTCTCAGTGGCAATCAACACCCAACCAGCTCCGCCGATCGCATGTTGCTCACACCGCGCCCCAAGGCGAAAAATCCGCTGAGACTCTAATTTCCGCTGGATGAAACGTCAGTGGCAAGTCAGCAGCAACATAAAAAGGCGGGCACTTCTCAGTGAAAAACGCTGGTCAGTTCCAAACGGCAATCAACAGCCTGACTTTTATAAGCGCGACGAGCGCTCAAGCGGATCAATACATACGCGGTATTGAAATGGCATTTCTATTATCACAAAGAGATTTCTATCAAAAAAAGCATGCGTTTCAGATCATCTGATGGACTGTATCACAACAAATCTCGAACTGGCCATTAATGGCTGCTAGACTCCGCCGCTTACTTTCCAGTCCGGGCTGCCTTGCTGCCCTGTTTCCGCCGTTTTGACGCGACTGGTCCGCTTTCCGCCATAGGTTCGAACAAGTCGCCGAACGACTTAAGATACAAATCGCCGAGGACCGCCATGCTGAAGCGTCGCGAGGTCGTGACGGCCCCGGCCTGATAGGCGTCATAAGCTCCAACACTGCCGAACATGTTTTTCAGTTTCTTGACGAATTCCGACGCCAGCGTTTCGGGGTCGCTGCGATGATCGACCAGCAAACCCGGCGGCTGCCCCAGCACGCCCTGCATGATTCGAGGGATTTCGCCGATATCGGTCGTCGCGACTGGAAGCCCCGCCTCGAAACATTCCAGCAAGAAAAGCGGGAATGTCTCGCCCTCGAAACGGGTCGGAAAAATTCCCATGTCGAAGCATTTAAAATAGCGAATCGGGCGTTCAATCTGGCCGAGGAAAGTCACGAGCGGAGATTTCCCGTATTTTTCTTTCAATTCGCCGGCGACCGGCCCGTCGCCGATCAACACCAGATGAACCGGCCAGCCCTGGGCGTCAATCCTAGCCACGATTTCAATCGCTTGGGCCCAGCCCTTCGATTCGATCGCTCGCGAACACTGGACGAACACAAAGGCGTCGGAGCCAATTCCATGTTGGGCGCGGAACGATTCACGATCGACCACGTCGGCAAGGGGGGGGACAGCGTTGAAACTATGAAGGAATTTTCCGGGTTTGCGAAGATCGTCTGGCAGAAAGGCGAAATTCCTCTCGGCCAGATACAGCCACTTCGTCACATATCTGGACAGGTAAGCGAGGAAGTCCGGAGTCAGGAGTTCGGGAACGGTTTCGTAGCCGCCATGAAGCGATGCGACATAGGGGATTTCAAGATCGACCTTGCGGAGGAAAACCCGGAAATCGACGCTGACATTATGCGAATTGATCAGCTGTATGCCGTATTGCTTGATAAATCCCGGCAAATCGTCACAGATCGAGTCCCAATAGACGACTGGAATATCCGAACGCAGCCTTTGCCTTACCTGTCCGTCCAGCAGGCCATTTGGCCGCTCGATGGCCAGATAGGTGACGTGGACTCCTAAGCCTTTCAGTGTATTGGCTAATTCGACCGGAAGGATTTCGCCGCCGCCGACGGCAAAGCCATTCGCCGCGATGCAGACACGCATCGGGTGCTGTCCGGCCTCGCGGGGCAGCGCCTGGCGCATCGATTGGCTCAACGATTCGGCTGAACGGTCCGTGAGATAGTGCGCAAGTGACTGACAATGCGCGTCGATCGCAGTATCGTCGACGCCATATTCTCGCCAAAGATCCTGAACGACCATCTTGTGTTCGGCTAGGTGCCTTTCGGTGAAAAAGGAGCTGCGCGACGCGCTGGATGGATTGACGCGGAAGAAGGAGCGCGCATTGCGGCGATAGGCGATGGATCCGCCGCGCGTGATCAGGGAGTAGAAATACCAGTCGCCGGCAAAACGATATTCGAAGAGGCGTTCGCGCTCCATTTTTGTGAGGATCGGCTTGCGAAACACCAGACCGGAGGCGTTTGGAATGACATTTTTGACGGTGAAGTCATGCGAAAACGCGCGATGAGCCGGCACGACGCAAGATTGTCGCCATGAGAAATTCTTGAGTCCGTCGAAATAGGCGTCGAGATCGCCGCGCGGCGCGCCTTCCTGATCGATACAGGTGATGCGGCCGAAGGCCGCAAGGATGTCGTCACGCTCAAAGGCTGGCAATAAGTTGCGCAGGAAGTGACGATCGGCGGAATCGTCGGTTTCGGCAATCCAGATCAGGTCATGTCGGGCCAGATCAATACCCTTCATCCATTGCCTGAACACGCAGCCGGAATTCATTTCATTTTTGACGATGCGAAATGGAATGCCGGATTGCGAGAGGATGCTTTTTGCAACGCTTATGCTGTCATCGGAGGAGCAGTCATCAAGAAAAATGATCTCGGCGGGACGCATTGTTTGTTGCAGCACGGATCCGAGACGCTCGGGAAGAAATTTTTCGTGGTTGTAATTCGGGAATATGACGGAGACGGTGGGCGGCCTCGCGCTTTCCGAGCCAACTTCCTGAGTGCTGGCGTCTCGACTATCGACCGCTGAGACATAGGCGCGCGCCGTCGCGTTCAGGTAGGCGGCGCCAAAATGGACATCCGGCTCAAGATAGGCACTTTCGGCCCATTCGTTCCAGGCGTTTACTGCGACAATGGGCGTTCCGAAGACTGGCGCATCCATGGCGCGCGTGAGAAGTTCCGTGAGCCACGTCTCATATTTGTGCGGCGCGCTTCCCTCCAGCGTTAAGCCGCGGTTGGGTCGGCGACAATCATTGTCCCAATTTGGCACGATGGTCTTGATCAGTGGGAAATCTTCGGGCTCGTTCTCGTCCAGAGACGCGTTGGCGAAGTCGTCATAGTCGATGACGCGACCCGCGAATTCAGGCGAATAAGCGTCGGGTGTGGGACGCCCAGGCAGACGGTTGGACAATTTATGCGGCGGAAACTCCAACGCACCATCGAGGCCATGTGGGCGCGGATCCAACTCGCCGAAGGTCTGGGCCATGAACAAGAGCGGCTCGACGCCAATACGCGTTGTGAGCTTCTCTCGCCAACGCCCAATGGTCTGCGCGCTTTCGGGAACGTTCTTGGGATTGTAAATGACAAAGAGCGGCCGATTGTTGAGGCGAATATAGCGACGATCACTAAAATGCCGCGCGATATCATCGATCAAGGCGTCTTCGTCATCAGGATGGTAGTCCTGTTCAAGAAGGATTTCCGATTCGGATCCGTCCCAGGTTCGGGTCCAGTTTTCATTGGCCCAGATTAGCATGAACGGCATGTCAATGTCGGATTCGAGAAGCAGTTCAAGCGGGCGCTCAAGGACGCGTTTGCGATTGAACCAGTAATAGTAATAAGCAAAGCTGCTCACGCCGCCAGCTTTGGCCATCGCGACCTGCTTGACGAGCGTCTCGATATTTTCGAGATCATAGAAACCAAGATCGCGTGGAATATGCGGCTGATAATGGCCAGGGAAACGCGGCATACCTTTTGAAAGTTGACGCCACTCTGTAAAGCCTTTGCCCCAAAAGTAATCATTCTCTTCGATCGGGTGGAACTGCGGCAGATAGAAAGCGACCAACATTGGGCGTGGCCAATTGCCCTCGCTTTCCGCAATGCGCGTGAGAATCGTTTCGTCAAACTCCTCAAACAACGGACCTTTCGTTGTGAAGGCGGCATGCTCGTTGAGCAGGGCGGAAAATGATCCGCTAGTGCGTTTGACGAGATCGATGCGCGAGTCCGGCGGCAACTCGCATTCGTTGGTCAGAAAGTGGCACGAGGCCTGCGTCGCCTGAAACCGCGGCGCCGTGGCACCCATCACCGGCTCATTGAACTTGATCGTGAAGCCGTAATGACCAGTGGCCTTTCCATGCTGCGCCAGATCAGGTCGAAGCTGATTCGCCAGTGCCCGGCCGATGATCTTGCCGTCGAGCACGGCATCGATTTGCACGGTCAGCTCCGGCGCCGAGGGAAACCATGCCCAGCCCTTGGCGCCGCGCCGCGTCAAATGGTCGATATGCCCTTCAACCGCAGGCAGCAAAAGTGTCGGCGCTGAAGCCGGCTTCTCCTTCAAGGCCGTCGTCGGCTTCTTGACGCCCGCAATTACTTTGGCATGGTTCGGAATAACGATCGACCCTCCCTCTTCCTTCACACTTAAGGTCGGCACGGTTTCACCTTCTAGAGGGCTTGAAAAGTTTAGGACGAAGCCGTGATGCCCGTTTCCTTTTCCATATTTCCCCAGATCTTGACGGAATTGGTCGGCAGTGACGCGACCGATCGCCTTGCCGTTGAGCGTAGCTTCAACTTCCAAGGGCTGTTTGGGTGTCGAAGGACGCCAAACCCAGCCAGATGCATACCACCTCGTTATAATATCGACACCGCCCTCGATGTCGTGGCTCGGCGTTGAGCCCGTTTTCGTCGTGGCGACTATCGCAGCCGAGGTGCCTTGCAGAGAAGCTGCAACTTCCGAAGCGACCATATCGGCGGAGGCCAGACGCAGCGTTCCGGCAGCTCCGATTGCAAAAAATTCTGGCTTGTCGCCGTCGGAAAGCTGGGGGTCGAATTGCAAGGTGAAACCGCAGTATCCCGAACCGCGGTCGCTGGGTCGCAAATCGCGCGCCAGACCCTCGCAGATGACGACCCCATTGAGCACGACCTCAATGCGAACGAACTCGTCCCTGCCGTCGGTGAAACGCGCCCAGCCCGAAGCTCCCCAAGAGGTCATAATGTCGACATGGCCTTCGATAGGAATATTCTTGACCTTTGGAGCAGCCCCAAGGTCCGCCCGGACGCGCTCGTCGTCAATCAGATCGACTTGCATCCGTCGGGGCGCAGGATCCGCTTTGTTTTCCACCTCTACTTGGCGGGCGACGTGTGAAGTAATGAAGGGCTGGGCATCGGCATCCCTGAAAATAATGTCAATAATTCTCGGGCCGGTCTTTTCAACAGGGATTTTCCGACCAACAGAACCGGC
The DNA here is from genome assembly GCF_019449565.1 of Rhodoblastus sp. Taxonomy (GTDB): domain Bacteria; phylum Pseudomonadota; class Alphaproteobacteria; order Rhizobiales; family Beijerinckiaceae; genus Rhodoblastus. The sequence goes on along the minus strand of NZ_JAGRPM010000003.1, from coordinate 549 downwards.
ACCTTCCGATGCTTCCCGATTTTCAACGATGGAGTCTTTCGACGGATCGCGGCGGGCGCTATCATCGATGGGCCAACTCGTGACTCGGTCACCCTCAAATTTTATCACCCAGCCGCGCATGCCTTCCTGTTCCTTAGGTTTACGATACAAAAGCATAGGTTTTATAGGGCCCCTCAGAACCCTTAAAATATTGAGCCGAAGGGGGCAATCATCATGACGCAAATTGACCTGCCGCTGACGCATCATCCAGCGGCGATTAGAGCCTCGGCGGTTTTGACGTGCCCCCGGAATTTGGACCAGTCATAACTGGAATTTTCGGCGTTTTGGCTCATGGCGCCGGATGCGTCGATGCGCCGTTGATCAGCGTTATCGGTGGCTTATTGCCAATCGCGCTGTGCGGTCTGACCTCATTGTACAACCCGATTTGAGAAGACCCACGGGACCGTTAGCCGGAAGGTCTTGTACGCGCTTCACCCCTGGTTCGGGCAGGACGTGTTCGTCCATGCCGTGATTGACAAAGCCAACGCGGCGGTTTTCCGCTGCACCTTG